>NZ_JBYRHR010000002.1:0-680039 GCF_058068205.1 Aequorivita sp. IT1282 | reverse complement strand
GCATCGTTCCGTGGTAAGTAACCGTTAAGGTAGGATCGCCCATAGTAATCACCAAATCCTGCTGGGTAAGGTCAAAAGCAGCAAAGCCGTCGTTGTTTACATCGCACTCAATAAGGTTTCCGGGAACCGTGTTAACTGTTGGTGGGGTATCTATAATCAAATCGATACTACGACTGCTATCAAAACAACGGTCATCGTTTCGGTTTTCTAAACGAATATAGACGGTCTCTCCAGGAGCCGAAACATAATAAGGGTTTGGCAATGGGTTGGCATCGTTGTCTGCATCCACCTGGCTGCCATGATAGGTAATGAAATATCTGGAAGATGGCTCGCCATCAAGTACCAAAGAGTTGAACTCCACTGCTAGATCCACAAACTCGCCGCCATCACCATCAGCATCGCAATAGCTTGCGGTGGCTGGAACCAACCCAGCGATAGCACGGCTGAAGTAAATTTTAAAATCAGTTAAATCAAAACAGCTTCCACTATTATCCTCGATGCGTGCATAAATAGATTGTGGCGATGGGGGTACAATAATATGCACACCGCCAAGGATCTCATTGGTGTCATCAAAACTGTCTTGGAAACTTTGGTAATATTTTATCGTGAACTGCGCAGGGTCCTGAGCACCCAAAATATTTGCGTCGTTGTCTGTTAAATTGAAAACTCCCGCTGTCGTGCCATCATCGCATTGGTAAAGATTTACCGGAGTATTTGCAACGGGCTGGGGTCTAAATGTAATTACAACAGAATTACTATCTACACTACAAATACCATCTACTGCTTCCACTCTATAAATACCATCTGCAGTAACTACCAATGTTGGATTTGTAGCACCGGGAATAGCAATGTTATTTCTAAACCACTGAATATTAAATGGAGGATCGGTAACACCTGAATCTAAAATAACTGGCCTACCCAAACAAGCTGGACCTGGATTAAGAAGAATACCTGCTGTACTTAAATCAACTGGGTAAATATCTTCGTTGTTTGTTTCATCCGTTTCAGATACAATACCAGTTCCGTTTCCTATATCATCAATTACTGCTCTCAAGTTAAAATTGTTGGGAGTGGCAATTGGAATATTTAAAGTTATAGTACCACTTTCAGAACCACCAATAGGAATAATAGTTGTTGTTGTGGTTTGCCCAATAAGTGTTGCATCTGCATAAAATGCAATTGGTGTATTTGCCGGTAATTCATTCGTACTATTGACGTTATAAACTGTGTATTCTACATCCAAGTTATTATTCTCACAAAGCACACCCAAGTCATCAATTTCAATAGTAGCATCGGGAAGTTCTGAGTTTACACTGGTAATAATATTATTCACCATTATAAAATCCTGATGAGACTCTAATTCAATGAGGATACTAGTATCACCAGCAGCCACAATTCCTGATAAATTGTAAAAGTCCAAATCCATATTGTAGTTCTGGACATTTCCGGGAGCCCCGACATAAGAATTTGTTCCGTTGAATGCGTTATTTGCAGGATTTAAAGCATTAGAAATTAATGTTCCATTAATAAAAAGACTTTCTCCATTGGCGATTTCCTGTTCTCCTTCCCAAGCTAAAAACCCTATTTTCGAAAGTACATCCGAACTTACATCTATGTTAGTTAATGTAATACTGAGGTTATTATTATTTGCTGATACACTTTCTAAACCATCAAAAAGACTGATTTGATTTAGCAAAAGCGAAGGGTCTTCGTATATTACGTAAATTGCCCATCCACCAAAGTTAGTACCGCAATAGCCAGGAAGCAAGGCTTGTACGTCCATGTCTGCAAACGTATAAGTGCCATTTCCTGTTGCACCTACAAGAGCGGTAACATCTGAATAGGCCGAAAAGTATGGATTACCATTAAAAGTATGGCTAAAAATACGCTGGGCGCTAATGGGTGTTCCATTCATAGAAACATCAAAATCTCCTGTACCTATAGACCCCCAGTATAAATGAGCTGAAACAAAAGTCTGTCCAGGCGATAAAGATAAACTAGCACTACTCTGTAGCATCTGTCCGCAATACCCATTAAAATTTGGCTGTGAGTTCAGCGTATTACCTACTGCTGTAAAATCATACCTACCATTAAATTGCTGAAATAATGTTACGGCCTGTGAAAAAATAAAAAGTGGAAAAAGTAAGGCTAAGAAAAGTATTAATTTTTTCATAAAACTTGGTATTACAGTGCCAAATATATTGAATACATTGTTTTTCTTTTTATATTTTCGCAAAAAAAACATCTTAATGCCTCAATTTAACATAGATATTTCAAAAACGTCCAATCCGAATATTATAAAATTCGTTGCTAACTCGCTCTTAACCCGCTCCAGTAGCTACGAATTCAAAAATATAGATGAAGCAAAACCGAGCCCTTTGGCGCAGCAACTTTTTTATCTTCCATTTGTAAAAACGGTATATATTTCGCAGAATTTCATCGCAATCGAGAAATATGACATAATTGCATGGGAAGAAGTACAAGAAGAAGTGTCCGAATCCATTTTAGAGTACCTAAATGAAGGAAAATCTGTAATTGCCGAACAAGACACTCCCAAAAAAGTTGCCATAACCATTTATGCAGAAAGCACCCCCAATCCTTCAGTAATGAAATTTGTGGCTAATAAATCTTTAGCAACTGGAGTTTTTGAATTTAAAAACATCGACGATGCCACTCATTCGCCCTTGGCAATGGCATTGTTTAATTTCCCTTTTGTAAAAGAAGTTTTTATTAGCGAAAATTATGTTTCGGTGATGAAATACAACATTTCCGAATGGCAGGAAATTTCAATGGAATTGCGCGATTTTATCCGCAAATTTATTGAAGATGGAAAAACAATATTGAATGATGAAATATTAAATGCAACCACTACCGATGCAAATATTTCATCTACAAATAATACTTCTGAAAATTTTTCGGAGAATCACACAGACTTTGAAAAGGAAATAATTTCTATTTTAGATGAATACGTAAAACCTGCCGTAGCACGCGATGGTGGAAATATTCGTTTTGATTCTTTCAACGAAGAAACTAAAACAGTAAAAGTTATTTTACAAGGTGCTTGTAGTGGCTGCCCTTCTTCAACAATAACTTTAAAAAACGGAATAGAAACTATGTTGAAAGAAATGCTCCACGGTAAAATAAATAGCGTGGAAGCTATAAATGGATAACCTCACCTTATAGCGTTAGAAATCATTACCTTTTAACTTAATTTTCAGAAAATTAGGGCTTAATATTTGTATTTTGAAGTTTCACTATTTTTAACTTAAAACCAAAAATATGGCAGTATTAAAAGTTATTGAAGTTCTGGCAAGTTCAGACAAAAGTTGGGAAGACGCCACTAGAAATGCAGTTAAAGAAGCATCAAAAAGCGTGAAAAACATTCGCTCCGTTTATGTAAACGAACAAAGTTGCGTGGTTGAGGGCGGTGACAACATTACCAAATTTCGCGTAAATGTAAAAATCACTTTTGAAGTGAATTAATAATCTAAAGACCTTAACGGAATACGCTTTTGAAATTCCAAAAGCGTATTTTTGTTTTTCTGAAATCCCGTTATGCGACTACTATTTACACTTTTAGCCTCACTAATTCTACTTGGCTGTAATTCTTCAACTAAAAAAACCTTGGAAACACAAAGCTATACAAACGATTTAATAAAGGAAACAAGCCCTTATTTACTTCAGCACGCACACAATCCAGTTAATTGGAACGCTTGGAACGAAGCTACATTGCAAAAAGCAAAAAAAGAAAAAAAGCTAATGATTATAAGCGTTGGCTATGCTGCTTGCCACTGGTGCCACGTAATGGAGCACGAAAGTTTTGAAGATAGCACTGTAGCCGCTGTAATGAACAAGAGTTTTATTTCGGTAAAAGTAGATCGCGAAGAAAGACCCGATGTAGATCAAACTTACATAAATGCTGTTCAATTAATGACGGGAAGCGCCGGTTGGCCTTTAAATGTTGTTACACTCCCCGACGGAAGACCCGTTTGGGGCGGAACCTATTTCAGGAAAAATGATTGGATAAATGCCTTGGAACAAATACAGGAAGTTTATACCAACGAGCCTGAAAAATTGATCGCCTACGCAAACCGATTAGAAGAAGGAATTAAAAGCATGGATCTAATCCATTTAAATACGGATGAGATTATTTTTAAAGATTTTCCACTTGAAAATATTGTAGCGGATTGGTCGCGGAAATTCGACACGAAAAATGGCGGTTTTCAAGGTGCACCAAAATTTATGATGCCGAACAATCTTGAATTTTTGCTACGGCAAGCCATTGAAAAAAATGACGCCGAGCTACTAAATTTTGTAACGCTAACTTTAGACAAAATGGCTTATGGCGGCCTTTACGACCAGATTGGCGGCGGATTTTCCCGCTATAGTACAGACGAAAAATGGCACGTACCTCATTTTGAAAAAATGCTTTACGACAATGCGCAACTTGTTAGCCTTTACAGTAACGCATATTTGGTAACCAAAAACCCACTTTACAAAGAAGTAGTTGCGGAAACTTTGCAGTTTATAGCGCTCGATTTAACTAACAAAGAAGGCGGTTTTTATTCGTCGCTGGACGCAGATAGTAAAGATGAAAATGGCAAGCTGGAAGAAGGTGCATTCTACGTTTTTACTTCGGAAGAATTGCAGGAGCAGCTAAAAGATGATTTCAATATTTTTAAGGAATATTACAATGTAAACAGTTACGGAAAGTGGGAAAACAACCACTATGTCCTGATTCGCAAAAAGACGGATGCAGAAATTGAAAAAGAATTCGGGCTTACTTCTGAAGCATTTCAACAGAAAAAGAATAATCGGAAAGAAACACTTCTCACCTATCGCAACAAAAGGGACAAACCAAGATTGGACGACAAAACCCTAACTTCTTGGAATGCATTGATGCTAAAAGGATATGTGGATGCGTATAAAGCTTTCGGCAAAAAAGAATACTTAGATGCAGCTTTAAAAAACGCAGCTTTTATCTCTAAAAATCAACTTCGGAAAGACGGGGTGTTATTTCACAATTATAAAGATGGCAAAAGCAACATCAACGGTTTTTTAGAGGATTATGCTTTTACAATTGAAGCATTTGTAGACTTATATCAAATAACCTTGGACGATAAATGGCTCGACCTTTCCAAGAAAATGGCTGATTATACAATTGCTAACTTTTTCGATTCGGAAAAACACATGTTTTATTTCACTTCAAAAAATGATCCGGCCATTGTTACCCGAAACTTTGATTATCGCGACAATGTAATTCCCGCTTCAAATTCTGCAATGGCTAAGAATCTTTTTCTGCTTTCAAAATATTTTGAAGAAACCAATTTTGATGAAATTTCGCATCAAATGCTGAAAAACGTTTCCGAAGAAATAAAACAATATCCAAGTGGTTTTTCTAATTGGATGGACTTGATGCTAAACTTCAAAAGTAGTTTTTATGAAGTTGTTGTTGTAGGCGCTAATGCACCAGAAATAATAAAAGAACTAAATACAAATTATCTTCCGAACATAATTATTGCCGGAAGTACAGGCGAAAAAGATGGCCCACTTTTTGAAAATAGATATGTGCCCGATGAAACCCTTATTTATGTTTGCGAGAACAATGCTTGCAAACTACCCGTTACAGACACAAAAATTGCAATTAAATCATTAAACAAAAAAGAATAAATTTTTATGGAAAAATTTCAAGACTTAGATATTTACCTTGAAAAGTATGGCCAAAAGTTACTCGATTTTTTACCGAGTGCGATTGGAGCAGTTGTAATGTTACTGATTGGCTTTTGGATTATTAAAGTAATAAATCGGTACACAAAAAAGTTTTTCGACAAAAAAGAATACGATCCAACGCTCGAAAATTTTATTGCGAGTCTTATAAATTGGGGTTTAAAAATCATCCTTTTTGTTTTGGTTATTACGCAACTAGGCGTAGAATCTACTTCGCTAGTTGCAATTATTGGTGCGGCAGGATTGGCAATTGGTTTAGCATTACAAGGTTCGCTCGCCAATTTTGCGGGAGGTATTTTAATCCTGTTAATAAAACCGTTTAAAGTAGGCGATTTTATAAGCGCCCAAGGTGTAGATGGAACCGTAAAAGAGATTTCAATTTTCAATACTAGCGTAATCACTTTTGGAAACCAACTTGCTATAATTCCGAATGGACAATTGAGTAACGATAATATTATTAATTATACTATAGAAGGGATAAGACGCGAAAACTTAACCTTTGGTATTAGTTACGATGACAATATAAAACAAGCAAAAGAAATTCTTTTAGCTTTGGTGAATGAGCAAGAAACAGTTTTAAAGATTACAGACAAAATGCCGATGGCTGCCGTTGCTGAATTGGGTGATAGCTCGGTTAACCTTACACTGCGTTATTGGGCGAAGAATGAAGACTTTTGGAACCTGCGATGGCTAATTTTAGAAGAAGGAAAAGCAAGGCTTGAAGCTGCTGATATTTCTATACCTTACCCACAACGCGATGTACACCATTTTAATTTGGAAACACTACAGAAATAAATTGTTATGTTTGTAGAAATATAGCCTATTTTTATATCAATCATTAAAAATTCAAATATGAAAAAAATAATTTTAACCTCGCTTGCTGTTATGCTTTTAGTTCCGGCAATTGCGCAACGTACCAATACCAATTATAATATTTATGATAGAACCATAGATCTTAATCAAAAATCATTGGCTTTCGGACTTACAGAAGCACAATTTGAATCAATAAAAGACGAGGCTTATGCCAATCCCAATTTTGTTCAGGGGAAAATATTTCAAGGAGATCAGCTTGTACAAGATGATGTTCCGATGCGATATAACGCTTTTGCAGATGAAATTGAAATCAAAAAAAATGTGTCTGATGTAAGTTATGGCGCTTTAACAAAGTCACCAGATATATTCGTAAAAATATTTAGAGACATTTATGTTTTTGTTCCATTAGATGGCAGCAACGAAAAAGGCGGCTATTTTAACGTACTTAGCGATGGAAAAACATACGATCTTTACAAGAAGACGAAAGCTGTTTATAGAGAGCCACAGAAAGCTAAAACTAGCTATCAAAGAGATTCTCCGCCAGCATTCCCAAAAACTGTTACCTATTATTTGGTTCAAAATGGATCATTCTTAGAAATGCCAAATGGTAAGTCTAAAATTCTTAAAATGATGGATCGTAAAAAAAGCGAGATGAAAAGTTATATTAAAGACAATAATATAGATTTAGACAAAGAAGCAGATTTAATAAAAGCGATTAGCTACTTCGATTCAATATTATAAAGCAGTGACGCTAACCCAACATAAATTCCTTTAAATAAAAAGGCTCAAAATAAGCGACATTTTCTGTGTCGCTTATTTTGTATTTGGCCTCGGCCAAACTTGCCATACCGGCTGATGACGGAAAATTATTGTCAAGAAAAACTGCGTTTTTATTAGTACACAATTCTTCAAACTTGTTTGAACCATCGCCAAGGAAAATGGTTTTAGATTCTTCTAAATAGTCACTAAATGAATTCTCGTTTACTATTTCAGCTCTGGTTTCTCTAATTTGTTTTTTTTCAGCATTAAAAACTGCTGAATACACTTCCATTCTTCGAGCATCGAGCAGCGGGATAATGTAGCAATCTTTATGATCAACCTGTCGTGCAAGAATCTCTAGCGTTGAAATTGACAGTAACGGAATATCTAAAGCAAAGCACAATCCCTTGGCTGCAGATACGCCAATTCTAAGCCCAGTATAAGAACCCGGACCTTTACTAACTGCAATAGCATCTAATTGATTTTTATCAATTTTAGCTTCTGCTAAAACCTCTTCAATGAAAACATGAAGCTTTTCAGCGTGTGAATATTTTTGATTGTTTTCTTCGCGAATCGCTTTTACCTCACCCCCAACAGAAACAGCAACCGAACAATTGGTAGTAGCAGTTTCAAGACATAAAATTACAGCCATTATTTTTCCTTTTTTTCCGCTTTGGGATCAATAACCTCGACCTTATCACCTTGTTTCAACGATTTGGTAACTGTGTTATAAGGCCCAATAATAACGGTTTCGCCCTCTTTTAAGCCTGTTATTATTTCAATATTAGAATCGTCTTGTATACCTGTTTTTACAACGCGTAATTTTGCTTCTTCACCTACTTTAACATAAACCGCCTCAAACTTTTCGTCGCTTGTAGTTGTTGTTTGACTGGTATACAGTTTCTTTGAATCTGTGGTATCTGTTTTTATAACAATTGCACTAATAGGCACACCAATTACATTCTTCTTTGTAGTGGTAATTATATCTACAGTAGCTGTCATTCCAGGTCTAAAAGGTGAATAGCTTTCAGGTTTTCCTTCAGTTAAGGTTTTATAAGAATCTGGAAGAATTCGAACTTTCACTTTAAAGTTTGTTACTTGATCTGCAGTTAATGCACTTTCTGCACTATTTGCAATTTCACTAACTACCCCTCGAAATTCACGTTTTAAATACGCATCTACCTCAACAATTGTTGAATCGCCCACAGAAACTTTTACAATATCATTTTCGTTTACGTCAACTACTACTTCCATATTTTGAAGGTTTGCCACGCGAACAATTTCGGTTCCTGCCATTTGGGCTGTTCCCACTACTCGCTCGCCTAATTCAACCGACAGCTTTGAAATAGTTCCACTCATAGGCGCATAAATGGTGGTACGAGAAAGATTATCTACAGACTGCTTAACATTTGCTGAAGCACTTTGAACGTTGTAAAATGCCGCTTTTGAGTTTGCTTTCGCCATATCATAATCGGTTACCGATTTGTCCCATTCAGCTTTAGAAATAACGCCTTTCTCAAATAGTGATTTGTTGCGATCAAAATTAAGTTGGGCATTCTTTTCGCTCGCTTGGGCCTGTGTTAACTGAGCGCGAACATTCTGCAAACCTGCTTGCGATTGACTTACCGCAGCCTGAATTAAATCTGGGTTTATTTTAACCAAAAGATCGCCTTTTTGTACAGTTTGGCCTTCTTTAACGGGAAGTTCAATAATTTCTCCTGAAACTTCAGAAGAAAGCGCAACTTCTACTTCGGGTTGAATTTTTCCTGTTGCGGCAACGGTTTCAACTATATTGATGGGCGAAATCTGGGTGATTTCAACTTCTTTAAAATCGCCTGTATTACCGAACCAACCTGCTTTCTTTCCAACAAGAAGAACAACTATAAGCAACACAACAACTACAACAATCCAAATGATAGTTTTTTTCTTCATACTTAAAATTTTAATTCGCTAGCTGGAACTCCAAAATACAATTCCAAAACTTTCAATTTGAAAATATATTCAAATTTAGTTCTGTTCTCTTCAATTAAAGAATTATCGTAGCGTAATTTTGATTGACTAAAGTCGAATGCATTGGTTAACCCAACATCAAAACGATCTTTTGCATATTGATATGCTAGCTCTTGCGATTCAAGCGCAACGGTTGCAGATTCATACGCTTTAAGCGCACCATTAGCATCTACATAGGCTTGGTATACACTAGATTCTAAATCTAACCTTGTTTGCTCTAATTGATACTCCGTATTTTTTAAATTTATCTTACTTCGCTTTACATTACTTCTAACGGCAAAACCATTAAAAATAGGAACATTAAGTTGTAAACCATAACCAATACCATCGTTTAAGTAAAGCTGGTCAACAAAATCGGTTTGTAATGGGTCGTTATCTGCATAACGTGTATTGTAACCAAAAAATGCTGAAAGTGTTGGGTAATAGCTACCGCGCGAAATTTGCAAATCTTTCTCAGCCAAGTCTACACTTTTTTGAGCAATCTTTACTTCGGAACGCGTTTCTTTTGCGCTTTCAATTATTTCTGAAACATCTTTATCTGCAATGCCTCCATCGATAATTTTGTACTCCTCGTCAGCAATATCAAAATTTGTATAGTCTTTAATCAATAAAAGTTGCGCAAGGCTTATTAAAGAAATCGTGACAGTATTTTCTGCTACGGCCATACGTTGTTTTTCGCTTGCATCAGTAGCTTTAATCTCTAAAAGATCGCCTCGGGGAAGCACTCCAGCGTCCACAAGATTATTGGTTCTATCTAATTGTTCGAGCGTTACTCTGTTTTGAGAATTTGCAACTTCTAAATTTGCTTTATTCAGCAAAACTTGTAAATATGAATTTGCTACGGTAAGTGCAATATCATCTTTCATTTTGTCTAAACGATACTGAGCTGCTAATTTTGTTAGCTTAGAACGTTGCAATTGGCGCACATTTCTAAGTCCATCAAAAAGTTTAAGCCCTACGTTAATAGAGCCCGAAGCAGATCCAAAAGTAGTATTCTCAAGTTGATTATTTGTAGGGTTTAAACCTAAACCTGTATTTTTTGATGCACTAGCGCTACCGTTTACTGTAGGTAGAAAATTACCAATTGCTTCTAGTTTATCTATTTCGCTGCTCTCTAATTCTAGCTCGCTCTGTTTTACCGAAATATTATTTTCAAGTGCATGATTCACACATTCCTGCAAAGTCCATTGTTTGGTTTGGGCTGAGAGTGAAATACTGAGTATCAAAAAAAAGAAAGGGATTGCTATCTTCTTCATAAGTTTATCTATTGATGAATAAGTCTTTTGCAATGCTAATGCGTTACAAAATTTATGAAATTATAATTTTAAATTGAACTGATTTATATTCTAAAAAGGACGTTTAGCCACGACCACCCGTTACTGGCGCTGGTTTTAATATGTTCCAAACTTTAATGTCGTCATCTTTGGAAACTCCGCTCTTTACCTCAACATCTATTCCGTCGCTCACGCCTAATTCTATATCTCTTCGCTCAAATTTTTGATCGCCAACCATTACCTCAACAAAAGGTTTCTGTGTTTTTGGATCAAACTGAACTAAAGCTTCTTTTATGGTCAACACATTTTCTGCTTTTGCCAAAATAATAGAAGCGTTGGCACTAAGTCCTGCACGAATAAAAGTTGAAGTTGTGTCTAGATTTTTCATCGTTCCCTTTATTTCAAACTGAATTGCGCCATTTTCGTCTATTCCCTTTGGAGCGATATAATCTAGTTGGGCATTGAAAGTTTTTTCAGGAAGTGCGCCCACAGTAATCTCTAACGGAAGACCTTCTTTAATTTTCCCCACTTCGCTTTCATCAACTTTTCCTTCAAAAATCATTTTGTCTACATCGGCCAAAGTAGCAATTGTAGTTCCATCGTTGAAATTATTCGACTCAATTACTTGATTTCCAGTTTTTACAGGTACATCTAGTACCATTCCTGAAACTGTTGCACGAATTTCCGTATTTGCAGAAGAACCCATTCCACTTGTAGTTCCTGTTTTTACGATATCGTAATTTTGACTAGCAGCGGTTAAGCCAACTCTTTCTTGCTTTAATCTTTGCTCGCTTTGATCGTAAGACAATTGTGCGTTGTCAAATTCATTGGCAGAAATTACGCCTTTCTCAAACAATTGTTTCTGGCGGTTATAAATGTTCTTTTGGTTTTCGAAAGCAAGACGCGCGGTTTCAACTTGGGTGCGTACGCTGTTTATGTTGCTTTTGGCGCTGTTTAAAGAGGAAACATTTGGCACCACTTTTACTTTCGCAATTAGGTCTCCAGCTTTTACAATTTCACCTGCTACTACAAAAATCTCGTCAATAATTCCTGAAATGTTTGGTTTTATAAGCACTTCTTCCTTCGGAACAATGCTTCCTGTTGCCACAGTTTTTTTAACAACTGTACCCATTGTTGGTTTTTCAGTTTCATAAATAATAGGGTCTTCTATATTTTTTGAATAGAGCCAATACATAGAAACTGTAAATAGAATCGCAATGGATGCAAGGATGATTATGGTTTTAGTTTTTTTCATTTTGTTGATTGTTGAAATTTTGGTCTTTAATTGATGATTTTTTCAGGTTCATTTATGTGCCCAACAATGGCAAATGCTTAACCTTATGATATGTTAGCGCTAATGTTATACAGTGCTGTAATTCTTTCACTGGTATTTTTTCTTTTAATTTGAAAACGATAGCCCGATTGTCTTCAAAATTGAATTTGTCTTTATAAATTGTTCTAAATGTAGTAACCAGCTTGGATGTACATTTAAAGTAGATTGCAAACTGATCTGGGTTTTTCAACTTCCAATCCATTCGAATGGTGCTTCCATATTTTGTTAAATAACTCGGTTCACTCCATTTGAGAGTTTCCTCCAGTTCTTTAAGTTCATCGATCTCAGATGCCGTTTTTAAAACCAATTCGCGAAGCTGAAGCATTTGTTCCTTCACTTGTTCGGGATAATTTTCAAAAACTGCCACAACTTTTGGATCGCTTATTAATTTCATTACCACTTAATTTATTCTGTCCTTAATGCTTCAACAGGTTTTATTTTTATGGCATTCTGCGCGGGAATTAACCCTGCCAAAAGACCTGAAACAATCAAAATAGTTAATGCTATAAATACAACGCCAATGTTAACCGAAGGGTTTATAAACATCATTTCGCTGGTGTCCATTCCGCTGAGTTGATAATTTACAAGCCAAAGTACCGCAGATGCCAATACAATTCCTGCCATCCCAGAAACGATGGTTAAGAAAATAGATTCTAACAGTATTTGTGAGCGAATGCTTCCCGGCGTAGCACCTAAAGCTCGGCGAATACCGATTTCTTTAGTGCGTTCTTTTACTACAATTAGCATTATGTTACTAATGCCAATAATTCCTGAAAGCAACACTAAAATACCTACGAAATAGGCCACAAAATTAAGTGCCGTAAATAGGCCAGATATTTTGCTGTATTCTTGATAGAGATCAAAATTTCCAATGGCGCGATCGTCGTTCGGGTTTATAGTGTGACGTGTTTTTATAACGTCAAAAACTTGCGATTTCAATTCTGTAATTGAATAACCATCTTGAGCGGTAATTGCCATCCAACCTACAATGTCGCCCATATTAAATGCTTGTGAAAACGATGTAAAAGGCACATAAATTTCCTTTTGCATTTCTTCGGGATCGCCATTATTTCCTTTCTTTTTATAGGTGCCAATGACCATAAAATTAACGCCATTAATTTTAATATAAGAGCCTATAACTTCTTCACCGGGATCGTATAACGCACTTTGAACCCCGCTCCCGATTATTGCAACTTTTCGTTTTTCATTTATATCGGAATAGCTAATAAACCGTCCCGAAGTAATATCCATGGGCTGCTGCTCAATAATTTCGGGATAATCGCCATAAACATTAAAAGCACCAGTTTGAAGACCACGTACCACGTTATTACTTCCGCGAAAACCTCCTAATTGATTTCTGGGTGAAACGAAGCGTAAGCCTTGTACATTTTGTTTTAAAGCATCAATATCGCTCGTTTTGAAATTATAACGGCGACCCTTTGGTAATCCTTTATAAGGTTGCGAAGCGGTCTGCGTCCACATAAACATAGAATTAGTGGCCATGCCGTTAAAACCTTGTTTAATTCCGTTTTCTAAACCGTTGCCGGCTGCGAGTAAAATCACCAATATAAAAATACCCCAAAGCACTCCAAAAGCAGTCATTACGGTTCTAAACCAATTGCTGCTAAGAGCTTCAATAATTTCGGCCCAACTGTCTCTACTAAATAATTTACTCATCGCGTAAAGCTTCTATGGGTTTAATATTTGCGGCTCTATAGGCGGGGAAAAAACCAGCAACAGCTCCAGCAACCACAAGTATAATAACCGTTGTAATTGCAACTGAAAAGTCTACTGAAGGGTTTCTGATATAATCTGTTTCAATAAATGGTCCTACTAATTGCAATAGGATGAGACTAAATATTAAGCCCATAAAACCTGCGATTGCGGTAACAAAAATAGATTCGTGAAGTATCATTCCAATGATGGACCAAGGCTCAGCGCCAATTGCTTTCCGGACACCAATTTCTTTAGTGCGCTCTTTTACGATAATTAGCATAATATTACTTACTCCAACTACGCCAGCAATGATAGTACAGATACCAACGCCCCAAAAGAACCAAGTTATCATTTTATTGAGATCGTAAAAGCGTTTTGCATTTTCCAAAGTATTGTTCACATTTACCGCTCTGGTATCATCTGGCGATATAGTGTGCTTGGCTTTTAAATCTGCTTCTAAACCTGCAGAAAAGGCTTCCGAAGCAGCCAATGCATCGATGTAATTGTCGTGCTGTTCAATTGTGAAAGCAAGCGATCTAAGTTTATCGCCAGCATTGTAAACGCGTTGTGCTGTGGTTAATGGGATAAAAATGCGGGTTTCTTCGCGCTCTCCACCTGGGTCTGAATAAACTCCCACAACCTTAAACTGTATTCCTGCAACGTCTATATATTCACCCATTGCATTTTTTCCACCAAATAAATCCAGATAAACTTGGTTTCCTATAATTGCGTTTTTTTCAAATGAATTAAGATCGTTCTGATTTATGTATCTTCCTTCAACTAAAGTTGCGTTTTCAAGAAATTGATAATCGGCACGAACGCCTTCTACTCTATAACTTCCGCTTTCTTTTTTATAAGTAGTTAATTGCCCCCATCTACTGAAAACTCCAGATTTAAGTTCAATTATATCTTCGTTTTTATTAACCGCCATATCATAATCGCGGTTGTCCATTTCTATTATGCGGCCGGGATTCATCCCTTTATATTCTATGGAAGTAACATTTGTCCAAACGCTAATGCGGTTTGCAGCATCATTTTCGAATTGTTTTGAAACGCCGTTAGACATCCCTTGCCCGATGGCTAAAAGAATAACCAATATAAAAATACCAGATGCCACGGAAAGACCCGTTAAAAAAGTCCGAAGTTTGTTTTTGCGGATTGCTTCAAAAATTTCCTGCCAGCGTTCAATACTAAACATAAACCTCGCTTTTTGCTCGTACCTGTTTTACAACAGAGTCGTCAATAATTAACCCATCTTTTAGGTTTACGATTCTTTTGGTCATATGCGCAATATCGTCTTCGTGAGTAACAATTAAGATTGTTTTTCCCTCGTCGTTAATGCCTTGTATTAGTTCCATAACTTCATAAGAAGTTTTGGTGTCTAGCGCTCCTGTAGGTTCATCTGCAAGTAAAACTTTTGGATCACTAGCTAAGGCGCGGGCAATTGCCACACGTTGTTTTTGTCCACCAGAAAGTTCGTTTGGTAAATGTGAAGCCCAATCTGCCAAGCCAACTTTTTCTAGATAATGCATTGCTCTTTCAGTACGAATATTGCGTTTTACCCCTTGATAATAAAGCGGCATAGCAACATTTTCTAAAGCAGATTTGTAGTTTATGAGGTTAAAAGACTGAAAGATGAAACCAAGAAATTTATTGCGATAGCGGGCTGCAACTTTTTCATTCAAGTTTTTAATTAATGTTCCGTCAAGAGTGTAAGTTCCTTCATCTGCTTCATCAAGAATACCCAAGATATTTAGCAAAGTGGATTTTCCAGATCCGGAAGAACCCATAATGGAAACCATTTCACCTTCAGCAACCGAGAAGTTTATTCCTTTTAAAACATGAAGCGAGTTTTTGCCCATGTGATACGATTTGTGAAGGTCTTTTATTTCTATCATCCTAAAAATTATTGATTTGCAAATTACAAGGGAAATGCCTCGCAAATGTGAAATTCATGTTAAGACTTAAAATCGAAAGTGATTGCAGTCAGGTATAAGACTCCAACAGCTCGAAAGTGTTACAATATCTTTCGATAAACTACAGTGTTTTTTCTGCGCGGGCCTTTTTTCGACTTCTATAAATGGCATATCCGATGGCGGCAATAAGTAGATAAGGGAAAATCATAAGATACACGATTCCGTTATTGATGCCTTTTGCGGTTTGCCCGCCTTCTTCACTTTCTAAAACCGCACGACACATGGCGCACTGAGCTTCAGCGGGAATTGCGATTAAGAGACAAGCAACTAATACTATGAGAAGGGTTTTAGTATTCATTATAAATTTATTTCTGCAAAAAACTAAAGATGAAAAATAATATTAATTAGTATCTTTTTACGTTCTTCTATCTCCTATTCTTAAATATAATATGGCGAAATCATTAAGTAAACAATAACGCCTGTAACGGCTACATACAACCAAAGCGGGAACGTGATTCGCGCAATTTTTCTATGTTTATAAAACTGACCCGAAATACCTCTAGCAAAAGTTACTAATACAAAAGGAATAACGATAATGGAAAGCGAAATATGGGTTAAAAGAATAAAATAATACACATATTTTATAAAACCTTCACCGCCAAAAGGGGTTGAATCTGAGGTCATATGATAAGCCACGTACATTATCAAAAATAAAGCTGATAATATAATAGCCGTTTTCATTAGGCGCTCGTGCAGTTTTCTATTTCCTTTCTTTATTTGAATAACCGCGACTATCAAAATAATTGCGGTAAGTGCATTAATGCTCGCATATATTGGCGGTAAAAAACCCAATCGCTCCACTCCTGGAATTTTTACGGTAAACAACACTGCTACAGCTAAAGGTATAGCGATGGACAGTATCCATATCCATACATTGTAATTTCTAGGTTTTTGAGTGGTTGATTCCATTCGTTATAAAAGTTTTTTAATATCTTCTTTTAGCATTTTAACTGCTTTGTCCTCTAGCCCGTCGTAATAAATAATAGGGTTTTCGTTTTCATCTATCCTAGAGCGAATTTTGCCATTTTGATCAATAAGTGCAAAAAAGCCAGAATGTTCAAAACCACCATCTACTTCAGGAGTCTCGCCTACGTAAAGATTGAAACCTTCATTTGCTAGCTTAAATATTTTCTCCTTTTCACCAGTTAATAGATGCCATTGAGGCTTGGTTATGCCTTTGTTTTGAGCATATTCTTTTAAGATAGCTGAAGTATCGTATTCTGGATCGATAGAAAATGAAGCGATTGCCATGTTTGGATTTCCTAAAAACTCGTTTTGAATTTTTAGCATGCTTTCTGTCATAATTGGGCAAATGGACGGACAAGTTGTAAAAAAGAATTCTACAACATAAACCTTGTCTTTGTAGTCGGCATTTGTAATGGTTTTACCGTTTTGATCGGTAAAGCTAAATTGGGGCACTTCACCAATTGTTGCAAGTTCTGGACCTGAAATTTTATTTATAATTTTTGGCACTACCCAAATTCCAAAAACTAAAATAATGAATGAGATTCCTATGTATGAATAGTTCTTTTTCACGATGAATATTTTATATAATTTTTAATGTTATTGCTTATTACTCTTCCTATTGAGTTCTTAAGGTTTTGAACGTATTAAATTTCTCTGTTGGAATCGTATTTTTTTAAAGCTCTTCTGTATTCTGCCAAAAGCACTTTTACGTCGTCGCTCATTTTATTGTTTATCTCTGCAATGGTACTCGAATCGAAACCATACATTACACCTTCGTCGTCGTCATCGTCGCGACCACGAAGACTGCGCTCTTTATCGATTATAAAAACGTAGGGCGTAGATAAATTGGCATCCAAACTTATGTTTGATTTTAATGATTCGAAAACCATTTTAATATTTTCAGCTGAACCAAAAGCGAAGAACCAAGAATCTGTGGGTGCTATCTGCTTCAGTTTTTCTTCAATGTTTCTAGCCTGCTCCTCTGTGCCTTCGGGAAGTAAAATAACAAATTGAAATTCGTTAAACTGATGGTTTTTTGTGTAGATTTTATGCGCTAAGTTGTAGGCATAGGCGCGATGTGCCTCCAAATCATTTCCGAAGAAACCCAAAACTGTAATACGATTTTCGAGTTGTACAGAACCGCCGTCGAGCGTTTTAAAATTTTGAAGTTCAGTAACAGAAGTGGTGAGTACAGGTAAGGTAGCGAAGTTATTTTTTCCAGAAGCAAAAAAAACATAGACTGTAATAGGCAGTAAAAATAGGATGCCGAGAACCAAATATTTCTTCATTGTTACAATTTTTCACTACTTAAAATAGGGTAAAAGTAGTCTGGCAAAAATACAGGGTAAAACCCCCTTGAGCAATGTTTTGGATGTTAAATTTAGAAATTTGAATCATAAAAAAAGCCCTCACAAAGAGGGCTTTAATATAAATCTGTTTTTCAACTTAGAAGTTAAACTTTATAAATCCGTTTTTATAAACTTCGTGAATATAATCTCCTTCAATAAGAAGCAACAACACCAAATATGCAATAAGGAATATGGTTGTCCAAACCGCTGCTCTACGCAAGGCTGGAGTTTCATCACGCATGTGCATAAAGTCCCAAGTAATGTAGTAGGCTTTAAAGATTGTAAGTAATATGAATATCCAGTTAAGTAAGTTTAATGATAAAAACTTAGTATCTGCCAAAATTTCTGGTCTAATAATACCCAATGCTACTTCAATTATAGTAACAACAGAAAGTACTACAAATACGCCCCAGATTTTGTGAACGTTAGATTTAAACTTTAGAGTTCCTCTAAAGATTGCTAATTTATGTGCTTGCTCGTGTGCCATTTTTTAAATATTGAAATATCTATTATACAAGATAAAAGAATGTAAATACAAATACCCATACTAAATCCACAAAGTGCCAGTATAGTCCAACCTTTTCAACCATATCGTAATGGCCGCGGCGTTCGTATGTTCCTATTATTACATTGAAAAAGATAATACAGTTTAATAATACCCCGATTGTTACGTGAAACCCGTGAAATCCTGTTATAAAGAAGAAAAAGTCTGCAAACAGTGGATGCCCATATTCATTATGGCGAAGATTTGCTCCTTCCACAACCATATTACCATCATTCACAAGTTTTGCAATAGACTCTTCTCTAGACAGAACAATATGCTGCCCGTCTTCACCTTTGTTTGGTATTCTCAGTAAAAGATTGTCGTTTGCCAAAAATCCTTCTTTTACTTGTTCGAATGAAACACTTGGTTGATAAGCTAAATCCTGCTTGTACCAGATTCCTTTCTCTTTAGTTTGTTCTACTCTTAGTCCATTGTTTTCAGCTGCAAAATCAGCAAGCGCTACGCGTTCACCTTCTTTATCTAAAAACTGAAGTATCTGCCCACCGTGGGTTTCAACTGCACCAAAATCACCTTTAATAAAGGTATTCCATTCCCAGGCTTGAGAACCCAAGAAAATGAAACCACCAATAATGGTTAAAAACATATAGAAAATTACTTTCTTCTGCTGCATTTTATGACCGGCATCCACAGCTAATACCATGGTTACAGATGAGAAAATAAGAATGAAGGTCATAAAGGCCACATAGTACATGGGTGCCTCTACGCCGTGCAGAAAAGGAAAGTGTGTAAAGACTTCATCGGCAATAGGCCAAGCGTCAACAAATTTGAATCGAGACATTCCATAAGAGGCCAAAAAACCTGCGAATGTCAATGAATCGGAAACGATGAAAAACCACATCATCAATTTGCCATAATTGGCCTTCAGGGGATCGTTTCCGCCGCCCCAGGTTTTTCCTTCGGTACCTGTTTTTACAACAGTTGCTTCCATAAAAAGAGTTTGGTTTTAAATAAAGGTTCAAAAATACGTTTAATTTTTATTTAACGAAATATAAAAATAAAAACAGGTAAATCCATACAATATCTACAAAATGCCAAAAAGTTGCAGCTAGTTCAACGCCAAGGGTTTTACCGTTTTTATATTTTTGTTTATACTGATTATAAATTACAACCAAAAGCGATATTAGCCCTGCAAAAACGTGAGCAACGTGCAATAGCACCACCAAATAGATAAACGATGTAGTAATACTACTTGTAGGTCCTGTAAAATTATAACCATCTTGAATAATTTCTGCAAATCCTACAAATTGAAAGATAACAAATAATATTCCTAAAATAAAGGTTGAAACTAAAAGGGACAATCCAAGAACGTTCTGTTCTTTTTTGATTGCCTTTAGCGCAAAATGTACCGTCGCACTACTTATTACTATAAGTGCAAGACTTATGTAAAAAGCTGGCGGTATTTTAAAATCGGTCACCCAATCTGGTCGCTCTTTACTTACCACATACGCACTTGTTAGTCCAGCAAAACTCATTGTTAAGCTAATAAGGCCGAACCAAAGCATATTCTTTTTTGCTCTGTTAATTTTCAGATCTTGACTTCCTTGGGTTAAATCCATTTTATTTATTTCTTATATATTCTCCGAAACCAATAGTGTTTCGGTTATCTTAAAAATTTATCTACTACATAAATAATTTGTAGCAAAGTAATATAGCTAACGCTTGCAAGCATAAGCTGCTTTGCGGCGACTGACGTTTTTTCTTTATAAAGTCTAATTGCATAATACAACAACCCTATGCCCAACAACCCTATTAAAGCTCCAGAAACAGGGGTTAAATAAAGTTTCCCCGTTATTCCTAAAACAGGAACTAAAGAAACTAGCACCGTCCATATTGAATATAAAATAATTTGTATCGCCGTTCCTTTATCTCGCTTTCCATTCGGGAGCATAAAAAATCCTGCCTTTTTATAATCTTCAAATAGAAACCAGCCAATAGCCCAGAAATGTGGGAATTGCCAAAAAAACTGAATCATAAACACGGTTCCGGGTTCAATACCAAATTCACCTGTAGCTGCAACCCACCCCAACATAAACGGAATTGCTCCTGGAAAAGCTCCCACAAAAACCGAAAGAGGCGTTTTTGTTTTTAAAGGCGTGTAAAGGCTTACATACATAAAAATTGAAATGGCACCAAACATTGCCGTTATTGGGTTTATTGAATATAAAACAGCAATACCGATAACAGTTAATACACTAGCCAGTATAAATGCCGATTGAACAGTCATCTGTCCAGCGGGTAGCGGTCTGTTTTTGGTACGGTCCATTAGTGCGTCCAAGTCTTTTTCAATTATCTGATTGAAAACATTTGAGGCGCCTACCATACAGTAACCACCTACACATAATAGAAAGAGAATATAAAAATCTATGGAGTCTGCCCCTAAAAGATATCCTGCTACAGAAGAAAATACAACGCTAACGGAAAGCCGAAGTTTGGTAATTTCGGTAAAATTACCAATTAAGGACGGAGTGATTGACTTTGTATTAGTAACAGACAAGTTCTTCTTTTTAAACGGTGCAAAGATACGTCTACTGTATTTTCTCCGCAATATATAATCAACAATCTTCTGCGTTTATTTCAGCAATTGTAGTATTTTAATCCAATATTTCAAACTAAACAAATATGTTCGCAAAAATTACCTTCAACACCATCTTCTTATTATTCGTTTTAACTACATATGCTCAAAGCGATACTGGAGAAAAAAACAATACAAAGCTTATAAAAATAACCAATAAGGTCTATATGCTTCAAGGCAACGGTGGCAATATTGGGCTAAGCTTTGGCAACGACGGCATTTTTATGATTGATGACCAGTATGCCGAGGATATTGAACAAATTCAAAAAGACATTAAAAAAGTAAGCAACAAACCAATTCGGTTTTTGATTAACACACATTTTCACGGCGACCATACCGGCGGAAATGCAGCGTTGGCAGAATCAGGAACGATTATTTTTTCTCAAGAAAATGTACGCGATCGGCTACATAAAATGATAAAAACCGATTCAAAAAAGATTTCTGAAGACATTCTTCCCGTAGTTACTTTTAAAGAAGACCTAACATTTCATTTTAATGGTGAAAGAATATATGCCTTTCACGTACATAATGCACATACAGATGGGGACGCCATGGTTTACTTTCCAGATAGTAACGTGTTACATACTGGCGATGTTCTCTTCAACGGAAAATATCCTTATATCGATACCGAAAACGGAGGAAGCCTAAAAGGTTGCATTACCGCACTTGAAATGGCTTTAAAAATTATTAATGAGGATACTAAAATAATTCCCGGACACGGTAATTTAGCAACTTATGAAGATTTAAAGCTGACTATAAATATGCTTACAACGCTTTACCAACGTGTAAAAACTGAATACATAAAGCAAAAAACTGAGGCTGAAGTTTTAAGTATGACGGAACTCACCAAAACCTATGACGATCGAGGTTATGGCTCAGGTTTTATTAAAACCGAAGCTTTTGTAAAAATGTTATATAGTGAAGTAGCTAAAGAACGTGGGCCTATAGAAGAGATGGAAGCGACGAACAAAGAAGCTTTAAAAAAGTATGAGCAAATGCAAAAGGAAAGAGAAGAAAAACAGAAAGAATAACTTCTTAAAAATCGTAATACCAGTTAAATAAATCTGTTCGCACACCAAAATTCACCCACGTGGTTTGGTTTTCAAAGACCGTTTTAGTGTCAACTTCTGGATTGAAATCTCTAAATATAAAACTGCCATAAATTTTTAAATTTGTGGCAGGGTTTATTATATATCCCGTCTGTAATTCAGCATGGAAAAAATTTGTTGTATTTCCTTGTCCCAATTCATTGCCATTATCTGAAATACGGTCATCTTCCGTTCCATAAATATCTCCTCCGTAGAAGAAAGAATCTTCCGCAGTATTAAATTCGAAGCCTCGTTTTGCAACAATAAATTTGGCATCGCCATAAATTCTTCCTCTTTGGTAGCGTGCTATTGCAATAAATTCTGAAAAATTGGCGCCAAGCGTATGGGCTAAAGATTGATTGTTGTGACCATAATTTAGCACCACGGTGTTGTGCGAGTAAGTGTATGGACGCACACGATTATATTCGGCTTGCAGATATAAATTTTTAATTTTGAAGGCATCGTAATATTTAACTCCAAGTTGAAATCCAGTCTTGTTTTTATAGCTTCCTTCCCCTCCAACAACGTCGCTGGCTGAAAATTCATCAATTATAAGTTGCCCATAAAGGTTAACTTTATCATTCACCTTGTATTTTGAGGTGAGCCCGATTAGCGCATTTCCACCACGAGACCCAGTTGAAAATTGAATAGCCTGATAGAAAATAATCGGGTTTAGGTAATTCATATCAAAACCTCGATTATTATCATTCTCCCAAACTACAGATTCAAATAAGCCAATATTCAATCTTTTTGTAATATTATAACTCAGATAATGATTTGCCACAAATTTGGTGCGAAAGGAGCCATCTGCAGTAACTTCCGGGCGTACATCACGAAGGGACATCCAAGTGTTGGTATATTTAAGCTTCCAAAATGTGGTGTTTAATTTAAAAAATGGATACGAGCTCGCATTGTCGCTCATTAATAATGAACGATACCCGTCCCCTAAAAAGGTATTACCATGCCCTAATTGAATATTGAAATATTTTGAAGGTGTATACGAAATATGCCCAGTAGTAATTGGGTAATCGTAAGAGTTCGTTCTATATTCCTTTGCAATACCACGACCAGGAATAATTGCTGGATTACCACCATCGGGACGAATAGACTCTGCATAGCGATTAAAATAATCTGCAAAACGACCTTGGCTTTCATAAATAACCCCGAAGAAGCCAATTTTATCTCCAATACCACCTTGTGCATAAACCAGCCTCGTATTGTTATAGGTATTTAAATCTGCATCAATATCTCTTCCTAATTGTAAATCAACTCCTGGATCTAAGGTTATCCAATAATCTTTTCCTTTTATAGTAACAAAATGTTCATCCCATAATTTGCGGCTAAACCACGAAGTGCCACTTTTGGAAATTTCTTTATTTGCGGCCTCAAAATCATAGTATTTATTTACATCTGAATAGACGTATGGTTTCTGTGCAGTGTGATTGTTTAAACCTACACGATTCAGCGCAGGATCGAACAAACTATAATTATGGTGCGACAATGGAATATTGATATTACTACCGTACTCTTCATTGCTATAAGGCAGGTTCACCATTTCGTCGTACTCTTCGGTTAAGCCTGCCCTTTCGTTGTTTACGGTTATTGGCGTGGTCTGAATAATACTTTCGCCCGGAGCCACTAAAGGGATAGCAATGGGAAGCGTAAATTGAACATAGGCCGGACTGCCATTATAAGTTGCGGGAGATACTTCTGGGAGCGATTCAAAAACACGGACTGCCTCTATTTTTAGTTCATCATAAATGGCATCTGTATAAAGCACTTTGAATTTTCCTTCCTTAGTAACTTCAAAAAGCACATTTACATTCCCTTTATAATTTTGCGCAAACACCTTCTCGGGAACTTGAAAATTTTCAAAAATGAATTGTTGCAAGGTAGTTGTGAAACAATTTTCCAAAGCAGCAACTTCGGCCGTTTCACATTCCTCAAAAACAGGATATTTCTCGTACTGCGCAGATGGAATTTGTGCGAAAGAAACTATTGAAAAACAAAGTATAAAAAGAAAGAAAAGCTGTTTCATTGGGTAATGCTCGTTTAAAGTCGAAAGATACAGTTTTTTTATAATGAGCAGATTCAAAAAAAGCTCCCATTTTCTGTGGGAGCTTTTAATATATATATAAAATATCTTAATGAATTTGAAAAGCAATAGGTACGGTATACATTACATCTACATTTTTATCGCCCTGTTTTCCGGGTTTCATTTTTGGAAGATTATTTACAACACGCTGTGCTTCCTTCTTTAAATTAGCGTTATGTGAATTGGCAACTACGTCTGTAATAAATCCATTGGAATCAATTTTGAAATTCACATAAATTCTGTGGGTTTCATTTGGACTTAAACTCTCTAAATACTCTTTTCTGAAATTTTTATTTATAAAAGAATTAATTTTTGAAGACATACACTCAATCTTCTCGTTGTTTGTCGCTAAACTTTCACAACCAGGAAACACAGGCACAAATTCAACATTTAATACAGATCTAGTAATATTTGAGGCGGGTTCTTCCACGGTTTGTTTAGGCCCCGCTGGCACTTCAACTAAAGGAGCATCGGTTGCGGCTATTGGAGTTTCAATAACTTTAGCACTATCTGGCGCTACAATAAAAACTGAGCTTTTAACTACTTTTTGAATCGGAACTTGCTTCTGTATCACCTTCTTTGCTGGCTCAATAATTTTGGGTTTTTCAATATCCAAAACATAATTAATCATAGCTGGCTCTTCCACGGTTGTTGGAATATAACGTTCTGCCGTTTTTTTATTTATTTCGAAATCAGTTTGCAGTACAAAAAAGACAAGTAGCATACTGGCAATAACCCCAATTTGAAAAAACAAACGTGAGTTCCATTTTATGTTAGTCTGCTTTTTTTCTACTCTTTTGTTTCTGGTACTCTCTACAGTTGTTTTCATAATTAGGTGTTTTAAAGGGTTACACTTATATAAATATCAACTGTTGTGCCAAAATGCAAAAAGCCCTGTCTTTACTAGTAAAGACAGGGCTTTTAAAATTTAAATATTTTATTTACTGAATATCGAAAATTATAGGAAGTGAATAAAGAACCCCAACTGGTTTTCCTCTTTGCTTTCCAGGCGTCATATTAGGAAGTGAATTTACCACGTCCATTGCTTCTTTTTCAAGTCTTGGGTGTGGTGCACGAGCACGTACATCTACAACTTTTCCGTTTCTATCAATTTTGAATTGAACTGCAATACGCTGTCTTCCTTCCAAACCTAGATCTGATGCAAGGTTAGAGTTAAATTTCTTATTAATGAATTCACTAATCTTAGAAGACATACATTTCTTCTTAGCATCGTTAGATTTTTCTCCTTCACAACCAGGATATACAGGAACATTTTCAATTACTGCAAAAGGTACATCAGCAATTTCTTCCTCTACTACCTCTTCTTTAATCTCTTTTACCTCTACAATTTTTTCATCTTGTTTCGCTTCCGTAGATTCTATGATAGTTTCTTCCTCCTCAGCTTCGTCTTCAATAACGTCAATAATTTCTGGCGCTGGCGGTGGTGGTGGTGGTGGTGGTGGTGGTGTTAATTGTTGTGTTACTGGAATTTCTTCTTCAAGTTCGTCACCTACGTCAAGTTTTCCGTAGTCGTTATCAGACTTGTCATAAGATTTCCATTCAATTGCTTGCCATGCAAGAAAAAGCATTACGACCATACCAAGCTGAAAAAACATCATGCTTCTACGGCCTACGTCTGATTTTGGATTTTTTTTGGGTTCCATAATAGTGGGTTTAACTAGTTGCTAAAATATAGAAATTATCGTTCAATATAAAACTTAATTAAAATTTTAAAAATTTAATTTTTGTTTTATGCTTTTGAAAAAAAAGATACCGAGTGTTGCGCCTAATAAATTTGCTGCAACATCTAAAATATCTGCACTGCGTGAATTTGTGAACAGCTCTTGAGATATCTCAATTATTATGCCATATAGCAATACCGAAAGCAGTAGTATTAAAATCCATCTATTTTCGAACCGAAAGCTATTCTTAACATAAAAATAGAGCAACCAAAGGTTAACAAGAATAAAATAAATGAGCAGATGTATTAATTTATCTGCTTCATAAATTTGGGTTTTAGGCAAATCTTGACCCGAAACAAAAAATAGACCGGTAATTGTTATAGTATAAAATAGTGCTATTAACAGTAACGGTTTATCCGCCAATAAGCGTTTTATAAGCGGCATCATCAAGTAATTCTGCTATTTCATCTGGGTTTGAAATCTTCATTTTAATCATCCAACCTTCTCCGTAAGCGTCAGAATTCACCTTTTCGGGCTCAGACTCTAGGTTTTCATTGAATTCAATTATTTCACCTGTAAGCGGCAAAAACAAGTCGGAAACTGTTTTTACAGCTTCTACTGTTCCAAACACTTCGTCTTTATCCATAGTGTCTCCTACGGTTTCTACTTCCACATAAACTATATCGCCTAGCTCGCTTTGAGCAAAATCGGTGATACCGATAGTTGCGACATCGCCTTCAACTTTAATCCATTCGTGGTCTTTAGTGTATTTTAAATTTGTTGGTACGTTCATAACAATTATTATATATGCGATTATTTTTTAATTTCCAAAATTATACCTCAATGTAAACCCACTTCTAATAGTAGTTTGTGGGAAAGCCGTAGAAATGGCATATTCAGAGAAGGTATGGTCGTAATAGAATAGTGCGGTTAGATTTTTGCTCAGTGCATAATCTATAGAAAGCTGTGCTCCATAAATGGTTTGGCCAGCAGTGGTTTGGTTATTTAGAATATCTAAATACCTAACAATTGTAATATTATCTCTTCGGGAAAGATCTATTTTAAAGTTTAAATCGCTTACTATAACAGATTTTTTACCTCCAAAATTAGTCGCAACTCGTAGATCCTTTATTCGGTATCCAAACCCAACAATATACTCGTTTCCTTTTATTTCAGTAAGCAGGTTGTTTGCAAAACTTAAGGATAAAGCTCGATCTTTCCGCATTTCAGCAAGTATTTTGACTGAATTTTTCATTTCAAAATCCACTCGTAATAATGGCGAAAATTGTTCGGTTAAATTCACATTGGTCAATAATGTTTTCACCTTAAAGTTACCAGCCTGATCTACATCTTCCGGTGCATTAGCATCGTAATCTAAATTAGACTGAAATTGGTTTACAGTATAACCTGCGCGATATCCATGTGTAAGTGAAAAACGTTTGAAATTTTTCTTAAACCAAGCAATATTCATTAAACCAGTATATTTAATATCCCAGTTTGGAAGTGGTATATCTCTAAAAATTCCGGTTTTTTCTTTTGAAGCATCGCTGCCTTTATATGCCGCAAGAAATGATGGTAATAAAACGTCTTGACTGTTTCTTCCAAATCCTACAGGATACCCCAAGGAATCGCGTGGAATTGCTGCACCTTGATAATGATCTTCGGCAAGCCTATTTGCCACTGTCAATCTATTTGATCTGAAATCGTCAAAAGCAGCCGAAGTGATTTCATCACTAGTACCAAAAGCAGTTTTGATTAATAAGGTTGAAATAGTAAAGTTACCAAAGGTGTTTGGCGTCAATGATTGGTATAAATCGTCTTGAACTATAAAATTTTCTGAATAGTTTTCTGAATAAATTCGGCTTCCATTCACATCAACAGTTAAATCATTAATTGGTTGCAAATTGGCCTGAATATCCATTTGGCGACTTTCAACTTCGGTGTACTGTTCGTTAAATTCTGGATATAATGTTAACCAACCTTTACGCGCCGCTAACTCTCTTACTTCAGCCTGACTTCCTAAAACAAAACCTGTTGTTGGTTTTAATGTTCCAATAAACCCTATTGAAGGTAGATAACCCGGTAAGAAAATACCATTGTTTTCCTGATAGTTAAACTGTACTTTCCTAAGCATAGTTGCTAAACCTATAAATGTATTAATGGCTTTATCACCAGCATTAAGCCCGCCGCTGGAGTTTGCACCACCATTAAGAACACTCGGAGTATTATTTTTCCCGCCTGATAATGAATTATTTTTCTCTGCCTCTAGCTTACCTTCTCGCTCGTTTTTGCCTTCGTTTCCAGATTTTGAATTCGCCGCTCCACCGCGTTCATCGCCCGCAGATTTTGAGGTTTTACTTTTTCTAATTTTAGTTAGTCCCACATAACGGTAAAAACCATTCATGTCTAAACTAGAATTAATTTGATGTGTACTTGCGTTCTGAATTGAGTTTCCTAGATTATAAACATTTCTGCTTCCGTCACTAAGCTCAATTTCAATCTCGTTAAATTGATTACTGCCGCGCTCCCATTGATAGTCACCTGTATATGAATAGGTAGTTCTTAAGAATTTTAGAAACGGAAACTTGCTGAAAGGCAAATCGTAATTTAGTTGCAACGACTGAAAATGTTGGTTTGGATTACCCACATCGAAGAAACCATCCCAAACACCAATTTGATCATCAACAAGACCATTTTCGTCTAAATAATTATTTACAACCATATTGTTGGAAGACGTAAAATTGAATCGCAACGATTTGGTTAAATTATGGTTGACGGTGTATTGCCAGTCAAAAAGATAATTACGTTGATATAAAATTGGTAATCCCTGATTGCCCGCAAGCAAATCGAGTTCTCTAAACTTCTGCTCGTTGTATTGACGCGTAATATTGGAACTAATCGATATATTGGTAGGCAAATAATTAAAGTTGAAATCTTTTAAAAACTGCCAATATTTACCTGTAAATAGCGAGTCAATCTTTTTGAAAGGCTCCACCGGCTTTGCCGTAAAGTTATAGTTGTAAGTAGCTCCGGCTCGAACGTTTTGTTCCAGTGCATCTTCTACTTCAAAATCGTGATGATCTGTTTGATTATATGAAAAAGAACCCGTTAAATTTTCTACATCGTACACTTTGGGTTTACCCTCACCGCTTCTTTCTTTTCGAACACCAATAAAGTTTATACTTTGACGCTTCGTATAATCTACTGCTTGTTCCTTTATTCGATCCTTGTCTTCTTGGCTCTCCGTGTTATCAAGACGTGCATCTAATTCAATATCTTGAAATTCGGGATCGTATTGCGGTGTAATAAGTTCTTCGGAACGACCATAATTGAATGGCAACTGAATACCCCATTTTTTCGGAAGCAGTTGACCAAGATTTACATTTGTAACTACATCATATTGCTGAAAGTCTTCACGACTACGTTGATTTGGCCCTTGTTCAATAGATCCAAAACCAATGGTGCTTTTCTTACCTGTTGCACTTATAGTTGCAAAGTCGGCTATGTTAGCATCCATGCTTACTACCGCAGCCCAACCGCCTTCATTTTTAAGTTCAGACATTCTTAGTTCATTGAACCAAACTTCTCCACATAAATCGTTATTGGTACTGTTTCTTACCCCAATCATAATTGTCCGAACGTTTCCGAAACTTGGGTTACCTTTTATACCTATTGTAAGTTCATTCTCTCCGCCCGAAATACTTCCTTCAAGTTCCGATTGTGTGTAGAAAACTACATCGGTTGAATTTAAAGGCGTACGTGTTTTTACTTCCTGCAATAATTCTAAAGGCAGGTTTAATCTGTTTGCAACAGGCCAAATGTCTTCAGCAGATGTTGCTCCAAAATTAGTTGGGTTTAATGGAATTCGAACTTCGTAATAGTTATTTGTAAGGTCGTTACCCAAACGCATAAATGCTACTAATTGACCATTACCCAGCGCCGTTTCATTCTGCAACGATTCTGCGTGAATAAACATTTCCAGATTTTTATACTGGCGCATGTCGACATTAAAATTTTTATAAACAGAACGTCCATCGTTTGGCTCTAAACCACATACGCGCATAGCAAGAGATTGCTCGTTTTCACGTATAATATTATTGTTGTTGTTTAACTCTTCACGTTCCAATCCTGGAGGAAGTCTGTAAGGAATTGGCTCACGATTTTCGTTTTCTTCAATACTTACGGCTTCTACTTCAAATAAAGTATCGTCGTTTGAAGGATCTTCGAAAGTTACTTCGTCTAAAGTTTTTTGATATTTTCTGTAATCGCCACGCACTAATTCCATGGTACCAAAACGCAGTATCGTATTTTGTGAGAATTGAGAAAGGAACATTCGCATAAAACGAATAGATCTGTAATCTGAAATACCCCCTTTTGCTTGGTCTGGTTTATTAATTGGAACTTTAAACTGAACCCAACGCACCGGAAGTACATTATTATCTTGTGTCGTGATTTCCAACTCTTTTACATCGGAAATATAAGAGTTGTTTTGTCTGTTCATTCCAGGATAAACAGGCACATTGTATTCAAAATAACTGTTAATCGTATTCATAGTATTATCACGATTAATATCTTCTACATCGGGCTGGGCTGTGCTTCCACGGTTTGTATTTGTAACTTCTACAGGCGAATTTCCTTCGGTTCCATTATATTTTAAATAGCGATCCAAAAGACTTCCTTCTGCTTGTAAAAAGTATTGGTAATCATCGTTTGAAGGATCATTGCCAAATTCTGCTCCAAATTTTGCGATTTCTTGAGCATTGCTTAAACCATCGAACCCCACATCTTGATTGGCGCGTTCATCTCCTTGGGTGTCAAAAGTATAAACAAGAGATTGGTTTAAAGGCACTTTACCCCAAGCGGTTGAAGTAGTATTACCCGTCTCTCCATCTGCTGGCAGACCGTTTTCATATTGTTTTCTTCCATCTTTAAGAAGATCTTCAGAAACGCTTCCTAAGTTGAAATTTATATTTCCTCCTTGGTTGCCGCTGGTTTCATCGTAAATAAAAGGGTCCATTACCCAAAACTGAATATACTCAACGTTAGACTGTTCAAAATCTGTAGTTGTAAGCGGTCTCATTATTCCACCAAAATTGTCTGCTGGACTCGGAAGCGGCTCACCGTTAGCGGCTGCGGGATTATAATTGTATTCCCCACGTTGGGTTGGGTAATATGCCAAATCTAAAGTAAATAATGCCTGTGTTTGACCTTGAATAATATCTTGGTTCGGGAAAATTTCATCTCTAAAAACACGACGGGTAAATGGTGAAGATAGCTCTTCATCATTAATTCCTTCGGGGCGTTGGCTACTGTAAAATATAGGATCAATAGTATACCAAGCTAATTTAGCACGTTTATAATTATAGCGAAGATTATCATTCTCCAATTCCCCTCCATAATCTAGCGGTGTACTCGCCAAAAACCAACTTGAAGGCGAGCTAATGTCGTTTCCAGTTTGCGAAGCTTCAAAATCATCTACATAAACCGTGGTTTTTCCATCAAAATCTGCAACTTTTGGAGCTCCCGGTTTTAGATATGCAAATTCCCCACGCAAAGAAAGATTAGATTCTACATCTGTATCTATGTTTGGAAGTTTATTCACCAATCGGGTAAGAAACGGAACCTCGGTCGAATAATTTAGGTTCATACCATAAATGGTATTGTTTATAGGCTCAACACCGTAAGAGGATTTTTGAGTTAAAGGACGTTCGTTAAGATTTAAATAAGTGGCGCCCATTAAAAACTTATCGCTGAATTTATGCTCCACATTCAAACCTGTAAAGCGTTTGCTCTGTTGCCCGAATAGTGAATTATTTTCAGTACTTACTGAAATTGGAATATTACTATTTAATAAAGATGGATCCAAAATTTGAACGCGTCCCAATTGATAGTTTACGGTATAATCAACTCCTTCAACCAATGTTCTTCCACCAGCAGTAACAGTAACCGAACCCTGTGGAATATTGAAAGCTCCAATAGGAATTCCGTCTGCCCCTGTAGATTTGTATGAACCTTTTAATTGAAATTTATTTTTTTCACTTTCCTCTTGTTCAGCTTGTGTTTTTGTTCCGGTATAAAGTGTTCTAAAAACATACTTTGCCTGATTAGGGTTGTAAGTTTCTGGCATAGAATAATTAGCCGGCGCGGTGGCCAAACTCAACTTTTCAAACAAATGCTCACCAAAAGGCTCGACTGATGTAAAAATAATTCGCCCGTTTTGTGCATCTACCGTAATTCCTGGTAAGAAATCAAAGAATCCATCGCCACCTTGTTGCGGGTCGTTATTAAAGTTCAATCTATCGAGATTGAAGACTTTTAATAGAATTTGGTCTTTAACATCTTCCGGTAGTTCCGCTCCAGCCGCCGTTAAATAGTTTAACGGTGAAGGGTCAGTATAAAGAATATTAAGTTTGAAATCTTCCTTTTCTAGTTGGTATGCTCCAATTGGATAGATGTTTTTCATCATCAAATCCCAAATTGGTTCATTCACATTTGTAATGCTACTTTTCAAAAGTTTAACCACAAGATTTTGAGCAAGCCCAGTTTCTTGTTCAGGTGGAATTCCTGTTCCACCACCTTCTTCTGGTAGCGTACCTCCGTTTGCTTCAACACCATCGCTAGAAAATTCACCAACTTGATAAACTTTTCCGTTTACGGTATATTGAAATGAAACCGCTAATACTTCATCATTGGTTAAACGTTGATTTAACGAGATATAACCCAATTGCGAGTTTAAGGAATATTCTCCCCCATCTAATCTTCGGGCACTTTCTAAGGTTACATAATCTATTCCTTCACTTACATTAACACCAGTAAAACCTTGTCTTACCGTGGCAACATCACGAATTAATGGGTTTAACAACGTTTGCGCTCCGCCATTTATTCCGAAAGGGTTAAAATCGTTATTTCCGTTGTCAGGATATGCATTTCGAGAAGCGTTTATAAAACCTCCTGGAGGCATATTTAAACCAACATTTAGTGGATTAGACTCACCAATATCCTGCAATGCTACAATGTTCCGAACATTTTCGGTACGGCTGGTACGGTTGGTAATCCAAACTTCCATTCTAGTAATTTGAACGTTACTATTTATGAATGGATATTGCCCCAAGGCACGGTTATAATTATCTCTAAAGTAATGTGATAAAAAGAAGTGACGATTTTCGTCATAATCTAAAGCGAAAAGCTCAAAGTCTGTAATTGTTGCACCACCCTCCGCAGCTACTGTACGGGTCTCAGATTTTTGTTCAGAGAAAACTCCCGTAATAGTGGTTTTACCAAATTGAAGCTGTGTTTTTACTCCAAAAAGACTTTGCGCCCCTTGAATTAAAGAACTGTTAAGTGGCATACTTACGTTACCTACTTCAATTTTTTGAATAATATCGTCTTCCGTTGGAGTGTATTCCAACTTAATTTGGTTTTGAAAATCGAAAGTGCTTTCGGTGTCGTAGTTTGCGTTAACCTGAAGTCTGGTTCCAACTTTTGCCAAAAGGCTTAAACTAATCCGTTGGTCAAAATCAAAAGAAAAATTACTTCGATTTCTTGGAGAAAATGATGGGTTATCCTGTTTTGTATAAAGAAGTCCAAGATCCATTTCTACAGAACCTTGTGGAATTACCTCGATAGAATTTCCGCCGAAAATAGATTCAAAGAAATTTGAATTCACATAAAAAGTAGGTAGTAAGTTTTTTTGTTGTTCTTCCGAACCTTCTTTTCTACCGTCCGCTGCATCAATCTTTTCTTTGAAATATGCCTTCATCTGCTCCTCTTGAATAAGGCGCTGATATTCCTCTGGCGTAAGAATTATGGGGTAGGTAATTTTAAAACTACCCAAATTTTGGGTATAAATGTATCTGTCTGTAATTGGGTCGTAAGTATAGAGGTTTTGAATGCTTGTTGGATTTGGGAGATCCATGCGCCCCATCTCACTGCCAACAGCAGTGGAGTCCTGCGCCAATGAAGCATTGCCGACCAATATGAAACTTACAATTGCTAACAGCTTAAAAAAGCCACCCTTGTGAACGTAATTTTTTGCCTTCAAATTTTACAAATTTTTTAAAGCTTGTTTAATGATCATTTCTACCGAAGCATCTGGATTCTCCTTTACAATAGCATCCACTATTTTATCGGACTGTTTACGAACAAAACCTAGCGTCTCCAAAGCAGATAACGCTTCATTTTTGTTAGTATTGCTTGTTCCCGCAGAAATAGATGACAAACCGTATACTTTTAAAATCTTATCTTTTAAGTCCAAAACCACACGTTGTGCTGTCTTGGCTCCTATTCCTTTTACAGATTGAATCGTTGGTAAATCGTTCTGCGCAATGGCATCAAGCACTTGTTCTGGTGCTAAAGAAGACAACATCGTTCTTGCAATACTAGCCCCAACCCCCGAAACACTAATTAACAATTTAAATATTTCTCGTTCCGCAACACTCGAAAATCCGTAAAGCGTATGAGCATCTTCCCGCACTAGTAAGTGGGTAAATAACTTCACATTTTCACTTGAAGGAAGTTCAGAATATGTGTGCAATGAAATATTAATAAAGTATCCCACTCCATTGCAATCTATCACTACATCAGTTGGATTTTTTTCAACCAGTCTGCCCTGTATATGGGTTATCATATGTTAACGAAAACTTAAAGGTTCAAATATAGTATAATTATTTGCAACTGCCATTGGGGTTTTTGCGAAAATATTGAGGGGAAAGCTATGTATTTACTTGCTTCCTTGCTCCCGCACAGCTTTCTCTTTCTGTTGTGCATCTACAACAGCCACGGCACTCATATTTACAATTTCTTCAACACTAGCACCCAACTGCAGAATGTGAACAGGCTTGCGCATTCCCAACATAATTGGGCCAATGGATTCTACACCGTTTAACTCTTTCAGTAATTTGTAATTACTGTTTGCCGAATCTAGATTTGGAAAAATAAGTGCGTTTACTTTTTTACCCGCCAATTTTGAAAATGGAAATTTCTTTTTGAGCATTTCAGGGTTTAGCGCAAAATCAGTTTGTAACTCGCCATCAACAATCATATCTGGATTACTTTTATGAAGCAGGTCTACCGCCTCCCGTACCTTGGTAGCATGCGGATCTTTTGAAGAGCCGAAGTTGGCGTATGAAATCATTGCAATTACGGGTTGCAAACCAAACATTTTCATCGTGTAATTGGTCATTTGTGCAATCTTTGCAAGCTCTTTTGCCGTTGGATCTATATTTATAGATGTATCAGAAATAAACAATGGGCCGCGTTTAGTAAGCATCACGTTTGTGGTTGCTACTTTAGTAACACCTTCAAATCTTCCTACGGTTTCAAAAACTGGCACTACCACAGCTGGGTAGGAACGTGCGTAACCAGAGATCATACAATCTACATCGCCTTCACTCAGCATCATTCCAGCGAAATAATTTCGCTCACGAATAAGCTTTTCGGCAGTGTAAAGTGAAATTCCGCTTCTTCTACGTTTTTCCCACAGTTTTTGAGCGTAATACTGAAGCTTATCAGCATTCTCATCATTTTTTGGATCGATTATTTCAATGTCGGCATCAAAATCTATCTGTTCCATCAACTCGACGATAATTTCTTTTCTTCCCAATAAAACAGGGATGCCAATACCCTCTTCGAAAACAATTTGTGCGGCTTTTAGCACATCTAAATGATCGGCTTCCGCAAAAACAATTCTCTTTGGAGCCAGTTTTGCTCGGTTTACTAATAATCTAATCATTTTATTGTCGCTACCCATGCGCTCATAAAGCTCCTCTTGGTATTCTTCCCAATCGGTAATATTTGTAGTAGCAACACCACTTTCCATTGCAGCCTTCGCTACAGCGGGAGGGACTGCGGTTATAAGGCGTGGATCAAAAGGTTTAGGAATTATATATTCTTTCCCAAATGTTAGTCTGGTTTCGCCATAAGCAATATTTACTTGTTCTGGAACGGGTTCTTTGGCAAGGTCGGCCAATGCTTTTACAGCAGCCATTTTCATCGCTTCGTTTATTTTTGTAGCGCGAACATCTAATGCTCCACGAAAAATAAACGGAAATCCAAGTACATTGTTTACTTGATTAGGATGATCGCTACGGCCTGTTGCCATAATAATATCTTTTCGCGTTTTTACAGCTAGATCGTATTCAATTTCCGGATCGGGATTTGCCATTGCGAAAACAATGGGGTTTAGAGCCATGCTTAGAAGCATTGAAGGCGTTACAATATCTTTAACCGAAAGGCCAACAAAAACATCGGCATCTACCATGGCTTCGTCCAGCGTGTCAATTTTTCTATGTGTGGCAAATTCTGCTTTTTCATCGGTAAGGCTGTCGCGGTCTTTACGAATAACACCTTTACTATCCAGCATTACAATGTTTTCATTCTTCGCGCCAAAAGCTTTGTAAAGACGGGTACACGAAACTGCAGCAGCACCAGCCCCACTAATTACAATTCTAGCGTTCTCAATTTTTTTCTCAGATATTTCTAATGCGTTTAATAATGCCGCAGCAGAGATGATTGCCGTACCGTGCTGATCGTCGTGCATTACAGGAATATTCAATTCTTCCTTTAACCTTCTTTCAATTTCGAATGCTTCGGGAGCTTTAATGTCTTCAAGGTTTATGCCCCCAAAAGTTGGTGCAATGTTTTTAACTGTAGCAACAAATTCATCTATATCTTCGGTTCCTATTTCAATATCAAAAACATCTATATCTGCAAAAATTTTAAAAAGCAACCCTTTGCCTTCCATCACGGGTTTTGAAGCTTCGGGACCAATATTCCCCAAGCCTAAAACGGCGGTTCCGTTGGTAATTACTGCAACGAGGTTTCCTTTGTTTGTGTATTTATATGCGTTTTCAACATTTTTCTCTATTTCTAAACAAGGTTCCGCAACACCCGGCGAATACGCTAAAGATAAATCTCGTTGTGTAGAATAACTTTTTGTAGGAATAACCTCAATTTTCCCAGGTCTTGGTTTTGCGTGATATAAAAGGGCTTCTCTACGTTTGCTTTGTTTGCTCATATGTCTATACTATTAATCCGGTGTAACCTTTTTGATACTTGTTATTTCACAATTACCCAAAAGACCTACAAAGTTAGAATGTTAGTTGTAATGACGAAAATTTGAAAGTTAATCTTTCAAGAAGTTTATATTTCGTTTTAAGCCCGAAAATTTAGTCCGTTTTACCGCACTATTCTTGAATATTTTCTGAAAAACATCTTCGGTGATTTCTTCCCAGTCTTTTTTAGACATAGAAAGCATTTCGAGATTTGGGTTGAAAAGTGACTCGTTGTGTGGTTTGCTGAAACGGTTCCACGGACACACATCCTGGCATATATCGCAACCAAACATCCAATCTTCAAAATTTCCTTTTTGTGAAGTTGGGATTTCATTTTTCAATTCAATAGTGTAATACGAGATGCATTTACTGCCATCCACAATTCTATCGCCCACAATCGCGTTTGTGGGGCACGCATCTATGCAAGCGGTGCAACTGCCGCAGTGATCGGTTACGGGAGTGTCATATTCCAACTTTATATCGACTATTAATTCGGCAATAAAGTAAAAAGAGCCCAGCTGTTTTGTAAGCAAATTGCTGTGTTTGCCAATCCATCCCAAACCGCTTTTTGCCGCCCAAGCTTTGTCTAAAACCGGTGCAGAATCTACAAATGCACGACCCTGTACATCGCCTATTTCTTCGGAAATAAAATGCAGCAATTGTTTCAACTTGTCTTTTACTACAAAATGATAATCGGTGCCGTATGCGTATTTTGAAATTTTATAGGTTTCTGAAGTTTGTGCTTCAGAAGGGAAATAATTCAGCAATAAAGAAATAACACTTTTGGAGCCGGGAACCAAAATTGTTGGGTCCAGCCTTTTGTCGAAATGGTTTTCCATATACCCCATTTCGCCATTCATGTTTTTATTAAGCCAGCTTTCCAAACGTGGCGCCTCCTCCTCTAAAAATTCTGCTTTGCTAATTCCACAGGATAAAAAACCGAGACGCTTGGCTTCGGTTTTTATTAACTGCGTATATTTTGAAGTATTCTCTATCAAGTTTTATCTGTAATTAAATTCCAAAATAGCATTTTTTGGCTTAAGCGTTATGAGCGGTTTTATTTCAATTGGCGTGTTTTTTTCAGAAATCTTGTACGTTTTCACTATTTCGGCAATTGCCAGAATCATTTCGTACATCGCAAAATTATTGCCAATACACATCCGTGGACCGGCACCAAAAGGAAAATACTGACCCGAAAAGTGATTGGGATTTACATCTGAAAATCGCTCGGGTTTAAATTTTTGTGGCTCGTCCCAATTTTCAGGATTGGTATGAATTTCTAATATTGAAAATAACAAACTAGAATTTTTAGGGATAAACATATCTCCAAATTCATCGTCCTCAATATTTACACGGTCAATAAAATAAGCCGGCGGATAAAGACGCAACGATTCTTCAATTACATTTTTGGTAAATGGGCAATGCTTTATAAAATCTATTAAGGTTTCTGTTTTTTCTTCCGCCTCGGTAATTTCAGCAAAAAGTTTTTCCTGAATTTCAGGGTTGCGAGCTAACAATTCGCAAGTAAATGTTAGCGCATTCGATGTTGTTTCGTGACCCGCCGTAAAGAGAATTAGTATTTCGTCAATCAGTTGCTCATCTGCCATTGCGCTGCCGTCTTCGTATCTAGCATCCAAAAGCATATCGAGCAAATCGTCTTCCCGCTTTGCCGATTGGCGTCTTTCGTTAACTAGTTTTTTAAGAATATTGCGGGCGTCATTAGTTTCAGAAATATGTTTTGCGATTTTTCCGCTCAGTTTAAACCACCAACCAAGATACGGTTGTCGTAATTCCTTCACCAGCATTTGCTGGGCAGATTCAGTAATGTGCTGAAGTCTGTTAATTTCCTTTTGATCAACGGCGCTACTGAAAAGTGACTTTACAACAGTTTGAAATGCGAGGTCGTTAAAGACAGGAAAAATATCATTGGCGCCAGCTGTTTCAATTTTTATCAGTTCCGCTTTTATGGCACCGTGAATGGTATCCAACAAATTAACCAATTGCTTTTTATGAAAAGCGGGTTGAATAAGTTTTCGCTGTTTTTGCCATAATTCTCCTTCGGAAGTTAAAAGTCCGCGACCTACATATTTAACGAGATCGCGTGTTTGGATGGGCGATTTTGTAAAGTTTTTGTGGTTTTTCTGAAGTGCATATTGCGCAAAACCAGCATCGCGAGAAAAAATAACCGATTTGCCAAAACCAAGTTTCAATCGAAAAGTATCCCCTTTCGTTTCAAAATTTTTATGGTGAAATGGCAATGGGTTTTTGAGTATCTGAGTAGAATGAATCAAAAAACGGAAGGCAGAAACCGACGGAATTTTCTTTGCTTCCATAATAAGTTTTTAAAATAATCCGCCTTGCGATGGGCTTTTCACCTTTCCAAGGTGTTTATATGCGGCATCAGTAACTTCTCTTCCGCGAGGGGTTCGCATGATGAAACCTTGTTGTATTAAAAATGGCTCGTACACTTCTTCAATAGTTTCAGGGCTTTCGGAAACTGCCGTGGCAATTGTTGTTATACCAACGGGGCCTCCTTTAAATTTTTCGATGATGGTAGATAAAATTTTATTGTCCATTTCATCTAAACCATGAGCATCAACGTGCAATGCATCTAACCCAAATCTTGCGATTTCAATGTCAATTTTTCCATTACCTTTTATCTGTGCAAAATCACGGATTCTTCGCAAAAGTGCATTTGCAATTCTAGGTGTTCCACGACTTCGGCCAGCGATTTCCACAGCGGCTTCCATAGTAATAGGAACGTGCAAAATTCCGGCGCTTCGCTCTAATATGGTGGTAAGTAGTTCTGTAGTATAATATTGTAATCTAGAAGAGATGCCAAAACGAGCGCGCATTGGGGCTGTTAACAAGCCTGAACGGGTAGTCGCACCAATAAGCGTAAAAGGGTTCAGATTTATTTGAACTGAACGCGCATTCGGTCCAGATTCAATCATAATATCTATTTTGTAGTCTTCCATTGCAGAGTAAAGATATTCTTCCACAATGGGGCTTAATCTGTGTATTTCATCAATAAAGAGCACATCGCGCTCGTCGAGATTGGTGAGTAATCCTGCAAGATCGCCAGGTTTGTCTAATACTGGACCAGAAGTAACACGAATGTTTACACCAAGTTCGTTGGCAAGAATATAAGCAAGGGTGGTTTTTCCCAATCCTGGAGGTCCGTGAAACAGAGTGTGATCCAATGCTTCACTCCGCAAGTTTGCCGCTTGAACAAATATTTGAAGGTTTTCCAATGCCTGATCCTGCCCAGTAAAATCGTCGAAGCTAAGGGGGCGCAGTTTCTTTTCAATATCCAGTTCCTGAGATGAGAGATTTTCTCCAGTAGGATCGAGGTTTTCGTTCATAACACAAATATAGCAATCCTTTGGATGCCCTATAAAAAAATAGAGCCATACTTTTCAGCATGGCTCTTGAAATAAATAGTAGATTCCTCACTTCCTACATATTATTAACTCAATAGTGTAAAGATAACACAAAACATTTAAAGTTATACTACGTAGTAGTACGCAATTTTTACGTACAAAAAAGCCCTATCAATATTGAAAGGGCTCTTTTGTAAGGAAGTATGTAGGATTATTTAATGATCCATCTCGTCTTCGTTATCTTGAAGTGGGACGTTTTGCGGTATAAAATCCTGTCCAGGAATTACATAATCCGTTTCGTCTTTATTCAGTTTACTGTAGTCGTAAGACCAACGATATACGTGTGGAATTGGACCATCCCAGTTTCCGTGTATGTGTTTTATTTCTGTTGTCCACTCTAGTGTTGTAGCTCTCCAAGGATTCTTCGGGCCAATTTTTCCGAAGAAAATTGAATGGAAGAAGTTGTATAAAAAGACAACCTGAACAGAAATAGTAATGATTGCGAAAATAGTCATCACTACGTTAATGTCTGCCAAATCATCAAAATATGGAAATGCTGTATTACTATAATATCTTCGTGGTAAACCTGCCATCCCCACAAAATGCATAGGGAAGAAAATACCATAAGCACCAATTGAGGTTACCCAAAAGTGAATATAGCCAAGTTTCTTATTCATCATTTTACCTTCAAACATTTTTGGGAACCAGTGATAAACTCCCGCAAGTAGGCCATAAAGTGCAGATATACCCATTACCAAGTGGAAGTGAGCAACTACAAAATACGTATCGTGAACGTTAATATCTAAAGCACTATCACCAAGAATAATACCTGTTAATCCACCAGTAATAAATGTTGAAACGAAAGCTATAGAGAACAACATTGCCGTGTTCATCTGTAAGTTTCCCTTCCAAAGTGTGGTTATCCAGTTAAAAGCTTTTACTGCTGAAGGAATTGCAATCAGAAGGGTTGTAAATGTAAATACAGACCCAAGGAAAGGATTCATCCCAGAAATAAACATATGGTGTCCCCAAACAATAGTTGAAAGGAACGCAATTGCGAGAATGGATGCAACCATGGCGCGATAACCGAAAATTGGTTTTCGAGAGTTTGTTGCCATTACTTCGGAAACAATACCCATCGCTGGTAGAATTACAATATATACTTCAGGGTGCCCAAGGAACCAAAATAGGTGCTCGAACAATACCGGTGAACCACCCTGATGGTGTAATACTTCACCTGCAATATAAATATCTGAAAGGAAGAAAGAAGTACCAAAACTTCTATCCATAATTAACATTAGCGCTGCAGAAAATAAAACTGGGAAAGATACTACCCCAATAATTGCAGTTACAAAAAACGCCCAAATTGTTAACGGAAGGCGCGTCATAGACATACCTTTTGTACGTAAATTAATTACGGTAACAATATAGTTTAGCGACCCCAATAAAGACGATGCAATGAAAATAGCTATTGAAATTAACCAAAGCGACATTCCTGCTCCAGAACCTGGAATTGCCTGAGGCAACGCACTTAAGGGAGGATAAATTGTCCATCCTGCAGAAGCGGGTCCCGCTTCAACAAACAATGAACAAAGCATTACAAAACTTGATAAGAAGAATAGCCAATAGGAAATCATATTCAAGAATCCAGAGGCCATATCTCTTGCACCAATTTGCAAGGGAATTAATAGGTTACTAAAAGTTCCACTTAATCCTGCAGTTAATACAAAGAAAACCATGATGGTTCCGTGAATGGTAACTAACGCAAGGTAAACACTTGGATCCATTACGCCATCGGTTCCCCATTTTCCTAAGAAAATTTCGAAAATGGTGAATTTATGGTCTGGCCAAGCCAATTGTAATCTAAACAATAAAGACATTAATATACCAATAACTCCCATAAACAAACCTGTAATAAGATATTGTTTAGAAATCATTTTATGATCTTGGCTAAAGATATATTTAGTTACAAATGTTTCTTTATGATGATGCCCGTGATCGTCATGGTGATCTTCTACTGCGTGGACCTGTTCGTGTGCTGACATATCTATTTAAGCTAATATTATTTAGTTTCTTTACTAAGCTGATCTCCTAAGGTAGGCTGTTCTGCCAACCATGCTTTATAGTCTTCTTCAGATTCAACTATAATTTTCATTTGCATGTTGTAGTGACTTATTCCGCAAATCTTGTTACATAAAAGAATGTAATCAAATTCATATGAATCTAGCGCTTCTTCACCGTTGGCGATAAGTTTAACGCTATTTTCTTTTCTGATGTTATTGATTCTTGCAACCTTTTCAACAACGTACTCATCCTGTCTCATTTCTTCCGTAGTAATTGTAGGAGTGAAAGCGAATTGAGTTATCATTCCTGGAACACAGTTCATCTGAGCTCTAAAGTGAGGCATATATGCTGAGTGTAACACGTCTTGAGAACGCATTTTGAACAATACTTTTCTACCAACTGGTAAATGAAGTTCTGTTACTATTTTATCATCTTGTCCGTTCGGGTCTGCAGGATCTACACCTAATTGGTTTATTCCGGCTATCAATCGAACGTTTGCTTCTCCTAGCGTATTATCATTTCCACCGTAACGGGCTTTCCAGTTAAATTGCTGTGCATATAGCTCAACAATTAGTGGATCGTCATCTTTGTCAACATTCATAATATCGGTCCAAGTAAATAGACCGTAGATAATAAGACCGGCAAGAACGATTACAGGAATAATAGTCCAAATAAACTCTAGCTTGTCATTATCTGCGTAGAAAGTTGCTCTTTTTGTTTTGTTACCTCTGTATACAAAAGCAAACCAGTGGAGCAACCACTGTGTAAGGATTCCCACCAAAAAGATGACAACCATAGAGATCAACATTAAATTGTCAATTTCGGATCCGTGCTCAGATGCCGATTGTGGCAATAATGTATCGCCCCAAATCCAAAAGGTCAGTATGGCTAAAATATAGATGAAAGCTAAAAAGCCCATCATTAAATAACCATTCATGTTATTGTCCTTATCCGAAGCTATTTCGGAATGAATTGTTGGCTTTACTTGAGCCAATTGAAATATTCTGTTCATTTGCCAAACAGAAATTCCAAAAAGAATAATTACTAATACAACTAGAAATGCGGTCATCTTACTATATCTTCTTTAAACTAAATGATTAAAAATGGTAGTTTTCACTTTCTTTAATAAACGGATCATTCTTCGGTCTTAAGGATACTTTGCCCAATCCCGTTCCAACAACGAAAATGAAAAGTCCTGCAAAGAATAATAGCGCTGCTATTTCTGGAATTCCAAAACCCCAGTTATGGCCTACTGTTGAAGGCATCACCAATAAGAAAATATCTATATAATGACCTATCAATATGAATACAGCAGCAATAACAACAAACCAAGGCACTCTTTTATAATCGCTATTCATCAATACTAGAATAGGGAATACAAAATTAAGGATAAGCATTCCGAAAAACAACAATTTGTATTCTTGTATTCTTATAATAAAATAGGTTACTTCCTCAGGAATGTTAGCGTACCAAATTAGCATAAATTGACTGAACCATAAATAAGTCCAGAAAATACTAAAGGCGAACATATATTTTGCTAAATCGTGCAAATGCTTATCACTTACAAAAGGAATCAATCCTCGACTCTTCAAATGTATTGTTACAAGAGCAAGTACAGTAATTGCCGATACAAACATACTAGCAAAAATATACCAAGGAAATAGTGTGCTATACCAGTGTGGAGTCATAGACATAAACCAATCCCACGACATTGTTGCTTCTGTTAACAAGAAGAACAAAAGGAAAAATATAGACATTTTAAAGTTCTTTCTATATGGTCCATAGTTATTAGCCTCTGCTTGTGCTAACGAATTTTTTCTAGAAAAATGACGATATAGGTTCCATCCTAAAAGGTAAATTACGGCACGAATTAAAAAGAAAGGCAAGTTAAGATATCCAGCTTTACCCTGTAGAATTTTGTCTTCCGCAACTAACTCTGCGTTTTGCCAAGGGAAAAAATGTGTTCCAGCAAATGCTACTATTAAAACAACAATAATAGAACCCGGAAGTAAATAAGACGTAATACCCTCCATAATTCTATAAAGAACCGGAGACCATCCTGCCTGAGATGCAAATTGAATTGCATAAAAAACTAATACTCCTAGCGCCAACATCATAAAGAAGAATGCTGCTACAAATGTTGCCGACCAAGGTCTTGTTTGCATTTGGTGCAAAACATGCTCTTCGTGTGAGCTTGCTCCATGGCCTTCTGGCTTTAAGTCAGTCGCATGCTCCATAGCTGCTTCTGAATAGCCTTCCACTCCACGGGCAGTATCTACAAAATTCGCTGTGCTTTCATCGCCATGTCCTTCGACAGCGTGACTTTCACCGTGTTGGCCTTCCTGTTCGGCCATGATTTTTTTAACATCTTCTACAGTCTTTGGGGTCGTAAGAAAACCATAGGTCATTCCTGCAAGTCCAAGGACCATTATAATGATAGAAAACAGTTTTAATTTACTAGGTAGCGTGTACATATCTTTAGCTATTCTCTTTAATTCCTTACTTTTTATCTACTTCGGATGCATTAACTGCTTCCATATTTTTTCCTGTTGATCCATTTACTGAATCTGTAGCAACACTTGCAGTTTCAAGAATTCCGGGCTCACCATTCAGCGCCGCCTTAAGATCCATAACGTGCATTGCAATTTGCCAGCGTTCCTTTTCATTTACTTGGCCAGCATAAGATCCCATTGCATTTAGACCATAAACTTGAACGTGGTTGATACCTCCAGGTACAATGTTTCGTCCTGCATCGGCATAGCTAGGAATACCTAAAAACTTTTCGCGTGTTACCAAAATTCCTTGTCCATCACCTTTGTCTCCGTGACAAACAGCGCAATACACTGTGTAGAGCTGCGCACCAACGGCTATATTCTCTTCGTTAACTGGGTAAGGGCTTTGTGATTCGGCTTTTGCAAGTTCTAATCCAGCGGTACTGTTTTCGTAATCATACGCTGTATAACCACGAGGTATCGTATTAGCCGGTGGATGCATTGCCTCCTGCTGGTCTGGAAAAATTTGATATTCTCCGTATGTTTCATAGCCTACTGGCTCATACATATTAGGAAAATACTGATAATTTGGCTTTTTATCGTTAAAACAAGAAACCATGGTTGCAGAAGCAATAATGGCAATTCCTATGTTTATTAATGTTTTCATATTAATGGTCTTGCTCGTTTTCAATTAGACTAATTTCCGATGCACCAGTATCATACAAGAACTTCGTTAACTTTTCAACATCGTGATTATAGGCATCAACTTCCATTAAAAAATGGTCGTCTGTTGTACGTAAATCTGGATTTTCAGCTTTTTTAAATGGCCAAAGTTTACTTCTCATATAAAACGTTATAACCATTAAGTGAGCTGCAAAAAATACTGTAAGCTCAAACATAATAGGAATAAACGCTGGCATGTTCTGATAAAACGTGAAGCTTGGCTTGCCCCCTATATTCTGTGGCCAGTCTTGAATCATTATAAAATTCATCATAATAACAGCAACACTCAATCCAGTAATACCGTACAAAAATGAAGCTATCGCAAGACGGGTTGGTGCCAATCCTACTGCGTGGTCTAAACCGTGTACAGGGAATGGTGTAAAAACCTCAGAGATATGATAGTTTGCAGCGCGGGTCTGCTTAACGGCCTGTAATAATAGGTCGTCATCAGTGTAAATAGCGTGTATCTTTTTAGAAGCCATAATTAGTTCTTGTTTTTTAGCATTAGTGCCTGTCCAGCCCAATCATCTCTCTTGGCCCTTCCTGGGAATTCACTAATTATCTCGTCCAATAAATCGTATTCGCGGTCAGTCATTCTACTTACCTGCTCAAAGGTGAAAATTCCAAGTTGATGAAGTTTCTGTTCCATTACTGGTCCAACTCCACTTATCTTTTTAAGATCATCTTGTTTTTGAACCGATGGATCAAATGTTCCAACTGCACTCAATAAGTTATCTATTTTACCTCTATGAGCTTCAAAATCAACTTCATTGTTTTCAACATCATTCTCTGGCTCATTGAAAGCAGAATCAAAATCTTTATCTTCAATATTGGCAGATGGTCCAGCATCGGCAGGATACCCCTCTACTGATTGTACATGACTATGATCGTCACCGTGCACGGCACGCAATCTTTTAAAAGACTCTCCAGAAGATTTCAAAATTGTTTTTACCTCTGCTTGTGCAATTACTGGGAAAGTACGTGCATAGAGTAAGAAAAGCACAAAGAAGAAACCAATCGTTCCCATAAAGGTTCCGATATCAACAAACGTTGGTTGAAACATCGCCCAAGAAGAAGTTAAACGGTCTTTACTTAAATCGATAACGATAATATCAAAACGCTCAAACCACATCCCTATGTTAATAATAAGGGCAACAATAAAGGTATAAACAATATTTCTTCTTAATTTTTTCACCCATAGTGTAAGGGGCACAATAAGGTTACAGGTAATTAATGCCCAGAATGCCCACCAGTATGGTCCCGTTGCGGCACCAAAAGAAAGGTAAACGTAATTTTCATAAGGAACACCAGAATACCATCCAATGAAGTATTCAATAATATAAGCAACGGTAACGATTCCACCCGTAAGTAGAATTACCTTGTTCATATATTCAATATGTAAAACTGTGATATAAGCTTCAAGATTTGAAACTTTTCGCATAATAATCAAAAGTGTTTGCACCATTGCAAAACCTGAGAAAATTGCTCCCGCAACAAAGTATGGCGGATAAATAGTACTGTGCCATCCTGGAACTACAGACGTAGCAAAGTCAAAGGATACAATTGTGTGTACCGAAAGCACCAATGGTGTAGCCAAACCTGCCAAAACAAGCGATACTTCTTCAAAACGTTGCCAGTCTTTTACGCGACCGCTCCATCCAAAACTAAGGATGCCGTATATTTTTTTCTGAAATGGGCTATTAGTTCTGTCACGAATCATTGCAAAATCAGGAAGTAATCCTGTCCACCAGAATACAAGTGATACAGAAAGATATGTTGAAATTGCAAATACATCCCAAAGCAAAGGTGAGTTAAAGTTCACCCATAGCGATCCAAACTGGTTTGGAATAGGAAGTACCCAATAGGCCAACCAAGGACGACCCATGTGGATAATAGGGAATAATCCAGCTTGAACTACTGCGAAAATTGTCATTGCTTCCGCAGAACGGTTTACAGCCATTCTCCATTTTTGACGGAAAAGTAGCAATACCGCAGAAATAAGTGTTCCGGCGTGACCAATACCTACCCACCATACAAAGTTTGTAATATCCCAAGCCCAACCAATGGTCTTGTTTAATCCCCAAACCCCAATACCGGTTGATACGGTGTAGATAATGCATCCCAATCCCCATAAAAATGCTATAAGGGCAATGGTAAAAACAATCCACCAAGATTTATTGGCCTTTCCCAGAACGGGTGCCCCAACATCTACACTGATGTCATGATAGGACTTCTCTCCCAGAACCAACGGCTCTCTTATAGGTGCTTCGTAGTGTGACGACATATATAATTCTTAAATAATTGGTTTTTTATTAATTTTTATGCTTCTGATGTATTTTTCACAATAGCGTGATAGAAAACATTTGGTTTTGTACCAATATTCTCTAGAAGATGATACATCCTATCATCTTTTTTCAGCTTTAACACTTCAGAATTTTCATCGTTTTCATCCCCGAACACCATTGCGCCCGTATCGCAAGCTTTTGAACAAGCAGTTTGGAATTCACCATCTTTAACTGGTCTTCCGTCGCGCTTAGCATCAAGGATTGATTTTTGCGTCATTTGAATACACATAGAACATTTTTCCATAACCCCACGAGAACGTACTACCACATCTGGGTTAAGCACCATTCTACCAAGATCGTTGTTCATGTTATAATCAAACTCGTCGTTTTCGTTATACAAGAACCAGTTGAAACGACGCACCTTGTAAGGACAGTTATTTGCACAATAACGAGTACCCACACAACGGTTATAAGCCATTTGATTCTGCCCTTGACGTCCGTGTGATGTTGCCGCAACTGGACAAACAGTTTCACATGGAGCGTGGTTACAGTGTTGACACATTACAGGCTGGAAAGCAACCTGAGGATTTTCCTGTGCCGGAACTTCAACTACTTTATAACTATCAAAAGCAGGAAGATTTTCTAGCATTTCAATTTCATCCTTGAAAGTCTCACCCGCAGAGTAATATCTGTCAATACGCAACCAGTGCATATCACGAAATTTCCGTACTTCTTCTTTTCCTACAACAGGAACATTATTTTCAGCGTGACAAGCAATAACGCAAGCGCCACAACCAGTGCACGCATTAAGATCTATAGAAAGATTAAAGTGATGCCCAATACTTGTATCGAAAGGACTCCAAAGATCTGCTTTCTCTTCACGAACTGATATAGGACTATGATCGTAATCAGTTACTGGAATAGTATTCCAAACTGATTTGTCTTTTGTATTAAAAATTTCAAGGGTAGTTTCCTTAATAATATCTTCACTACGCCCAGCCATTGTGCTTTGCAATTGCACACAAGCAAACTCGTGCATTCCACTAGCCTTTTCAATAGAAACTTTTTGAATATTCGAAAAGTTCTGATAAAGCTGGTATGCGTTTACACCTGTTTGCATTTCTTCTTGAATTGCAGCAGTTTTACCATAACCTAAAGCCAAACCAACAGAACCTTTTGCCTGTCCGGGCTGAATAATTACTGGTATGTTTTCAACTACAACATTGCCCAATTTCACATTTACATAACTCCCGTTCAGGGCGCCATTTGAAACGTGTGTATTTTCAAGGTCTAAAGCTTCCGCATCTGCAGCCGAAACTGTAAGAAAGTTATCCCAAGACGCTCTAGTAATAGGGTCTGGAAACTCTTGTAACCAAGGGTTGTTAGCTTGTTGACCATCTCCTAAACCTGTAGAGGTATATAAAGTAAGGTCATATCCGCCTTCTTGTGAAAGGAAGGAAAGAGCTCCGTTAGTAGTGCTTTCTTCTATAATACCAGCACCTTCAGAAGCAGGAGTTAATTTCTCCATTGATACTTCCGCTTCACTTGAAACAAATCCATCGTGAAGTGCTTGACTCCAAGAACCACCAGCTAAAACTGAAGTAGTCCAAGTATCCTTTAAGTAATCGTAATATTTTTGAGTGTTTCCTGTCCACTGTAATATGCTATCCTGAAATTGACGCGTATTGAATAACGGACGGATTGTTGGCTGTGTAAGGCTATAAGTACCTTTCTTCATTTGCGCATCGCCCCAAGACTCCAAATAGTGTGGAGTAGCAGCAACCATTTTTGCCATTGAAGCTGTAGCATCTTGCTTCATAGCAAATGCAAGACTCATTTCAAGCTTTTTGTAGCCTTCAGCAAATTCTTTTGTATTTGGTAATGAATAAACCGGATCAACACCAATGGTAATTAAACCTTTGATACTTCCAGATATCACTCCATTTACAACATTCATTACTTCACTATTGCTTCCTTGTCTAATTAGCAAAGGCTTTTTAGCATCCATCGCCTCACTATTGGCATTGAAATTAAGCGCCATTGTTTGTGAAGCAACGTCTGGTAAATTTGTAATTAATAAAGCTTTGCTTCCAGCTTTTTGAAGTTGTGCTTTTGCTTTGTTAACGGAAGCCGTAATATGTTCTGGCAGCCCCGAAGCGCTTCCTCCTGTTAATGCTTTTAATATTTCAACTTGTTGTGAAGGTGTAGCTGGCACACGCTTGTCTGCTTTTGCACCAGTTAAAGACATGTTTGCCTCAAACTGAACGTGGCGAGACATTTTACCGTTTTTCGGAATACGCCCTTTTGCATACCCTTTACTATAACTTCCACCTTGCCAATCTCCTAAGAAGTCAGCACCCACTGAAACAATTACTTCAGCTTTTGAAAAATCGTAGTCTGGTAGCGCACGGCTTCCGTATTTATTTTGAAAAGCATCCAAAGCTCCCGAACAAGACACTGTATCATATACAACGTGACGTACATTTGGGTATTTAGCTGTGAATTCAGAAATTAATTTTGACGCAGAAGGACTTGCAAAAGTTTGAGTAAGCAACACCATGTCTTTTCCAGACATTTCGTTCATTTTCTGCGCGACAGCAGTATCGAACTCTGGCCAAGTTACTCCGGCTCCGTCCAACATTGGACCTGTTAATCTATTTTTATCGTATAACGAAAGTACTGAAGCGTGCACACGTGCATTTGCGCTTCCACCATTAATCGCTAAATCGTTTCTTTCAATTTTAATTGGGCGTCCTTCTCGAGTTTTAACCAAAATATTGGCAAAATCGAAACCATCCGCCATGGTAGACGCATAATAGTTTGCAACTCCAGGAACTATATCGTGAGGTTGAACAACATAAGGAATAGACTTAACCACGGGACCCTCGCAAGCTGCTAATGTAGCCGCTGCTGTGGAAAAACCCACATATTTTAAGAAATCACGACGCGTGGTTGAAGAAGATTCTAATGCTCCTTTATTGCCAAGAAACTCGTCTGTAGGTATTTCAGTTACAAACTCATTGTCCTGTAGCGCCTTCACAATTGTGCTGTCTTCGTTCAGCTCCTCAACACTTTTCCAGTATTTCTTGTTTGATGCCATATTGCTATCTGTAATTTTCCTTTAATTTTATTAATAATGACATTTTCCGCATTCCAATCCACCCATCTCGGCGATTGTTAACTTCTCAACTCCATATTTCTTAGAAAGCTCTTCGTGTATTTTGGCGTAATATTCATTATTCGCCATATTAACGTTGGTCTCTCTGTGACAATTAATACACCATCCCATAGTAAGCGGCGCAAACTGCTCTACAATTTCCATTTCTTGAATTTCTCCGTGACAAGTTTGACAGGCAACACCTGCAACAGTAACGTGCTGTGAGTGGTTAAAATACACAAAATCTGGAAGGTTGTGAATACGCACCCATTTAACAGGCTCGGTTTTACCGGTGTACTCTTGATTTTCTGCATCCCATCCTACAGCATTATATAATTTTGCTATCTCGCCGTCATAAAATTCTTTTGAATATTCTTCGGTAGCTGTTTCAGGAGCCACTTCCGAAATATTTTTATGACAATTCATACAAACATTTAATGAAGGAATTCCTGAAGTTTTACTTTTTCTAGCAGAACTGTGACAGAAATTACAGTCTATCTGATTATCACCAGCGTGAATTTTATGTGAGTAGTGTATTGGTTGTACAGGAGCATATCCTTGATCAACGCCAACCTGCATTAAATAACCGTAGCCAAAATAAGCCCCAGAAAGCAACAAGAATATAGAGAAAACCAAAACCAAGAATTGGTTTTGAACAAACGCCTTCCAGATTGGAGTGCGCTTTTCTTTTTCTTCATATACAACACCATTAGCCTCAGCAATTCTTTTAAGTGTATTGGTTACCAAGTAAAGCATTATTACCAATAACAAGAAAATAAGCGCTAGCGCACCTATCACTAAAGTATTTGAAACAGAACCAACACCGCCAGTTGTACTACCGGCACCTGCAGCACCTGGAACAGGTTCCGGGGGTGCAGCTTTTGGCTGATCAACATAAGCAAGTAAATTGTCTATATCGCTATCACTTAGCGCAGGAAAGGCTGTCATTATAGCCTTGTTGTTTTCTTCAAATATTTTTACTGCTATGGCGTCGCCAGATGCAATAAGCGCTTGACTGTTTTTAATCCACTTATTCAACCAATCGCGATCATACTTTTCGCCAACACCTCTAAGAGCTGGTCCAACTGCCTTTTTATCCAGTTTATGACACGCAGCACAATTGGCTTTAAATAAAGACTCCCCTGCAGCAACATCACCTCCAGTACTCGCTGCAGCAGCTTCCGCTGGTGCATCTTGTGAATATATGGTAGTTGAAAAAGTTAGTAAAAACACTAACAAAAGAAGTGGCAATTTTGAGCGTAGATGTATAAAATTCACCTTTTTCATCTGTTGATTATATTGTTTTTTATTGGTATTCGGAATTCGCAAAAAAATCATTTCGGTTTTAGGGCGAAACTCTTTGATGTGCTAATTTCTTTACAAAATGATTAATTTACTGTCGATAGTTTTGGAACAGAATTGGTTACTGATTACTGGAATCTTTAGACTCATTCCGCTCCACAAATAAAGGCACAAAAGTACATTATAAAGTCGATTTTGAAAATGCAAACAAAGTGTTAACTATTAATTTATATCTGTTCTAAATAATAATTTGGCTGTCCACAATGTTATTAAGTTTTACCTTTGCACAAAACAAATAAACTTATGAATCTACAAACCTATTCCAAAATTTTAATTGTCAGCATTTTAATCACTTTTATTTCTGGCAATTGCCTAGCACAAAGTGCTACGTTAACGGTCAATACAGATTCAAAGATTACACAATTGCTGAATTTGAAAAAAGAATTGGAAAAGGAAAATAAACTTTCTGATGGTTTTACAATACAGTTGTATTATGGCGAATTGGACAAAGCGAATCAAATTCTAAGAAAATATCGCGGAAGCCACACAAATTGGCCAGCTTCTATTGAATACGAAACACCTAATTATAAAGTTTGGGCAGGAAATTTTTCTTCGCGAATTGAAGCAGAAAGAGCCCTAATGGAAATTCAACAAAGCTTTTCTGCTGCGTTTATTTTGAAACCGGAACGAAGAAAATAGAACTTATTCTTCGGTAATTTAACTGCTTATATTCCAGCTTTATTTATTTTCTCGTCTCTATCAATATCTCGAGAAGACTGAATTTTGTTGGGCTTTCCAAACCAGTTTTTCATTCTATTGTAATCTACATAGTAACTAATTCGCATTGAAATACTATTCAATTGTGGCTCATCAAATAAATTGCTGAAATTGTTTAAAAGATTAATCTGCGAATCGCGAATATAGCTTTCCATCGCATTTCTATACAAAATTGAAACTTGGCTTCCTGGTGCAAACCACCACGAAAATCTTAAATCTACATTCCAATTATTATAAGTTGCATCTCTATTTTCGTTAAAAACAGTGTTTGCTACAAGCGACCCATCATTCTGTAAAGTTAAAAACTCACTGTATTCCACTTCGGAATAATAATGGCGAAAAGATAAATTAAGCGCCATTTTATTATTGAAAATGTATTGTGACTCCAATGCATTAACTACCGTGTTTCTATCACGTTTTCCGAAAATAATATCATCCGCAGCTAAACCCACAAAACCTTCTTCTTTATCTGAAAGAGCCACATTTGTGCTAAAATAAATTTTCCATTTATCCGAAACTCGATACTGCGGTGCAAACCGAAGATTCAAATTACCACGTCCATCTTCGTCGTATTTATACCAGTCTATATTTACATCAACGGCCAATTTTTTCCGATAATCTGTGGAAAACCAACCCCAAAAATCATAGTAATCCGGTACTTCTACAAACCTTCCATTTACACGCGGCTCATAAATATCGTTACTACCAAAAGGAGTCATTTCAAACCCACCACCAAAAGCAAAAAACTTTTTAGTTGTAAAACTAGAATTGAAGTTGAAGGTGAAATTGTTATAAAGATCTGTCTCCAGTCTGCGTGTATAATTTAAGTTGAAATTAAGATTCAGATTATTTAAAAATCCCTTTGGCTGAAGATATCTATAACCGTAATAGCCGTAGTAATTAATGAAATTCGTTTCGCCAGAATAACCCATATCATTAATATCGTAATCTTGTGTGCGAAAATTGATATTTGCAGATATACGGTTTTTGCCGCTAATCTTCGCCATTCCCGCAAAACCTTCCACCCCAAATTTTGTAGTATCTTCTTCAACCCAACTACCTTCAACATTTGCAGAATAATTAAAAGTGTTCTTTTTATTGGTCAAATCTAAATAAAGCCCTGTTGCATTTGCATCTCTAAAATTGCCTTCGCGAATAACGTTTGTATTTACAATTGAAACCGAAGAGTTATCTCCAAAACGCTGATCTAAAACCATAATATTATAGTTTGCGAAAGGTTCTACAACCTCTTTCCTGGTTTCACCATTTTGGGCATTTCTAATGTCGGCGTAGGTTCTTTCAGTAATTGCATTAAAAACACCTATTCCCAGATTTCCGTCTGTTCTTCCCGAAATTTTAAAGGCATTTATAAGATCGACAGACCCAGCATAGTTTTCAATTTCTTCATTCTCTGCAAGATTCGGATAGCGCGACGGCGAGCCACCTACTCTGCGCGAATAGAAAAGATTTCCTTTTGTGAAAAGCTCAGTTCCCTCTGTGAAAAACGGTCTATTTTCTTCGTATTGCGTCTCAAATGCTGAAAGATTTAATATTTCGGCGTCAAACTTAGATTGTCCAAAATCTGGAATCAAAATCATGTCTAAAGTAAAGGCGTCGTTGATGCCATATTTAAGGTCCATGCCACCGTTAATTGCGGTTTTAGTCGTGTCATCATAATCATCTACATAAACCGAAACGTACGGCTGAAATGAAAGTCTTGTGGGTGATTGTACGTTTTCAATTCCATAAATCTCCCCGTCATAAATTGAAAAGGAGCCTTTGGTATTATCTATTGGACTCCAAGAATAACGTGTTCGCGTTCTTCGCACCTCCCGCTCCATATTTAAGCCCCATTCTTGTATATTTTTATTTGGAAATCGCACTTCAGAATAGGGAATAAAAAGTTCAGCCACCCAGCCGTCGTCATTTATTTGTACTGCACTGTACCAGACACCGTTCCACGAGCTGTCCTCATTGTCGTTTGTCATTTTAGCGTCGTATTGCACTCCTGCGGCAGTTATAATAAACTGTAAACTTTGTTGCCTATCATTGTAACCGTTTAAAAGAACGAAGAAAAAATCGTCGTTACCAATTCCGTCTCTTTCGGTAAGTTCCTTTAAAATTTTATCGGGCTCTGGATCCTTCATCGTTGCACCAAAGTAAATCCCCAAATCATCATAAATAATTTTAACCTCTGTATTTAAGCTATCTGGTATTTTCCTGCCATTGTTTGGTTGGCGCTCCACAAAATCGGTTGCAATTGGTGCATTTTGCCAAGCAGCATCGTTTAAAACACCATCAATTTTTGGAGCTTCAGTTGTACGGAGAATGGTTATTTTTTTTCTTGGAATACTATCACTGGTCTGAGCGAACATTACGCTACTGAAAGACAGAAGCGCCAAGAAGAAAATGCTTTTTGATGAAAAGTACATTGGGTTTGGTTTGCTTAATAGACCACGAAAAAATTGAATTGTTACACCCAATCTGAAGAATTCTAAATTAATTAAATGAAAAACGACCTGAAAAAATGATTTTCAGGTCGTTCTAAAATTTAAATTATGGATTAATTATTTCAGCTTCTTCTTCACTGCAACTTCTTGGAACGCTTCAATAATATCGTTCTCATAAATGTCGTTGTAATTTTTCACCTGAATACCACAATCATATCCTTTAGCAACTTCTTTCGCATCATCTTTGAATCGCTTTAAAGAAGAAAGCTCGCCAGTGTAAACAACCACACCTTCACGAATTAAACGGATATTAGAGTTTCGGAATATTTTTCCGGTAAGAACCATACATCCAGCGATTGTTCCTACTTTCGAAATTTTGAATGTTTCTCTGATCTCAGCAGTTCCGCTAATTTCCTCCTTCATTTCAGGAGAAAGCATACCTTCCATTGCATCTTTAAGATCGTTTATAGCATCGTAGATAATTGAATATGTACGGATATCTATTTCTTCCTTATCTGCAATTTGGCGCGCGTTACCCATTGGGCGAACGTTAAAGCCGATAATAATTGCATCGGAAGCTGAAGCTAACAACACATCACTTTCGGTAATTGGACCAACAGCTTTATGAATTATATTAACCTGAATTTCTTCGGTAGAAAGTTTTTGGAATGAATCTGTTAATGCTTCCACAGAACCATCCACATCACCTTTAAGAATAATATTAAGCTCCTTAAATTCACCAAGTGCAATACGTCGTCCAATTTCGTCAAGCGTAATATGACGTTGTGTTCTTACAGACTGCTCACGTTGTAATTGTGTACGTCTTGTAGCAATTGCTTTGGCTTCACGTTCATCTGCAAACACATTAAATTTGTCTCCAGCCTGTGGTGCTCCGTCTAATCCTAGTACAGATACAGGAGTTGATGGACCAGCCACTTTCACGTTATTACCGCGTTCATCCTGCATTGCTCTCACTTTTCCGCTGTGTTGACCTGCTAATACATAATCACCAACTTTTAGCGTTCCTCCTTGTACTAATACTGTTGAAACATATCCACGACCTTTGTCTAGGAAGGCTTCCACTACAGTACCGTTTGCTTGGCGGTTTGGATTTGCAGTTAATTCAAGTAATTCAGCTTCAAGTAATACTTTTTCAAGTAATTCTTTTACACCATCTCCAGTTTTTGCCGAAATGTCGTGCGATTGAATTTTTCCACCCCAATCTTCAACTAGTAAATTCATCTGGGCAAGTCCTTCTTTAATTTTTTCAGGATTTGCGTTGGGCTTATCTATTTTGTTTATAGCAAAAACTATTGGAACACCAGCTGCTTGCGCGTGGCTAATTGCTTCCTTAGTTTGTGGCATAATATCGTCGTCTGCCGCAACTACAATAATTGCAAGATCGGTAACTTGAGCTCCACGGGCACGCATTGCGGTAAACGCTTCGTGACCAGGAGTATCTAGGAATGCCATTTTTTGACCACCATCTAGTTCAACACCGTAGGCACCAATATGCTGGGTAATTCCACCAGACTCACCGGCAATTACATTCTCTTTACGTATATAATCTAAAAGTGAAGTTTTACCGTGATCAACGTGACCCATTACGGTAACGATTGGCGCACGTGGCTGAAGATCTTCTGGAGCATCTACTTCGTGAATGATAGATTCGCCAATATCGGCCGTTACGAATTCAACTTCATAACCAAATTCATCAGCAACGATAGTTAATGTTTCAGCATCTAGACGTTGGTTCATCGTTACCATCATACCTAAACTCATACAAGCTGAGATAATTTTAGTAACCGGAACATCCATCATCGTTGCCATTTCGCTTGCAGTAACGAATTCCGTAACTTTAATAAGTTTGTTATCGGCTTCCTGTTGTGCAAGTTCATCAGATTTTTGACGGTGCGTATCTCGTTTTTCTCGACGGTATTTAGCACCTTTTCCTTTGGAAGATTTACCTTGAAGTTTTTCCAAGGTTTCACGTACTTGTTTTTGCACGTCTTCTTCGCTTGGCTCTTCTTTTGGTGTGTTACTTCTTCCTTTTCTATTTGCCGCTCCCGCATTAGATCCTGGTCCGCGATTATCTCGGGTGTTTGAACTTCCAGGTTTTGGAGCTTCTTTACTTATGCGGCGTCTTTTGCCTTTAATGTTTTTCTTATCGTCGGCCTTAACATCTTTTTTCTTCTCCGGTTTTTTAAACTGGGTAAGATCGATTTTTTGACCAGTAAAGTTGGGGCCTTCAAGTTTTCGATACTGTGTAGTAACTGTATCTGAAACTTTTGGGGCTTCCGTTGTTTCTTCTTTCTTCGGCTCTTCCTTTTGGACAGCCGGAGCTTCTTTAACTGTTTCTTTCTCTTTTTCTTTAGCAGGCGCTTCAACTTTAGGAGCTTCTTCTACTTTAGGCTTCTCTTCGGCTTTTGGCTTCTCTTCAACTTTAGGCTTTTCTTCAACTTTAGGCTTTTCTTCCTTAGGTTCTTCTTCCTTAGCTTTTTCTACTTTTTCTACCTTAGCTACTTCCTCTTTTGCCTTTTCTTCTACTACGGGAGGTGCAACAGCTTCAGTTTTTTCAACTTTCACTTCCTCCTTTTTAGCTTCTTTAGGCTCCACTGGTTTCTCTTCAACTTTCGGCTCTTCCTTTTTGGGTTTGCCTGTAGCCAAATCGATTCTTCCAACCTGCTTAGGGCCGTCCAGTTTTGCTCCAGCTCGTATAACGCGAGTAGCTTCTTCCTTCTTCTGCTTTTCTTCAAGTTCGCGCTCACGCTCAAGACGAAATTCTTCTTTCTCTTTACGCTTTTCCTCACCGACCTCTTTGGACTCCATCTTCTTACTCTTGTCGGTCTCAAACTCTTCAAAAAGAACTTTGTATTCTTCGTTAGAAATTTTCGTAGTAGGACGCGCGTCAACTTCGTGACCGTGATCTTTTAAAAATTCCACGGCACGATCCAACGAGATATTAAATTCGCGCAATACTTTGTTTAGCCTTATCGATTTTTCTTCAGCCATAAATGCTTTTTCCTATGTTCTTTTTAAAAAATTTGTATAAAAGTAATTAAAGTTTCAACTACTCTTCAAATTCTTCTTTTAATATATTTATAACGTCGCGGATTGTCTCTTCTTCAAGATCGGTACGTTTTACCAAATCGTTGATGTCGTGTTCTAATACGCTTTTAGCCGTATCCAATCCTATTTTACTGAATTCTTCAATAATCCAACCTTCTATTTCGTCAGAGAATTCTGATAATTCAACATCTTCTTCTGCGCCTTCACGAAGCACATCAATTTCATAACCTGTTAATTGTCCGGCAAGACGAATATTGTGTCCGCCACGGCCAATTGCTTTACTTACTTCTTCTGGACGAAGAATAACTTCAGCACGTTTTTTAACCTCATCAATTTTTACCGAAGTAACTTTTGCAGGGCTAAGTGCTCTCGTTATATATAAGGTAAGGTTGCTAGTGTAATTAATTACATCTATATTTTCGTTACCCAATTCACGAACAATGCCGTGAATTCTAGATCCTTTCATCCCAACACAAGCTCCTACAGGATCAATACGATCATCGTAAGAATCTACAGCAACTTTTGCTTTTTCACCAGGAATACGAACCACTTTCTTAACTGTAATTAAACCGTCAAAAACTTCAGGAATTTCCTGCTCAAATAATTTTTCAAGAAAAATTGGAGCTGCCCTCGACATAATAATCGTGGGTTTGTTCCCTTTTAAATCTACGCTTTCAATAATTCCACGTACGTTATCTCCTTTTCTGAAAAAATCAGAAGGAATTTGTTTTTCCTTTGGAAGTATAATTTCGTTGCCTTCATCATCTAGCAATATAACTGCACGATGACGAATGTGATGCACCTCGGCAGTATAAATTTCACCTTCAAGATCCTTAAATTGCTTGTAAACAATTGTGTTATCGTGTTCGTGAATTTTCGAAATAAGGTTTTGGCGCAATGCTAAAATAGAACGGCGGCCAAGATCTATAAGTTTTACTTCTTCTGAAACATCTTCACCAATTTCAAAATCTGGCTCAATTTTTTGTGCTTCACTAAGAGAAATTTCCTCGTTAGGATCTTCCACTTCTCCATCAGCCACTACTACACGGTTTCTCCAGATTTCAAGATCGCCCTTGTCTGGGTTTACGATAATATCAAAGTTATCATCGCTTCCGTATTTTTTCTTTAGCGCATTTCTGAAAACGTCTTCAAGTATCGCCATAAGCGTTACTCTATCTATTTGTTTGTCGTCTTTAAATTCCGAGAAAGAATCGATTAGTGCTAAGTTTTCCATATCAATTCAATTAAAATGTTATCATCACTTTTGCTTCCATAATATCTTTATAAGGCAATACTGCCTCTTTCTGAACGGTTACTTTTCCTTTACCCACGGGCTTCGGTTCGCGTGCAGTCCATTTTAGAGTGCAACTCTCCTCGTTCGCGGCGGTTAATTCACCTTCAATTATTTCGTCATTTTTGGTTCTTATCTTTAAGTTTCTGCCTAAATTTTTTGTGTACTGCCTTGGCATTGTCAATGGTTCTGAAACACCAGACGACATAACTTCTAAAGAAAAATCATATTCTTCACGATCTAAATTATGTTCTATTTTGCGACTAACAGCCATACAGTCTTCAACTGTAACGCCTTTATCGCCGTCCAGAATGACCCGTATTTTGTTGTCTTCAGAAATATTTAGGTCGATCAAAAACAATGATTTGTTTTCTTCCAGTGCACTTTTCAGCAGTTGTGCTACATTTTCCCGCATCATTTTAAGCTATAAAAAGAGGGGACTTTAGTCCCCTCAGATAGTTTCGTATCAAATTCGGTGCAAATATACTATAATTTTTAATATTATAAAAACCAAGCGCAAACGATTTATTTTTGTAATTTAAGGCTTCTAATAAACACGAAAACAACCAACCAATTTATGAAACGTATCCTCGTACCAACAGATTTCTCCGAACAAGCCGAAAACGCTTTAAAAGTTGCTATTAAACTAGCCCAAAAACACAAAAGCGAAATTTTTGTTCTCCATTCCATGGAAATGCCACTTCACCTCGCTACAACAAGCGATTCGGGCAGTCTTCCAGAGTCGTTTTTCTTTATTAAACTTGCCGAAAAACGCTTTGGCGAACTTAGGGAAAAACCATATTTGGACGGTATAAATATAAACGAAACTATTGGTCACAGCGAAATCTATGAAGATATTGAAGAAGCGTGCTCCAAAAACCATATAGATTTAGTTGTAATGGGCTCTACCGGCGCAAGCGGATTTAAAGAAATGTTTGTGGGAAGTAATACCGAAAAAGTTGTGCGAACTTCCAAAACCCCTGTATTAGTTATAAAAAATAATCATCCAGAATTTGAAGTAAAAGATTTTATTTTCGCAACCGATTTCTCTGAAGAAGGACGTGGCGCATTAGATAAAGCGCAAAAATTCGCAAAAATGGTGGGTGCAAAAATGCATTTACTCTTTGTAAATACGCCAGCTAATTTTAATACTTCTTCAGACGCACAAAAAATAATGGAGAATTTTGTACGCGGAATGGGCGTTGAAAACTACACATTAAATATTTACAATGACACCTCGGTAGAAAAAGGCATTCTTAATTTCGCCAATCATATAAAAGCACAACTTATAGGTATGGGCACACACGGTCGCAAAGGTATTTCCCACTTTTTTAATGGAAGCATTAGCGAAGACATGGTAAACCACGCTAATATGCCAGTAATTACCTTTAAAATTTAATGAGGTATTTACTGCTAGCAATTCCATTTCTATTTCTTAGTTGTAACCAGTACAGCAATAAAAAAATGCCAGTAAAAAATCTGGTAATCGAAGAATCTCCTGCCATTTTAGTCGAAAAACCCGAACTTCCCGAAGGTGCACTAATGGCAGATTTTTTCGGGAATAAAGACTCCATCTTCGCTATTATTCAGAAAATTGATGTTGAGAAACAAACCACGCGTATTGGTTTTCAAAAAAATCGCTTACCCGAAATTTTAATTCCTGAAAGCTTTGGCGCTGATCTAAAAATCTTAAAGCTAAAGAATTTTAAGAATGATGTTTTATTGGTTAACGCGAAGCTAAAAGACACAAATTTTAATGAGTACTATTTATTTGTTTGGAATGATTCTGCTTGGAAACAACCTGTAAACCGCTTTGCAATTCATAAAAGTAATATGATAGATACGTTAATTCCCATAATCAACAACCCAAAAGACAGCACACAATTGTTGCGCTATTATTCTGTATTTAATATGGATAGAAAAAGTGAGAAAAAATTCACTTGGAAATTGATGCAGGAAAGTGTGCCTATTGAAGAATAAATTATTTTCTCCTATCTACCAAATCTACAGGCTTACGGCTTAAGGGCGGAAAACGAAGCGCCCCGATTACTTCATGATTAGCAAATTCAACTTTTGGAGCTACCCGAAGTTTCGCTCTAAAATGATCTTTTATTTTCAGTAATAATTCCTCTGAGTTATTTTCTGAAGCAATTTTAATTAAAATTTCGTCTGTCCCTAATTCATTGTGAAAAATTTCTATAACGTAACTCTCTACTTCTTTAAAATCGTTTAAAATATTATACATCGCAGGCGGATATAGCGTGGTTCCTTTATATTTTATCATCTGCTTTTTGCGGCCTACAACAGGCCCGAGACGTAAAGTGTTTCTTCCACATTTGCACGATTCAGTAAAAGCTTGAACCATGTCGCCAGTTTTAAAACGAAGGAGTGGCATAGCTTCAACACCTAAAGTGGTGATTGTTAACTCTCCAATTTCACCATTTGCGACTGTCAAATTAGCATCGTCAAGAATTTCTGCAATTAAGAGTTCGGGGTGTTGATGACCGCCATTATGCATTTCACATTCGTTGAAAGCGGTACTCATTTCAGTGGAAGCGTAAGTTGAAAACAGTTCAATATCCCAGTCCTTTTTTATTTTTTCGGCTAAAATATTCAATGAAAAATCTTGCTCTCTTATGGGTTCACCAATACAGATTGCCGCTTTCACACCCGTATTTTTTAAGTCTATTTTGTGTTGTTGCGCGTATTCAATTAATTTTAAAAGGAAAGAAGGAACAGTAATTAAATAGGTGGGTTTAAATTTCTTAATAGTATCCCACTGCAACTCTGGTATTCCCGAACCCACACGAATAATACCTGATCCCAATTTTCGTGCGCCCAAAAAATAGGCTAAGCCTGCCATAAAACGGCGGTCCATTGTGGTCATTAATTGTAAAATATCTTCTTTTACAACACCGCTGCAAGCGAAAGAAATAGCTTCATTATAAGCCAATCGTTCCAAATCATTATCTGTTAAAGCAAAAGTAACGGGATCGCCCAAAGTGCCCGAAGTAGTTACATAATCAACGATTTCAGATTTTGGAACACAAATAAAATCATCGTTAAATTGCTGAAGATGATCTTTTGTAGTTACTGGAATTTTTTGAAGATCTTCCAAAGTTTGAATTGCAGCTATCTCAATTTTATTTTCTTTAAAGAACCGTTCATAGAATGGAGAATTTTCACTCAAATATTGAAGCGTTTCCTTTAGTTTTTTCTCTTGAAGAATTTTAATTTCTTCTTTGGATGCTTTTTCTATTTCTGGAATCATTTTGAAAATTTCTTTGCGGCATTTGCGACTTTGCGGTAAATTTTCCAACACAGAAGTGCTAAGAACGCAGTATTATTTTTTAAGTTTTTGGAGATATTTCTCAATTTCCGTTCTATCCGGAACTGTTGTAATCTCTTTGGTCAGTGCCGTTTCAAAAGCCTGTTTTGCGGCGGCATCGTAATTTTTTTCAAAGTAATACTTTCCAGTTAAATAATAGGCTTTCCAGTACTCGGGATTTTTTTGCTGTAATGCTGAAAGGGTTTCGGGCAAAATAATTTCATCTTCCGCAATTGCCGTTTCCACTTCCCGCTCCAAAATTCGGTATTCTTCGTAATCTTTATACGTCTTTGAATACACAAAAGGATCTTCAGGTATATTTTTAACTGAATTAGAAAGAGAGGTTTTAGCCGGATTTCCTTCTCTATTTTTAAATATTTCATCTAAATTATAAGAAACAAATTCTCCCAATTGATACGGATTTGAAGAAACCCAAACCTCTTTGCTTTCTGGTTTAAAAACAATGCCGTGATGTGCTAAAAGCTGATTCAACGCTTTTTCATTTCCGAAACCAATTTCTTTATCGTCCAACCCATTCTTGTTTCGAAGTATGGCAACGGCGCCATCCACATTCAGCTTTTCATCTTCTGATATTAATTCTTCCATCCGTTCAAAACGATACATGGAGTGGCTTTCTGCAATCCATTCGGTATTTCGGTTATCGTTTTTGTAAGCTTCACTTTGAAAGTGATTACTACAAATTAGTTTGTCTGTATTCTCAACTTCATAAACCCCAAAATTATCAGGCGAGACTTCAATAATCGCGGCTTTTTTATCTTTTGCGCTTCCTATAAAAATAGCTTCGGAAACAAAAACTTCACGTTTTTTAGCAATTGCTATAGCTTCTTCAATGGTTGAAGCATATTGCAGAATTTCGCGCGTTACAATAGAAATAGGTGTTTTCGCCGCTTTTGGAATTTTAGATTTTCCAGCATTTATGGTGACCGTTAACCCTTGGTCGTTCATCCCCGACACTACCCCAACCATTCCACCCCAAGTAACAGACATAAATTTATGCCCTTCGGAAGGATTTACGAAGGCAATTATTTTTTCCTTCGCAAATTCATCGCCGGCGTAAAAGTCAAAATTTCTTCCAATAAGTAATTCGCCATCCTCAGTTTTATCATACCAAACTGCAAAAGAAGAACAGCCCACGAGCATCAAATCTTTCATGGCGTGGCCAATATCGTGTGCTCCGTGTAGGTAGAGCAACCGCAAATAAGGCTCGGCAATTTCACTAAAACTCGAAGAAGAATATTGCGAAAGCCCATAAATTTCAGCTTTGTACTCCTCGGGAATGTGCAAATACATTTTACGATTGTACCAAGCTAGAAATTTCCGAAGTAAATATTGTTGCGCTTTAGAAGGCACCAAATCTTCCACTTTATTGAAAAAAATAGCTTCCTGCTTTTGCATTAAATCTTGGGTTAAACTTCCAGTTATTTTACCAATTTGCAACGGGTTTCCTTCCACATAAAGTTCCCATTGGCCTTGTTTGTTTTTCAGAAGTGAATTATTGCCCGCTATAAAAGTGGAGTCGTTTATTTTTACTTTTTCAGGAATCGAATCATCGTAGCCACTTACATCTGGGCGATTGTGAATAGATTTTGAAACCCCGCATGAATTCAGAAAGACTATTAATAGCGTAAGTGTTAAAACTCTTTCTGAAAATTTCATCTTAACTATCTTGTTTTTTTCAGTTTTGCAGCCCTATTATTTGTTTGTGTAAAAGCCTTGTTTTCCTTGTAATCCAGCCATTTTTGGCCAAGAGATTTCCTCATTACATTTTCAAAATGCCGCATAAAAAACACATTGTAAAGCATATTTACAATCCTTTTTGGGTGTCTTGGAAACGCACGAAGCGTCATTGAAAAACCACCGTTCAAATATTTTATAAAATGCCAGTAGCCGCTTGGCATATAAAGCGCATCGCCGTGTTTCATTGTTGTGTGAACGCCTTCCAAATATTCTAAAGCCGGATATTTCTCAAAATCTGGATTGTCTAAATCTATGCTTTCTAAATTGTGCACCGCGAAAGGTATTTTGTACAAATATTTAGTTTGTTCGGGGGAAAAAAGCATCACGCTTTTAGTGCCGTGAAAATGAAAATGCACCAAATCTGCCAAATCCATATCGTAGTGTGGTAAAACTTTGGAACCTTCGCCGCCAAAGAAAAGCACGGGCAGCCGTTTGAAGAATTTTAAACCGATATCGGGATATTCAAAATCCTTTAAAAGTTCTGGCAATTTCATCTTTAAATCGTAGAAGAAAATACGCAGATTGGTTGGTTTGGTTTTAATTAATTCAATGTAATCTGACATTTTCATTTCGGTGGCGGGTTCGGCAGAATTTTGCTTTCCTTTGGTTGGTTCGTTGTTGTAAAGTGGAACAATCTGATCGCCGGCATGCTGCTGAATATAATCTAAATTCCATTTTTGAAAAGCCTCCCAGTCTTCGGTCAAGCCTTCAATTAAAACTGGCTTTTGGGGTTTGTAATAATTTTCAATGAAATCCTCTTTAGAAATATTTCGAATTCTTTGAATTGGTGTTGTTCTGATTATCCCCATATCACAACGCGTTTAAGTAATTTCTTCTTTTTTAGTGGCTTCCAGTATTTTATTCAGCAAATATTCGCCTCCCAATATTTCTGAACAAGTAACCACACCACTAATGGTAACGCCCAAAATACCGTGCATATTTAAACTTTGCCCAGTAAAGAATAGGTTTTTCACTTTCGTACGGGGCGAAATAAAAGACTTTAAAGGATTGTTTGCATCCTTTACATAACCATACATAGAACCATTATTACTGCCAATATAATCCCGATAAGACAAAGGGGTTGACGCGTAAATAGACTCAATGCAATCACGAAGATTAGGAAATTTTTTCTCGAGTTCTTTAATGATTATCTCAGATTTGTAGGCTTTAAATTCTTCGTACGTCTGTCCTCTATCATTTTTTTGGGCGGCCGTATTAAAGGTGTCTAACCAAGGTTCCATTTCGCTAAAACGCATATAGGTCATCACCGTCATATTATCGCCAAATTCCTCTGTATCCTTTTTGATTCCCATGGAAACCATATAATTTTCAGGCCAGCTTTCTTGTGTATAATCGTAGGCATTCCAAGTGTTACGATAATCTTTAAAGTGGTAGTAATTGTGATTTATGTATTTAAAACAATCTGGTTTCATTACCAAATAAAGACTAAAAGCCGCGATTGTGCTTTCAATATTTTCGATCCTTCTTGTGAAGGATTTTCTAAAATTTTGTTGTCCAATTAATTGCAGCGTTATTTTTGGATCGATATTCGAAATAAATTTATCACCCTCTATAGTTTTTCCATTCGCTGTCTCCACCGAAGTAACCACTCCATTTTCCGTGTTGAATTTAGTTACTTCGTGCCTTTTAAAAGCTTTGCCACCATTTTCGCGCAATCTATCCAAAAGCGCTTTGGTTATTTGGCTTCCTCCGTTAATACAACGGTAGGAGCTTTCAATGTACGAATTCACCGAAAGCGCGTGCATATAAAAAGGGGTGCGCTCACTTTCTCCAGCATACAGCAAATTGCTTCCGCCTAAAACCGCTCGCAGCTTTTCGTTTTTAGTAAGAGATTCTATAAAATCCTTCGCTTTCAACTCAAATAAGGAGGTGTTTTCATAATACGGTTTTCCAAGTTTTAGCTTGTAAAGCGGAAAACAGTTGCATATTTCCTGCATTTTTTTACAATACGCTGCTATCGCTTTTTTTTCTTCGGGGAAATCGGCAAGTAAGATTTTTTTGAAGTTTTCGTAACCCTGAGCGTGCCTGTATTCTTTCGGATCATTGTCAAAAGTGATAACGTCGAATCCATCTTCGTCCATCTTTTTTAGCGTAATGTCGTCTAGAATATCTAAATACTTGAAATAGCTATACAGATTTTGACCTTCGGAAAGTCCGCCAATGTAGTGCACTCCTGTATCAAAAATAGTTTTGTCGCGAACAAATGTTTGTAGATTGCCGCCAAACTGCTGGTTTTTTTCGAGTACGCAAACACTGTAGCCTTCTTTGGCAAGAATAATTCCAGAAACCAGCCCGCCAAGGCCACTTCCAATAATTACTACATCAAATTTTTCATTCATTCTGCCTTGTTTCCGGATGGTTTAAAGATACTAATATTAGCAGCCCGATACACCATTTGAAATCCTAAAGTATCCATAACTTCTGTGTTGTTTGCTAGAGCATTTTTCAGTAAAACTATCGTATCTATTGGAAGATTGGGGATTTGTTCAATCACCTTTGATGAGATTTCCGCCGAACTTAGTATTAAAGTTTTTACGTTTGAAGGCAATGAATCTTCCACCGAATCTATAAAGTTAAGTCTCCCGAATTTTTGGGAGATATAACTATTTTGAAGTGTCGATCTAATTTCAGAACTTTCAATTAAACTGAAAATTTTTCGATCGGGTCCATCTAGGGCCAAAAGAAAATCTAACTGCCCAAAATCTTCCGAGATATGTAAAATGTTTCCCCTTTTTTCAACTTGGCGGATAATTTCAAAATACGTTTCCGCACTTTCACTTAAATCCCTTTTTACATTCTTAAAAAGTGTATCGCCTTTATAGCGAAATTCTTCCAAAACAATTTTATGAAAATACGTAGGACCTTCCATCTTTTCACGAAGTTTTAAAAATTCACTTTTGAAAAATGCGCCAACTTTTTTTGCTTGCTGACTATGGTTTTCTCCCAAAGTATTGTCCTCGGCCTTAATTCGCGCTAAAATTTCTACCGTAATACTTCCGTCTTTTATTATAAAACTTCCCTTGGGGTTAACTTCGCTATTTCCGTGTATTAAAACTGGCAGAATATCTAAATTAAATTCATTCGCCAAATAAAACGCTCCTTTGTGAAAACGCTTAATTTTATTGGTTGGGCTGCGGGAACCTTCGGGAAAAATCATCAATGAATACCCTTGATCTATTTTTTTCTGAAGTGGTTCCAAACTGTTTTCGATACCGCTAGAAACCGGATAAAAATCTGCTCGCTGCACAACTTTCCCAAAAACTGGCGAATTATAAACCCAATCATTCACCAAAAAACAAATTTTAGGATGCAACATTCCAACCGCCAAAATATCGAGAAAAGAGGTGTGATTTGCGATAATTACAGCCGGTTTTGAGAAATCTTCAGCAGTTTCATTTATTACCTTTTTCACTACAAATGGGTTGGTGTAAAGAACGGATTTCATATATTTTGAAATCACTTTATGTAACCAACTCATTTTGTTTTTTTTGTTGATAGGCAATAGCGGCAGTAAGGTTACGCTGTAAATTGAAAGCAAAATACCACCAAGTCCGAAATAGCCAAATGAAAGTACAGAATGAATAAACATTCTCGGGCTAATGGGACGCTTTGTGCGACTGCCAATAAATAGTTTAAAAAGCAATGGCTGCACCGTAAATGCAGTTATCATTGCTGAAAAAATCCCAATAATCGAAACGATAGAAATAGAATATAAAGCAGGATGTTTCGCAAAAATTAATACGCCAACCCCCAAAATTGTGGTCAACACAGAAAGCATTATGGAGGTTTTGTGTGTTGCCATTACTTTTTCGCCAGTGGCCAATTCTTTCAGCAAACCTTTGGTCATAAAAATGCTATAATCGATGCCAAGTCCAAAGATAAAAGTGGAAATAATAATATTAAAAATGTTGAATTGAATGTGAAAAAGACCCATTATTCCCAAGGTCAAAAACCAAGTTAGAAAAATGGGAGCAGCAGTAACTAGAGTAAGCGACAAACTTCTAAAGAATAGAAGAAGTATCAGTAGCACGGCAATCAAACAATACCCAATTAAACTATTGAAGTCATTTTTTAAATTGCCTAAAAAAGTCTCGTTCATTTCCTGGCGGTCTATTACGAGTGTGTTTGCAATGTTTTTGAAAACACTTTTTATTTCCGAAGTGTTCTCATCTTCTAGTTTTATTACTGTAGTAATTGTGGTAAAATCAGCCTTCGTGGTTATATAATCCTCCAAAAGAACTGAAGGAATTTGCTGATAATCTTCTGGTTTTAGAGTTTCAAAGTCTTTCTCTAAAAAAGTGTAAAACTGTGTGAAAGTTGTAGGTTTAAAACCGCGTTTAACACCACTTTCTATTAAGTTAATTTGCGTACTCTCTTTTCGGGTTTCGCCCCAAAATTGCTTCCACTCAGCAATTTTTTCACGTTGATCCCGCTGCGAATGCACCAATGCACCAATAGAACTAAAACTTTTAATCCTTCCTTCGCTCTTCAACAATTCCAGTTTTTCGTGAATGGAATCATTCAGTTGTAAAGTGCCTTCTACAGACTTGCCGTAGGTTGCGAGATAAATCGATTTTGAAGAAATATCAGTGAGTTCATCCAAATGCTGCATTGCAGCTTTTATTTCTTCGGGTTCATAATTTAATTTTGAAATATCTTTATCGAATTTCACACGTTGAAAGCTGAAAACACTCACAACCAATACAGCTGCTAGACCTATAAGCAACCATTTATTCTTGTGAAAAGGATATTCTGCAACTCTGTCTAAAACGTTGATTTGCTGTTTCCGAGAAAGTGGATTTTTGTAAACCAATGGTATAAAAAATAGCGCAAAAACCGAAGCTCCCAAGACACTAACGGCGGCAAAAATGCCTAAATCTTGCAATGCTTGCGAATCTAAAAACAAGAGACATAAAAACGCTAAAGCAGTAGTTAAGCTACTCATTAAAATGGGTTCGGCTACATCTTTATACAGACTTTCCAGCGTTTCATTATTGCGAATGTGGGTTAAAATATGCAATGAGTAATCTAATGTTACGCCCAGTAAAACCGAACCAATCCCGAGTGATATCGCAGAAATTTCCTGTCGCAGAAAATATAATAAAGTTACCGCTAGCAAGCCTCCAAAAATGGTTGGGATAAAGAGAATAACGGGAACGTAAATTTTTCTATAGTAAAAAATAAACACCAAAATTAGCAGTGTCATTGCGACGCCTACTGTTAATTGAATGTCGCTTTTAATTTGGGCCGCATTGGCAACGGCTATAAGTGCCGCGCCAAAATACTCGCTGCTCACCGTTCCAGAATATTTTTTATTTAACGAATTTTGAAGCGTATAAAGTTTTTCAGCAAAGTGGGTGTTTTCAGCGGTTTCGCTGCTTCCAAATTTTGGGGTTATAAAAAGAAGAATGTTCTTCTCATCTTTACTAATTAGGAAACCGTCTTTCAATATAAAATCATCGGTTACGCCAAGTTCTCGCAATTTCTTTAATGCAATAAAGGAAAGTCCCAGCGGGTCTTTCAAAATAAAATCTTTTGAAACAATGCCCGAAGGTGAAATAAGTGTTCTGAAATTAGCTTCGGTTATGGTGGAAACACTGTCTTTTTGAAGTTTTTCTGCAATAATTTTATAATCTTCCTTTTCTAGAAAAAGCGGTAGATTTTCATACACAAAATTCATCGTGCGCTGAAAATCGTCATCATTTACTTTTCCGCGAATGTTTTTAATGTAATCTCCAGTTTGGGTATTTAAACTATCCAAAAACTCCGTGGCATATTCGGTTAAATCTTGGATTTTAGCATAATCACTTCGGTGGATATTTACTATAATCTTATCGGTAAAATTAACTGTCTTCAGTACTTTTTGAAGATTTTTAGCATCTTCATTAATAGGAATAAGTTTCGAAATATCTTCTTCAAACCGAATTTTGGATACAAAAAAAGCAAGTCCAAAAAGCACCAAAAGCAGCAGCAATACGCTGCCCACTTTATTTTTCAGCAGAAATTGATACCTTTTAAAAAACCATTTACCCATTGTCCAAAATCTTTTTCCTTTCAAAAAACGTCAAAAACACATAACCCATCAATCCACAAAAAATAGACGCTGAAACTGAAAGAACAAAACTGCCAACAATATAGGATTTTAAATATTTCACCAACTCCATACTTGGTTCAATTTCGCTAATGGTAAGCACAAAGTTTTCACCCAACAACCAACTCCCCAATTTTAAGCTGATAAAAAGAATAAGCGGAATGAAAGGCGGAATACTAACGTTACTAAATGCAAAGGCAATTACTTTGTTCAAGTTAAAAAGTATTGCCAAAAAAAGTACCACAACTGTGTGAAAACCCCAAAGCGGTGAAAGACCAATAAAAACGCCAAGTGCAATGGAAAATGCCTTTTTTTCAGCGGAGTCGTCACTTCCCAAAAAGTCTTCCATAATAAAACGCTTGAGACCTTTTTTTTTCAATTTTCTGAAAATATCTCGAGGTTTTATATAAAGAAATGTTAGGATTACTAACCAAGTATTTAAAATGCTGATACGCGTGAAATCCTTAAACGGACGAAAATGCGAAACCCTATCTTCTGTTTCGTAATGAATTTTTATCGGTATGTTTTTCACTTCAATACCGTGCCAAGCCGCTTTTACAATGGCTTCAATTTCAAATTCAAATTTTTGAGTGTAAAATTTCAGCTTTTTCATTGCAAAAAGCGGGTACAGTCGAAAGCCTGATTGGGTGTCCTGCAAGCGCGTTCCAGTTTCAACCCAAAACCAAAAGTTGGAGAATTTGTTCCCAAAACCACTTTTTTTAGGAACGCCCAACTGAGTCATATTCCTCGCTCCGATGAGTAGAATTTCTTTATTTGAATCTTTTTCCAATGCTTCAATAAACGCTGGAATATCTTCGGGAAAATGCTGCCCATCACTGTCTATAGTGATTGCATAATGAAAACCCCAATTATCGGCTTGTTTAAAACCTTGGCGCAGCGCATTGCCTTTCCCCCTATTTTTTGAAATATGTATTTGCGGAATTTGCGGAAACTGAGACAATATCTCTGCCGTAGAATCTGTGGAACCATCGTTTACAACTATTACATTTTCCGTATAAACTAAAACCTCTTCAATGACTCTTTGCAGCGTTTTGGAATTATTGTAAGTGGGTATAATCACGCAGCATTTCAGTGTTTTTAATTTTTCTGAAAATGGTTTTTGGCTCATTGATGATTATAAATTACAAATCTAGTTTGGGTAAAAATATGTTATTCGACTATAAGTTTTCAAGATTTCAGAAAATGATTAAACACCAAAAGGTTCAGCGTTAATCAATCCCAATATTCTTTTCAGCCAGAAATCTATTGTAAATTTTAAGAAATATTACAATTTCTTCGGCTTGATTCTGTTCCATCACCCGAATTACCAATTTGACTTTTTCAACTTTTCCCTTTTTATTAAGAAAACCTACAAATACATTTATGAATGCTCCATTGGAGCGATAAGAAATATCTTGGAAGTCATACGCTCTGGAAAAATCATACAAAACCGGATCAATGTAATATTCATCCAAGCGACTTCTCATAATCCCTAATTTCAGATAATCTCCTTCAAAACTGGCGCGATATGGGCGACTAGCACTTTTAAGATCAAAGGCACACCTATTTATTTTTTGTAAAATTATGGACTTTACTTCTTCAATGGAAAGAGGAGATGGCGGCGGAGCTTTCCGAAAAACTTCAACCGAGCCATTCTCAAAAACGATTTCTTTTATTTCAGATCTTGCAATAGTATATGTAGGTCCGTCAGGGTTTTGTGCGCTTTTATATTTAAAGCCCTCGTCGTTGGCTTCAATTATTTTAGCTTCAATTTTCTTTTCTGATTTTGAAAAGATAATATCCTGGGCAAATACATTTGAACACCCAATAAATAAGAAAATTATTATATACCTCATAATTCAATAACCTTAAAAGTAGCATTCAACTTTAGCGCAACTGTTTCATCGAAAGAAGTAATGTTTTTCACTTTCACTTCTCCATTTTCTTCAGTAATATCAATAGAAATTTTCAATACAGCATTTTTTTTAGGATTAATAATTGCCGTGAATTTGATATTGGACGAAACAGCCAATAATAAATTTTTACCCGTTTTATCTTCAGTCAATTCTTGTATAATTTGAATCATACAAACACCCGGCATTACTGGATTTCCTGGAAAATGCCCTTTAAAAATCGCATGTTTCTCGTTTAATTGAATCGTTGCCAAAATTCCGTCGACCGTAGTCTCGGTACTAATAACTTTATATAATCCTTCTATTAACATATTTGTTTTAATTGAATTATGGAGTTCGGGAATTTCCCGCTTTTTAGAAAATTAATCTCCGGAGATTATTCATTTTTGAATTTTTCCAAGTCTATCACTAGCTTAATATTGCTGTGTTTTATTGTAATTATCTCCGCAATATTTTCTTCGGAAGAAGTAAAATTAATCACCACTTTTTCTTTCGATTTTGATGTATTTACAATTTTATCGAGCTTATCATTCTTGTTGTTCAGAAAATAAAAATTGAAACTTTTATCTAATTGTGTTTTATAAAGCCTTTGATTTTCGGTTTCATAAACTGTTATAACCTCAGCACTTTCGTTTACTAACAATTTAAAATCGTCCTTTAAAACATTAATAATAAATTTTTTATCTAAATCTTCCACTACAAAATGCTTCGTAAAAGTATCGTCCTCAAACTGAAAATCGAACATTTTGCTACCAAATTCGGTTGTAAAAACAACGCGGTGATTTTCGGGAGCAATTCTTTTTACAATCAATATTCCTCCAAAATTTTTACCATAAACAGCAATTTTCGCTTTATACACATAATCAATTTCTGTATTTGAAAAATAAGGGTTTTCAACTGTAGTTTTCGTGAATTGCACTTGCCGCAATCCTTCCGTAGTTTTTAAAGAGCACGACGCCAATGCTACAATTGCGAAAAAACTAATTGCTAAAAACCGAATCATTTACTGTGTTATTTAAAACGCGATTACTGAAAATAATTCGCGTAAAATCCTGCGATGGCTCCACCATTTTTACCTCGTAAACCTGCGCATCATCTTTATTAAAAAGCAGCTCAAAGGACGCTATGTAACCGGCTATTTTTTTGTCTTTCGGAATAAATACCGCTTTAATACTTTTTGAAGATTTAAAGAAGGAAACCGTAAAATCCGCATCATTAAACATATTCCCTTTCACGCTACTTACAATTAATTGGTTCAGTTTTTTGAAAAGTTTACTATTACCAATATCCACTTTACTTTTAGTACCGCCATCATTGATGAGCAGTTGATCTTCCTTGAAAATTACACTGTATTGGTATGGGTTGGTGTATTCCCACTTTACCAAATTGGGCGCTTTAAAAACCATTTTTCCCGACGTTTTTACATCTTCCGTTAAAAAGTCGAGGTGTTTGTATTGCACAAAATCGGTCTTTATCGTTTTGGTTGTTTTTGCCGTAGCGATTACTTTTTCTTTAAAAGAAGCAATTTCAGAAGTATTCATTGCAGTTTCCTGCGCTTGAAGCGAGCCGCCAATAATAAAAAATAGTAATAGAAAATAATTACGCATAAGCTTCAATTTCAAATAAGCGGTCCACCGGAACCGACTGCAATTTGTGCGATTGCAAAAATAGCAATAACTGTTCCAACACAGCTAGCGTTTTTGCACTGCTATCGTGGAGCAGAATGATATCGCCCTTTTTTAGGTTGGTAGTAATTCGTTTTAAGATTTTTTCTTCGGAAATATTTGTGGTGTCCAAACTGCGTTTACTCCAGCCGACTGAAAAATGTTCCGAGCTTTTTAAAGCCTTTTTAATATTCGGATTGGTTACGCCAAAAGGTGGACGAAACATTTTCATTTCCTTCCCCGTGATTTCTTTAAGAATTGAATTGGTTTGTTTCAATTCTGCAACAATTTTTTCTGCAGAATAAAACCCGAAATTTTTGGAATGTGAATACGAATGATTCCCGATTGTGTGGCCTTCATCAATAATTTGACGAACTATTTCCGCGTGGTTTTCCGCATTTTTACCGATTAAAAAGAAAGTAGCTTTTGCGTTGTGCGCTTTTAAAAGCGATAAAACTTTTAGCGTGAAATCTGGGTTTGGACCGTCATCAAAAGTGATTGAAATATAATTTTTTGAAACTTTATAGTTGTGATTTAAGGATTGAAAATGATAATTCAACTTAATTTGAAAAGACCCGATTGCAGTAATGATTATCCAAATAAGTACGAACAAAACATACAACCAAGCCGGAATATCGCCAAAAAAACCTGCGAGCAGCAATCCAAAAAAGATTACTAAAGCCAACGCGTTTATGGTGTAAAATCTCAACATTTTTTCAGCAGAATTAAACTATGGTTTTCACCGCGGTATTGATTGTAACACAAAACCGTTTTAATTTCGGTAAGCTTAATGGCGTTAATTTTTACGATTTCGGGAATGGTCTGCGATTTCAATATTTTGGAAGCAAGCCAAAGCCCGAAAGCAGAAACAGTATAGTTTTCGCCAACTAAATGTTTGTAAAAAACTTGTTGGCTATTTCTGAAAATCCCATCGGAAAGTTGGCGATAATAATCGTCAAAATTTACATCGCCATTGTTTCCTGAAATCACAACATCAACATCTTCCACTTTCAAATTATTTTCTTCTAAAAAGCTTTCGATGGTTTTTGAAACCTTTTCTTTTTGAAGCGTATTATAAGTTTCAACCGCGAGCAATTCAGCATAACAAGATTGTTTTTTTTCATTTGAAACCACAAAGAAATTTGCGCCTTCACTAAAAACAGCACCTTCGGTTTTAGCGTCTAAAACACTGGAAATAGTTGCGTCTTCACGCTTTATATGGTTAATAATGCGATGAGCTTTTATAGTATGTTCTTCCAATTCCTCAACGCCGCCCACTAATATATTTGCTGCTTCTTCATTTTCTAATTGCATTTTGGCATCGAGCAAAGCAGATTCAAAGGAAATTGCCGAATGCACATAAGTAAAATTATAAGCTTTGCATTCCAATCCCAGCGCAATCTGGCCAGCAACCGTATTGTGCGTACTTTGAATAAAAGCGGTGGGTGTCAAATATTCTTCATTGTTATCGATAATAGCGCTCACAAATTTTCCCGTCTCAATCATACAGCCCAATCCAGTGCCAGTAATAATTGCGTCAACGGTTTCAATTCCGGCTTCAGCCATCACAATTTTTGAAGCGACCACACCCATTTTAATGCCTTTGGCCATTCGGCGGGCAGCAATTGGCGAAATATATTGTTTGTAATCTGGATTTTGGGCGAAAATTATAGGGTCTTTATAATCAATAATTTCATCCAAAAAAGAAGTGTTATCAAAAGTTTTTTGAGGCGAAATAGAAGCGATGCTGTTTATGTAAACTTTCTTCATTACGCTTCTTTTGAAAATATTACGGTTGAACAATTTCCTCCAAAACCAAGTGAATTTGAAAGCACCGATTTCAATTCCTTTTCTTTCAATTCCGTTTGCGGTACCAATGAAAATTCCTTCATCGGGGTTTTAAAGTTTAAGTTTGGGAAAATCACATTATTTTGAAGTGCTAAAACGGAATAAACTGCCTCAACGGCTCCAGCTGCTGCCAGCGTGTGTCCCGTAAAAGCTTTTGTGGAACTGAAATCAGGCATCAATTCACCAAAAACTCGTTGCATTGCGCGGCCTTCCGAAAGATCGTTATTGCCAGTGGCTGTTCCGTGAGTGTTAATGTAATCAATTTCTGAAGGTTTTAAAGCTGCAACTTTCAATGCCTTTTCCATCGCTAAAGTTGCGCCTTCTCCATTCTCAGAAGAAGCGGTTTGATGGAAAGCATCATTTGCATTTCCGTAGCCTTTTACATAGGCGAGCACTTTTTTGTTTTCGGCTTTTACAACTTGGTCGCTTTCCAAAACCAGAAATGCTGCGGCTTCACCGAGATTCAATCCTTTTCTGTTTTCGTCGAAAGGAGAATTGTAACTATCGCTCAAAATCATCAAAGTTTTAAAACCGTTGATAGTAAATTTTGAAAGACAGTCCGTCCCGCCCACCAAAACACGATCCAATTTTCCAGATTTTATTAGTCGGGCGCCAAGCATAATTGCATTCGCCGCAGAAGAACAAGCGGTGCTTATTGTTGTTACCAAGCTTTCTTCAATTCCCAATTGTAAAGCGATTTTTTGGGTAGAATCTCCAGCGTGATGGCTTTCAATGTATTTTTGCAGCGGCTTTTCTGTCAGGTAATCGTAATAATATTTTTCGGTCATATCCATTCCGCCCACGGTGGTGCCAGAAATAATACCTGTTTTGTATTTTTTAATTTCGGTTATTCCAGCGTTCGCAATCGCCTCTTTTGCGGCAATCGCACCGAGCAATGCTGTTCGAGAATAATTGTTTTCTGAGGGAAGGCTGAGCTGCAATATCAATTCATCATTAGAAAATTTTACTTCTCCAACCATAATTTCAGTACGATGAATAGTTTCAATATTTTCAACGCGAGAAATGCCTTGTTTTTCGTTTATGAGCGCATTATAATTTTCCGCCACATTGTTGCCAATGGCAGAAATTATACCCATTCCCGTTATGGCTACGCCTTTGCTCATTTATTGATTGTACTAAAAAATTCGACCGCAAATTGACTGTGCTAAATATGAAACACGCCATCAATTCAAGACTATTTATAAGAATTATTTTGTGCGGTGTTCTAAAATATAATCTGCCATTGACTGTACAGATTCAAAAATTTCTCTTCCTTCTTTTGGGTCGCTCAAGCGGATGCCGTAATCTTTGTCTAGCATCACTATAAGTTCTAAAGCATCAATAGAATCTAAACCTAAACCGTCGCCAAAAAGCTTGTCATTATCTGCAATCTCAGCAACTGAAACATCTTCGAGATTTAATTGTTCAATGATTTTTGCTTTTAATTCTTGCTTTAAGTCACTCATAATTTATTGTATAATCTGTTTATTTCTTCAATGCTGTGTTCAATTTCGGCCCTTTTTTCAACTAAATAAAGGAAAGCTTCGTAGCTATTTTCATCAAAATCTACCCAGCCACAAAGCACTTTTTCTGCTTTTCCGCTTCGCAATAAATTGTTGGCATACAGTTGCAAATGCTCGGCATTAAAGCGATCAAAGATAAAAAAACTATTTTCAGAATACAGGCTGTGTTTGATACTTATCTCGCCCAAACATATATTTGGAAGCGTGTAAACAAAAACCGCTGGACTGGGGTAATATTCAGCATCGTTTTCTATAGCAGTTTGATGTTTTCGATCTGTATCTAAACTGGAAGCTTTGTTTGAAAAAACAAGGGCTACGTTATTTTCTACTTCGTTTAAGTTTTCATTCTTCAACAATACATCGGCCGCCAAAAAAGCGAGTTTGCTAAGATTGTCCATTTTAAAAAACTTGGAATAATCTGTATTTAAAAATTTGTAAGCATTCTTTATAAAGGTTGAAAAATTTTCAGGAGTATCACTAAAAAGCAGTTTGCCATTTACTGAAACAGTATGGTTTTTAATGTGGGAATAACTTGTTATGTGAAATTTCTCAATCAACTTTTTAAATTTATTTTCTTAACCGATTTACACATTAGCGCTCTGCTTAGTTATTTATTTTTGCGAAAATTACCGCAGTGTTGCAACCTCCAAAACCAGACGCAGTTTTAAGGAATGTCTGCAAGTTTTTGGGTGTATTGCTTTTGATGATATTCATATCTTTTGAAACGCCAATTTCGGTAAACCCTTTGGATGAAAAAAGTATATTTTTTTCCAAAGAATGCATTCCCACAATGGATTCCAACAAGCCAGACGCTCCCAAAGTATGTCCGAAAAATCCTTTTAAACTATTTATTGGAACTTGCTCCATTTCCAAACGACTAAAAGCGATAGCTTCCATTTCATCATTAAAAGACGTTGCGGTGCCGTGAGCAGAGATATAATCTATTTTTGAAGCTTCCATCTTTGCCTCCTTAAGCGCAGCTTTTACACTGCGGAAAAGTCCTTCGCCAGTACGAGAAGGGCCAGAAATATGGTTGGCATCGTTGCAAGTGGCGTCTCCCAATATTTCAACCGCCTCTTTCGGAAGATTTCCTTTTGATGTAGTAACCAAAGCACTTGCGGCAACTTCCCCGAGGTTTATGCCTACCCTATTTTTATCAAAAGGTTTGCAAGGTTCGGCAGATAAAGCTTGAAATGAATTAAAGCCAGAAAGAATAAACTTTGTTACCAAATCGCCACTGGCTATAAAAACGTGATCGTATTTTTCTTCAGAAATAAAACGTTTTGCCACAGAAATAGCTAAAACTCCCGAAACACAGGCATTGGATACTACAATAGCCTCATTTTTAAAGCCGAAAAAATTCTGAATTACTTTCGCCAATTCGCTTAAATACGCCCGACTTTCAGGGAAATCGCTCTCTTTTTCGAGCACATTAATATTTCCTTTTGTAGTTGAAATTATAAGTCCAACTCTTTCATTTAAAGGAATATTAGATGCATCAATTACTTTTTTCAAAGAAAGAATTAGCATTTGTTCAAGTTTTGTAAACTTTAAAGCATCCGCAATTTTGTTGAATTCCTCCTTTATTACTTCCGAAGAGATTAGGGAAGCACAGAATGGTTCAGGCAAAAGCGAGCGGTCGTCATGTTTAGCCAAGCCCGAAACTCCTTTCAAAATATTTTCCACAACAATATGGCTGTCAAAGCCCAAGTTGCTATAAATATTGTTGTATGAAAGATATGTTTTAATCATTTTTTACAGACCCATTTGTTTTTTCCAATGTGCAAAAAAGTCAGGATTTGTCAATGAAAGTTTGCCTTCATTATCTAAAAATACCTGAATGGTTTCGCCTATACAAACCAACCTTTCTTTGGGGTCAAAAATGCTATACCTAAAAATCATTTTTGCCGCCGGCGAATCTATAAAAGTAGTTTTTATGGTCGCAACATCGCCGTAGCGTAGTGGTAGCTTGTGTTCGCAGGAAGATTTTACGATTGGCGAAGTATATCCGTTGGCTTTCTGTTCTAAATACGAAATGCCGTGTTCGCGCCCAAAAGCTTCTCTACCATCTTCAAAATACTGAATATAATTGCCGTGCCACACAATTCCCAAGGGATCGGTTTCTGTGAAACGCACGCGTATTTCAGAAGTAAAACTTATTTCTTTTTTAGAATTAGCTAGCATTTTTTTCGACTATAAATTATTCCTGGCAGAATATACAATTAATTTTTTCCCGCTAAAGGTTTCTGCTGTGTGTGTGCTTTAAATTTTGCCCAATACAGTTTTCATTTCGCTGACAGCAACAATTTTACCTTCGCATTCGGTTTGAGCGGTTATCAATGTAACGCCCATAATTTCGTGAAGAATATTTACAGTTGTTTTTAGTTCTTTGCCAACATCCGGAAGTTCAAAAATTTCAACACTTTTAATAGCGCCAATATAACCAGTTGGAGCGGCTTCTTTTCTTAGAAAAAATTGATAACCTGTATAAAGCGCAACAGTTTGAGCCATATGCTCAATTAAACCGGGGGCGGCGAATTTGTTATTTTTCGAAAAAATATTTTCTTCGGAAATAGTTAATCCCGCAACCACTTTTCTCTCTTCAAAATGAAGTAATTTATCTACCATTACAAACGGTGCTCTCTGCGGAATTAACGTTCCGAGGAAATCTGTGTCTGTTATTATTTCGGTGAAAATTTTCATTTTAGTTTTTATTTTGAATCGTTATCTGTTTCCCAAAAGTCGAAATAATTAAACCATTGCAAGGGATGTTTTTTCAAAATCCATTCAACGCTTTCAGTATATTTTTGCAACAAACCTTGGGCATCGCGATTTTTTACTTCCGCTTGACGGGCGTATAAATGATAGTGACTGTTAGTTTCTTTCATTACATAAACAAACAACACGGGCACGTTCAACCTGCTTGCCAATAAAAATGGGCCGGCGGGAAAATTGGCATTCTCTCCCATCAATGATTCGGTCATTATTTTTTGGTCCTTCATAAATCTATCGCCCGTAAAGCAGACCAATTCGCCATTGCTTAGCGCATTATGGATTTTAAAAATATGCGACATATCTTCTTCGACCAAAATAAATTTCACCTTGGAACGTACGGTAACTTTTTCCATATACTCCTTGATTTTTACGTGTTCGGCATCCGTAGCAACAAGGCTAATTTGCGAACGTGTATCAATTTCTTCAAAAAAGTATTCGGCGATTTCAAAGTTACCCACGTGGGCGCTAATTAAAATGCCGCCCTGATTTTTGTCCAGAAGGTTTATAATATTCTCTACTCCATCGCATTCGTGTGTAAACCTATCTTGTAAACCCGAAGAAATCGCGGCTTTGTCTATGATGGTTTTTCCGAAAACGTAATAACTTTTATAAATGCTGAAAAGACTCTTCAGTAAAGAATATTTTAGTCTTTTTCGAAAATAGTAGTATATGGAACGTGTGCTTTTGCCTGCAAAGAAAACGTAATATAATGCCACAAAATAAAGCAGTCCGTAGGCGGCGCGAATCCCTAATTTGCGAATAAAAAATATAAAAATTTTATACCCAAAAACAGTTCCTTTGCTTTTACCTTCCCACTCACCTGCCATAAACAGTTATTGAAAATTTAGCTTATTTTCGTTTCAATCAGGTCGTAAAAATCTTGAAGTGTTATAACATTAAGGAAATCTTCACCAGTCAATTTTACGCCAAAATTGGCCTCAATGGCAACTACCAAATCTACAAAATCCAAGCTGTCTAATTCCAAAGTTTCCTTTAGATTAGCCTTTGGTTGTATGTCTTCGGTTTCTACCTCAAACTCATCTACCAAAAAGTAGTTTATCTTCTCAACTATAACTTCTTTATTCATTTTTAATGCGTGCACTTTTTAATAATTAATGCGGAATTGGTACCACCAAACCCGAAAGAATTGGACAAAAATACATCTATTTTTTTGTTTAACGTTTTGTTAACAAGGTTTAATTTGGAAGCAGCCTCATCGGGTGTTTCAAGATTTATATTTGGTGCTACAAAGGAATGTTCCATCATTAACATGGAGTAAATTACCTCGCTCGCTCCAGCCATCCAACATTCGTGACCCGTCATCGATTTTGTAGAACTTACACATGGACCATTTTCGCCAAAGACATCAATAATTGCAAGCGCTTCATTTGCATCGCCGACGGGTGTTGAAGTTGCATGGGCGTTAACGTAGTCAATGTTAGCTGCATCGATGTTTGCTTGTTTCAGCGCCATTTTCATGGCTCTCGCCGGACCATCAATATTGGGGGTTGAAATATGTTCTCCATTAGATGAAAACCCATACCCAATAATTTCACCCAAAATTGGCGCACCACGTTTTACGGCACTTTCGTAACTTTCAATTACCAAGGTTGCAGCGCCACCGCTGGGCACAAGTCCGTCGCGATTTTTATCAAAAGGACGACTTGCTTTTGTGGGGTCAGATTGTGTAGAAAAAACACCCAAACCATCAAAACTACCCATTGCGAGTTCGTTAATTTCTTGCGCTCCGCCTGAAATAATACAATCCTGCAACCCATTTTTAATTAAGAAATAAGCCATCCCAATGGAGTGGGAACCACTGGCACAAGCAGCACTTATGGTAAAATTAATCCCTTTCAATTTAAAAATAGTTGAAAGATTCATTGTTACCGTAGAGTTCATGGCTTTAAAAATAGCGCCAGAACCAACTAGGGTTGTATCTTTTTTTTCACGAATCTTATCTACAGATTCCATCACAGATTTTACGGTACTATCGTTTCCGTAGAGAATTCCCACTTCGTTTTCATCGAGGAATTGTTGATCAATTTTGGCGTTTTTGAGTGCTTCTACAGTTGCAGCGTAGGCAAATGCACCCTCTTGCCCTAAACTGATGCGCTCCCTTCTAGAAAGTTGTTCCTTTAAATTAGGTTCTTCTACCCACCCCGTTAAACAGGAACGATAGCCGAATTCTTTTCGTTTTTCGTCGTATATAATACCGGACTTGCCGTTGTATAACGATTCTTTAACTTCCTCTAAGTTTTTGCCTATGCAGGAATAGATGCCCATTCCAGTTATAACTACTCTTCTCACGTCTCCTTCAGATTTATGAATAAATTCCGCCATTTATATTAATTACTTCCCCGGTAATATACGAAGCTTGTGGAGATGCCAAAAAGCATACCAAATGAGCTACTTCTTCCGCTTCGCCAAAACGGTTGGCTGGGATCATTTTTTTGAGTTCCTTTTCGTCAAGTTCTGCGGTCATATCACTTTTAATAAACCCGGGAGCTACTGCATTTACTGTAATATTTCGCTTACCAATCTCCTGCGCCAATGCCTTTGTAGCACCGATAACAGCTCCTTTTGCAGCAGAATAGTTTACCTGGCCTGCAGTTCCCTTTAAGCCAGAAACTGAAACCATATTGATAATTCTTCCATATTTGTTGACTAATAATTTTTGAATCAAAGCATTTGTAACATTATAAAAACCGTTTAAACTTGTGTTTACTACACTGTGCCAATCGTCCGGTTTCATCCACATAAAAAGGCCATCTTTAGTGATGCCCGCATTGTTTACGAGCACTTCAATTATAGCGTTTTTATTGGCTTCGTGCCATTTCTCCAATGCATTATTTACTGCGTCGGCATCAGTAACATTAAACTGGATAATTTCGCCTTTACCCCCTAAATCCTTAACCTCATTCAAGGTTTGAAGGGCCGCTTCTTTATTGCCGTTATAATTAATAAGAAGGGAATATTCTAAATCTTTTGCCAATTGAATACATATTGCGCGACCAATACCGCGAGAACCTCCCGTGACTAATGCGTATTTCTGTTTTAGATTTTTTTCTTCCATTGGTGGTTTTTATAGTGAAGTATATCTTAGACTCCAATCAGTTTATTGTAATTATATGAATTCTGAAGTTATTTTGAAAAATCCATCAAAAATTCTTTCACTTTATTCACATAAGGGTACATTACAACATCTTCCCTAAATACTGGAACAATCGCACGAATTTCATCATACATTTTCTTGGTTTCTGAAGAAACTTGGTCTTGCACTTTTAGGTATTCTATTGCCTGAACAATTGTTATAAGCTCGATTGCAACAACTTCAAAAGAATTTTCAATTACTTTTTTTGTAATCAACGCAGCGTTTGTGCCCATACTCACAATATCTTGATTGTCGTTATTATTTGGGATGCTATGCACGTACATTGGGTTACTAAGCATTTGGCTTTCGGCAGTTGTGGAAGTTGCAGTAAACTGTACTCCCTGCATTCCAAAGTTTAGCCCCAATTTTCCTAAATTAACAAAAGGAGGTAAAATGTTGTTTAATTTTGAATTGAGCAAATAGTTTAATTGACGTTCAGAAAGCATCGTCATTTTTGCGACGACTATTTTCAGCTTGTCCATTTCTAAAGAAACATAATCGCCGTGAAAATTTCCGCCGTGATATACATTTCGCTTTTCAACATCTACAATTGGATTGTCGTTAGCCGAATTTACTTCTTCAATTAGTACTTTTTCAACAGTATTCAGCGTATCCAAAACAGGTCCTAAAATTTGCGGCACGCAACGAAGTGAATAGTATTCCTGTACTTTTTCTTCAATAACATTCTCGCTTTTTGACCCGTTATAAAGATGATGTTCTCGCTTTCGGGTTAAGCTGCTATCTTTTAAATGAACGCGCATCATCTCTGCAATTTTACGCTGCCCCTCATGTCTTTTTGTTTCATTTAATTCAAATGAAAGGTGGTCGTCATACGCTTTTACAATTTCATTTATTGCAGACGAAGCTTTAATCATCCACTTCAAAATTCGCTTTGTGTAAAGCACATTTACAACGCCAATACCCGTCATTACTGAGGTTCCGTTCATTAAAGCTAAACCTTCGCGAAGCTCTACTTTTATGGGTTGCAGGTTTTCAAGTTTGAAAACTGCTTCGGTATTTTTACGTTCGCCTTTATAAAAAACTTCGCCTTCGCCAATTAAAACCAACGCCAAATGAGCAAGTTGAACCAAATCGCCACTAGCGCCAACGCCGCCGTGTTCGTAAATAAGTGGAATAATATCTCTGTTTAATAATTCGCTCATCAATTCAATAACCGAAGGATGAACCCCACTGTGGCCAAGGCTCAAAGTGTTTAAACGCGCAAGCATGGCAGCCCGAACATATTGCGGAGAAATTATATTTCCGGTACCCGACGCATGGCTGCGGATAAGATTATATTGCAATTGTATGCGCTGATCGTCCTTAATTTTATACTGCGCCATCGGGCCGAAACCAGTGTTAACGCCGTAAATAATTTTATTTTCAGAAAATTCTTTTAGAAAGTCAAAACTTTTTTGAACTCTTTCTAATATATCTTTGTGAAGTTGGACAGTATCGTTTTTGAAGATAATTTCATCAAAATCAGCAATTTCCAGTTTTCCTTTTAATATTGGCATTTAGGCTTGAATCAAATGTTTTGTTAAATTAATTTTTCCAAATACTATGAAAATTTTAGATTGTAAATTTAGAGTTTTTTAATAATCTTTAACTTAATAATTATGAATGATAATGCTGTAGATGTTTTAATAATTGGCGCTGGACCTTCGGGTTGCGTAGCGGCTTCCTATTTAAAAAACAACGGTATAAGCATAAAAGTTGTTGAGAAAAGCGTCTTTCCACGTTTTGTAATTGGTGAAAGTCTTCTGCCTAGATGCATGGATCATTTTGAGGAAGTAGGACTTTTAGATTGTTTGATGGAGCAGAATTTTGAAATAAAGTCGGGCGCCAGATTTTTAAAAAACAATGTAGTTTGTAATTTTGATTTTGGAAAAAAACATACTTCAGGTTGGGATTACACCTGGCAAGCTCCGCGCGCAGATTTTGACCAAACCCTCGCAAACGAAATCGTAAAAAAAGGTGTGGACGTATCTTTCGGACACGAAGTTACTGCGGTTGATTTTGATGAAAAGGGTCATTCAACTACAACTGTAAAAGACGAAAATGGCAACGATTATAAAATAACTGCGAAATTTATAATTGACAGTAGTGGCTATGGCAGGGTTTTGCCGCGATTACTAGATTTGGAAAAACCTTCGACTCTAAATCCAAATTCTGCAATTTTCACCCACTTAAAAGAAACTGAACGCCCCGAAGGTGTTGAAGGCACGCTAATTACTTTTGATGTAGTAATGGACGACGTTTGGCTTTGGGTAATCCCATTTTCAAACGGAAATACAAGTATTGGTTTTGTGGGTCCAACGGAATTTATTGAATCTTTCCAAGGAACAAATACTGAGAAACTCCAAGAAATGCTGAAAATCTCAGACTATTATTACGACAGACTTAAAGATTTAGAATTTCTATTTGAGCCGCATATTATTAAAAACTATTCAAAAGCGGTGAAGCAGCTTTACGGAAAAGGCTATGCCCTAACGGGAAATAGTGCCGAATTTTTAGATCCGGTGTTTTCTTCCGGCGTAACTTTTGCCACAGAATCTGGATTGAAAGCCGCCAAATTAATTACAAAAGAATTAAAAGATGAACCAGTTGATTGGGAAAAAGAGTACACAGACTACATTATGAAAGGCGTAGATGTTTTTAGAACCTACGTTAGCGAATGGTACTCTGGCAATCTTCAGAAAATATTTTTTCACCGTCCTGAAAACCCTGTAATAAAAGAACAAATTTGCGCGGTACTTGCGGGTTATGTTTGGGATGAAACCAATCCTTTTGTAAAAAACCACGACCGACTTGTAAAAACGGTTGCGAAGGTTATTGATATGGAGAATGAGACGGTAAGCTAATATTTGCTTTTTTAAATAGCAATATATTAAAAATTCCCAACCTTTTTCAAGATTGGGGTTACAGCGCGGAAACGACTGAAACACAAAAGCCTGCTGCTTTTGTATTTCTGCCACCCACGGTCACGTGGACCAACAAAATAGTAATTTCAAAAAATACATAAAAAACGAAAAATCCCAACCTTTTTTAAGATTGGGATTTATAGCAAAGGGAACGACAGAAGCACAAAAGCCTACTGCTTTTGTGTTTCTGCCACCCACGGTCACGTGAGCCAACAAAACAGTAATTTCAAGAAATACATAAGAAATGAAAAATCCCAACCTTTTTCAAGATTGGGATTTAATTTTTGTTGGCCCACTAGGGCTCGAACCTAGACTCTTCTGTACCAAAAACAGACGTGTTGCCAGTTACACCATGGGCCAATTCAATAAATTTGGATTTTCATCCACCAAGGCTAAAAAAATATTTTCTAGCTTAGGAGGTGCAAATTTAATACAAAGTTTGTCTTGTACAAACATTTCATTAAAAAAATTTACAGGCATTTTTCACTTTTATCAAATTAGTTGAAAATATCACTTCATATTGCACGTTACCACATTTACATACTTGGGCTATCTATATATTTAGTAAATTCGTCCCATTAAAATTTAAATGCACTTATGGGGTCTTTCAACTTTACAAAATGGAATAAAATTACAGGCTGGCTGGTCTTTGCTATCGCCCTAATAACCTACTGGTTAACCGTTGAACCAACCGCTAGTTTTTGGGATGCGGGAGAGTATATTACAACCGCCAGTAATCTGGAAGTTGGTCACCCACCAGGAGCTCCATTGTATCAATTACTCGGAGCGTTTTTCAGCATCTTTGCTTCTGATGCCTCCCAAATTGCACTTACAATTAACTTAATGTCTGTTTTTTCTAGTGCATTTGCTGTTCTATTTATGTTTTGGTCGCTTACTATTTTGCTTACCAATGTGGTTTCAAAACACCAAGAAATTCAAAAAACTAACGCCATGGCTATTATTGGTAGCGCAGCAGTTGGCTCGTTAGCATTTGCTTTTACTGACAGTTTTTGGTACAGCGCTGTTGAAGCAGAAGTTTACGCTAGTGCCGCATTTTTAATGTCGGTTCTATTTTATACAGCTTTACGCTGGGAACGCGAAATGCTAGAACCTGGCGGCAACCGATGGGTAATTCTTATCGCTTTTATTATTGGACTTTCTTTTGGGGTTCACTTTATGGCTCTGCTAACTATTCCAGCAATCGGATTTTTATATTTCTTTAAACATTATAAAACCGTAACCGTAAAAAACTTTATCGTTGCAAACATTGTGACCGTCGCGATTCTGCTATTTATTTTTATCTTTTTGCTTCCAATGACATTAAAGTTCTTTAGTGCTTCAGAAGTATTTTTTATAAACAGTATCGGTCTACCTTTTAACTCAGGGACTATTATTGCCGGCCTGCTGTTTATATTCGTATTCATATACACTTTACGATTAACTCGAAAAAAAGGATTTGTACAGTTAAACACCCTTTTGCTTTGTATTCTCTTTATTTTTATAGGCTTTTCTAGTTGGTTAATGCTACCAATACGCGCAAATGCCGGAACAGTAATTAACGAAAACAATCCGAACAACGCTCGCGAACTTTTAGCGTATTACAACCGTGAACAATACCCCGAAACACATCTTTTTTATGGGCCGCTATTTACTGAAACCTATGCTGGCTTAGATGAAGACAATCCCTATAAAGACGAAAAACCTAAATACGAAAAAGACGAAGCCACCGGCAAATACATTATTGTAAATAACTATAAAAATGCTGGCCAAAACACCGAAGATTCGCAAAAGGCATTTATGCCCAGAATGTGGAGCACAGAGCACAACGCCAACTACATGGAGTTTACTGGCGGTTTAGACTTTTCGGTTAAAAGTGAATATTTAAGCGAACCTCGATTAGTAGATGAGGTGAATAAATTTAAACAAGCCTACAATCAAGGCCTCGTAGACAAAAGCGATTACGATAAGTTTCTGAAAAACTTTGGCCAATATCTCGACATCCAAAAACCATCCTTTTATCAGAATATGAAATTCATGTTCGAGTTTCAGTTTGGTTATATGTATTGGCGTTATTTTATGTGGAATTTTACCGGAAGACAGGATGATGTGCAAGGCCAATACACAGATCTGCACGGCAATTGGCTTAGCGGTATAAAATTTATTGACGAACTGCGGTTAGGTAATCAGGACATGTTGTCTAGTGATATGACAGATAACAAAGCTCGGAATACATACTTTTTCCTTCCGCTAATTCTAGGAATAATAGGTTTAGTATTTCACTTTAAGAACGATCAAAAAAGCTTTTGGGTGCTATTAGTGTTATTCCTCTTTACAGGTTTAGCGCTGAAGGTTTATTTAAATGAAAGACCTTTTGAACCTCGAGAGCGGGATTACGCGCTAGTAGGAAGTTTCTATGTATTTGCCATGTGGATAGGTTATGGGGTTTACGCTCTTTTCGACATGATGAAAGACTATGTGAAACCTAAAATAGCACTTCCGGTTGTGCTAACCATTTCGGCTTTGGCAGCTCCTATTTTACTTGCTACCCAAAACTGGGATGATCACGACCGCAGCAACCGTTATACTGCCCAATCAATGGGAAAAATGTATCTAGATTCCTGTGATAAAAACGCTATTCTCTTCACAATTGGAGATAATGACACCTTTGCACTTTGGTATGCACAAAACGTGGAAGGCTACAGACAAGATGTTCGTATTGTGAACACGAGTTTGTTCCAAACCGATTGGTATATCGACGATATGAAGAAAAAAGCCTTCACAAGCGACCCTATTCCTTCACAATTAACACACGATAAATATCGCTGGGGAACGCGCGACTTTTTAATCCATCAAAAAACTACACAGGATACCATCGATATTAAAACGTGGATGAATTTTGTGGCCAACGATAGTCCAGCAACCCAAATGGAACTTCCGAGTGGGCAAATGGTGAACACTTTCCCGTCAAAAGTACTTCGTATACCTGTAAATAAAGAAGCAGTTTTGAGAAGCGGAATCGTAGATCCAAAAGATGCTGATAAAATAGTTCCGTATATAGATATTAATCTAAAAGGCGACATTCTGTACAAAAATAGAATGATGATGCTAGATATTATCGCAAACAATAACTGGGAGCGTCCAATTTATTTTAGCGGCGGAAGCTTTGGCGACGACGATTATCTTTGGATGAAAGATTACCTGCAATTAGATGGTGTGGTCTATAAATTGGTGCCAATTAAAACAGCATTAGACAAAAGAAGCCCGTTTGATATGGGTCGAATTGACGCCGATAAAATGTACAATATTGTTATGTCTTGGGATTGGGGTAACAGTGGTAGCCCAGATATTTACCACGATACCGAAACCCGAAGAAATGGTATAACCTATAGAAGTAATTTGGCACGTCTTGCCGAAGCCCTTATAAATGAAGGTAAAATGGACAAAGCTGAAAAAATACTCGATCTTGGTATGGAAAAAATGCCAATAGATTATTTTGAATATTATTCGCTATTGGAGCCATTCGTAATTGGGTATTATGAACTTGATAAGCCTGAAAAAGCTAGAAAGGTATATGAAGATGTTTCAAAAAAATACCAAGAACATCTTAAGTATTACAACAGCTTAAAATTCAACAAGCAGCGCGCTATTGCCGAAGATATAATAAGCGATATGGAACGTTATAGAAGCTTGGTGCAGTTAGTTACCGTGTACGACGAAGAGCAATACGCTAGATCTGAAGCAGAAGAATTCAACGAATATTTAAAACTATTCCGTCATTTCTATTCTCCAGACGAAGCTATGGATTTAGACAGAGATGTAGAAAAAGACTCGACCATCGAGATTCCTTTAGATTCTAATCTTTTAGAATAAATGGAACGTACGCCATCAAATTGATGAAAAACCGGTAAATTAAAACGATTTGCAACTACGCTTTATAAAGATGCCCAAATTAATTCAGTGGTTATACCCTGAACGAATTTGGGCATTTTCGCGTAAAAAGAATGCCGTTTATCTCACTTTTGATGATGGTCCAATTCCTGAAATTACGCCCTGGGTTCTTGATGAACTTAAAAAATACAACGCCAAAGCCACCTTCTTTTGCATAGGCGAAAATGTTCAAAAACATCCAGCGGTTTTCAAAAGAATACTTGCCGATGGCCATTGCGTGGGTAACCACACATTTAACCATTTAAACAGTTGGAAAACACAGACTGCGGAATATGTGGATAATGCAGAAAAAGCGAGTATACAGATGAAGAATGCTTCATCTGAAATAAAGAAGCTTCAATCGAAAATCGTCAATCAAAAACCGCTTTTCCGACCGCCGTATGGTAAAATCACACAAAAACAGGCGAAAATTCTTCAGAAAAAAGGTTTCAAAATTGTAATGTGGGATCTAATTAGCTACGATTATGACGCAAACGTTTCCGAAGAAAAATGCCTTAAAAATGTATTGAATAATATTAAACCGGGAAGTGTAATCGTTTTTCACGATAGTTTAAAAGCAGAAAAAAATCTGCGCTATGTGTTGCCGAAGGTATTAGAATATATTGCAGCGAAGGGCTGGAAATTTCGCTCCATTCAACATTAATCCTTCTTCATTAAACATTAAATCAAACGTACTCATTCACAAGCCCAATTAATGTATTGGCATCTTGTTCCCCACTTTGGCGCCATTTCATTTCGCCATCTTTATAAATCATTAAAGTGGGAAGTCCCTTAACGCGTAGCGCGTCAGCAAGTTCCTTGTTTTTTTCAACATCTATTTTTATAACCCGAGCCTTGTCGCCAAGTGCGGCAGCAACGTCCCTTAAAACAGGGTGCATTTCTTTGCAGGCCTCGTCCCATTCTGTGTAAAAGTCGAGCAGAACTGGAATTCGCGTTTCAATTAATTCTCCAAATTTTGACATTAGCCTAGTATGTTAGTTGAATAACTGTATTACAAATATAATAAAATTAGTGCCTAAAGTACCTATGTGTTCTAAAGTGCTTAAAGATTTAAAAAATGAGGCATTTTAGAATATTTAGCGTGTTAAGTAATAATTTCTTTTTTGGTAGTGAGCGGGCTCTTTCTTTTAAGTTGGATGACAGTAATTTCTGGCCAAATGCCTACTCTCCCTGGATAACCTAAAAAGCCAAAGCCACGATTTACATTTATATATCTTCCAAATTCCTCATAAATCCCCGCCCAGTTTTGGTATCTATATTTTATGGGGCTCCATTTTATAATTCCTGGAATTTCAATCCCAAACTGCATTCCGTGTGTATGCCCACTTAAAGTTAAATGAAAAAAGCGCGGATCTTCTTTTACTTTTGCTTGCCAATGCGACGGATCGTGACTCATCAAAATTTTAAAATCTGTATCTGAAATTCCTTCGCAAGCTTTATCGAGATCTCCAGCTTGTTTAAAACCATTTAAACCCCAATTTTCAACACCAACCAAAGCAATTTTTTGACCGTTTTTTTCGATGTATCTGTTTTCATTCAGCAACAAATCCCAACCCATTTCCTGTTGAAGAATTTTTAATTTCCGAAGATTTTCAGCTTTTTCTGAAGCACTATCCCAATTAACATAATCGCCATAATCGTGATTTCCTAATATGGAAAAAACACCATGGGGAGATTTCAAACTCGAAAAAAGTTGCTTCCAATCGTTCATTTCTTCGGCAATATTGTTTACCAAATCGCCCGTAAAGAGAATTACATCACTTTGTTGATTATTGATAAGATCTACGGCGTATTCCACCTTTTTATGGTTGTCAAAACTACCGCTATGTATATCGCTAATCTGCGTTAACGTAAACCCATCAAATTCTTCTGGCAAGTCATCAAATTCTAAGGCATACTTTAATACTTTGTAATTGTATTTGCCTTGAATCATTCCATAAAGCAAGGAAGCAAAAGGGATTGCGGCAATCCCCAAAGCAATTGTACTCACAAATTTTCTTCGCGAAGCCATAAAACTAGTTTCGTCGCTTCCAGCAACTTTCATAAAAATGCCAACAAAGAACCTTCCAATATCTTCGCCGAACATAAAAATTATTATAATCAGCTTTGGAACAAATACTGCGAGAAAAATTCCGAAGAAATACATTTTTGGCGGCTGCATCATTTTTGCAGTGCCCAGAAAGGAGAGTTCATAAATTAAACCTGCTAAAACTGCCAACGAAATAAAGACGTACCAACCGTGTATCCACGGACTTTTAGTCACAGCTTTAACTGCTTGAAAGGCATAAATATCAACAAGAATATAAATGACAATAAAAATGAACCAACGCATAGAGTAGAAACAATTTTTAAAGATAGTAGGTTTCAAAAAACTGAAACTGTAGTTCACTTTATTTTAACGGTTTTAGTATCTTTCTCAGCATATATATCTAAAATGCGAAACACTTTACCTCTTCTCTTTTTACTTTGTTCAATTTTCTGTTTTTCGCAGGAGAATCCTTCAACCCAAAAACTTAGTTCGTTCGTAAATCCCTTTATCGGCACAGGCGGCCATGGGCACACTTACCCTGGCACGACGATGCCTTTTGGGATGATGCAGTTAAGCCCCGATACGCGTTTGGACGGCTGGGACGGCTGCAGCGGCTACCATTACAGCGATGAATATATTTATGGCTTCTCGCACACTCACCTCAGTGGAACAGGCGTTAGCGATTATGGCGATGTGCTTTTGATGCCTACAAATACAGTGAATTTCAATAATGGCGCCAATAGCGAAAAGGGCTATCGCGCACATTTTTCGCATAAAAATGAAACTGCTTCTCCGGGTTATTACAAAGTTTTGTTGGATGAAACCAATATTGAAGCGGAACTCACGGTTTCAGAACGCAGCGGGATTCACCATTACACTTTTCCGAAAGATTCAAAACAAATTGTAATTTTAGATTTGGAACATCGCGACAAAGTTTTAAGTGCAGGAATTAATATTATTTCCGAGACTGAAATTTCTGGCCACCGACATTCCGATGCTTGGGCGAAAGATCAGCGACTTTTTTACAATATTCAATTTTCTCGACCGTATAAAAAAGTTGAATATTATTCCCCCTCTGGTGACAAGGCAGTCAATCCAACCAAAGCCGCTTTTGAATTTGATGCTTCCGAAGGGAACGAGCTTGAAATTAAGGTTGCAATTTCCGCCGTTGACGAAGCTGGTGCAAAGCAAAACTTAGAAACCGAAATAGGCACTAAAACCTTTCAACAGATAAAAACCGAAGCTGAAATTGCTTGGGAAAAACAGCTGAGGAAAATCGATGTTTCGACTACGCTCAACAACCAATCATCAGCAAACCGGGGACTGAGCCGAGCCGAAGTGCTCAACAATAAAAAAACAATTTTTTACACTGCGCTTTATCACACGATGCTAGCGCCAAACCTTTATCAAGATGTTGATGGCCGTTACCGCGGAATGGATTTAGAAATTCATCAAACAAACGATTTTCAGAATTTCACCGTTTTTTCACTTTGGGACACCTATCGTGCTGCACATCCACTTTATACCATCATTGAAAAAGAACGAACAAACGATTTTATAAATTCACTTTTAGCAAAATACAACGAAGGCGGAATCCTCCCCATTTGGCCATTGGCGGCAAATTACACGGGTTGCATGATTGGCTACCACGCCGTGCCCGTAATTGCCGATGCCTATTTAAAAGGAATTCGTGGCTACGACACCGAAAAAGCTTTTGAAGCAATGAAACACAGCGCAATGCAGGATAAATTGGGGCTGAAAAGTTATAAGGAATTTGGCTTTATCCCAGTGGAAGAAGAAAGCGAATCGGTTTCAAAAACTTTGGAATACGCTTACGACGATTGGACGATTGCAGAAATGGCAAAAGCAATGGGAAACACCGAAGATTATAATAAATTTACTGAAAGAGCGCAGTATTATAAAAACGTTTACGATCCCGAAACCAAGTTTATGCGTGGCCGTTTCCGAAACACTTGGTTTGCGCCTTTTGACCCCTACGAAGTGAATTTTAATTACACTGAAGCCAACTCGTGGCAATACAGTTTTTATGCGCCACAGGACATTTCTGGTTTAATGAATTTAATGGGTGGAAAGGCTGATTTTGAAATTCAACTCGATAAACTTTTTACTGCCGAAAATAAAACTTCGGGTCGCCAACAGGCCGATATTACTGGGCTCATTGGTCAATACGCCCACGGAAACGAACCGAGCCACCATATGGCTTATCTCTACAATTTTGTAAATAAACCCGCGAAAACACAGGAAAAAGTCCATCAAATTTTAACTGAATTATACCAAAATGCTCCCGACGGTATTTCTGGCAACGAAGATTGCGGACAGATGAGCGCATGGTACATTTTTAGCGCATTGGGTTTTTATCCGGTAACGCCCGCAAGTAATCAATATATTATTGGAACGCCTTTATTTGAGAGTGCTTCCATTAATTTGGAAGATGGAAAAACGTTTAAAATAACAGCAGAAAATGTTTCAGATAAAAATAAATATATCGCTTCTGCAACACTCAATGGGAAACCTTTAAAGCGAAGTTTTATATATCATTCGGAAATTATTAACGGCGGAAAACTGGTTTTTAAAATGACCGACAAACCTTCAACTTGGGCAACAAAAGATGAAGATATCCCTAAAACAGAAATCACCGAAAACCTGATTATTCCCTCCCCTTTTATCGCAAAAGGTGATGTTGCTTTTAAGAATGAAACTGAAATTTCACTTGGCGTTGTTGCATCACAAACCGCAATTTATTATTCCTTAAACAATTCAGAATTTAAAAAACACAACCAGCCTTTTACAATTTCGGAAGAAACAGAATTGAGAACTTACGCTTCCGATGGTTATGGAAAAGAAAGTGAAATTCTCACAACTCATTTCTACAAAATAGACCCAAACCTCAGCATAACTTTAGAAACCGAATACGCCAACCAATATAACGGCGGCGGAAAGAACGCCCTGATTGACGGCATTCACGGCGCAAACGATTTCCGGACTGGAACCTGGCAAGGCTATCACGATTTAGATTTGAAAGCGACTGTAGATTTAGGTTCAAATAAAGAAGTGAACACCGTTTCAGTAAGTTTTCTGCAGGACCAACGCAGCTGGATTTTTTATCCCACGGAAATTATATGCTTAGTTTCAGAAAACGGAACCGATTTTACGCAGTTGGCAGTTCAAAAAATAGAAGCCGAAAAACCTTCGGAAGAAACAGAAATAAAAACGATTGAATTTGAAGTTGGAAAAAATATTCGATTCATAAAAATCACGGCTAAAAACTTCGGTAATCTTCCAAAAGGGCATTTGGGCTATGGCGGAAAAGCTTGGCTTTTTGTGGATGAAATTGAAGTGAAATGAACCCCGACTAAACCTGACAGGTTTTTGAAACCTGTCAGGTTTGTCAAAATTATAGTATTATGAAACGCAGAAAATTTATTCAAAATGCATCGCTTTCCACACTGGGAATTGCAGTGGGAACATCTGTTTTTGCTTCTGAAATAAAAACTTCTATTTCCGAAGAAATGAAACCTAAAAATGAAGCTTCTGGTTTCCCGATGGCAATTGCCACTTGGAATGTAAACGATAGCACAGCCGAAGCTTGGCGCGTTTTACAGGAAGGGAACTCTTCGCTCGATGCCGTGGAAAAAGGCTGTATGATTGAAGAAGCCAACGCCGAAGGGCAATCTGTTGGCATTGGCGGTTTACCCGATCGCGATGGAAACGTAACGCTGGATGCCTGCATTATGAATAAAGATGGCGACTATGGTGCAGTGGTTTATCTTCAAAATATTATGCACCCAATCTCTGTTGCTCGAAAAGTGATGGAAGATACGCCACACGTAATTTTGGCAGGAAAAGGCGCAGAACAATTTGCAATTTCAAAAGGGTTCAAACCTGTAGATTTGCTAACCGACGCTTCAAAAAAAGCATACGAGGAATGGAAAAAAACTTCGCAATACAAACCTATTATCAATATTGAAAACCACGATACCATCGGGATGCTCGCCATTGACAAAAACGGCGATATTTCTGGGGGCTGTACCACCAGCGGCTTGGCTTACAAAATGGCCGGCCGTGTGGGCGATTCGCCTATAATTGGTTCAGGACTTTTTATCGATAATGAAGTAGGCGGCGCAACAGCAACAGGTTTGGGTGAAGAAGTATTAAAAACCGTCGGCAGTTTTCTGATTGTTGAATTAATGCGCCAAGGCAAAACCCCGCAACAAGCCTGTGAAGAAGCAATTGGGCGAATTATTAAAAAGACTCCCGATTATAAAGATTTTCAAGTGGGTTATATTGCCGTAAACAAAAAGGGAGAAACGGGTTATTACGCAATTCACGATGGATTTTGGGTAACACGATATCAAAACGATAAAAACGAAAACTTTCCTTCCGATTTTTACGATAAAAAATAAACGCTCTGCGTCCTTTACGACTTTGCGGTTATCTTTTCACCGCAGAGTCGCTGAGAGCGCAGAGAAAACCAAATTCAACAACTAACCATGACCGAAAAAAAATCCTTCCGCTCCGCATTTATCACTGTTACTGTTTTATTTTTCCTGTGGGGTTTTATCACTGTTTTAGTTGATAGCTTGGTTCCGCGATTAAAAGACGTTTTTGAACTCAGTTATTTTCAGGCGGGATTAGTTCAATTTGCTTTCTTTTTGGCGTATTTGGTAATTTCTGTCCCAGCGGGAGCATTGCTTTCGCGAATTGGATATCAAAAAGGAATTATCGTAGGTTTGGTTACTATGGCTTTGGGCTGTTTGCTTTTTTATCCCGCAGCTGCCGACAGACAATTTTGGCTTTTTATGGTTGCTTATTTTACGCTCGCAGGCGGAATTACCATACTCCAAGTAGCGGCAAATCCGTACGTTTCGGTCTTGGGAAGTGAAGATGGCGCATCCAGCAGATTGAACCTTTCACAAGCATTTAACTCTTTAGGGACGGCGATTGCTCCTTTAATTGGCGCTTGGTTTTTGTTGAGCGACACTATAAAATCTTCGGAAGAAATTTTAGTTTTAACAGATATTGACAGAACTTCCTATTACGTTTCAGAGGCTTCTGCTGTACAAATACCATTTCTTTACATTGCCGCGTTTATCGGGCTATTGGCGCTTCTTTTTGTTTTCATAAAACTTCCCGCTATTTTAGAAAAAAGCCCCGTAGGTGGTTACAGAAAACTTCTGAAAAACAAAATAGTAATGTTCGGCGCATTGGGTATTTTCGTTTATGTAGGTGCCGAAGTAGCAATTGGCAGTTATTTAGTGAATTATTTTATGAGCATGAATATGTCTGAAATAATTCAACAAAACGATGCTATGCGTTACATAGCCGAGCAATTACTAAACATGGATTTAAGTGCGATAGACAGAAAAGCGATTGTAGGAGCATTTGTGGTTTTTTATTGGAGTGGCGCCATGATTGGAAGATTTGCAGGAGCCTATCTAACTAAAATTATGAAACCCTCCAAAGTGCTTTCAATTTTCGCCTTATTAGTAGTCGTACTGCTTCTAGTTTCAATGAATACAAATGGTTTAACCGCTATGTGGTCTATTCTTGCCGTTGGACTTTTCAACTCTATTATGTTCCCAACAATCTTTGCTTTAACCATTGATGGTTTGGGCGATTTAAAACCACAAGCATCTGGTTTGCTTTGTATGGCTATAGTGGGTGGCGCAGTTATTCCGCCAGCTTATGGGTTTTTAACAGATAACGTAGGGTTTAAAATCGCGCTAATATTATTGATTGCATGTTATGGCTATATATTTATTTTTGGCAGAATGAAAGGCCGAACCATCCAATAACGAAATTGCTTCATTCACTAAAAATATCTTACTATTCACTATAAAATTTAATTCTGCAGAGCACCTATGTGATACATTTAGAGTGATTTAACTCCCGAATCCTTAAAATTTCACAAAATGAATAATGCACTTATTTATATTACAGCGGGAGCCATTTTTGACACTTTTGGCGATTTACTCATGAAGAATTGGGTTGTTAGCAGTAGTAAAACCCATTTTGTTGGGGGAATGCTATTTTATATTATTGGGCTAAGTTTTTTAACGTATAGCTTCACGTTTAAAAACATTGTTGTTGCCTCAGTAATTTTCTTAATTTTTAATATCGTTCTACTTTCTCTTGTAAACTGGATAGTTTACAATGAATCACTTTGCGGAAGAGAACTTACAGCCTTGGGACTGGGGTTGGTCTCAATTATATTATTTGAATATAATTGAAAAAAGCCGCGATGGAGAGCGGCTTTCTTCAAAATGATAATTAACAACATTGAGTTTTAAAAGACTCTTATTGTTAGCCTTAAATTTAAAATTGGAAGTTTTTCTTCTAAAATAATCGACAATGATCTCTATTCAGAAAACATCAATTCACCATTGCTTTCCATCTCTTTGAATTTCATTACAAGCTCCAAAGCATCAGGAATTACGTCGCTACAGCAAATTATAAGTGAGCCTTTAACTGCGTTTTTAACGGCGTATGTGATAGCATCTTTTTCTGATGGGATTATTGTAGTTTTTTTATTGGCATCCCTCATTTTAATACCATCATTAAGCATCTTAATTAGTGCCTCTTCAGATTTACCGCGCAAATGCTTGTCTTGACGGATAATAATTTCGTCGAACATATCAGCGGCTATGCTTCCTAATTCATTCGTATCTTCTTCTCTTCTATCACCCACACCTGCAATAATGCCAACTTTTACAGTTGCTTCCAGATTATCGGTGAAGTTTTTTAGCGCGCGCATACCTGCGGGATTATGGGCATAATCGAGTAAAATACTGAAGTTTTCAAATTTGAAAAGATTCAATCTTCCCGGCGTTTGTGTAGCCGAAGGGATAAAAGTTTCCAACGCCATTTTCATATCTTCAATACTAATTCCGCGAACGTTTGCTGCAATTACAGCTGGAAGAATGTTTTGAATCATAAAAGTAGCTTTCCCACCGTAGGTTAACGGAATGTTTTCAGCTTTCATAATGCGCATTTTCCAAGTTCCACGGCAAAGAGTTACGTATCCATGTTCATATACTGCTGTTATACCACCTAATTTCTGAAGTGCTTTAATTCGCGGATTTTCTTCGTCCATAGAAAACAGCGCGAGGTTACAATTTATGGTTCTTCGCATTTCATAAACCAAATCGTCATCGGCGTTAAGGATTGCGTATCCATCTGGCAAAACTGTTTCTGGAATTACTCCTTTTACTTTTGCAAGCTGTTCTATTGTGTGAATTCCTTTTAAACCCAAATGGTCTGCAGCAACGTTTGTTACAATCCCTACATCACATTTTTTGAAACCGAGACCGGCACGTAATAATCCACCGCGAGCACATTCCAATACTGCAAAATTTACCGTTGGGTCTTTTAGTACAAATTCTGCACTTGCAGGGCCCGTACAATCGCCCTTCATCAATAATCTATTTTGAATATAAACACCATCACTTGTAGTATAACCTACTCTGTGACCTTTCATTTTTGCCATATGGGCAATTAAACGAGTGGTGGTAGTTTTTCCGTTTGTTCCAGTAACTGCGATAATAGGAATTCGTCCCGTAGTTCCCTGCGGAAATAATTTATCCACCACAGGAGAGGCAACATTTCTGGGCAAACCACTAGTTGGCGCCAAGTGCATTCTAAATCCTGGACCTGCATTTACTTCTAAAACAGCCCCTCCAGTTTCTTCCAGAGGTTTGCTTATGTCTGTAGTCATAATATCAATTCCGCAGATATCAAGATCTATTATTTTTGAAATGCGTTCGCACATTGATACGTTTGAAGGATGTACAATATCTGTAATATCCTCTGCAGTTCCACCGGTACTAAGATTTGCAGTATCTTTTAAGATTACAACTTCACCTTTAGGCGGAATGGTATCTTCTGTATAACCTTTGGCACTAATGATTGTTCGAGTTAAGTCATTAATCGTGATTTTTGTGAGTACATTTTCATGACCATAGCCACGGCGTGGATCCTTATTTACAATCTCCACTAATTCTGTTATTGTAGATTTTCCGTCGCCCACTACGTTTGCAGGGGTACGTTTGGCGGCTGCTACTAACACATTGTTTATTACTAGCAAGCGGTAATCTTCGCCAGTTATATATTTTTCTATAATTACTTTTGGTGAAACAACTTTAGCTGCGTGAAATGCAACTACTGCATCTTCGTAGTTTCTAATATTTACAGTAATTCCGCGACCGTGATTTCCCCCTACAGGTTTTACAACCAATGGGAAGCCAACATAGCTGCATGCTTCTTCCAAACTACTTTCGCGGCCAATAATATCGCCTCTCGGAACGAGCACTTCAGCTTGCTCTAAAAGGTATTTTGTATCTTCTTTATCGCAGGCAATTTCAACGCCAATACTGCTAGTTTCTGAAGTTACCGTAGCTTGAATTCGTTTTTGATTTGCGCCATAACCTAATTGACAAAGTGAATATTTATTAAGACGAATCCAAGGAATTCCACGTGCTTCGGCTTCTTCAACAATAGATCCCGTACTTGGGCCCAAACGCACCTCTTCACGAATTTCACGCATTTTTTGGATATCCGCTTCCAAATCATAATCTTCTCCGTCTATCAACGATTGACATATATCTACTGCTATTTTTGCAGCATAACGACCTACGTTTTCTTCAATATAACTGAACACAACATTGTAGACTCCACTTTCACCATAATCGCGAGTTCTTCCGAAGCCCGTATCCATATCTGCTAAAGTTTGAATTTCCAACGCAATATGTTCAATAATATGCCCCATCCATGTTCCGTCTTCCACTCTCTGAAAAAACCCACCCGGTGCGCCTACGCTACAACGATGACTGTACATGCTTGGAAACATTGCTTTAAGCCGATCACTAAAACCTTCAATCTTATTGGACGGACGTTCCTCCATTTCCTCTAGATCTAAGACCATTACTATTAATTTATGACGGCGTACAGACCAGTAATTTGGCCCCCGCATGGCGTTGATTTCTCTAATTCGCATATGTTGACGGATTTCTTTGTTTAGTATGAATTTGATAAATATATGATTAATTTTTATAACAATTACCGTATTTTTGCGCTCAAACTAAATAAATTCATGAGCGTAAAAGGCACCCTAATCCCCATAGGTGGAAATGAAGATAAAGGCAACGGAGAAAATGAAAGATATACTCTTGAGTATATTCAGGACGGTATACTTTCCCGCGTGGTTAGAGAGAGTGGCGGCATAGATGCTACTATAATCGTTATTCCTACGGCCTCGAGCATACCTGTTGAAGTGAGTGAAAACTACCTTGATGCCTTCAAAAAACTGGGTTGTAAAAATGTGCATATTATGGACATTAGAAACCGCGAAGATTCTGAAAAACCAGAATTTTTAGAACTGATGCAGAAAGCAAACTGCGTGATGTTTTCTGGTGGCGACCAGTCAAAAATTGTAAAGTATATTGGTGGAACGACACTGAATAAAATTATACAAGAAAAGTACGAAAAAGAAGAGTTTGTTATAGCCGGAACCAGTGCTGGAGCAATGTGCATGAGCGAAGAAATGATTACTGGCGGAGGCGTACAAGAAGCATTTACCAAAGGCGCTGTTAGCATGGGCCAAGGAATGAGTTATATACCAAACTTTATTATCGATTCGCACTTTATACGTCGCGGACGTTTTGGTAGATTGGCTGAAGCCGTTGCTAGATTTCCTTCAAGAATAGGAATAGGCCTTGCAGAAGATACCGGACTAGTAATTAAAAACCGCAATAACTGCGAAGTAATTGGCTCGGGAATGGTAATACTTTTTGATCCACGCAGACTTATTCACAACAACCAAGCTTCTGTTGAAGAAGGTCAGCCAATGTCTATCACCAATTTAAAAACACATATTTTGGCAAATGGCGACAAGGTTGATATAAAGGAGAAGCGTGTTCATATTTCACCCATTCATCTTGAAATGACCGACGCAGAAACGTTGTAATTGTTTATTGTAAATTACAATGGTATCAGTCCTTATAAATTTCGGTTCCCGTTTTTCCATCCGAAGTTTTAAAAGCGCGGTACATCCCTTCAGTATTGAAAGGCATTGCTATGTTTCCATTGGCATCTACGGCAATTAGGCCACCGTCGCCGCCAATTTCTAAAATTCTTTTATGGATAACTTCTTTAGTGGCTTCTTCAACAGTCATTCCTTTGTACTCCATTAAACACGAAACATCATACGCCACAACAGCGCGAATAAAGAATTCGCCACTACCTGTACAGCTTACTGCGCAGGTTTTATTGTTTGCATAATTTCCAGCGCCAACCATTGGGCTGTCGCCTACTCGGCCCCAGCGTTTGTTAGTCATTCCCCCAGTTGAAGTTGCGGCTGCAATATTGCCGTTTTTATCGCAAGCAACAGCACCAACGGTACCAAACTTACCTTCCTTTTTCATACTGTGATCAAGTTGAAATGTATCGCTATCCTTAATATTTTGCCATTGCTGATATCTGTGCTCGTCATAGAAATACTCGGGAGTTTCCAGCGTATAATCTAAACTTTTGGCAAATCGCATCGCTCCTTCCCCAGCAAGAAAAACGTGATCAGATTTTTCCATAACATCGCGTGCTAAAGAAACAGGGTTTTTAATTCCTGTTATTAAAGAAACCGCACCAGCATTTAATGTCTTGCCATCCATAATGGCAGCATCCATTTCGTGAGTGCCATCGTTTGTAAAAACACTGCCTTTTCCTGCATTAAAAAGTGGTGAATTCTCAAGATGATTTACAGCAGTTTCAACAGCATCCATTGCGCTGCCGTTTTTTTCAAGAACTTCATATCCCTTCTCAAGTGCTTCATTTAAAGCCGTTTTATACTGCTCTTCCTTTTCAGGCGTCATCAAACCTTTTACGAGTGTTCCGGCACCGCCGTGGATTACTAGGGAATATTTTTTATTCATGTCACTGCCCGCAAAGGCGGGTATCTTTTAATTAATAGTTCTTTTGTTTCGGACAAAAGTAAAGCTTGTTATCCATAACTAATGCGAAAAATACAAATTGTCAGGAACAATAAATCATTTCAATTATAAATTTCTTTTTCACATAAAAGCATTCAATTGTGAAGGGTTCTTTTTATTTTTGAATCAAGATTTACGAATAAAATTAACTTGTCCGTTCGAGCGCAGTCGAGAACTACTTTTAAGGGCGTTAGTTCTATAAACCTCTCGACTGCGCTCGAGAAGACACTTCAAAAAATGTCAGAAAAAAAACGCTTATTTCTTGTTGATGCCTACGCCCTAATTTTTAGAGGGTATTTCGCTTTAATTAAAAACCCACAAATAAACAGTAAAGGTCAAAATACCTCCGCCATTATGGGGTTTATGAACTCTTTAATAGACGTTGTAAAAAGAGAACGCCCAGACCATTTGGCCGTTTGTTTTGATAAAGGCGGCAGCGAAGCCCGCAACGAAATGTTTCCAGACTACAAAGCGAATAGAGACGAAACGCCAGACGCCATAAGGCTTGCCATTCCTTATATCTATACCATTCTCGAAGCTATGAAAATACCAATTATGGTGAAAGAAGGTTTTGAAGCAGACGACGTAATTGGCACATTAGCAAAAAAAGCCGAAAAGGAAGGTTACACCACTTATATGGTAACCCCCGACAAAGATTTTGCGCAGTTGGTTTCAGAAAATATATTTATGTATCGCCCCGTTTTTGGAGGTGGGTACGAAACTTGGGGGATTCCAGAAGTTCAGAAAAAATTTGAGGTAAAAGACCCTCTCCAAGTAATTGACTTTTTAGGAATGATGGGCGATAGCAGCGATAATATTCCCGGTCTTCCTGGTGTTGGTGAAAAAACAGCGAAGAAATTTTTAGCAGAATTTGGCTCCATGGAAGGTTTGCTTGCAAACACCGCAAAGCTAAAAGGTAAAATGAAGGAAAAGGTTGAAGAAAACGGTGAGCTTGGTTTACTGAGTAAAAAGCTAGCAACTATTATGCTGGATGTGCCCGTTGAATTTAATGAAAAAGATTTTGAAATGTGTCCGCCCGATACTGAAAAAGTTTTAGGGATATTCGATGATTTGGAATTTAGAAGACTAAAAGATAATTTCCTAAACGCGTTTTCTATAGAAGGCATGGCCTCACTGGGTACAAGTCGTGGAAGCCAAGAAAACAACAACACTAGCACCACAAAACCCAAACCAGCTAAAGATACCGCTGCCGGTGAAGGTCAGTTTTCGCTTTTTGGAAACGCTGGCGATACTTCGGTAGAAATAAAAGACTACAACACGCGCGCAACTATTAAAAATACGGAGCATTTTTACCAAACCGTAAAGCCTGGAATGGGTACCAAGTTGTTTCTTCAAAATTTGATGAAGCAGAAAAGTGTGTGTTTTGACACCGAAACCACGGGTTTAAATCCGTTGGAAGCAGAATTGGTTGGCATTGCTTTTTCTTGGGAAAAAGGAAAAGGTTTTTACATTCCATTTCCTGATAATAAGGAAGAGACACAACAACTTTTAGAAGAAATTCGTCCATTTTTTGCAGATGAATCCATTCAGAAAATTGGTCAAAATTTAAAATACGATATTAAAGTATTGGCGAAATACAACATTTCAGTAAAAGGAAAATTGTTCGATACTATGCTTGCGCACTACCTCATAAACCCAGATATGCGCCATAATATGGACGTTTTAAGTGAAACGTATTTGAATTATACGCCTGTTTCAATCACAGAATTAATTGGTAAAAAAGGTAAAAACCAACTCAACATGCGCGATGTAAATGTTGAAAAACAAACAGAATATGCCGTTGAGGATGCAGATGTTACTTTTCAGCTAAAAGAACATTTCGAAAAAGAATTGGGAGAAGCAAACACACAAAAACTTTTTGATGAAATTGAGGTGCCCTTGCTTCGGGTGTTGGCAGCTATGGAATTGGAAGGAATAAATCTAAACGAAGATTTCTTGAAAAAACTTTCTGTAGAATTAGACAAAGACATTCTTCAGCTTGAAAAACATATTTATGAAGAAGCAGACGAAACTTTCAACATTGCTTCGCCAAAGCAGTTGGGTGAAATTCTCTTCGGAAAAATGAAACTGATTGAAAAGCCGAAAAAAACAAAAACCGGTCAATATTCCACGGCCGAAGATGTGCTTTCCTATTTAGCAAAAGATCATAAAATTATTCGCGATGTATTAGAATATCGCGGGCTCGCAAAACTAAAAAGCACTTATGTTGACGCATTGCCCGAACAGGTTGAAAAATCCACTAGCCGTGTGCATACTGATTATATGCAAACCGTTGCTGCAACAGGCAGATTGAGTAGTAATAACCCAAACCTTCAGAATATACCAATTAGAACTGAGCGCGGACGCGAGGTTCGGAAAGCATTTATTCCCAGAAATAACGATTTCGTTTTAATGGCTGCAGATTATAGTCAGATAGAACTTCGAATTATCGCAGCTTTAAGCGAAGAAGACAATATGATTGAAGCCTTTAAAAACGGCGAAGATATTCATGCTTCCACCGCTGCGAAGGTTTTCAATGTTCCTTTAAGTGAAGTAACCCGCGAACAAAGAAGCAATGCAAAAACAGTAAACTTCGGGATTATCTACGGTGTTTCTGCTTTCGGCCTCAGCAACCAAACAGATCTTTCTCGTGGCGAAGCAAAAGATTTGATTGAAACCTATTATAAAACCTATCCAAAACTGCGCAACTATATCAGCGAGCAAATAGATTTTGCACGTGAAAATGGTTATGTAGAAACAGTGATGGGCAGAAGACGCTACCTAAAAGACATAAACGGAAGTAATCAAGTAGTGCGTGGCGCCGCTGAACGAAATGCGGTAAACGCCCCGATACAGGGGAGTGCGGCAGATATCATTAAAATTGCGATGATAAATATCTATAAAAAGCTGGAAGAGGAAAATTACCAGAGCAAAATGCTACTCCAAGTACATGATGAATTGGTTTTTGACGCTTACAAACCTGAGTTAGAAAAACTAAAAACCATGGTAAAGTACGAGATGGAAAACGCTTACAAACTCGCCGTGCCATTGGATGTAGATATGGGCGTGGGAGAAAATTGGTTAGAAGCTCACTAAAATTATTGGCATAAAAAAAGCCGGAAGATAAACTTCCGGCTTTTTACTATTTATAAAAGTAAGTTTACTGTTTTGTGTAAACAAAAGTAATGTCTTCAGTAACCGTAGTAGTTGTTCCGTTATCGTCAACTTCTACAAAGAAACCTTCTTGAATTACATAGGTAAGAGTATTACCTGAAAGTGTTGCAGCTTGGTTTGATCCAGCAATAGTAAGAGTTACATCATTTCCATTTTGAATGTATGCAAAAGGAGTTGACTCATCTTCAGAAACACAAGTTATTGTGTATTCGTATTCGTCAGTTGTACCTGCAACTATTGTAAGTTCAATATCTGCATAGCTAGTGCTTAAAGCAGTACCTGTTGTTCCATCAGCATTGAACGTAAGGGTTTCGTTTTGGTAACAGCTAGTTTCATCCATAACACTTGTTGAAGTCGAACCATCATTATTTAGGTCGTAAGCGTTTTCGGTGTTAAAAGCTGTCAATTTCCAAGTTCCTTCGATAGATGTGTCACTGCTGCTGCTATCATCATCGCTTGAACAAGCAGTAAAAGCAATTGCTAAAAAAAGTAATCCAAATAATTTTTTCATAGTTATATTTTTTTTTGTGGGCGCAAAACTAGATGAAATTAAAGCGAATGAGTTCTATTAAATGTTAAATAAACAAGTGAATATTTGCGCCTAATCAGCAATCTAGTGATGGCGAAATTTGAAAGTGCAGTAAATTTAAATTTTCAAGGCAACGTTTTTATAATATGAAGCATTTCATTTATACTAGTTGTTGATTCTATTTCTTGCTTAAACAAATAGTCCAAATTTGCCAATAGAAAATAAGTGAAATAATAATCAATTTCCTTTTCAAATACATTAAAATGTTCGCGGAAACTGCCAATATTAACAAAAGATGCTGAATGCATAGATATAACGTCTATAGGAGCAAAACTTACAATAAAATTTGATTTGGCAATTTTTCCTCTTTCAGAATTATTATGCTTAAGTTCCGATTTTGCAGATGAGAAAGAGCTCGTGCGAGAATTTTGATTCAAATATTTTTGAAAACCACTATCCTCACCTTCTTGTAATCGTCCATCAATATGAACATTCTTTTTTATTCCTTCTTTGTAATTTAGTGAACGTAAATTATCATTTTCTATATCATCAAGTTTCTTTTGATAAAACTCCTTTAAAATTATAAAATATAGAGTAAATATTAAATCGAAAACACAAATAGAATCATTTTCTAAAATTCTAGGAAATGACTTTTTAAGATAATGTTCATGGGCTAAATTTTCTTCAATATTTTTTAAAATTAAAAATCTATTCAAAACCTTTTTAATTTTTCGTGGATTACTAAATCTTAATGATGAAAAGAATCTATCCAATATATTTGAAATTGACATTTGAGCACCTTGAAAAGAATAAATTGATTCCGTAGGAAAATAATGTAAAAATAATTTTATGCTATTTGAAAATTTCGGAATAGAAAAAGATATATCAAAAATCTTTTCTAAATATTCATCGGATTTAATTATATCCCCGTACTTATTATTTACTGCTTCCCTAACTGCTTTTTTATCAATTCCACAAAAGAAAATAGTCTTCTTTCCGTAAGTGAAGAATAATTTTAAAGCAGAAAGCAGGTTTAACACATTTTCAGGTTCGCAACGGTCTAAATCATCTATAAATACAATATTGTAATTAGGATTTTTCCCTTTTGTATTCAAGTTCTCCCACTTGATAAAATCTTCCTTAAACTTATTCTTAGATTCTAAAAAAGATTTCTCTTTCTTTTCAAATGGAGCTACAAGTTCTTTCCCATTTATATTAAAAACAGGTGATTTTAACGTAATTGATTTAGTAAAACCTTCTAATAAATTTCCCGCAACTTCTTCAATATCCTCAAATAACTTTTTAGATTTTGATTTAGAATTTTCAAGTAAATATTCCATTAAAGAAAGTGGCAAGTTTGAGTCACTTTCAAATTCCCAAGCTTCAAAAAAGAATGTATTAAAAGTTTCTTTAAGATCCTTTTCAAGGTATTTCATCAAAGTGCTTTTACCACTTCCCCATTCACCATAAAGAGTAAACATTTTAATTTCAGTAAATTCTTGAGTATTGCTTTGTAAAAATGTTTTTATTAAATCGCCTTTTTCAATGATCCCTAAGTAATCATTTTCAGGTGTTAAATCCTCGATCGGAAGGTTTGGTAATAACTTTGACATGAGATTAATTTTAAAAAAATGAATTTACGGATTAATAATATACTTTCCGCTAATTGAAATTTTCCTTAAATAAATGATATTATTATTTGAGAACATTACAAACTAGGCCAAGGCGTTTACTATATTCAACTGTATTCCGGGAAAAATGTGGCATTGAAAAAGTTTGTGAAGGAATGATTCTGAATTCATAATTCTGAATTATTTCAATCTTATGTCTTAAATCTTACAGCGAAGCGGTCTTACGTCTTTAATGAAATCCATATCTTTAAAAAAATATTTCCCACTGCTATGGAGGACGATAACTACAAACTTATTTCAAAAAAGAAACCGGCTTATCCCATTACAGATGAGCTTTTAAAATATTTAACTCGTCACGGAAGAACCATTAAAATTCCTATCTATTACGACGATTTATTGCGTTTTCAAGGCTCGGTTTCAGTATTCGATAAAAACGGAAAAGACACTTTGTGGGTGAGCGTTTACTATTCTGAATTTGAAACCGAAGAGATTAATCAAAGTCTGAAAAGAGTTTATTCCATTCTACACTCTGACGGAAGCGACACTATTTTTCCGTACTTAAATATAGATAATATTGATTTTTGCACCTTCGGAAATTCAAAGCCATTTAGAATAAAAGTGCGTAACATTTTGAATGACAACTATCTTTTCTTCTACATTAAAAAAGCCGATGCCTCACGCATCTACGGTTTGGAATTAGAAGATTTACTTTCGCCAAACCACATCAATTTCTTGGTGAGAAAAAACACTTTGATTGAGGAACACATTTCAGGCATTCCTGGTGACGATTTTATAGAAAACCATTTAGACAATTGCTCGCACCGCGATAAAATGGAAATCGCTAAAGAATTTGTAAAATTCAACGAACGCTGTTTTGTACGCTTATTGGGCGATATGCGCTCCTACAATTATGTTATGGTGCTAACCCACGATTTTGACCGAATTCAATATAGAATTCGCGCTATCGATTTTGACCAACAAAGTTATGAGGGGAATGCTAAGGTATATAAGCCTCAATTTTTAAAAGAGAATAACGCGTTGGTAGAAATGACAATGAAGCTGCTGCAGCAAACTTCCATAGATCAGTATATAGGTGAAGAAAGATCGTTATTAGCTAAACGAGCTACAAGCATGAAAAAGAGATTGAAAGGTTTAATGAGTTGCATGAAAAATGACAATATAGCACCACCCGAAAAAATTAAACAATTAAAGATGGATCTTTTTGAATTAACGGGTGATATAAGATTTAAAAAAGCCCGTAATATGGGCGAAGTATTACAAAGCGCGCTAGATTTCGTGATCCGGAATTACAAAAGTGAAAATCCATATATCCTTAGATAGTCTTTAAATAGTTAATTGAAAATGATTCAAAAAACTACATCTAAAATGCTCCTTAAAACTAGAAGCAAAATAAATATTGTAAGTATTATATTATGCACGCATAGTAATTACTATCTTTAAAGCATAATTTCAAATTTAAAAAAACGACTTCCATGAAAATCAAAAAAGTATTGGTTGCCAATCGCGGCGAAATAGCCATACGAGTATTACGTGCGTGTGCAGAAATAAATTTGAAAACGGTTGCCGTTTATACGTACGAAGATCGCTATTCGCAACATCGTTACAAAGCCGATGAATCCTACCAAATAGGTGAAAACGACCAACCTTTAAAACCGTATTTAGACGGTAGTGCCATCATTGCTTTGGCAAAATTGAAGAATGTGGATGCAATCCATCCAGGTTACGGATTTTTATCTGAAAACTCCGAATTTGCACGAAACTGTGCCAAAAATGGAATCATTTTTATTGGTCCAGATCCAAAAGTGATGGATGCCTTAGGAGACAAAATTACAGCGAAAAAGATTGCTGAAAAATGCAATGTTCCCGTTATACAAAGCAACATTAAAAAACTTTCTTCGCTTAAAATTGCACTTTCTGAAGCAGAAATTATTGGCTATCCTGTAATGTTAAAAGCGGCCTCTGGCGGCGGCGGACGCGGCATGCGAATAATCCGCAATGATGACGATTTAAATAATAATTTTGAATCTGCACGTAGTGAGTCGCTTAATGCTTTTGGCGACGACACCATGTTTCTCGAAAAATATGTGGAAGACCCGAAGCACCTGGAAGTACAGATTGTAGCAGATAACCACGGTAACATTCGTCATTTGTTTGAACGCGATTGTTCTGTACAACGCCGACACCAAAAAGTAGTAGAGATTGCTCCTTCTTTTAATGTTTCAGAAAAAGTAAAACAGGAGCTTTACAAATATGCTATAAAGATTGCCGAAGAAGTGAACTACAACAATGTGGGCACCGTGGAATTTTTAGTAGATAAAGAAGACTACGTTTATTTTATTGAAGTTAATCCACGGATTCAAGTAGAACACACGGTAACCGAAATGGTAACTGGAATAGACCTTATAAAAACACAGATTTTTGTTGCTGGCGGCTACAAACTTTCAGACACACAAATAAAAATATACGATCAGGATTCACTGGCAACTTACGGTTTCGCGATGCAGTGTCGTTTAACAACGGAAGATCCCGAAAATAATTTTACGCCAGATTACGGCACAATTACAACCTATAGAAGCGCAGGCGGAATGGGCATTCGGTTGGACGCAGGTAGTATTTATCAATCCTATAGCGTTAGTCCGTTTTTTGATTCTATGCTTGTAAAAGTATCCGCTCACGGACGCACTTTGGACGGCGCCGTTCGGAAAATGTCACGCGCTTTAAGAGAATTTCGAATTCGCGGGGTGAAAACGAATATTCACTTTCTTCAAAATGTAATTCAAAATGAAACATTTAGAGAAGGAAAAGCAACCGTAAATTTTATAGCCAATACACCTTCTTTATTCGATATTAAACTTCCGCAAGATCGTACTTCAAAAATCGTAAATTATTTAGGTGAAGTAATTGTAAACGGCAATCCAGACGTAAAAACGTTCGATAAAAATAAAATTTTCAGAACTCCAAAAGTTCCAAAGTTTGAAGCTGAGATAGAGTTTCCAAAAGGGACAAAAAATTTGCTCACCGAGCTAGGACCAGAGAAATTCTGCCTTTGGCTGAAGGAAGAAAAAAAGATACATTACACAGACACAACCATTCGCGATGCGCACCAATCACTACTTGCCACGCGAATGCGTAGTTACGATATGTTGCAGGCAGCTGAAAGTTTCGCTAAAAACCATCCCAATACTTTTAGTATAGAAATGTGGGGCGGCGCTACTTTTGATGTTTGCCTCCGGTTTTTAAATGAAAGTCCATGGACACGTTTGCGCGAACTTCGCAAATTAATGCCGAATATACTTTTTCAAATGTTGCTTCGCGGGTCCAATGGCGTGGGTTACAAAGCATACCCAGATAATTTAATTGAAAAATTTATTGAGACTTCTTGGGAAAACGGCATCGATATTTTCAGAATATTCGATTCGTTAAACTGGGTAAAAGCTATGGAGCCAAGCATCAATTTTGTTCGAAATAAAACAGGCGGAATTGCACAAGCTGCTATAAGTTACACGGGTGATATTCTCGATCCAAATGAAACAAAATACACCTTAAAATATTACACTCAGCTTGCAAAAGACTTAGAAAATGCCGGCGCGCATATGATCGCCATTAAAGATATGGCTGGTCTTTTAAAGCCTTATGCAGCAGCGGAACTTGTTGCGGCATTAAAAGACACGGTTAAAATTCCGTTGCATTTGCATACGCACGACACTTCTTCCATTCAATCTGCTACTTATTTAAAAGCCATAGAAGCGGGTGTGGACGTGGTAGATGTGGCTTTGGGCGGACTTTCCGGACTTACCTCCCAGCCCAATTTTAATTCTATTGTAGAAATGATGCGCAATCAGCCGCGCGAAAATAAATTCGATATTACTAAATTGAATGAATTTTCTAATTATTGGGAAGACGTGCGGGAAAAGTACTATCCGTTTGAATCTGGCTTAAAAGCCGGAACTGCGGAAGTTTATCAGCACGAAATACCCGGTGGGCAATATTCTAATTTGCGTCCGCAGTCTGAAGCGCTTGGCCTTGGCAACCGTTTTGATGAAGTAAAAAAAATGTACGCTCAGGTAAACAAAATGTTTGGAAACTTGGTAAAAGTTACACCGAGTTCTAAAGTAGTGGGCGATATGGCTATTTTTATGGTTACCAATAACCTTACTCCTGAAGATGTAATGGAACGCGGTGAGGATATTTCTTTCCCAGAATCTGTTATCAATTTCTTTAAGGGCGATTTAGGGCAACCTATGGGCGGTTTTCCGAAGAAATTACAAGCAATCATTTTAAAAAATAACGAAGCTTATACTGAAAGACCAAATGCTCATTTGGAACCGATAGACTTCGATTCAGAATTTAAAGTTTTCAGTAAAAAATTCCAACAAGGGTTTACAAGACCGATTGAGTTTGAAGATTTTCTCTCTTACAGTTTATACCCGCGAGTTTTTGAGCAAGCGCACGAAAAATACAAGCAGTACGGCAACCTTGCCATACTTGCTTCGGAAAACTTTTTCTACGGTATGAAACTTCAGGAAGAGGCTATAGTTGAATTAGAACCTGGAAAATCTATTATTGTAAAACTGCTTTCAGTAGGAATCCCGAATGAAGATGGGGTTCGTATTGTTTTCTTTTCGGTAAACGGTGAAAATCGTTTTGTAGAAATTAAAGACCTATCAATAAAGGTAGAAAAGGAAGTACACGTAAAAATTGATCCGCAAGACACCAATCAATACGGTGCTCCTTTGCAGGGAAGTTTATATAAAATATTGGTGAAAAAAGGACAGGAAGTTAAAAAGAACGACCACCTCTTTATTATTGAAGCCATGAAAATGGAAAGCACGATTACAGCAAATAAAGCCGGAAAAATAAAATCTATTTCTTTAAAACCAGGTACAATGGTAATGAAAGACGACTTGGTGGTGACGGTGGAATGATATTAATTGATCGCTTCAAAATTGAAATTATTCGATTCAGTTTTTATTTATGCGTGAGCTCAAAAAAAATTAAGCCGTAACTTTATGATTAACATTGTTTTGGAATTTTGTAAATTACAACACACTTAATTATTTGGCATGAAGAAGATAATTACGATTCTCGCAATTCTATTTTCTATATTCAGTATAAATGCCCAGGATCCAAACATACTTTGGCAACGAACTATTGGTGGTGGTGATACAGAGGAAATATGGGCTATGCAGGAAACTGACGATGGAGGCGTAGTTCTTGGCGGTCAATCATTTTCAAACATTTCAGGTGAAAAAAGTGAAAATAGCCAAGGAGCATCAGATTTTTGGGTCGTTAAATTAAATTCCTCTGGAGATATAGAATGGCAAAACACGATTGGAGGTAGTGATGAGGAATACCTATATACTTTAGAAAGCACGTTAGACGGAGGCTACATCTTGGGTGGTACATCCCGTTCAGACATTTCGGGAGATAAAACAGAAGATTCAATGGGGCAAGAAGATTATTGGGTCGTGAAAATTGATGCTTCTGGAGAAGTTCAATGGCAAAATACTATTGGAGGTCAAGGTAATGATATATTGACCTCTATTGTTGTAGTTTCGGACGGAACCTACTTGTTAAGCGGACATTCCGACTCTGATATATCTTCAGATAAATCTGAAAATGCTATTGGAGCCACTTTTGATTTCTGGGTAGTTAAAATTGATGCACTTGGAACTATTATTTGGGACAACACTATTGGAGGAACTGGTGACGATAACGCTGGTGCTGCCATACAAGCAACAGATGGGGGCTTTGTGATTGCCGGATTTTCACACTCGAATATATCTGGAGATAAGACTGAAAATTCACAGGGATTATCTGATTATTGGGTCGTAAAATTAGACGCAACTGGAAACATCGAATGGCAAAATACCATTGGAGGGAGTCAATCTGATTTTTGTTACAAAATAATTAAAGATACGGATGGCGGATACATCGTGGCTGGTGATTCCAATTCGGATATATCTGGTGATAAAACTGAAATCAATCAAGGTAATGGAGATTATTGGATATTAAAGCTGGACAGTGTAGGGAACATTGTATGGCAGAACACCATTGGAGGTAACGATGGAGATAGCTGTTTTACAGCAATCCAAATAGGCGATGGTAAATATATGGTCGGCGGGTATTCAGAATCAAATATTGGAGGTGATAAAACAGAAAATTCCAATGGCAATGCTGATTACTGGATTGTTGAACTTGACAATGCTGGAAATATTTCTGACCAGAATACCATAGGCGGAAATTTTTTCGACATATTAATAACATTAGCAATTAATACTAGCGGCGAACTGCTTCTTGGTGGTGGCTCATCTTCTTCTATTTCTGGCGATAAAACGGAGGCTTCACGAGGCGCTGGTGATTTCTGGGTACTAAAATACGCTATACCCTTAAGTCTTGACGAGAATTTATTAACAGATACTATTACTCTATACCCCAACCCAGTGAAAAACAGTTTGTATATTAATACTCAAAACCAACTAATAGATCGCGCAACTATTTATAACGCTACAGGCAGTCAAATTCTGAAACTGGAAATTGATGCCATTTCAACAACTGTAGATGTTTCAAGTCTCAATTCGGGAGTATATTTCCTGCAATTGCATTCAGAAGAAAAAGTAACTTTGAAGAAGTTTGTTAAAGAATAGCCTAACAGTTACTTAAACTTCAGATAAAATTATATTCTCACCCCTTGCTTTTCAAATAAATAAGATTACATTTGCACCCCTCTTAGACAAAATCCGTTTTGTTTTAGGATGAGAAAACAATGAATTATTAACAATTGACAAAAACTAAATGGATACATTAAGTTACAAAACAGTATCTGCCAATAAGGCAACCGTTGTAAAGGAATGGTTACTGGTAGATGCGGACGGGCAAACATTGGGTCGTCTTGCAAGCGAAGTTGCTAAATTACTTCGCGGTAAGCACAAACCAAGTTTCACCCCACACGTAGATTGCGGTGACAACGTAATTATTATTAATGCTAGTAATATAAACCTTACTGGTAACAAATGGGCAGACAAAACTTACATTCGCCACACAGGTTATCCTGGTGGACAACGTAGCCTTACCGCTACAGAAATGTACAAGAAAGACCCTGCAAGGCTTGTTGAAAAAGCTATAAAAGGAATGCTTCCTAAAAACAAATTGGGCGCGGAAATCTTCAGAAACCTTAAGGTTTATGCAGATGCTAACCACGGTCAAGAAGCACAAAAACCTAGAGCTATTAACTTTAACGACAACAAGTAATGGAGACAATTCACAAAATAGGTAGAAGAAAAACCGCTGTTGCACGTGTTTACCTTAAAGAAGGTAAAGGAAACATTACTATCAACAAGCGTGAGTTTGAGAATTACTTTCCTACTGGAACACTTCAGTATAAAGTAAAGCAACCTTTAGTACTTACAGAAAACGAAACTACTTTCGACATTACAGTAAATGTATTTGGTGGTGGTATTACAGGACAAGCAGAAGCTATTCGTCTTGCAATTTCACGCGCTATGTGTACGCTTAATGACGAAAATCGCGGTATCTTGAAACCAGAAGGTTTACTTACAAGAGATCCAAGAATGGTAGAGCGTAAGAAATTCGGACAGAAGAAAGCTCGTAAGAAATTCCAATTCTCTAAACGTTAATATTACTCAACTCTATTGGGTATCTCACTTGGGATACCCAATTACAGTTGAAAAGTTCATAATCATTATTAATTATTAAGCTGTTAACCCGAATACTTCGGGAGTTAGTTTAGCATCTAAACCAAAGTCTGCTTCGGCGGATGGGTTGCTATCCTTTCACAGAACGTAAACTAAAACAAAAATGGCAAAAAAAGTAGAAGTAAAAGACTTACTTGAGGCTGGTGTGCACTTTGGCCACCTAACTCGCAAATGGAACCCGAACATGGCACCGTATATCTATATGGAGCGCAACGGGATTCACATCATCAACCTTTACAAAACCGCTGCAAAAATTAGCGAGGCTAATGAAGCCCTTAAGAAAATTGCAGCCAGTGGACGCAAAATTCTTTTTGTAGCTACCAAAAAACAAGCAAAAGACATCGTTGCCGAAAAAGCAAAGAATGCAAACATGCCTTACATCACTGAAAGATGGCCTGGCGGAATGCTAACTAACTTTGTAACTATCCGTAAAGCCGTTAAGAAAATGGCTTCTATTGATAGAATGAAGCAAGACGGAACTTTCATGACGCTTTCTAAGAAAGAGCGTTTGGCAGTAGATCGTCTTCGTGCTAAATTAGAAAAAAACTTAGGTTCAATTTCTGATATGAGCCGTCTTCCTGCAGCACTTTTTATTGTTGATACAACTCGCGAGCACATTGCAGTTGCTGAAGCATTAAAATTGAAAATTCCAATCTTTGCAATGGTAGATACCAACAGTGACCCACGTGTTATTGATTACGTAATTCCATCTAACGATGATGCTTCAAAATCTATTGAAAGCATTATGGATTTTGTTTCTGAAGCTATCGTTGAAGGACTCTCTGAAAGAAAATCTGGAAAAGACGAAGAAGAAGAAGGTGATGATTCTGGAATGGCTAAAAAAGCTAGAGTTCCTAAAAAAGAAAAAGAAGAGAAAAAAGCTACGGCTGAAGTACCTTCAACAGACGAAGCTGACGTAGAAACAATGAAAGAGGCTAAAGAGCCTGTAAGTCAGAAATCGAAAAAAGAAGTTCTTAACGAAGAAGAATAATAACAGTATTTAAAAATTTAAAAGTCGTTTGGTTCTTTTCTTGTCTGAAAATAAATTGAACGACTTTTTTAATATTAAACCTAAAAACATTTATACCAATGGCAAACATAACAGCCGCAGAAGTAAATAAACTTAGACAAGCTACCGGAGCCGGAATGATGGACTGTAAAAAGGCATTAGTTGAGGCAGAAGGAAACATGGAAGAAGCAATTACTATCCTTCGTAAAAAAGGACAGAAAATTGCAGAAAAAAGAGCAGATCGCGACTCAAGTGAAGGTGTTGCAACTGCAAAAGTGAATAGCGATAACACAAAAGGTGTTGCTATTTCATTAAACTGTGAAACTGACTTTGTTGCTAAAAACGATTCATACGTTGAAATGGCAAACAAATTGGCTGAAGTTGCACTAACTACTTCTTCTAAAGAAGAATTTTTGGCTGCAGATTTCGGTGGAATGACCGTTGCTGAGAAATTAACTGAGCAAACTGGTGTAATCGGTGAGAAAATAGAAATTGGTGGTTTCGAAATTTTAGAAGCTCCATACGTAGGTTCTTATGTACACGTTAACAAAATTGCAGCTTTAACTGGTCTTTCAAAAGCTGTTGATAATGCTGAAGAGTTAACAAAAGATGTTTCGATGCAAGTTGCCTCGATGGGTGCAACTACACTTTCTTACAAAGATTTTGACGCAGAATTTGTAGCTTCAGAAACTGAAGCAAGAATTGCTGTTATTGAAAAAGACAATATTGAATTAGGCCGTTTGGGTAAAACGCTTAAGAATGTACCAAAATATATTTCAAGAGCACAATTAACTCCAGAAATTTTAGCACAAGCTGAAGCAGACGCAAAAGCAGAATTGAAAGCTGAAGGCAAACCAGAACAAATCTGGGATAAAATTCTTCCAGGTAAATTGGAGCGTTTCATTAGCGACAACACTACAATGGACCACGAAAAAGCATTGCTTGATCAAAACTTTATTAAAGACGACAAAAAGAATGTTGCAGATTACGTAAAAACGTATGGCGATGTTGAAGTTGTGAACTTCAAGAGAGTTTCTCTAGCTTAAGCTATTGGGTACTTATAATACAAAAAGAGGCTGATTAATTTCAGCCTCTTTTTTTTGTATCAAATCCTGAATTTATTTTCAACTTTTTTTCTTTCCACCGCATCAATAATTTTCTTTATTTTTGCGCAGTAAAAATCTTCTATGCACTACAAAAGAATTCTTTTAAAACTTTCCGGCGAAGCCTTAATGGGCGATCAACAATATGGTATTGATCCCATTCGAATTAAGGAATACGCCCAAGAAATAAAACAGATTACTGAAAAAGGTGTGGAAGTTGCCATCGTTATTGGCGGCGGAAACATTTTTAGAGGATTATCTGGAGCCAGCAGCGGAATGGATCGCGTGCAAGGAGACCATATGGGAATGCTTGCAACGGTAATCAATGGATTAGCCCTACAGAGTGCTTTAGAAAATGAAGATGTCCCAACACGTCTGCAAAGCGCGATTAACATTAACGAAGTTGCCGAACCTTTTATTCGCAGAAAAGCAATTCGCCATCTGGAAAAAGGTCGCGTAGTAATATTTGGAGGTGGAACTGGAAATCCTTATTTTACAACAGATTCCGCAGCCGTTTTAAGAGCTATTGAAATTGGTGCAGATGTAATTATGAAGGGAACTCGCGTAGATGGAATCTACACCAGCGATCCCGAAAAAGACAAAAAGGCAACAAAATTCGATTTTATTAGTTTTGAAGACGTATTGCAAAAAGGTTTGAAAGTTATGGACACCACTGCTTTCACTCTAAGCCAAGAAAACGAATTACCAATTATCGTTTTTGATATGAATACCAAAGGAAATCTTTTAAAAGTTGTTTCTGGCGAAAAGATTGGAACGAAAGTAAATTTATAAACCCTTAATCCGCTTCGGTGGGATTTTAGGCGTTTTGAGAATAATAGTGAACTTTGAATACTGAATTTTGAATTTTATGGAAGACGAAATAGATTTTATAATTGACGGCGCCAAAGAAGCCATGGACAATGCACTAAAGCATTTAGAAAAAGAATTAGTAAACATTCGTGCCGGAAAAGCTTCTCCATCAATGGTTGGTAGCGTTATGGTAGATTACTACGGAAGCCAAACTCCATTGAGCCAAGTAGCAAATGTAAGCACACCAGACGGGATGACTATTACCATTCAGCCTTGGGAAAAAGGAATGATTCCAGTAATAGAACGTGGAATTCATCTTGCAAACATAGGTTTCAACCCAATGAATAATGGTGAAAGTGTAATCATTAGCGTGCCACCATTAACCGAAGAACGCAGAAAAGATTTGGCCAAGCAAGCTAAAGCTGCTGCCGAAGAAGGCAAAATTGGTGTTCGCAACGACAGAAAAAATGCAAACAACGAAATAAAAGGTTTGGAGATTTCTGAAGATTTAAAGAAAAGACTTGAAGAAGATATTCAAGAAATGACCGACTCTCACATCAAGAAAATTGACGAAATATTGGCCAAGAAGGAGAAGGAAATAATGACTGTATAACACAATTTTCGTTAAACAAAATACAATAGAGCGGCCTAATAGCCGCTTTCTTTTTACTTTTATTCCACTTAAAACCAACTTTTCCGAATGCAAAAAATCCTTTTTCTTGTTTTTTTCAGTGTTGCCTATTACGCTGTTTCACAGGAGCCTGCGATTAAAACTGATAATGATACTATTGCAAATGTTGCAGATAAAAAGGATCACCCCCTTTCATCGGGATATTATCCAATAGGTTTTTTCGACATCGATTTAAAGACCATAATTAAACTCAATAATTATGAAGGCTTACGACTAGGCGTGGGCGGATTAACAAACGACAAACTTTTTGAAAACTATAAACTTGGAGGTTATTATGCCTATGGGTTTAAAGATAAAACTTCTAAATTTAGCTTAGGCGCTAGCGGCCGAGTTAACAGAGAAAAGAAAGCTTGGGTGAGCGTGTATTATGCAGACGATGTAAAGGAAATTGGTACTTACGATTATTTAACCGATGCCCGCGTATATTCTATTTTTGAACCGCGACTCGTAAATATTACCCAATTTTATAAATACCGAAAATGGTACGCCAATATTACCAGCGAACTAACGCCAAAAATGCTGGCGGAGTTTCGTGTGGAGCATAGCAATGTGGAGAATATTGAAAATTATTATTTTATTGACGACGGCGTTCCATACACCGACTATCAATTGGCGGAGGCTACGGTTTCTTTCAGAATAAGTCCGAAGACCAATTTTTTTACTAATGAAGATGGCACCAAAGAATATTTCGACGGTTTTCCGAAGATTAGTGCGCAAATAACGCAGGGCTTTAAAGATGTAGTTGGTAGTGATTTCAGCTATACTAAATTTGGGTTGAAATTGGATTATTTCATAAAACGAACTGATTTATCGTCAACCAATATTCTTTTGGAAGGTTCGCTTGCTACGGGCGATGTGCCGCTTACACACCTGTTTCACTCCTACCCTAACCAGCCAACAAAAGATGAAATTTTACAACGATTCTCGGTAGCTGGGGTTCAAAGTTTTGAAACAATGTATTTTGGTGAATTCTTTTCAGATAAATTGACTACGCTGCAAATAAAACACAGTTTGCGCAGGTTTGATCTCGGCGAAAAATGGAAGCCAGAATTGGTGCTAATTACGCGCCACGCTTTGGGAGATATGGATAATATAGAAAATCATTTCGGGATTCCTTTTAATACGCTGGATAAGCTATATAATGAAACGGGTTTTGAAGTAAACAAAATTCTTTTCGGGTTTGGACTAAGCGGGGCTTACCGTTACGGTTATTACAACCTTCCCAACTTTGCCGATAATATTTCGTTTAAGTTTACATTTTATTTGCAGATATAGACGCAGCTATTTATGTGTTGGATATTGAAATATATATTAATCCGAAACTGTACATAATGTAAAAATGAAAATCTATTCAAAATTATTGACATCGATTCCGAGCATAATGTTTCTTCTGTCCTTATTAGACATGTTAACTATTGAATTAATTTGGAAAACTTTTCCAAGTATGGACGCATATTACACTCAATTTATTTCGATTTATATATTGACAGTGTTATCAAGGATATATTTGATAAGACGACTTTGGAGTTTTAAATTCATTGAAAGAAGCAGACGAATTAATTGGACGTTTTTAATGATATTTATCTTTACCCCAATAACAACACTGTATTATATATGGAATAAAGACGCCCAATTAAATAAAGAGAATAAGCAACTCACCGAAACAACAGATACTGCAATATCATAAAAACACTATGTCCAAAAATAGGCCATATTTCAAAAAATGCCGAGAATTGAACTTCAAACTGAAATAAAAGCCGATAAGAAAGTGGTATTTGACCTTTCTAGAAGTATCGATTTGCATAAAATTTCGACCGAACATACGAATGAACAAGCAATTGCTGGAAAAACAAGCGGGCTAATCGGACTTAATGAAAGTGTGACTTGGAGAGCGAAACACTTCGGGATTTATCAAAATCTGACTTCCAAAATCACGGAATTTGACCGACCAAATTACTTTGCAGACGAAATGGTTAAAGGAGCGTTTAAAGAATTTAGACACGAGCATCATTTTGCAGAATTGAATGGCGGAACATTAATGACGGACTTTTTCGAATATAAATCACCTTTTGGAATTTTAGGAAAATTAGCCGACAAGTTATTTCTCAAAAAATATATGATTGAATTACTAACTAAACGGAATAGAATTGTAAAAGAATTTGCGGAATCTGAAAAGTGGAAAGATTTAATAACTGAATAAAGAATATGACAATGATTGTACAATCTTGGTTTTCCCCTGTTAATGGAAATCTACAAAATCTTTCAAAGCAGTTCGTCTTTTAATAAACCCCATTCCAAAATACCCTTCAAAATAAATCCCCCACTTATCGCAAATAACTACCTTTGCTAATTCTTTAAAAAATTGCTTTGAACAAACTTTTCAGCATTGGGTTTTGGAGCTGGGTGGCCCGTTTTATTTTACGGAACCGTACCTGGATTTTAGTAGTTATTGCAGTCATTACCGTACTGCTCGCACTGCAATGGAAGAATATGCGCTTCACCTATACCGAAGCCAATCTCCTGCCAGACGACCATCCCGTAAATCTTGAGTACGACCAATTTCTTTCGCATTTTGGCGAAGAGGGCAACCTCATTGTAATGGGGGTGAAGGATTCTACCATTTTTACACCTAAGAAATTCGCCGCTTGGAATCAACTTTCTCAAGACATTAACGAATACAACGAGGTAGAACTTACGCTTTCCGTTGGTAATCTGCAAAAGCTCGAAAAGAAAACTGACACCACAGGTTTTGAATTGGTTCCTTTTATAAAAGACTCCATTTTTACAGATGCGAATCTTGCGGCGTACAAAGACGAACTTTTCAACAAGCTACCTTTTTACGACGGACTTATTTACAGTCCGGATAAGCAGAGTATTCGTTCTGCCATTTACCTTAAGAAAGACATTGTAAACACGCCCGCACGAAGAGATTTTGTAGTGGAAGATCTTATTCCGTTAATCAAAAAATTTGAAGAAGATACCGGCGTACAAGTGCACACTTCGGGCATGCCGTACATTCGCACGCTAAATTCGCAAAACATTATTGACGAAATTGGGCTGTTTATTGGTGCGGCGCTTTTTATTACTTCACTTATATTTTTCTTCTTTTTCCGCTCTTGGCGCGCCACGTTTATCTCTATGTTAACCGTGATTATCGGCGTTATGTGGGCCTTCGGGTTTTTAGGATTAATGCATTATGAAATTACAGTGCTTACGGCTTTAATTCCGCCTTTGATAATTGTAATCGGGATCCCGAACTGTATATTTCTCATCAATAAATATCAGCAGGAAATAAAACTGCACGGTAACCAAGCAAAATCTTTACAACGCGTAATAGCCAAAGTTGGTAACGCAACTTTAATGACCAACCTAACAACGGCTTCGGGTTTCGCCACATTTATTTTGGTGAAGAGTGAGCTCTTGAGCGAATTTGGTATTGTAGCTTCCATAAATATTGTCGCTATCTTTTTATTGAGTTTGCTTATCATCCCTATTACGTATAGTTATATGGCGGTGCCGAAAAATAAGCACCTAAAGCATTTAAACAAAACGTGGATAAACGGTTTTGTTAACTGGATTGAACGTATGGTTAAAGAGCGCCGCATTACCATTTATATTGCTGCGGTTGTTTTGTTATGTGCCAGTATTATTGGCATTTTCAATATTAAGATTTCCGGTAGCCTAATTGAAGATATGCCGAAGAACTCTGGTTTCTTTGAAGATATCCGCTTTTTTGAAAAGGAATATGAAGGTATTATGCCTTTAGAAATAATGGTGGATACGAAGAAGAAAAAAGGCGTTATGGGTCTTTCTACCTTAAAACGTATTGACGAATTGCAGGATCACATTAAAGAAATTCCTGAATTTGCGAAACCACTTTCAGTAGTAGAATTGGTGAAATATTCTAAACAAGCTTATTATAACGGCAATCCGGAATATTATCAATTACCAAACAGCCAAGAAAAAACATTTATACTTAGTTACGCTAAAAGCAGCAATACCAACACAAATCTACTAAACAGTTATGTGGACAGCACAGGGCAGTTTGCGCGTATCACTACTTTTATGAAAGATACCGAGCCAGATAGGTTTAAGCGTATTGAAGAAGATTTAAATTCTGAAATTGCTAAAGTTTTCCCGGCAGATCGGTATAATGTTACGGTTACGGGGAAAGCGCTAGTTTTCCAAAAAGGAACCCATTATTTGGTGAACAACTTAATTCTTTCGCTGTCGCTTGCTATTTTCTTGATTGCAATTTTTATGGCGTGGATGTTCCGAAGTTTTAAGATGATTTTAATTTCACTAATTCCAAACTTGCTGCCACTAATTATAACCGCTGGAGTTATGGGCTTTGTGGGTGTTCCTATAAAACCTTCAACTATATTGGTGTTTAGCATCGCATTCGGAATTTCGGTGGACGACACTATTCACTTCCTCGCAAAATACAGGCAGGAATTAATAGCCAACAATTGGAAAATTAAAAAATCGGTTTTTGCGGCTTTACGCGAAACAGCGGTTAGTATGTTTTATACTTCTATCGTGCTTTTCTTTGGGTTTTCTGTGTTTACCATTTCTAGCTTTGGCGGGACTGTAGCTCTGGGTGCCTTGGTATCTATAACGCTACTTTTCGCAATGTTATCTAATTTATTGTTGCTACCCACGCTCCTACTTTCATTAGAAAGAAGTATCGCGAATAAGCAGACGATGAAAAAACCTGCAATCGAGATTTTAACCGATGACAAAGAAGAATTGAATAACCAGTAAGCAGCGGCAGTTTGCAGTCTTTAATAAGATATATTCTCCGTTTGGAATTTGGCGCTTTTCTTTTTTTGAAATTTTTTTAAAAGTATATTTGCTCCCCTTAAAATTAATACTATGCAAAACAAAACTATAGTTGAATTGTTGAAATGCGAACCAAGCCACCACGAAGTAATGGTGCGCGGTTGGGTACGTTCTTTTAGAAGTAACCGCTTTATTGCTTTAAACGATGGATCAACAATTAATACGCTGCAATGCGTAGTAGATTTTGAAAATTTTGATGAAGAGGTTCTTAAAAAAGTAACCGTGGGCGCTGCTATTGAAGTTAGTGGTTTGCTGGTTGAAAGCCAAGGCCAAGGTCAAAATGTAGAAATTCAAGTTTCAAAATTAACCGTTTTAGGCGAAGCGAATCCGGAAGACGTAAAACTTACCATCCTTTCTCCTAAAAGACATTCTTTGGAAACTTTGCGTGAGCAAGCACATTTGCGAATTCGCACCAATACTTTTGGCGCTGTAATGCGCACGCGTTCCAAACTGGCTTTTGCCGTTCATGAATATTTTCAGAAAAACGGGTTTAATTATATGCACTCACCAATTATAACTGGAAGCGATGCTGAAGGTGCTGGTGAAATGTTCCGAGTTTCAAATTTAGATTCAAAAAACCCTCCGCTCGATGAAAGTGGAGAGGTTAATTACAAAGAAGATTTCTTCGAAAAAGAAACCAATCTTACCGTAAGCGGGCAGTTAGAAGCCGAAACCTATGCAATGGCACTTGGGAAAGTTTACACTTTCGGCCCTACTTTTAGAGCCGAAAACTCAAACACTAGCCGCCACTTAGCTGAGTTTTGGATGATCGAGCCAGAGGTTGCTTTTAACGATTTAGCCGATAATATGGATTTGGCAGAAGATTTCATAAAGTACGTTATAAACTATGCTTTGGAAAATTGCGCCGACGATTTAGAATTCCTAGAAAACCGATTATTGGAAGAGGAAAAAAGCAAGCCGCAAGACGAACGCAGCGATATGAAGCTTCGCGAAAAGCTAAGTTTTATTTTGGAAAACAATTTCAAAAGAGTGAGCTATACCGAAGCCATTGATATTTTGAAACGTTCTAAACCAAATCAAAAGAAAAAATTTAAATATTTAATTGAAGAATGGGGTGCCGATCTACAAAGTGAGCACGAGCGATTTTTAGTTGAAAAACACTTTAAATGCCCAGTAATTCTCTTTGATTATCCCGCAAATATCAAGTCGTTTTACATGCGCCTAAACGACGACGGAAATACAGTACGTGCCATGGATGTACTTTTCCCTGGTATTGGTGAAATTGTAGGTGGTTCGCAGCGTGAAGAACGTTACGATGTGCTGTTGGAGAAAATGAAGGTGATGAATATTGACGAAAAAGAATTGTATTGGTATTTAGATCTTCGCAAATTCGGAACGGCTGTACACAGTGGTTTTGGATTAGGTTTTGAACGTTTGGTTCAGTTTACAACAGGAATGGGTAACATTCGCGATGTAATTCCTTATCCAAGAACTCCGGGCAACGCAGAATTTTAAATATGTTGGGTGCTTACTTCTATCACTAGTCTTAAAGCATCCGTCTTCTTCATAACTTTATATTAAAACTGGCTACTTCACTATTTTAGTAGCTGGTTTTTTTTAACTTTATCTGGTAGTAATTATACCTATGTTAAAGCAACAATTAAATTTTAAACTTTCCCAAAAATTATCGCCTCAGCAGATACAGTTGATGAAGATGATTCAACTCCCTACGCAAGCTTTTGAGCAGCGTATATCTCAGGAATTAGAGGAAAATCCAGCATTGGAAGGCGGAAAAGAGGAAAGTGATGACTTTGATGATGAATTTAAAAACGATGAGTACGACGACGATTATGATGAAGGCAACGAAGTAATTGAAACCGACATTAACGTCGACGATTATTTAAGCGATGACGAAGTGCCAAGCTATAAACTTTCGGCAAATAATTACAGCGCAGACGATGAGGAACGGCAAATGCCTTACGCGGCCGGAACTTCATTTACGCAGTATTTAATGCAGCAATTAAATACGTATCGCCTAACGGAAGAAGAAAAAGAAATTGCACAATTTTTGGTGGGTAGTGTAGATGAAAGCGGCTACATACGTCGCGAGCTTCAAGATATTGTAGATGATTTAGCCTTCACGCAGAATGTTTATACTTCCGAAGATAAGGTTGAAAAAGTACTGAAAATAGTTCAGGAATTAGACCCTGCTGGTGTGGCGGCGCGTGATTTACAAGAATGCTTATTAATTCAATTAGAGCGAAAAGAACACAAGCATTCCGTTGCTTTGGCGATTGATATTATTGATGAGTCTTTTGACCATTTCAGCAAAAAACATTACAAAAAACTTATTCAGAAGCTTGATATTACCGAAGACCAGCTTCGAGATGCTATTCACGAAATTGAAAGCTTAAACCCAAAACCTGGCGGAACTTATTCCGGTAATAATAGAATTGTGGAACACGTAGTACCCGATTTTGCAATTAAGATTGTGGACGGCGAATTGGATCTTACCTTAAATGGAAGAAACGCACCAGAGCTTCACGTGAGTCACGATTACACTAATATGCTAAAAGGCTACAAAGAGTCTAAAGAAAAGTCTAAGGCGCAAAAGGACGCTGTAATGTTCATTAAACAGAAGCTAGACGCAGCCAAATGGTTTATAGATGCCATTAAACAACGCCAGCAAACGCTTTTTGTAACTATGAACTCCATAATGCATCATCAAGAGGAATATTTTTTGAGTGGCGATGAGCGCAAGCTAAAGCCTATGATATTAAAAGATATTGCAGATAAAATACATATGGATGTCTCCACAGTTTCACGTGTTGCAAATAGTAAATATGTAGACACGCCATACGGAACAAAGTTGATAAAGGAGTTTTTCAGCGAATCGATGAAAAATGACCAAGGCGAAGATGTATCTACTAAAGAAATTAAGAAAATTCTAGAAATAACTATTTCCGAAGAGAATAAGAGAAAACCACTTACAGACGATAAACTAGCTAAAATGCTACTTGAAAAAGGGTATCCGATAGCACGGCGTACCATTGCTAAATACCGCGAACAATTGGATTTGCCAGTGGCGCGATTACGAAAGGAGATTTAATGAGAATTTTTCTAAAAGCAGCTTCGTATATTTTTCATCCATTGCTGATGCCGCTCATGGGCACCGTACTTTATTTTATTGTTACTCCACGATATTTGGAACCTCAGTTAATGCGTGCCAATCTTTTCGGCATCGCTATTATTACCCTTTTTATACCAATTGTTGTTTTCTTTCTTCTGAAAAATTTAGGCGTAGTAGACACCATTTATTTAAAAGATGTAAAAGAGCGAAAATTCCCATTAATGATTCAGTGCATCCTACTGCTACTTATCATTAAAATGATATTTGATCCTTATGATGATCCTGAACTTTATTACTTCTTTGTTGGCTTGCTTTTTTCTGCCTTTAGTGCGCTTGTAATGGTGCTTTTTAAGATGAAAGTAAGTTTACACCAAATGGGAGTAGCGGGTATTTTAATGTTTCTTGTTGGCTTGAGCGCTCACTTTAAAATAAATCTTTTGGTAACTATAAGTTTCTTTTTATTTGTGAATGGCTGGGTTGCTTCATCTCGCTTAAATAGTGATGCGCATACGTATCCCGAACTCGGAATAGGATTTTTGTTGGGAGTTATTCCGCAATTGATTTTATTCAATCTTTGGTTATAGAATATAGAAAAGTAAACCCACTTTTAAAGTTTTAAAATCTACACTTTCTCCATCTATGGTTTCAGCATTCTTGAAAAAGGGATTTATACTATAGGAAGCAAAAAAATTAAAAGTATTATACCCCAAGCTGACCGTAGCAGAAAGTCTCACGGGGTCGAATTCTGGAATCTTCGTTTGAGTAACCGAGTTTCCCGTCTGTTTGAAAGTTGATTTGTACCAATATGCATATCCCACTCTAAAACCAGTGTACACTCTCCAAAACTTATAGCTAGACGCAGTTGATGTTCGCCATCTAAACTCTATAGGAGCTTCTATAACCGCCATATTAAAGCGATTTCGTGTATATTCTACGTTATCATCTAAAATTCTAAAGATGGTTTCGTCGGTCTCCGTTTCACCTATAAAAAGATTTTGTCCAAATTGGTCCAATGCAATACCGGCACCGATGGCAATAGCCAAGTTTCGACGTTTATTGATTGGCATATCTCTTAAAAATCCAAACTGAACTCCTCCAGAAAGACCACGAATAGTTCCGCCAGATGGAAGCCCTAAAGGAACATTATAGGTTACACCAATATAAAATTGGTCTTCACGATATAATGAATCCACACTCGCGGGAGGAATAGTATCCTGAGCTATAGTTTGAAAAGAAACTAGAACCAGAAAGGAAGTAAAAATATATTGAAGTGCTCTCCGCATAATGACCAAAGATAAATGTATTTTCAAGAATATGGGATACAAAAAAACGCCTTGAATCGAAATACGACACAAGGCGTTTATAAAATTAAGTCGATTAACTTATTGGCCTACTTCATTTCCAGGAGTAGTAATATAAATAAGTTTTAACATATTTAAATCACGTAATTCCTGTTTAATATCCGTAACCATACCAGTATTTGTTTTCTCATCAACTTTAAGTGCTACCATTACTTTATCCTGAAGTTCAGGAAGTAGTTTTTGGCGTGCTTCGGTTAATGCGAATTTAATATTGGTTATATCTGTGTATTTATCGCCAATCTGGATTTTAGCCTCAGAACCATATTTATCTTGGTATCTAGAGCTTGGTTTTCCAGCATATATATAAACAGATCGATCTTTTTTCAATTTTTCAACCTGATCTGCTTTTGGCAATTTATTCTGAACAAGCAAATTGTCATCACGCAATACTGTTACCACCATAAAAAAGAATAATAACATAAAGACGATATCTGGCAGAGACGCTGTGTTTACTGCAGGTAATTCGTTACTTTTTTTCTTTCTAAACTTTGACATAGTTGTATTATTATTGTCCAGATTTCTTTGGTTCTGCTTCTGAAAGTTTCAATGGAAAGAGTTTTTGAATATTCTCTAATTTCTCTTGAGTTGCCTCTAAATTCCCTTTAAAACTTCCTTCATCTATGGATTTACTCATTTCGGTAAATTTCCATCCGTAAAGCCTTTCAGCCTCCCTATCTCTCAGAAAATTGTATGCAGCTACCAATTCATTTTGAACGGCAATGTACATTTTATAAGAAGTAAGTCTGTCATTTTGAACAGAGATTACTGCCTTATCTGGGTTATCTGATGAATCTGGATTACGTTGTCCTTTGCAATAATTGCAATATTCTGGGCTGCCTGAAGCTGCTCCACCATTATCAAGAAAAGTGATTGCTGCTTGACGAAGATCTTTAAGCTCCATCAATTTTTCTTCAACTAATAATTGATCGTTCCTGTTTACGTTTACAATAAAGAGGTTCTTTTCTTTAATTTTTGGCGGGTCAACAACATCTTCCTTAGGTGGTAGCTGTCTCGCGATTCCTTTATCCTTTTCAATGGTAGTTGTTACCAAGAAAAAGATAAGTAATAGGAAAGCGATGTCAGCCATCGACCCTGCATTTACTTCGGGTGTTGCTCTTCTTGCCATTATTTTGCTACTTTTTTGATTCCGCTGAAAACCATTGAGCCAACAGCGATTACAGCTAATATGTAAAAGGTGTATAATCCTGTACCAACCCATTTAGATCCGCTTTCAGAAAGCATTTCGCCTTCTTGCATTGCCATTGGATTTGAATCTGCTAAAACGTAAGAGATTACTACTATAAGTACAAAAGCTCCTACAGAGATAAGCGTATTTTTAAGGTTTCCTGCGAAAATTCCTTTTAAAACAAAGAAGAGAACAAACACAAGCGTAATTGCAAATGTAATGTAAGCAACATACAAGAAACCATCAACTCCTTCGCCAGTTGCTGTTACGGCCACATCACCTTTGGTGATGATCATTGCAAGAAAAATGGTTCCTGCAACGCCTAGAAGCAACGCTACTATTTTTAATATTTTATGTAATGCCATCTTGTGGTTTGTTTAGATTTTGTTTTTTGTTTTGTAGTCGAACAACATGTCGATCAAGGTAATGGAAGCATCTTCCATACTGTTAACGATACTATCGATCTTAGCGATAATATAATTATAAAAAATTTGAAGTATAATAGCCACGATCAAACCAAATACGGTTGTTAAAAGTGCAACTTTAATACCACCTGCCACAAGTGAAGGGTTCATATCACCCGCCGCCTGAATTTTATCGAAGGCAATAATCATCCCGATTACCGTACCCATGAAACCAAGCATTGGCGCAAGAGCGATAAATAGAGAGATCCAAGAAACATTCTTCTCAAGTTGACCCATTTGAACACCACCGTAGGCAACAACTGCTTTTTCAGCAATGTCAATACCTTCGTGGGCGCGGTCTAAACCTTGATAATAGATTGAGGCAACTGGGCCTTTAGTGTTTCTGCACACTTCTTTAGCAGCTTCAATTCCGCCACTGTTTAAAGCGTCTTCAACTTCTTGTGCTAGTTTTTGAGTGTTTGTAGTAGAAAGGTTAAGGAAGATAATTCTTTCAATAGCAATTGCCAATCCAAGAATTAAACACAATAATACGATCCCCATAAATCCAGGACCACCTTCTACAAAACGCTCTTTTAACTCTTGGTGGAATCCTTTATCAGGTTCCGCTGCTGGGGCCGTTTCATCTTGAATAAAGGAAACTGTGGCTGCTGTTACCAAAGCTTGTGAACTAGTTGGCATTGTCTGCGCTGTTGTAGCGTTCGCGTTTAATGTGCCTACAAATACCATTGAGGCAACCGCCATAATAGAAAATAATTTTTTCATTGCTATCGACTTAAAGTTTGTTTTTAGTTAAAGGTTTAAAGATATAAAATAATTTAGTTAATCTGCAAGAATATTAATTTGTATGAAAAGGATGACCTATTTCGTTTTAAAACCGCTACAGGAAGATCTTTTACTTTCAAATTAATTAAGAACTTATACATTTCCATCGGGACTAGCACTAAGACGCTTATCTTAAAATACTATGCTGAAAATACATTTTACTATATAATGACAAAGATTAATTTTTCTCTCCCAAAAAGTATTTGCAGAGAGGAAGGGATTCGAACCCTCGATACGCTTTTGGCGTATACACGCTTTCCAGGCGTGCGCCTTCGACCGCTCGGCCACCTCTCTAAATTTTATTACCTCCGTTCGTCGTCTACTGCGGAAGCACAAATATATTTCAAATATTCTGGGAAAATACCGCCCTTAAAAACTGGGAAAGGCATCTAGCTCGAAACGAGTGCCAAATATCAAAAAAAAAACAACGCAATAAAATAATTTAAGAGGTTAATTTATAGCATTTCTCCGCGCAAAGAGGTTTCAAATATGGTTTTGAAGCTGTTAGCCGAAATATTCTGCCCTAATAAATACATAAGTTTTGCCAATGCTGCTTCGGTAGTGCTATCTTTTCCGCTAATTACACCTATTTTTTTAAGTTCTGTACTAGTTTCATAAAGCCCCATATTAACACTTCCACCCGAACACTGGGTGACATTTATAACAGGAATCCCCTTTTTTATCACAGCTTTTAGCGGATTTAGAAACCAATCGGCATTAGTAATGTTACCTGCACCGTAGGTTTCCAGCACCAATCCTTTCATTTCTGGATAATCAAAAAGATATTTAATTGTAGCTTCATCAATTCCGGGAAACATTTTCACCAAAAGGATATTGCTTTCCAAGATTTTATGAACTTTCAGTTTCTTTCTTCTATTTGGCCTATAAAGCGCTTCATTATTAACTACTAAATGAACCCCACTCTGTACTAGTTCTGGGTAATTAAGTGATGCGAAAGCTTCAAAATGTTCCGCATTTATTTTTGTGGTTCTATTAGCGCGGTATAATTTGTATTCAAAATAAAGACAAACTTCAGCAATTTTTGAAACTCCTTTTTCCTGAAGCGAAGCAATTTGAATGGAGGTTATTAAATTTTCCTTTGCATCTGTGCGTAAGTCCCCAATTGGTAGTTGCGAGCCAGTAAAGACCACAGGCTTTCCCAAATTTTCTAACATAAAACTTAATGCTGAAGCGGTATAAGACATTGTATCACTACCGTGCAACACAACAAATCCATCCATTTCGTCATAATGCGCTTCTATAATAGTAGCAATGTCCACCCAATATTTCGGACTCATGTTGGAACTATCGATTGGTTTTTCGAATGTAGTGGTGGTAATATTACAATCCAATAGTTTGAGTTCGGGAATATGGTTCAGCAATTCATTAAAATTGAAATTGCGAAGCGCGCCAGTTTCAAAGTCCTTTATCATCCCGATGGTTCCGCCGGTATATATAAGGAGTATGTTGGGGTTAGTTTTCATTTTGGCACTTTTTTATAGTAATTTATTGCAAATTCTGGGGGTGTTCCTCAATAATACTTATCATTTAATTTTTTCAAAAATAACTTAAAAATTGCGGCTTAACGCATTGGTTAAACAAAAACCCAAAAGCACCAACCAAAAAGGCCAGCGCTTCAATTATATTAAATTTAAAAGTGAAAATTGTATTATAGAATAGTAATATTAATTATTATGAAGTCGTCTAAACCAGATTTAAATTTCAATTCATAATCGCCCGGAGTGGAAGCGCTAAAATTATAGGTCGCCGATATTCTGTCTATAGACTGTGTACAGGCGCGACACTCATATTCAGCATTTACAACAATGGTTTGCGAGTTTCCGTTGCTGGTTACTTCAAACTCATTAAAAATACCACAACCATTCATAACAAAAAAGGTAACTTCTATTGGAATGGTCTCTCCAACATTGCCAGTGTCTGGAGCGTTTACACTATCAACGTAAGCCGTCTCGAAGGTTGACCCACAGTCATCTTGGTCATCATCATTATTACAGCTAATTAATGATGAAAAAATTACTAATACGAATAAATAATATTTCATTGCTTTATGTTTTTAAAAGTTAGAGCCTAATATTAAATCTTAAAAATATCCTTAGAATTCTCAGTAGTAACCCGAGCTATTACTTCTTCCGAAACATTGTAAATCTCAGAAAGCTTCTTGCAAACAAACGCTAAAAAACTGCTTTCATTGCGCTTACCGCGAAAAGGTGCCGGAGCAAGATAGGGCGAATCGGTTTCCAGAACGATTTTCTTTAACGGAATCTGGTTCAGAAAAGTATCAATTTTTCCGTTCTTAAAAGTAACCACGCCGCCAATGCCTAGTTTCATATTATATGAAATTGCTTTATGCGCCTGTTCCAAAGTACCCGTAAAACAGTGAAATATTCCGAAGAGATCATCGCTTTTTTCTGTTTCTAAAACTTCAAAAATTTCATCAAAAGCATCACGACAATGTATCACGATAGGTAATTTGTACTTTTTCGCTAACTGAATTTGTCTTTTGAAAGCTGTTTTTTGAATGCCCAAAGTAGAAGTATCCCAGTAAAGATCTATGCCAATTTCACCAACAGCGTAAAAACTTCTGCTTTTGAATTGTGCCTCCACGTGAGCCAATTCTTCTTCAAAATTTTCTTTTACCGAGGTTGGATGTAAGCCCATCATTAAAAAAACGTTCTCGGGATATTCCTTTTCCAAAGCATACATAGCTTCGGTATATCCAGAATCGATGGCAGGAATAAAAAAGCGTTTTACGTCTGCTTCAAAGGCGCGACGCATCATTTTATGACGGTCGTCTGCAAAAGCATCGCTGTATAAATGGGTGTGCGTATCTGTTAACATAGCACAAAGCTACTTATTTTGTTTGCTATCTTTGCACAAAAAAATTAATGCAATTACGCAAATTTATTGAAACGGAGGGTTTTTACCGTGTTCCATTAAAAAGTCTTGCCACGGGACACTATCTGTTTTCCGCAAAAATCAATGGTGTTTCAGGTAATTTTATTTTAGATACGGGCGCTTCTACAAGCTGTGTTGGCTTGATTGATAGCGCACATTTTTTGTTGGTTAGCGAAGAAAGCCTCATAAAAGCCGCTGGAGCCGGCGCCACAAATATGGAAACCATGCTTTCTCGCAGAAATAAATTCAAAATAAAAAATTGGAGCATCAAAAATATGGACTTTGTGCTTTTTGATCTTTCGCACGTAAATGAGGCACTTCAACAAGCTAATGAAGGCCCAATTCACGGAATAATTGGCGCCGACTTTTTAAAAGAACACAGAGCGATAATAGATTATGGTAGAAATTGTTTTTATATTAAATAGAAGGATCCCTCGTGATGCGTTTATTTCCAATAATTTGAGTATTTTTAGCTTCCTCTGATATAACTCAATCGTGCTTAAAAAAATAATAGCATTCCTCCTCATTATTTCAATGTACTCTCTTACAGTACATGGGCAAGATATTAGGCAATTTGAAAAGATTGTAAATACAACAAAAAGCAAAACACAAAAACTTACTGCGCTAGACAGTCTATTAAAGCGCACTTTCTCTACAAATCAAGATGCTTTTATTAAGTATAGCCTAATATACATAGACCTAGCTTTAGAAATAGATAGCATTGAGTTGGCTGCTAAAAAAGCAATGAATCTGCAGTATCCGCTAACAAACTATGCAAACGATCCGTTGAATGCAATCACTATCATTAACAGTGTTTTAGCTCGTAAATACAAAATAAATAACAGCCTTATATTGGGCAGCTTGTATATTAAACGAGGCAGCGCTAATACCAAAGTAGATCTAAACAAGGCTATTGAAGATTACAATACGGCGCTTGAAATAATTCCGCAAGAAAACACTTTGCAAATAGCAGACATCTACTTATTTCGAGGCCAAGCATACTCACAGATGGGGAAGTTTGTTCTAGCGGGTGAAGATTTAACCCGCGCCTATACTATATACGAGCAGAAAAAAGCCTACGATTATATGGTTTATGCACAACAGGGTATTATTAGCATGTTTAGCATGAACGGTTTTTACGAAAAATCGAAAATAGAACGCGATGCGCTCATTAAAAAAATGAAGAGCTTAGAGCTTAATAAATTTATATCCTACGAATATTACAATCAGGCACTTGATTATAAAAAGATGGGCAATACAGATTTAGAGTATAAATCTTTATTATTAGCTGAAAAGAGCTTCGACCATTCCAATACAAATAAAGCAGTTTATGTAGGTATTCTTTCAAGGCTTATAGAATATTATTGCAACGAAAACCAAATTAGCGAGGCTGAGAAATCTTTGACTGCAATAGAAGCCTTAGATTTAAATATCTCAGGAAATCCTGCTGCCGAGCTAAATTATTTAAGCGGAAAAGCAAAATATCTACAAACAATAGGAAGGTATGAAGCAGCATTGGCACTAGCTCAGAAAACACTAAATCTTGCCAAAAAGCTCGGAATTGAAGATGAAATAATGCAAACCCATTCACTGTTGTCTGAGATTTATTTCGACATGGGCGAATACAAGAAAAGTATTCAGAACTCCCAAGCTGCTACTGAAATAAAAGATTCCATTTATAACCGAAGTACAGCAAACGCACTTGCATATTATCAAACACTCTACGAAACCGAAAAAAAAGAAAAAGAACTAGTAGCGAAAACCTCCAACATAAGTCTTTTAGAAAAGGATAATGAGAGTTTTAAAAAAGCCCTTCTTTTTGGTGGAATTGCAATTCTATTGGGCTTTGGCCTTATCTTGCTCTACAGAAACCAAAGACACTTAAAAAGCCATAAAGTGCTTCAAGAAAAATTTAGTCAGGAATTACTTATATCGCAGGAAAGCGAGCGCAGAAGAATCTCGAAAGATCTTCACGATGGCATTGGCCAGCAACTATTGGTGATAAAAAACAAATTGACAAAAAGCGGCGATGCAGATACCAAGAAAATGGTGAATGACACTATAGAAGAAGTGCGTACCATTTCTCGCGACTTACATCCCTTTCAACTTCAAGAGCTCGGCATTACCAAAGCCATTGAATACAACATCAACTTAATAGACGAAAACACAACCCTTTTTATTTCTGCTGAAATTGATAATATAGACAATATATTCACAAAAGAAGACGAAGTAAATATCTATAGAATTATTCAAGAAAGCCTGAGCAATATCTTAAAACATTCACACGCCGAAGCGGGAAAAGTTTCAGTGAAAAAATTTGCAAGCAACGTTTTAATTTCCGTGCGCGACAATGGCGTGGGTTTCGATTTTGCCGAAAAATATCAAGACGTAAAATCTTTAGGCTTAAAAACATTATTAGAACGTACCCGATTTTTAAAAGGACAAATGAAGGTAACGTCTAAAAAAGATACCGGCACGGTGCTGGAATTTCAATTTCCATTATGAACAAAACTACACCATCTATTATTATTGCAGACGACCATCCCCTCCTATTGAAAGGATTAAGCGACTTTTTAATTGAAAAAGGCTATAATCTTTTAGGAAGTGGCAACGACGGAAGAGAGGCTTACAATCTAATAACCCAGAAAAAACCAGACATTGCAATTCTAGATATTCAGATGCCCTATATGTCTGGATTAGAAATTGCGCAACAATGTAAAGGAGCCAATATTGACACCAAAATAGTTTTAATTACGCTTCACAAAGAAAAGGAACTGTACCAAAAAGCTAAAGAGTTAAATATATTTGGTTACATCTTGAAAGAATTCGCTTTAGAAGAAATTGAAAACTGCATAAAAACAGTTAAAGAAGGCGTTCCTTTTTTCAGCGAAAAGATAAAAGAACTTATAGGTGTCGTGCAATTGGAAGATGGCGAGCTCGATATGCTTACTCCTTCAGAGAAAAAGATTTTAAAACTAATTGCTCAGGACAAAACGAACAAGGAAATTGCTTCGCAACTTTTCATCTCGTACCGAACAGTAGAAAAACACCGAAGCAATATTATCACAAAACTCAAGATTGAACCCAAAACAAATAGTTTGCTTATTTGGGCAAAAGAACATCACGACAAGTTGCTATTGTAATAATTCGAAAAAATAAATTTACGTGTTACCACGTATTTCATATCTCTATTTTATGACGGATATTTACAATATGAAAGATTCGGTATCTATAGAAGATAAGAGAAAGAGTTACCGCAAAATGCTAAAAGGCAAGAAATCTGCTATTATAGTATTAATTGTTTCGATTGTTTTAATTCTTTTATTGAACCTAATCAACACGATTCTTTTTAACTAAAAAATTGTTTACTAGCTAACCAAAAAAATCCGGCTCTAAAGGCCGGATTTTTTATTGATAATTATTTTATTTTGAAATTATAATTCCAAAGCACGTTTAACATCGTCGTTCATCAAAAGTTCTTCAGGACTTTCCAATGCTTCTTTTATTGCTACTAAGAATCCAACAGATTCACGACCATCAATAATTCTGTGATCGTATGAAAGCGCAAGGTACATTACTGGTGCAACTACAATACCACCATCGCGCACTATAGCACGCTCCACAATATTGTGCATTCCTAAAATGGCAGATTGCGGTGGATTAATAATAGGAGTAGAAAGCATACTTCCGAAAACACCACCGTTAGAAATGGTAAACGTTCCGCCAGTCATTTCATCTACTGTAATTTTACCGTCACGAGCTCTAATTGCAAGTCTTTTTACCTCGTCTTCAACACCTCTAAAACTTAAGTTCTCTGCATTTCTAATTACAGGAACCATCAATCCTTTTGGTCCAGAAACAGCAATTGATATATCTTTAAAATCGTAGGTAATCATATAATCACCATCAATCATTGAGTTTACATCTGGGTATAGCTCTAATGCGCGCACCACTGCCATTGTGAAGAAAGACATAAAACCAAGTCCAACTCCGTGCTTTTCTTTAAACTGTTCTTTATATTGGTTACGCAGAGCAAAAATAGCAGTCATATCTACTTCGTTAAAAGTAGTTAGCATTGCGGTTTCGTTTTTTGCAGAAACTAAACGCTCGGCAACTTTTCTGCGAAGCATTGAAAGTTTTTTACGTTCGCTTCCACGGCCACTAGCTCCAGGAGTTCCCATAGATGGAGTAGCATTGTTAGCGTCGTCTTTAGTAATACGTCCATCACGACCTGAACCCTTTACATCTTTTGAAGACATAGATTTTTCGTCAAGAATTTTCTTGGCTGCAGGTGAAGGTGATCCAGTGGCATAGGTTTTTTTATCTTGCTCTTGATTTGGAGTAGATGATTTTGAAGGAGCTTCTTCTTTCTTCTCTTTAACAGGCTCTTCCTTGTCTCCGCCAGGTTTTTTAGCATCTGTATCAATTATGCAAACTACTTGCCCAACTGCTACAACATCTCCTTCTTCAGCTTTCAAAGTAATAATACCACTGGCTTCCGCTGGAAGTTCCAATGTTGCTTTATCACTATCTACTTCAGCGACTGCTTGATCTTTTTCAACATAATCGCCATCTTTTACTAGCCAAGATGCTATTTCAACTTCGGTGATGGATTCTCCCGGAGACGGGACTTTCATTTCTAATGCCATACTATTGCTTTTTAATATAAACCTGAGTTTACAAGTCTTTAAAGTTAATTTCTTTTTGTCTTTCTATAAAATTTTTAGAAAGTCGATTACATATTTTTATCAAAAACATTCTCAATCACTTTAGCGTGTCGTGCTTTTGATCTAACCGTACTACCGGCGGCAGGGGCTGCATACATTTTTCTGCTACAAACTCTAAAATTTCTAGCTTCTTCATAATGCATAATTAAATGTGAATAGGCTCCCATATTCTTAGGTTCTTCCTGCGCCCAAACCACATCGTCTGCGTTTTTGTACTTTTTAATTATTTTATTCATCGCGTCTATTGGCAATGGGAATAACTGTTCCACACGTACCAAAGCCACATCATCTCTTTCAAGTTCTTCTCTTTTTTCAAGCAAATCGTAATAAAATTTACCTGAGACAAAAACAAGTGTTTTCACTTTTGCCACCTTAACTTCAGCATCATCAATCAACATTTGGAAACTTCCGTTTGCAAATTCTTCTTTTGTTGAAACCACTTTTGGGTGACGAAGTAAACTTTTGGGTGTAAAAACGATTAACGGTTTACGATAATCTGTTTTCAATTGTCTTCTAAAAAGGTGAAATAAGTTTGCTGGGGTAGTAACATCTGCTATAAACATGTTGTCCGTTGCACACAATTGAAGGTAGCGTTCCATTCTTGCAGAAGAGTGTTCTGCGCCTTGACCCTCATAACCGTGCGGCAATAGCATTACCAAACCATTTTGCAGTTTCCATTTATCTTCTGCTGCAGAAATATATTGGTCTATCATTATCTGCGCTCCATTGCTGAAATCACCAAACTGCGCTTCCCAAATTGTTAATGAATTTGGACTAGCCATAGCGTAACCGTAGTCAAAACCTACAACGCCGTATTCGGAAAGTAGCGAGTTGTAAATATAAAATTCACCTTGATCGCCCTTTAAATTATTTAGAAGTACTACTTCTTCCTCACTGTCTTCAACCGTTATAACAGCGTGACGGTGCGAAAACGTTCCACGCTCCACATCTTGCCCGCTCATACGTATATCGTGACCTTCATTTAGAAGCGATCCGTAGGCAAGTAACTCGCCCATGGCCCAATCTAATTTATTTTCGTCGAAATACATTTTGTGCCTCGCTTCAACAAGTTTGGCTATTTTTTTAAGGAATTTTTTATCCTCTGGCAATTTTGTAATCGCCTTAGCTATTTCGTCTAACTTTTTCAGGTCGAAAGTAGTATCGACCGTCTGCATCATTTTTTCTTCTTCGGCGTAGTTGTATCCCTCCCACTCGTCCTGCATAAATGGAGTGATGGTAGTTTTGTCTTCTTTTCTAGAATCCTCTAAATTTTCTTCTAGCTTATCTTTATATTCTTGCTCAAGTTTTGCTGTGTAATCTTTATCAATCACACCTTCAGCAATAAGCTTTTCAGCATAAATATCTCTTGGGTTATCGTGTTTCGAAATTGCTTTGTAAAGTTTTGGTTGCGTAAAACGTGGCTCATCGCCTTCGTTATGACCATATTTTCTATAGCCCAACAAATCGATAAAAACATCGCGACCAAATTCCATTCGGAAGTCTAAGGCAAAAAGCATAGCATGCACAACTGCTTCAACATCATCAGCATTTACGTGAAGAATTGGCGAAAGTGTTACTTTTCCAACATCAGTACAATAGATTGATGAACGCGCATCTAAGTAGTTTGTGGTAAAACCTATCTGGTTATTTACTACAATATGAATTGTTCCTTCAGTTTTATAGCCGTCTAACTGTGCCATTTGCACAATTTCGTACACAATTCCCTGTCCAGCAATTGCAGCATCACCGTGAACAATAATTGGCAATACTTTATTTGGATCACTTTTATGGTGGTCATCCTGCTTGGCACGGGCAATACCCTGTACCACTGCCCCAACAGTTTCCAAGTGGGAAGGGTTTGGCGCTATATTTAAATTTATTTCTTTACCAGATTCAGTTGTACGTTTTGAAGTCCAACCTAAGTGATATTTTACATCGCCGTCAAAAATGTCTTGTGCGTAATCTTTTCCGTCAAACTCGCTAAAAATGTCTTTTGCGCTTTTTCCGAAGATATTAGTAAGGGTACTTAAACGGCCACGATGCGCCATTCCCATTACAAATTCCTTCACGCCTCTTTCTGCTGCACTTTCAATTAAAGTATCTAAAGCAGGGATTAAGCTTTCGCCTCCTTCCAAAGAAAAACGCTTCTGCCCTACGTATTTTGTATGAAGAAAAGTTTCAAAAGAAACCGCTTCATTAAGTTTTTTAAGAATGTGTTTTTTGTGCTCGTTCGTTAAACTAGGTTGATTATCATTTACATTCAACTTTTGCTGAATCCATTGAATTTCATCCGGTTTACGAATGTACATATATTCAATCCCGATAGAATCGCAATAAATACTTTCGAGGTGTTTTATAATTTCTTCGAGTGTAGCGTCGCCAATTCCCAAAATTTCACCGGCTCTATAAGTTGCTTTTAGATCGTGCTGTGAAAGGCCGAAGTTTTCTATTGCTAAGGTTGGGGTGTATTTTCTGCGATCACGTACAGGGTTTGTTTTTGTAAAAAGATGCCCGCGGGTACGGTAACCATCAATTAATTTTACAACTTGAAACTCCTTAACAACATCAGAGCAGATAGCTCCCACATCGTATTGTGGTGTTTCTCCAGGCTCATCTGTGCCAAAAAATTCTTGTGCACTATTCTCCTGTCCAAAGTCGAAACCTTGAAAAAACGCTCGCCAACTTGGCTCAACGCTATCCGGGTAGTGTAAATATTTTTCGTAAAGCTCAGCGATTTGAGCTGGGTGAATCGCATTTAAGAAAGAAAATTTATCCATGCTAAATATACAAGTAAGTCATTTTGATAAAACGGTACAAAAATACAACAATTACACAAAATAGCCGACCTGATTTTATATATTTATAGTTGAAAAACCTTAAAGTATTCACAATGAAAAAGACTGGATTTAGCTATGTTGGCAATTCATTTATTGTAATGTTTTTTCTTTTAAGCAAAACCTCATGCTTCGGTCAAAACAATACAAATGAATTTTGGCAACATGTGCGTTTTGGTGGAGGAATCGGTCTAAGTTTTGGCGATGGTTTTTTCAGTGGAACACTTGCGCCAAGCGCCATTTATCAATTCAACGATCAGTTTGCAGCCGGAGTGGCGCTAAATGGAACCTACGCCAGCCTAAAAAATAATTACAACGCCACTATTCTGGGCGGCAGCGTTCTCGCACTTTATAATGTAATTCCAGAAATTCAACTTTCTGCAGAATTTGAAGAATTGAATGTAAACCGAAATTATAAATTTGATATTGAAGAATTCACCGAGAATTATTGGTATCCAGCGCTATTTGTTGGTGTAGGTTTTCACAGCAATAATTTTACTATCGGTATTCGTTACGACGTGCTTTACGATAACGAAAAGAGTATTTATGCGAATGCTTTTGCCCCCTTTGTACGCGTTTATTTTTAAACGTTTCGCTCCATCAAATTTTTTCCAAATTCACGTAGTTGTTCTTTTTTCTCTTCTGAAATATTTATTTCGTCTAAAAGAGAATACGCCAAATTACTGTATTTTTCTATTTCAGTTTGTGTTGCTTCCGCAGCACCAGAAGCTATAAACACCTCTTTTACAGTAATGATTTTATCTCTCGGGTCTTTCGGATTTATACTGAAAAGATGCTCCAATTCATCCGACTGAACAGCCGTGCCTTTTTGCAACGCCGTTAAATATAAAAATGTTTTTTTATTCGAAATAATATCTCCACCCACCTGTTTCCCGAAGGTATCCGGATTTCCGAACACATCTAAATAATCGTCCTGTAACTGAAAAGCAATACCTAAATTTCTTCCAAATTGGTAAATTTTGTCTTTATCGCTTTCTGAAGCTTCGGCTACAATTGCACCCATTTGCATTGCTGCACCTAATAGTACTGCAGTTTTGCAGTCTATCATTTTTATATATTCCTCTAACGAAACATCGTCACGGGTTTCAAAATCCATATCGTCTTGTTGCCCTTCACAAACCTGAAGCGCGGTTTCGCTAAATAGTTTTGCAAGCTCCTGAAACATTTGTGGCTCGTAGTTTTCGAAAAAACGATATGCTAAAATTAGCATCGCATCGCCCGAAAGTATGGCTGTGTTTACATCCCATTTTTCGTGGACCGTCCGTTTTCCTCTGCGCAAAGGCGCATTATCCATAATGTCGTCGTGGATAAGTGAAAAATTATGAAATAGCTCAACAGCCAATGCGGCACTCATTGCTTTCTTGAAATCTGAACCGAAAAAATCGCATACCATTAAGGTTAGTGCTGGCCGAATACGCTTTCCACCCAATGAAAGTATATACTTTATAGGGTCGTAAAGTTGGCGCGGCTCTTTTTGAGCAATAGCTTTTTCAAGGTTATTGTGCAGCTCTGTATTGTATTTCCTTAAAATATCCATTCGTCAAAAAAAATTTCGGCTAAAGTAAAACAAGCTAATCAAATGCCCTCAATTAATGTTGAAAAATACTGTGAATGTTAAGGTTCTGTTAATAATATAAAACCAAGGAAACTATTTTTGTTTTTATAGTTTCCGTGACATATATTTGCACCCGATTATGAAAGAAAAAATTGTTCAAAAAGCAACAGGGCTTTTTTTAAAACTTGGTTTTAAGAGTGTTACAATGGATGATATTGCCAATGAGATGGCAATATCAAAGAAAACCATTTATACACATTTTAAAAATAAAACCGACTTGGTGAAGGAATGCACCTGTAATACGTTAAATGAAATTACTCAGGGTATAGACGAAATTTGTTCCCTCAATCAAAACCCAATTGAAGAGATTTACGAAATAAAGAAATTTATAATGGGTAAAATTGAAGACGAATATTCTTCTTCACAATATCAGCTTCAAAAGTACTATCCCGAAATAAGTGAAAATCTTAAAGAAAGTCATTTCGAAAAAATGATGGAATGTACCCGCACAAATCTTCAAAGAGGAATTGAACAGGGGCTTTACCGAAGCAATCTGGACACAGATTTTATTGCACGGCTTTACTTTTTGGGTATTCACGGCACAAAAGACCAAAACCTTTTTCCTGTAGAAAAATTTACACGGAAATTTATTACCGAAGAATATATTGAATATCATTTAAGAGGAATTGTAACATCTGAAGGTTTTATTACACTAAAGAAATTCATAAAAGAGCATCAAACTAATGATTAAAAAAATTCTAATTTTCAGTTTCGTAATGTCTGTTACTTTAGGTTTTTCGCAAGAGCAGAAAGACTATAGTTTCAATTTACAGGAAGCAATCATTTTTGCTTTAGACAGCAATTATGCATCTATAAATGCAAGACGCGATATTGCAAAAGCAATAAAGCAAAAGTGGGAAACTACGGCTTCGGGACTTCCGCAAATTGACGGTACTATAAGCTATCAAAATAATCTAAAACAGCCCGTAACTTTGATTCCGGCTGAATTTGGAGGCGGCGAGCCCGGCACCTTTACACCTATCACTTTTGGAACCAAACAAAGTGCAAGTGCCATTGCCACACTTAACCAACTTATTTTTGACGGTAGCTATCTTGTAGGTTTAAAGGCAGCCAAATCGTTTTTAAGTTATTCTGAAAATACCAACGAAAAAACCCGTTTGGAAGTGCGGAAAGGTGTTATTAATGCCTACGGAAGTGTTTTACTAGCTCAAGAATTAGTAGATATTTTTGGAAAAAACAAGACAAATCTCGAGAACAACCTCAATGAAACCCGTAAAATTTTCGAAAACGGTCTAGCTGAAGAAGAAAGCGTAGAACAGCTGGAAGTAACTCTTTTAGATATTGAAACCCAACTCAATAACGCACGCAGAAGTCAGGCTATAGCCAAACAAATGTTTAATCTTTCCTTGGGAATAGATGTGGAAACACCTGTTATATTAACTGATGATTTGGATGAATTAGCGAAGCAAAATATTAGCCTTGCCCTACTCAATTCGTCATTGAATGTGGAGGATAATGTGGATTATAAAATTGCAAACAATCTTGTAGAGCAACGCTATTTTGAAAATCGTCTAGAAAAGAGCAAATACCTTCCAAGTCTTACCGCATTTGTTAATTACGGAACTTCCGCCAATAGTGAAGATTTCAGTTTTTTCAATGGAGACCAAATATGGTATCAGTCGTCGGTTTTAGGACTGAGTTTAAATATACCAATATTCAGTAGCGGACTTCGAAACGCAAAAGATCAACGCACTAAAATAGCTTTAGATCAAGCAAAAACAGATTTTGAACAAACACAACAACAGATAAAGTTAGATTTAACAACGGCTCAAAGTAATTATCAATTCGCAATTGAAAATTATGAAAACTCGAAGAAAAACCTATCGCTTTCAGAACGTATCGAAAACAAGAATCAAATAAAATTTACGGAAGGTTTGTCAACGAGTTTCGATTTACGCCAAGCACAGATACAACTTTATACCGCGCAACAACAATATTTTCAATCTATGCTACAAGTAATAAATGAAAAGGCAAATCTTGAAACCGTTTTAAATATTCCGCAGTTGCGAATTAATTACAAAGAAATTAAAGGACAGTTTTAACCATACCAAACTCATAAACTTTTTAATAAATCAACAATGAAAAAAGCAATTCTACTATTAATAACAATCATCACGCTTGCTTCTTGCGGTGGAGATAACAAATCTGTCGATGCCGTTATTAACGATGGCGATATGGCAGCTGTTAAGGCCAAAAGAACCGAGCTTAATACAATACAACGCGAATTGAAAAGCGATATCGATAAACTTAATGCCTACATCGATGCAAACGAAAACAAGGATCGTCCAGCACTTATTACCGCAGAAGTTATAAAAGACACCATTTTTAAACATTATGTTGAAGTTCAAGGAAATGTAGAAACAGATCAAAACGTGGTGCTAAATGCAGAATATTCTGGAGTACTGACTAATGTTTATGTTAAGGAAGGACAAAGTGTATCTAAAGGGCAACGTCTTGCTAAAATAGACGATGGCGGCCTGTCTAGTCAAGTGGCGCAACAGGAAGGACAAATGGCTTTGGCAAAGACCACTTTTGAACGCCAACAAAGACTTTGGGAGCAGAAAATAGGTTCAGAAATTCAGTTTCTGCAGGCTAAGACTACTTATGAAGCATCGAAAAACATTACAAACCAATTGCGCTCTCAGTTGAGTAAAACAATAATAACTGCGCCTTTTAGCGGGGTTGTTGACGAAATTATTTCAGATCCCGGACAAGTTGTTATTCCTGGTCAAAGTCCTATAATTCGTTTGGTAAACTTGAGCAATATGTATGTGAAAGCTAGCATTCCAGAAACCTACCTTAAAAACATAAAAAAGGGAACACAGGTAAAAGTAAGACTCAATTCAATAAACGAAGAGTTTGAGGGAACGGTGCGTCAAGTAAGCAATTATATAAATCCGAATAATAGAAGTTTTGATATTCAGATTGAAATTCCAAATAAAGACGGCCTTGTAAAACCAAACCTCATCGCTGTTGTTAAAGTGAACGATTACAGCGCTGAAAATGCTATTACAGTTCCCGAAAATATATTACAAGAAAATGCAGCTGGCGAAACAATTGCATATCTATACCAACCTGTTACAGATTCTGAAGGAATTGCAAAACGTGTGCTTCTTAAAACTGGTCTTTCTTATGAAAATCATACAGAGGTAAAATCTGGTCTTAAAAAAGGCGACACCATTATTAAAGAAGGCGCAAAAACACTTCGTGATGGACAAAAAGTAACCATCAAAAACTAAGAAACCAATCGCATTATGAGTAAGAATCCGTATAAAGAATTTAGCATTTCCTCTTGGGCAATAGACAACAAAATGACGGTCTATGTGGTTATGGCTATCATCCTATTTTTGGGTGCTTTCGCATATTACAGCATGCCGCGCGAGGCTTTCCCAGAAATTATTGAAACTAAAATTTACATTAGCTCTGTAAACCCAGGAAACTCTGCCGAAGACGTAGAAAAATTTATAACCGAACCTTTAGAAGAAGAATTTAAAGATATTGGTGGTGTAAAAGAAATTACCTCAACAACGCTTCAGGATTACTCTATTATTATTGTTGAATTTGAAGAATCTGTAGAAATTCCTGTAGCTAAGCAGTTGGTAAAAGACAAAGTAGATCAGGTGAAAGCTGAAACTACCTGGCCCACGTTAACAAATGGTGGAAAAGTAGAGCCTAATGTTTTCAACTTAAACTTTTCAGAAGAAGTACCTATTCTAAACATTAACCTTACGGGAGACTATCCTGTTCAACAGTTAAAGGTATATGCCGAATATCTTCAGGATAAAATTGAATTACTTCCGCAAATAAAAGAAGCAACCGTTCGTGGTGCCGAAGAAAAGGAAGTTGAAATAGCCGTAGATATTTACAAAATGACGGCTTCCCAAGTAAGTTTCGACAATATTATAAATGCGGTAAAAGGAGAAAACAGCACTATTTCTGGAGGAAACATTATAACAAATGGAGTTCAGAAAAACATTCGTATTACAGGTGAAATTGAAGATCCAAAAGAGCTTGAAAATGTAGTCGTGAAAAAGGATGATGGTATTATTTTTCTAAAGGATATCGCCGATATTAAATTTAAAGAAAAAGATGCCACAACCTTCGCTCGTGAATACGGGGAGCCAGTTGTGATGCTCGATATTAAGAAACGTGCCGGAAAAAACATGATCGAGGCCGTAGAGCAGATTAAAGTGATTGTTGCAGAAGAAGAGGCAAATTATTTGCCGCCAGGCTTGCAAGTTACCTTAACCAACGATCAATCTATCAAAACAGAAAATCAGGTAAATGATTTGGTGAACAACATCATCTTCGGGGTACTCTTAGTTGTTTTGGTTTTAATGTTTTTCTTAGGTTTTAGAAACGCACTTTTTGTAGGTTTCGCTATTCCGCTATCCATGCTTATGTCGCTGTTTATTCTTTCGGCATTTGGGTTTACGCTAAATACCATGGTGCTTTTCGGTCTCGTAATGGGGCTGGGAATGTTGGTAGATAACGGTATTGTTGTGGTAGAAAATGTGTACACTTTAATGAGTGAAGGCATGACCCCGCGAAAAGCTGCCAAACAAGGTATGGGTGAAATTGCTTGGCCTATTATTGCTTCCACAGCAACCACGCTAGCTGCGTTTTTCCCACTTGGATTGTGGCCAGGAACCATCGGTAAGTTTATGATTTATTTCCCCATCACACTTTCCGTAGTACTTTCATCATCGCTATTTGTAGCCTTGGTAATTAACTCTATGCTTACTTCAGAATTTATGAAAACTGAAGAAGAACCAATGACAAAAAAGAAGCTAATTCGTTGGAGCTTAATTTTACTGGGCATTGGTATTTTACTCTTAGTGGTTGGTTTTGCAATGGATATAGCCGCTTTTCGTGGCTTTGGAAACTTGGCTATTCTAACTGCAATTTTGCTTTGGGTTTATAAATATATTCTTGCAGGCGCGGTAGATTACTTTCAATATAAATCGCTTAAAAAGCTAGAGAATTTTTATGAAGGAATTCTGAAATACGCTTTGCGCGGAAGGAAAGCCTACGTGTTCTTCTTTGGAACATTTATACTTTTAATTCTATCTTTTGTTTTAGTAGGAATCGTTCAGCCAAAGGTGCTATTTTTCCCCGAAAATGAACCGAATCAGATTATTACTTACATAGAATATCCGCAGGGAACCGACATCCAAAAAACGAACGAGCTTACCCAACAAGTAGAGCAACGTGTTTTTAAAGCTATTGAGAAATACGATGACAATGGTTACAATTATATGGTAGAATCTGCCATTTCGCAGGTTGGTCAAGGTGCAGGAAATCCACAGACAGATGGCGGACAAAGCAACGAAATGCCGCAAAAAGGAAAAATAACCCTTTCTATGCGCGACTATCAACTGCGCCGTGGTGTAAAAAGTAGTGATGTTTTAGAAGAAGTGCGCGAGTCTGTAAAAGGATTTCCCGGAGCTTCCATTATTGTTGAAAAAGATGCTGCTGGTCCGCCGGTAGGCTATCCTATTAACATTGAATTGAGTGGTGAAAACTATGAAGAAATGCTTCGCCAAGCTGAAAACCTGCGTTCTTACATTGAAGGATTAGGCATAAGTGGTATTGAAGAATTGAAGATAGACGTTAATAAAAGCAAGCCCGAAATGGATGTAACCGTGGACCGTGAAAAAGCAGGACAATTAGGTATTTCTACAAGTCAAATTGGGCTCACGTTACGTCGTGCTATTTTTGGTGAAGAAGCTTCAACCTACAAAGATGGTGACGACGATTATGAAATAAACGTTCGCCTTTCAGACAAATCGCGTTATGATGAAAGCGCGCTTTTCAACCAACCAATAACCTTTCGAAATAATCAAGGGAATATAGTACAGGTGCCTATTTCGGCAATGGTTACTAAAAATAATACTGCTTCTTTTAGTTCCATAAAAAGGAAAGATTTGAAGCGTACAATTACAGTTTATTCCAACGTAATTGGTGGTTATAACGCCACCGAAATTGTAACCGACCTTAAAACTGAATTGCAGGGTTACGATCTTCCAAAAGGTATAAACCTTGCCTTTACAGGTGAGCAGGAAGAACAAGCAGACAATATGGGCTTTTTGTTAATGGCGCTGTTTTTTGCAATGGGAGGAATTTTGTTAATCCTCGTGGCACAGTTTAACTCGCTTTCCAAACCGGTTATTATTTTAACTTCGGTGGTCCTCAGTTTGGCGGGAGTGTTCCTCGGACTTGTAATTTTCCAAATGGATTTCGTGGTAATTATGACGATGATGGGTATTATATCGCTCGCAGGTATTGTAGTTAACAACGCTATCGTGCTAATAGATTACACCCAAATATTAATAGATAGAAAAATGTACGAGCTGGAAATGGAAGATGACGATATGCTTACGAAACGTCAGTATTTCGATTTGATAGTGGCTGGTGGAAAGTCTCGTCTGCGCCCGGTATTGCTAACTGCAATAACAACCGTACTTGGGCTTGTGCCTTTGGCTATTGGTTTTAATATAGATTTCTTTGGGTTATTTACAGATTACAGCCCTAACATATATATTGGTGGTGACAACGTAATTTTCTGGGGGCCACTAGCGTGGACAGTAATTTTCGGATTGATATTCGCAACTTTCTTAACGCTTATTGTGGTGCCGGTAATGTTCTATTTGGTGAACCGCGCTAAGATTAGATTCAGAAAAAAGCGCAAAATGAAGGAGATTAAGAAGATGAAAGCGAAAGGGCTACCGCAGCGAGAACAGCTGAGTTAGATAGTCACTTTTCTAAAAAACAAATGCCCTTTCTACAATTTTGCGGAAAGGGCATTTATATTCTAAAGAATTCTTTATTGATTTTCGGTTAATGGAATTGGGAATAAAGACCAAACATCATCTTCTGGTCTATCTATTGGCAAGGTGTTCAACCTGCCATAGCGACGCATATCTATCCATCGGTGACCTTCTGCGTATAACGAATATCTTCGTTGTTTCAACATTTCATTAATTAATGCTTCTGTGGTAACAGGGCCTGTATAAGGTGTTAAACTGGCACTGGCCCGTATTAAATTAAGGGCATTTACCGCTTCTGGCATATTTAAATAGATATTGGCCTCAGCGTATAATAAAATGAGTTCTTCATTTCTAATTATTGGTATTGGAGCAGTTCTGGAGGTATATCTGTTTAATGCATAGTTGCCAGACAGACCGTCTTGACTTAAGGGTTCATCCAGTTCAACCACTTTTCCCAATCGGGTATCTCCGGCTTCAGCTTCTGATACAAATAGCGGTTGTACAACTCTCGCATCTGCTGCAGTAAGCCCTTCTATGGAATTAAATAATGAATTTGAAATATCTGTTTGATCTAACGAAAAGGTGTAGAATATACCTGTATTCATATTTGCATTGTCTAAAGTGAAAAACGAATTGTTCAAAAACGTCAATACTGCAGGAAAATCTTCTTGATATGCTGCTACTCGCGCTGCAATAGCATTATTCGCCTTCAAAAAGGTAGATGGTGTATTGAAATCATCAAACCCTGAAGACAAAATAAATGGGAAGTTACTACCCCCACCAGCAAGATCTGCTGCTCCTTCTACTAATAAGCTTCTAATTCCTGCTAAAGCTTGTGCTTTGTTTACAAAGTCGCCTAGGTTATTTTCATCTGCCACATCTAGTCGTATTCCATTTGCATCAGTCAAGTTAAGATTCAACAGAAGCTCATAAGCTTTAAAGGTTTTCAAAAAACCCTTTGTAGCATTTATTTCCTGTGGCGTAAAAAGTGCAGATAAATCTTGGCCTTCAATAAAACCCAGAATTAAATTTGCGTTTTTAACTGTTCTGTAGCGTGCGGCCCAAGGCCCCGTAAGGTAGAACGTATTGTTATCTAGCACTAATCCTTCCCTTCCTAACAAATCTCCCGTAAAACGAGGGTCTGCGCTTGAAAAGCGATAATACTCACGTCCAATTACTCCGTTGTCATCGAAATAATTATCTAATCTTATCCTCGAACTATAGAGAATACCACCTACAAGATCCTGTAAGTCTCCACGAGTAAGATTTTCTTCAAAATTCCCCACTTCTGCATTATTTAGATCCGAAAACTCTTGCACCTCGCAAGAAACTGCCGCTCCTATAATGAGTGTGATTAATATAATTTTATAACTAAATTTTCTCATGATTTTTTCTTTTAAAAATTAACGGATACATTAAATAAATACCTTTTTGAAGAGGGAAATGGTAAAACATCAACCCCTGTAAAAATGGACCCTCCACCAAAATTGGATACTTCTGGGTCATAACTATTATAATCAAAAAAGTTGAGTAAGTTAGATCCAGAAAAGCCGAGTTTAATATTGTCTATGCGTCCGCCCAATAAGTTAGATAAGGTTTTCTTTTGTATTGTATAATACAACCCTATTTCTCGTAAACGCACATATGATGCATCTTCTGTGTGCACATCTGCGTTACCTCCTGGCCTGTATTCTCCATTTACAACAAGTCCTTCAGGATCTACTGTTAGGTCATCAAAATCGTGAGATGTTTGATTTAAATCTGTAAGTAATGTAGTTAGGTTAACGTTATCGCCTCCCTTTTTCCATTGCCATAACATAGATAATTCTACATTTTTATACTTTAGGCCGTTATTAAATCCTACTTGAAAATCTGGTTCGGCATCGCCAACAACTCGTAATTCACCATCAAAACTACCTACAATTTGTGTGGCACTCTGGCCTTCTTCAATTCTGAAAGTACCCAACCCTGCTCCAAATGCGCCTACATTAAAAGGAGGCACTCTCAGTTCGGTTATTTCTGAAGTATTCTTAAAAAAGTTCACTCCAAAATCCCACTGAAAATTAGTTGTTGAAATGGGTGTTGTATTTATTCCAATTTCAATCCCTTTGTTCTGAAGTGTTCCAGCATTAACAAACTGAGAGGTATATCCTGTTGAAGGTTCTAAATTGGCTTGTAGAATTAAATCTTCAATCGTCTTAATATAATAGGTTGCTGAAAGACTTATCTTCCCGTTAAGAAAGGCAAGATCAGTACCAAATTCTAATTCTTTTTGACGTTCAGATTTCAAATTAGCATTTCCTCTAACACCAATCAAACTAATACCTAAAACGCCATCAGTTGAATTTGCGTTATACGAGGTGAACAAAGCACCAAACGGCGGAAAGTTTCCAGCTTCACCATATGCTACACGTAGTTTAAATTGGTTCCAACTTGATGAATCTTTCCAAAAATCGAATTCATTTAAACTAACTGCTAAGGATGCTTTAGGGTAATAGAATAGCTCATTTGCATCTCCGTTGTTAGAAGATTTATCTCCACGCACACCCAAAGTAGCAATCAACATATCTTTATAGTTAACCTCTTCTTGTACAAAGAAACCTGAATCTTCTTGTTTAAGTCTAGTTTGGTCAACACCCGTATTTGCAGCCTGGTCTACATTGGTTCCCGAAGCAACCAAACCAGTAGCAGTAATTATCTGTGTGTTTTGATCAAAATACTCTCGCGTTAAACCTGCTTGCGTTCTAAAGCTAACATTACTATCAGTAAAATAATTATGAACTAGGAAAGCCGATAGGTTGTAGTTTTTATTTTGAGTATTTCCTTGGGCAGAAACTCCGTTTAAGCCTCCATTAGATAGCTTTTGAAATTGTAATTCCTTGGGAAATATCGCTCTAGTTTTCTGTCCGTAAAAATCGAGACCTCCACGTAAAATTAATTCAAGGTTAGAATTTTCTGCTTTATAAATGTCCAGATTTGCAGATCCTCCCATAATTATACGGTCCACCGTTTCATTGTTTGTAACCAAATCTCGGGTTTGTAATGGGTTTGAACTATTGTTAGGATGATCTGGATAAATACCATCTGCATTGGGAAACAATTGATCCCAAGGTCTAGTAGTTGTTAGAGCAATCCCAATAGTAGTACCACTATTATCATTGTTAAAAAATCCTCTATCTGAAGAAGAATTAATATAATTTGTACTCAAAGAAAACTTTAAAAAATCTTCAGGCTTATGGTCTAAGTTAAGGCGTAAGGATGTTTTTTCATAACCTGTCCCTCTTACAATACCATCTTCATTATTATGGGTAACGCCAGCAAAAAATTTAGATTTTTCATCGCCACCACTCATACTAAAGTTGGTAATGCTAATTACTCCGTGTTCGCCATAAACTTCTTTTTCATAATCTATAAGTCTTCCAGCATCTCTAGCAGCAATAAAGGCAGCCAAATCAGCCTCTCCAAAACTTTTTAACACTCGTGCTTCGGTATAATCCCGAACACCTAATAGGTTAATAGCTTCAGTCCAACCTGTAGATTGTGAAAATCTAAATTGCGTTTTACCTGCTTTTCCACGTTTTGTGGTAATAAGTACAACTCCAGCCGCCGCTCTTGAACCATAAATAGCAGCTGCGGAAGCGCCTTTAAGTATTTCAATATTTGCGATATCATCTGGGTTTATATCTGCAATTCGGTTAGTGGGATTGTCTTGGTTAGAAGAACTTCCTCCTTGCGATGCGGCAGAAACAGTATTTAAACCAGCGGCAATGGAAGAGTTATCTACATACACCCCATCTATAATATAGAGCGGTTGTGTATTTCCTTGAATGGAAGTAGCACCACGTAACTTTACAGAAAGTCCCCCACCGGGAGCTCCAGAATTTGCATTTACGATTGCTCCTGCAAATTTACCGTATAAAGCACCGTCTAATGTGGAAGGCGGTGTCCTTCCAGTGAGTTCTTCGGCTGAGATAGTCGCAACGGCATTTGCCGAGTTCGATCGTTTAACCGATGTAGCTAATCCAGTTACAACCACTTCGTCTAAAGCTTGCGCAGATTCTGCAATTGTAATAGAAATTGCACCCGCGGTAGAAGCAGTATATTCCTGCGTTTCAAAACCGATAGATGAAAAGACCAGTGTTGCTGGTAATGATGCCACTTTGATGCTGAAATTACCTTCAGCGTCGGTTGTGGTTCCGTTTGAGGTTCCTTTTTCAATTACATTTAAAAAAGGAACAGTTACATTATTTTTATCTACCACTTTTCCCGATAACTGCGTCTGTCCAAACGCAATACAAGGAAAAATTAAAAATAAAAAAAAGAACCTTCTAATAGTAGTGTATTTTTGTTTCATAAGTAAAGGTTTTTTATTGAATCCCTAAAATAGTGTTAATTTCTTAATGATAACAACAGTATTGAATATTTTTATTCACTATTTATTAGCATTTTCTTTTGTTTATGATGATATGTTTAAAATATAAGCTTCAGCATAAAATGAAAACATAAAGATTCACTCTGTGCAATTTTCTCAAAAGCTAAGTTGCCCCATTAAGTGTATTTAATCATTTATAGTTTCGAATAATAATCCCTTCAAAACCACGCCAATTCATTTAATACTTATTAAATTTGCACCCTTAATTTTTTTCAGAATATAATGTACAGAACGCACAACAACGGCCAGCTTCGCTCGGCAGATATCAATAAAGAAGTAACCCTTTCCGGATGGGTGCAAAAAACTCGCGACAAAGGCTTTATGGTGTGGGTAGACCTTCGCGACCGCTATGGCATCACCCAACTTATTTTTGATGAAGAAAGAACTTCAAAAGAAGTGATTGAAAAAGCTTCAAAATTGGGCCGCGAATTTGTAATACAAGTAACAGGAACCGTTATTGAACGCGAATCTAAAAATCCAAACATGCCAACTGGCGATGTGGAAATCTTAGTTTCTGAATTAATTATTCTGAATGAATCTTTAACTCCACCTTTTACGATAGAAGATGAAACCGACGGTGGCGAAGATTTGCGAATGAAATATCGCTATTTAGATATCCGCAGAAAACCAGTGCGCGAAAACCTAATATTTCGTTCAAAGGTTGCAATGGCAGTTCGCAATTTTCTTTCAAAAGAAGGATTTATTGAAGTAGAAACCCCGTATTTAATAAAATCTACACCTGAAGGCGCGCGCGATTTCGTAGTTCCTTCCCGTATGAATGAAGGACAGTTTTACGCGCTTCCGCAGTCACCTCAAACCTTTAAGCAATTGCTAATGGTGGGAGGTTTAGATAAATATTTTCAAATAGTAAAATGTTTCCGCGATGAAGATTTGCGTGCAGACCGACAGCCAGAATTTACACAAATAGACTGCGAAATGGCCTTCGTGGAACAAGAAGATATCTTGAACGCTTTTGAAGGTTTGACCAAACATTTGCTGAAAGAAATTAACGACATAGAAATTTCCGAATTTCCACGAATGACTTACGACGATGCAATGTCGAAGTACGGAAACGACAAACCAGACATCCGTTTCGGAATGGAGTTTGGCGAATTGAACGAAGTTGCCCAACATAAAGATTTTGGCGTTTTCAATCAAGCCGAATTGGTTGTGGGTATTGCTGTTCCCTGTGGAAATGCTTTCACAAGGAAAGAAATAGATAAATTAATAGACTGGATAAAACGCCCTCAAGTGGGTGCTTTAGGAATGGTTTACTCACGTTGTAATGAAGACGGAACCTATAAATCTTCGGTAGATAAATTTTACGATCAAGAAGATTTGGCGAAGTGGGCAGAAGTAACTGGCGCAAAAGCTGGCGATTTAATCTGCGTGCTTTCTGGAGCAAAAAATAAAGTAAGAGCCCAATTGAGTGCGTTGCGCATGCATTTGGCAGAACAACTCGGTTTACGTAAAAATGACGAATTTGCACCATTGTGGGTTGTAGATTTTCCACTTTTGGAATGGGACGAGGATACAAATCGTTACCACGCTATGCACCACCCCTTCACTTCTCCAAAACCTGGACAGCTTGAATTATTGGCTACAAAACCTGGTGAAGTAAAAGCAAACGCTTACGATTTGGTTTTAAATGGAAATGAAATTGGCGGCGGATCAATACGTATTCACGATAAAAAAACACAAGCTTTAATGTTCGATTATTTGGGCTTCACACCCGAAGAAGCAAAAGCGCAGTTTGGCTTTTTGATGGATGCTTTTCAATACGGCGCCCCACCCCACGGCGGAATTGCTTTCGGATTGGATAGATTAGTTGCCATTTTAGGTGGCCAAGAAACAATTCGTGACTTTATCGCCTTCCCAAAAAACAACTCGGGCCGCGATGTAATGATAGATGCTCCGGCACCAATAGACAAAAAACAATTGGATGAACTTCATCTAAAAGTTGAAATAAAATCTTAAAAAAAAATCCTGCAATTGCAGGATTTTTCGATAGCTTTAAAGATGAACTGGAGAAAGATAATAAAAATTACTGCTATTATCATAATCACATTGATTTTAGTCTTCGTTGGTTTCAGCGGTTATATTTATTATAAATATTATGGAAAATTCAATGTGGATGAAGAAAAATATCCGCATTACATAGGTTATATAGATCAAAATACTGCTTTGCTTAATAATACATATTCATTATGTGGCGATGGTAAAATTTATAAAATCCATCACGGCGCACCGTTTGACGCCTATAAAAACAACAAAAGAACTTTCAAGAACAACGTTTTAAAAACGTATAAGAACAATGGATATAAAGATTCTGGTTATGTGAATTTTAGATTTTTGGTAAACTGTGAAGGCAATCCAGGTTGGTTTGAGGTTATTCAAATCAATGAAAATTATGAAGAAGTTTTTCATAATAAAGAAATGGTAAATCAGTTATTAAAAATTACATCAGATCCTTCACACTGGGCCGTCTATATCAATGTTGAAGTTCCAAGAAATTATTATCATTACGTGTCATATAAAATTGAAAATGGAGAAATTACCGAAATACTTCCTTAGTGTCTTTGTTTTCATTTTGACATTTTCATGTTCAGAAAGCAGCAAGGATTATGCTACACTAACTAAAGAAGACCGAAAAAAATTATCCGTAGAAATTTTTGATGGAAGTAGCCATTTACACCAAGGATCTCCGCAAAGCATGACTCGTATTGAAGAAGCGATTGCTATTGATCCTAATAATTGCGATGCTGTTCGAGAGCTTTCCGTAGCATATTTAAAACGTGGAATGCCGAATAAATGGAAGGTTGAAATGGACAAAGCAGTAGCCTGCAATGCCGCCATTTGGCAACCTTATAGAGGTTATAATTACTTATGGTTTTATCGAGATTATAAAAAAGCAATTGCAGATTTTGATGCTTCAGATACTTTAACGCCAAATTTTACAGATGCACCACAAGGCCATAGTGTAGATTTTTGGCGTGGTATTGCTTATTTGGGACTAAAAGATTATGAAAAATCCATTAGCTATTTCGATAAATATATAAACCAGGTTACGGAGGAAAGCGGTGAAGATTGGGCAGAACCCACAGCTTTTCTCTACCGTGGAATTGCTTATTATGAAAAGCGTAATTTTGATAAAGCTATTCAAAATTTTGACAAATTGCTTTATTACAATAGAGGGCGTTCAGCAGATGGAAAATATTATAAAGCATTAATTCTGAAAGACAGAGAAGACTGTGTAACAGCAAAAAAACTGCTTGCAAATGCAGAAGAGGACTTTGCAGCAGGTTATTTTAATAACCGAGATTATGTGGAAACCTTATATCAAATTTATCCACAAGATTTTGAAAAACTAGATACTGAACTAAAAACTAGATGCCAACACAAAAAAGAAATTTATTTACCCGCTTCCTAATCTGGAGAATAAAGCACATTCCGCAAAAGCAGTTTGTTTTTATTCTAAGTATTGCCGTAGGCCTATTGGCAGGGATTGGAGCTGTGGTTTTAAAAAACCTTACCCACCTTATTCAACAACTACTACAGGGTAAACTTATTGCTCAGTACCAAACCGCATTCTATTTTATATTTCCGCTTATTGGATTAACCTTGGCATTGTTAGCGATGCGTTATATAATTCGCAATAAAGTAAGCCACGGTATTCCATCTACACTTTATGCAATTTCTAAAAGAAAAGGCTTTATGCGGCCCTTTCAGATGTTTGGAAGTCTTATTACAGCACCAATAACTGTAGGTTTTGGTGGCTCCGTAGGACTTGAAGGACCAACCGTAGCTACGGGAGCAGCAATTAGCTCCAATCTTGCGCGTTTTTTTCATATGAATCAGCAAACCAGAACGCTATTGATTGGTTGTGCTGGCGCTGGCGCTATGTCGGCCATTTTTAAGGCACCCATTGCGGCAATTATTTTTGCAGTAGAAGTTTTTAGTTTAGACCTCACCTTGGTTTCAATGGTGCCACTTCTTTTGGCTTCGGTTTCGGCCATTACTACTTCCTACTTTTTTCTTGGAACAGATATTTTACTTCCTTTTGAAATCACTGAAAAATTTACAATTAAAGATATTCCTTTCTATATTTTGTTAGGACTAGTTGCATCGATGGTGTCTATTTATTACACTAAAATGTATTCCAATATTCAGGATTTTTTCGAAAAAATAGCTTCGCCAATTAAGCGTTTATTAATCGGCGGGATTGGTCTCGGTATTTTAGTTTACTTCATCCCTCCGCTTTATGGGGAAGGTTTTGATGTAATAAACAATCTTGTACAAGGAAATCCACAAGCTGCTTTAGAAAACAACTTTTTTAATTTAGATCTTACCAATATTTGGGTTGTTATACTGTTGTTGGCGGGGTTAGTAATTTTTAAAATTATAGCCAGTGCGCTCACATTTGGTGCAGGTGGCGTTGGTGGTATTTTTGCTCCAACCCTATTTATGGGAAGCATTATGGGGAACTGTTTTGCGAAAATTCTCAATAATATTGGCATACTAAACAATCCTGTTTCTGAGAGTAATTTCACCCTCGTGGGAATGACTGGCTTAATGGCTGGAGTGCTGCACGCGCCCTTAACAGCAATATTCTTAATTGCCGAAGTAACAGGTGGCTATGAACTTTTTATACCTTTAATGGTTACGGCAGCTATTTCATTTTCAATAACTAAGTATTTTATTCCGCATTCCGTTTATACTATGGAGCTTGGCCGAAAAGGAGATCTTATTACCCACGATAAAGATCACGCGGTGTTGACTTTAATGGATATTGAAACCGTTATAGAGCGCGATTTTATAGCTATTTATCCTGAAATGACTCTTGGCGATATGGTACACAATGCTGTGGTAAAATCTAAAAGAAACCTTTTTCCGGTACTCGATAAAGAATCGAATATCTTAGAAGGTGTTATTTTATTGGACGACTTGCGCCCCGTTATGTTCGACCAAAGTTTATATGATGAAGTGCGCGCTAAAGAACTGATGCATAATCCACCAGAATTAATTGATTTGAAAAAGGATAAAATGACAGAGGTTATGAAAAAATTTCAAGACTCAGGCGCTTGGAATCTACCAGTTATTTGTGAAGGAAAATATTACGGTTTCGTTTCGAAATCGAAACTGCTTACCGCTTATCGCCGAAAACTAATTGATTTTTCGAGTAAATAATTTTGAAAACAATACAAAAATGAAACTCTTCATCAACATACTTTTTATCGCAGTAGTTATTAGTCTTAGCCTTGGCTTTTATATAAAAACAGACGACGAAGCGACGGGGAAATTAATTATCGGCCTTAGTTTAATGGTTGGTTTTTTTATATTGATGCCTTTGTTTATCTATCATAGATGGAAAAATAGAGACGTGAAAGAATATATGCTTACCAAAGAAAATATTAAAAAAATGCAGGATTATCAGAAAGAAAAAAAGATTTAGACAAGCCGCTTCCATCTATTATTGAGATCTTTTCTCGGCAAAAAATCGCTTTAAAAGTTGCGATGCTTCTTCCGCCATTACTCCGCCTGTCATCACCGTTTTAGGATGTAATTTTGTTTCTAAATTAATACATCCTCGTTGCTCATCTCTTGCGCCATAAACTATTTTTGAAATCTGACTCCAGAATAATGCTCCCGCGCACATTTGGCAGGGCTCAATAGTTACATAGAGTGTGCAATCGATTAAATACTTTCCACCCAAATAATTTGCTGCAGCGGTAATTGCTTGCATTTCTGCGTGGGCTGTAACATCGTTCAATGTTTCAGTTAGATTGTGCGCACGTGCAATTATTTGATTGTTTATAACGATTACCGCACCAATGGGTATTTCGTCTTTTTCATTGGCCGCTTCAGCTTCTTGCAAGGCGCGTTTCATAAAATAAGTGTCGTCGTAGGGGGCAATTATGTTCAATGTTTCAGGTTTCAGGTTTTGCCCGATTGTATTCGGGGTTCATTTCAAAATATATCGTATTAAAACGAAATTACAAATAAACGAATTCTCTTAATAACAATTTCGCAATAACCGTATCTTTACACCGTGCCAGAAAACATCTTAAATACCATCAATTTCCCCAAAGATCTGCGGAAAATTTCAAAGAAAAAATTGCCGCAATTGGCGAAAGAACTGCGTGAATTTATAATTAATATTATCGCCGCGAAAGAAGGTCATTTGGGCGCTAGCCTTGGCGTGGTAGAACTTACCATCGCACTTCATTACGTATTTAATACGCCAGATGATATTTTGGTTTGGGACGTTGGTCACCAAGCATACGGACATAAAATATTAACGGGTAGAAAAGAGATTTTTCACACCAACCGACAATTGGGCGGGATTAGTGGATTCCCAAAACGCGAAGAAAGTGAATTTGACACTTTTGGCGTTGGGCACAGTAGCACTGCTATTTCTGCAGCACTCGGAATGGCAATCGCTTCAAAATTAAAAGGTGAAACTGAAAAACAGCACATTGCAATTGTTGGCGATGCCTCTATCGCCAGCGGAATGGCTTTTGAAGCTTTAAACCACGCAGGCGTTACAGATACCAATATTTTGATTATTCTAAACGATAACGCTATCGGCATCGATCCAAGCGTGGGAGCGTTAAAGGAATATTTCACTAAGGTGAAACAAAATGGCGCAAAGGATGCAGATAATATTTTTGAGGCATTAAACTTCAATTATTCTGGACCCATTGATGGCCATAATTTGGATTTAGTAATTTCTGAACTAGAGCGATTGAAAAACATTTCAGGTCCAAAAGTTCTTCATATAATTACAACAAAAGGAAAGGGTTTACGGCAGGCAGAAGAAAACCAAGTGGTTTATCATGCACCCGGTAAATTTGATGCACTTACAGGCGATCTCGCGCCAAAGAGCAATAATGTTCAGCCACCAAAATTTCAAGACGTCTTCGGAAAAACGTTGGTGGAACTTGCTTCAAAAAACGAAAAAATTATAGGCATTACCCCTGCAATGCCTACGGGAAGCTCCTTAAAATTTATGATGGATGCATACCCCAATCGCGCTTTTGATGTGGGCATCGCAGAGCAGCACGCAGTAACCTTTGCTGCGGGTTTAGCTACTCAAGGATTTAATGTTTTTTGTAATATTTACTCCACATTTCTACAACGTGCGTACGATCAAGTTATACACGATGTTTGCTTGCAAAAATTACCCGTTATTTTTTGTTTAGACAGAGCCGGAATTGTTGGTGAAGATGGCCCTACCCACCACGGTATTTTTGATTTAGCATATTTAAATTGTATCCCCAACCTCATCATTTTTGCTCCTCGCAACGAAACTGAATTACGAAACATACTATTTACAGCACAAGAGGGATTGCAGTTGCCAATATTTATAAGGTATCCACGCGGAAGAGGAACGATTTTAGATTGGCAAAATCCTTTTAATAAAATTGAAATAGGCAAAGCCGAAATACTTCGGGACGGTACCGAAATTGCAATATTAACTATTGGAACCATGGCAAATAATGCGCTGGCTGCAATAGAAATGCTACCCACGCTCCAACAAGATAAAGTTGGCCTTGTTGACGTGCGCTTTTTAAAACCGTTGGATAAAAGCTTGCTGCACGAAATTTTCAAGAAATATAAAACTGTTATTACAGTTGAAGACGGTACTATAATAGGTGGCCTGGGTACTTCGGTTGTAACTTTTGCTTCAACTTATAAATATAATAACCCAATACAAATTTTGGGTATTCCAGACGTATTCCCAGAACACGGAACTGTTGAAGAATTACAACAACTTTCGGGCATTTCTTCAGAAAAAATAAATCAGACACTTCAAAATTTATTATAAAAAAAAGAGGCTCTTTCGAGCCTCTTTTCATATTCAAAATATAATAATTCTTAGTTGATAATCAACTTGGTTGTTTGTGAACGATCAGCGCTTTCGATCTGCATCAAGTAAATACCTGAAGTAAGACCGGATGCATTGATAGTTGCAGACTGGTGAAGTTCTATATTTTGGTTGAATACCTTTCTTCCGTTAATATCAAAAATAGAGATGGTAGCTTCTCCTACATCTACGCGAGACATAATGCTAAGCTGACCATTTGAAGGATTTGGATAAACAATAAAATTATTTTGAATACTTCCATTGTCATTCACACCTAATTGGCATTCCAGTGGCACATCAAAAGCTTCCGTACCATCAGATCTACTATTGGAACTTCCTTGAATTGCCGAAAATCCTAACCCTCTTCTTGCAAAAGCACGCCAGATTATACATCTGTTTGCGCCTGCATTGGCTAATAAGTCTGCTTCAATTATAGCATTCCTTCCATCTACAAAACCTGGACTACAAGGCTGAATTTTCAATCCATCTGTCACCAATTGCAAAGCAATATTATTACCGCCACTACCATTGTATATGTCGGCATCAAAACCGTGCTCGTCTATTAAATCCCAGGTCATTTCCCACAACATGGCCGCCCATACTGAGCCAACACCGTGTGGGACAGCTTCAGATTTTATATCGTCATAGGTATGAGGGTTTACACCAAAATTAGTGCTGTAAGGATACGTTCTGATACCGTTCGGCGCGCCAGAAGCATAAGCTCCAACTGGTCTAACGGTTGAGCCTTGGTCTCCGGGGTAAATGGTCATTACCATACCAAAATAATCACTCCAACCTTCTCCCATTTGCTCCTCATTTTGCAAACAACCTACATTAAAGCGTCCACCCGTAAGTCTGTTTGAGATTCCGTGGCCATACTCGTGTAGCACAATTTCCGTATCCAGGTCACCGTCCTTATTGGACGGAACATTTGTTCCATTGATGGTTCCATTTACAGAGCCTCCTAGAAGTTCAGCAATAATTGGGTTACCATCCACATCAGATATTGCAAATGCAGGAATAGTAACTTGGCAACCAACAACGCCGGCTCCCATAAGAGGTGGTGCACCGGCCACATTGTTCACTATAATTGCAGCAATGGCTCCGTTGTTTTGGGCGGCCAAAACTTTAAATCCGAATTCACATTCGCCCCTACGTATCACAACAATTTTACCGTTTAAGGCACCGCCATTGGTTATATTATCGCAACCGTCATTTGGATCCGTGGATGGGCCTGAATTGTCATCTTGTATCAAGGCCAAATCTCCTGTTAAATTTAAAGGGATACCACCGCCAAAACCTGCCGGAACACCGCTATAAACGCCTGCCAATGGGCCACCGTTTATTGAGAAAATATCAGAGATAGGGCCTCCTGCGCCTCCCGTCCAAATGTACATTTGCATTCTCGGATTGCTTCCGTCTGGTGGGGTTCCAAAATTTGCATTGTTGGTTCCGCCGCCATCTTGTCCTTCTGCATTTACAGAATCGCCTTCGGAGCCGCCATTGCCGTAATTATTTTCCTGAAAATTTCCGCTGGCCTCATCAAAACCATATTGATACATCACGTCGTGCACAATATTATTCAAATAGAACAAATTTGTGGTGGCAGCATCCCTAAAATCGGCTGGGGATTGTGGTAAATTGAAAGGAAAATCAAAATGTAAAGAAGCACCTCCATCTGGCGAAGGACCCGAATCTGTATTACACAGGTCTAAATAGGCATAGGTGTTATTCCCTCTTGTTATTGTAAATTCTGCACCTGCCGCACCATTGGTATCGTGCCATCCATAAGGGGATGCTGTTGCGTCTTGGGGATCTATTTCCAATGTATCTGGACCATCATCAGGGCTTCTGAGCGGCAATGCAAAAACTCTATATTGAGCATTGGCAAGATTGGTTTCTACAACCTTGACGCTATTTTCAAATAAAACACTTTCGCCCTTATTTGAAAAATGGTTGTGCTTTGCGTTAAAGTCTGGCAATTCGCACTGCGAAACCCAATCCATGGTTTCTAATAGTTCGCCAGTAAGGGCGTCTATACGGACGTTGTAATAATGGTCTGCGCTCAACAAATAGATGCTCAGGTCCCAAGCCAATTTTAAGCTGTTGGTAGCTTCCATTTTCTGAAATACCAATTGTACAGGAATGTTTTCCAAAGAAATATTTCCTTTTGAAAATACATAGGAATGATCTATTCCCGTTTCAAGCAAAGTTAGGTTGGTAGGAGCTCCTAGCCCAAGAATTCCTGCTGCTTTTACTATTGCCATATTAGGAGTTAATACCGAGGAAGTGGCATTCACTTTAGAAGCAATATTTTGAACAAAAGAAACTTTCGCCATTGAAACGGCACCATCCTTTATAACAAAAGGCGAAGTGGAATTGAATACCTTAATGCCTTGATAACGTTGTTCCACATAAACAGTATTTGCTTTTAGGCTTTTGGAAAAACTCTGTGATGCAATGTTAACGTCGGCAATATCCTGAGGTTGCAACGCAAATTGTGATCGGTTGTTCTGCAGGTACGTATTTACCGCAGATGAATAATCTTGCGCAAAGGAAAAATTGAACGCAAGAAAAATAAGAAAGTAGAAAAGTTTTTTCATATGAATTAGTTTAAATTAAAAATTAAGGAATAGGTTGTTGAAATTTTCACTTCTAAAATTATCATAATAACATGGCTTTACAATCTGAAAATCACTATTTAACATTCCTGAGAGTAAGATTTTATTGATTCTTCTTTAATTTCTAAAAATCTTGAGCACATTTCCTAAAGTCAATCGGGAATTGTCATTACAAAGAAATAGACCATACGCGTAAATTTATTTGTTTTTGGCAAACTCAACATCAAATAATATATGTGAAAATTTGTAAAACTGCGAGTGCATCTACTTATGCCAATCTATTCTGAGAAGTTGTTAAGCAATATGGGGCAATAATAACCCGATAAATATTTTTGGAATCCCAGCTATTTTCTCCGAGCAAAGCAATGTTGTAGAATTACAACAACTTTTGGGCATTTACTAAGAAAAATAAAGCAGACGCTTCAAGATTTATTATAAAAAAAAGAGGCTCTTTCGAGCCTCTTTTCATATTCAAAATATAATAATTCTTAGTTGATAATCAACTTGGTTGTTTGCGAACGATTGGCACTTTCAATTTGCATTAAGTAAATACCCGTGTTAAGTCCACTTGCATTTACATTAGCAGTTGTGTGTATTTCAAGTTGCTGAGTAAATACTTTTCTACCATTCATATCGAAGATAGAAACAGTTGCATCACCTACATCTAAGCGAGATTTTATAGTAATTTCTCCATTAGAAGGGTTTGGATAAACAAGGAAATTATTTTCTAAGTTTCCGTTATCAGCAGTACCTAATAAACATTCTACTGGAACATCAAAAGCTTCTGTACCATCAGATCTGCTATTTGAACTTCCTTGAATTGCGCTTAAGCCAAGTCCTCTTTTAGCGAATGCTCTCCAAATAAGACATTTGTTTGCACCACCATTTGCTATTAAATCTGCTTGAATAATGGCATCGCGACCATCAACAAAACCAGGACTACAAGGTTGTAATTTGATTCCGTCAAGAACTAGTTGCATAGAAATGTTATTTCCACCAGTTCCATTGTAAAGATCTGGGTCAAAACCGTACTCGTCAATTAAATCCCAAGTTAAATCCCATAACATTGTAGCCCATACTGAACCAACTCCGTGAGGTACTGATTGTGATTTAATATCGTTATAAGTAAAATCATTTACCGCAAAATCTGAGCTATAAGCTTTAGTTCTTATTCCTAAACCTGATATTCCTTGACCTATAGCATAAGTTCCAGTTCCACGTGCGTCATCTCTTGTATCGCCAGTTTTTATGGTCAATACATATCCTAAGTAATCGCTCCATCCTTCGCCCATTTGCTCTTGATTTTGTAAACAGCCGGATTGTAATCTTCCACCAGCTAAACGGTTAGAAACACCGTGTCCATATTCATGTGCAATAATAACGTTATCTAAATCGCCATCGCGCTGAAAGTTATCAGTTCCAGATCCATCATCTACTAAAGTAGCGTTTATAGTATCTCCGTTAAGAAGTGAAGTTATAAGTGCTTCTCCGTCTGATTTATAAATCATAATTGCAGGAATTGTAATCTGCGCACCATTTCCACCCATAGCGGTTGGATCTGTAGGCGTATCGTTTACTACAATTACGGCTACTGCACCTTCGTTTTGCGCGTTAAGTACTTTTACAGTAAAATTACAAGTTCCTCTTCTTACTACTGCAATTTTTCCAGCAATACTCGCTCCGTTTGTAATAGCATCACAACCGTCATTAGTATCTGTAGAAGGACCTGCATTGTCATCTTCTACCACAACAAGATCTGCAGTGATTGGTGTATTTGTAAGTGGTGGCGCAAATGTAGAATCCATAGCGTAATACTGACCAGAAAGCGGGCCAGTGTTAACTGTTAAATATGTTCCTAAAACAGTCCCTGGAGCGCTCCATAGATACATTTGCATTCTTGGTTTTCCACCATCAGGAGGTGTGGAGAAGTTTGCATTATTCGAGCCACTACCATCTTGGGCATCTGCTAATACAAAATCGTTTTCTGAACCAAGGTTTGTGTAATTTTTTGATTGAAAGTTACCACTAACCTCATCAAAACCGTACTGATACATTACATCGTGCATCATATTGTTCATATAGAACAAATTGGTAATTGCTCCATCTCTAAATGCTGCTGGAGCTCGAGGCAAGTCGAAAGGAAAATCGAACGTAAGGGTTGGACCACCTTCTGCGGTATCACCAGCACCATTATTTCCATTTGCATCTTCCATAGCTAATACATTATTACCGCGTGTATGCGTATATTCTTCGCCTACAACGCCATCAGTATCGTGCCATCCAAAAGGAGATGCAACAGCATTTGATGGGTCTGGCACTAATTGATCTGGGCCATTATTTGGTCCTATTAATGGTAATGGGAATACTCGGTAAGCGGCAACAGCAGTCGTAATTGACATGCTAGGCTCACTAGTAGTACCGAACAAAACGCTATTAGAAGTAGCATGTGAATGTGCCTCTTCGCCAAAATTACAGCTAACTACCCAATCCATTGTATCTAATAATTCACCAGTCAGAGCATCTATACGAACACTGTAGTAATGTGATGCATCTAAAGGATAAATACTAAGGTCCCAAGCTAGTTTTAAAGCTTCTGTTCCTTCCATTTTTTGATAAACCAATGCTACAGGAATATTTTCTAATGAAATATTTCCGTTAGAGAAAACATAACTATAATCTGAAGTAGTTTCTACTAAATTTAAGTTTGAAGGACCCTGCAAACCAAGTGAAGTTGCAGCTTTTCCTATTGCACTTAATGCAGAGATTGAAGGTGTGGTACTATTTATTTTAGCAGAAACATTTTCTGTAAATGAAAGTTTTGCACTATAAACTGCTCCATCTTTAATAACAAAAGGAGAAGTAGAATTAAAAACCTTAATACCTTGGTAACGTTGTTCTACATATACATTGTGAACCTGCATATTTTTTGAAAAACTCTGCGAGCTTATGGATACATCTGAAATGTCTTGTGGTTGCAGCGAATACTGCGATCGATTTTGTTGAAGGTACGTTTTTACCACATTACTGTAATCCTGCGCATAGGATGCATTAACAGCAAAAATGATAAGTAAGTAGAGAACTTTTTTCATAAGCTTTAAGTTAAGTTTTTAGGTGAATTTAATTTTAGATACGAGATATCTAAAGGATTTTGTTAAAATTTCCTCAAAAAAGGAATGATAAAAATATCATAAATTGACAATATAACAGTCTAAACCTCAATTTTTAACATTTAACTTCAACATAATTTGCGGATTATTACATTCCTCCTTTAATCTTTTGAAAAATCTGTAGGGCATTTCCGTCTGTTAATCGTGAAATGTAATTACAACATTCCATTAAATAATTATAAACTGACGGCGACTTTTCAAGTTCAAAATCGATAGTTCGTAATAAAAGTTTATCGTAGTGACGTGCCTTACCATTATGCTGATTTTCAAATGCAGTAGTGAATGTATCCAGCAATGTGGTTAAAATTTTATATCCAGCAATTTCTTTCTCAGAAACTTCTGTGCTTTGATACACCTTTTCAATACTAATTTTTATGATGTCGGCAATTTGCACTTTGTACTCACTTTTATCCAACAATGCTTCTGAAAATGTTCCCTTTAGAATTTCCTCTTCGTTCGCAATAAAAATTGTTGCTGCTTCGGCAATTAACGTATTTATTGCTAATGACCGTAAATAAGCCAATCTATCCTGCGATGTTTTTAATGCTGAATACACATCTGTTTTTAAGGTGTTTCGCACTAAATTGATTAAATATTCCAGCGCCATTTCTTCTTCAATCAAACCTAGATTGATGCCATCTTCAAAATCAATAATAGTATAACATATATCATCTGCCGCCTCCACAAGATATGTTAGTGGGTGGCGAGAATAGCCATCATTACCTCTACTTATAAGACCTAATTCTGAAACTACTTCATTAAAAAATTCAGTATCACTTTGAAAAACGCCAAATTTTTTATCGGCAACATGTGTTGTAGGTTTTTGTGGAAGTGATTGTTTTGGATATTTCATAAACGCACCCAAAGTGGCGTAGGTTAGTCGAAGCCCGCCTTCAACGCCATTTTTAGATTCCGTCAAAATTTTAAAACCGTTGGCATTTCCTTCAAAAGCTACCAAATCCTGATATTCCTTTTCGGTTAGCAGCTCTTTGAATCGCTTCCCATTTCCGTTTAAAAAATAATCGCCGATTGCTTTTTCGCCGCTGTGTCCGAATGGCGGATTACCAATGTCGTGTGCCAAAGCAGCCGCAGCCACAATTGCACCAAAATCGTTAAACTGATACCCGTGCACATTCTGTAATTGTGGATGTTTTTTCAGAATTGCTTTTCCTACCGTTCTTCCCAAAGAGCGCCCAACAACGGAAACTTCCAAACTATGTGTTAATCGCGTGTGTACAAAAGAGGTTTTAGACAAGGGAATAACTTGTGTTTTGTCTTGCAAGCTGCGGAAAGCCGAAGAGAAAATAACGCGGTCATAATCTACTTCAAAACCCAAGCGGGTTTCGTTTTCTTCAATCCGTAGTCTTTTGTTTTTATCTCCGTGCTTTCGTAGCGAGAGCAACTGTTCCCATTGCATCATAATTATAAAGTTTTGAAGGCAAGATACTATTTTCAAAAAGCAATGCAAGCATATTTTTTTGGTTTCCGCTTAACCTTTAGCTAACCCTAAAATGACCAATTGGTAACAGCCAATTAACACCTTCTTTACACAAGCACGGTTTCTTTGCACCAATAAATCAATCGACAAAAATGAAAACAATAATTAAACTTTTAATCTTCCTTTTTACCGCTACGAGCTTTGCTCAAGAAAATGGTTCTATAGCAGGTAAACTGACAGATACTGATTACAATAACGAACCGCTGCCTTTTGCAAACGTATTTATTAAAGGTACTACTATAGGTGTAACCTCAGATTTTGACGGCCTATATGCAATTGAAAATATAAAGCCAGGAAACTACACAGTGGTTTTTAGCTTCGTGGGTTATGAAACTGTTGAAATTCCAAACATAACAGTAACCGCTAACAAAATTACAAATATAAACGTGCCAATGAGCGCGAGTGCGGCAGCTCTGGACGAGGTGGTAATTAAAACCACAATTAGAAGAGAAAGCGAAGTAGCTTTATTATTAGAACAGAAAAAAGCAATCGCTATAAAAGAAAGTATTGGCGCCGAACAATTATCGCAACTTGGTGTTTCTGATGCTGCGGGGGCAACAACTAAAATTTCCGGAGTTTCGAAAACAGACGGCAGTGGGGCTATTTTTGTACGTGGACTGGGTGATAGATATCTATTCACTACTTTAAACGGACTCCCTATTCCGTCAGACAATATTGAAAGGAAAAATATTAATCTGAATCTTTTCCCAACGCGACTCATTCAAAGCATTGACGTAAGTAAAACCACATCGCCAAATATTTCTGCAGATCAGGCTTCGGGAAATATTGACATCAACACAAAAGAACTTTCGGGCAGCAATCTACTTTCAGCAAGTGCAAGCACTTCTATTAACACTAATGTAATGAGCAACGGTGTTTTTAACAACTTTAAAGTTTCACCAAATTATAACGATGTATCCTTCGGGTTTTACCAAAAAAGTATTCCAACTAATCGCGCCATTACAGCACAAAGTTGGAGTCCAGAAGTTGTAGATTTTCCTATAAATAGATCTTTTTCTTTAAGTGCTGGAACACGAATTGGCAACAAGTTGAGTGTTCTTTTTACCGCTGGTCAGTCTGAAGAATTTGAATACAAAGAAGGTGCTTTTAAACAATACCGCTCCAACTTTCTCGACGATGTAATTCCTGATGCAATTACTTGGAATAAAGAAGTAGCAACTTCTGGCTTGTTTCATATTAGATTTAGAGCAGATGACAACAACGATTTTAAATTCAACACTTTACTAATAAACAAAATTGAAGATGAAGTGTTTGAAGGCGGACGTTCTGGGGAAGCCATTATTTTTGAAGAAACTGATCCCGCAGAAGGTTTATCGCAATTTATACGCGACCAAAACTTAAAGAAAACTTTGCTTTCTGTAACCCAACTTAGCGGGGAGCATAAAATTGGTGAAAGAAACGAATTAGATTGGGCGGCTGGTTACAACTATTTAAGTGCAGATGAGCCAAACCGTATTCGCAACGAAGTTAACTTTAATGACGAAACCGTTCAACTTGGTCGTACGGGTGGATTTCAGCAACGAAAAAGTATTCAGAAAATTAAAGACACAGAATACAATGGCCGTTTAAACGATTTAATAAAAATTATTAACGAAGAAGAAAATCTTTTTCACATAAACATTGGCGGAACGTTCCGTAACAAAACCCGTGATTTCGGTTCGCAATTTTTTGGAGCTGAAGAAACCGTAACCAATGCCATTAATCCTAATTCCATTGATGAAATTTCAGATATTTTCACCGAGGAAAATTTCAATAACGGCTTATTAAAAAGAAATACACTATCTCCAGATTTTTACACCGGCGAGTTACAATCTACAGCTGGTTATACAAATGTTACTGGAGTTAGCGGAAAAATAACCGTACAAGCTGGATTAAGATTTCAGAGAGATGAAATTGATGTAAACTGGGATGTAAACAATTTCGCTGGAAGAATAGGAAGCGTCAACAAAGATTACCGCAGGGTATTTCCTTCTTTCAATGTAAAATATGCGCTTAACGAAAAGAACAGCATTCGTTTTGCAAATAGCTACACTACTACCCTTCCCGAATTTAAAGAAATTGCACCTTTTGAATATGTTTCTACAGTGGGTCAGGTTACTCGTGGTAATCCAGATATTGAAGCCTCTCTAAATAGAAACTTCGATTTAAAGTGGGAATTCTTCCCTACAAATGATCAATTGCTATCGCTTACAGGTTTCTACAAAGTAATTGAAGACCCAATCAACAAAGTTCAGGATAGAGGTTCAGCAGGTGTATTTTCTTACTTCAATGCTGGTAACGAAGCCGAAGTTTACGGATTAGAAGTTGAAGGTCGCTTAAATCTAATTTCGGGCGATGATAGACCTAATTTAAAACTAAATGTAAATGCTTCTAGAATGTGGCATAAACAGGATTTAAAAGAGGTTTTTGACAACGATGGAAACTTTGTAAGAACTTTTAGATACAAAGGCTTAACTGAAACAGATCTACAAGGAGCATCGAACTGGATTGTAAATGGTTCCTTAAATTTTAATACAAATACCGAAAATCCTTTTGAAGCTACCATCTCCGGAAATTATGCTTCAGATAGAATTTATGCATTGGGAGCTCCAGAATTTCAATCCTCGGGAGATATTAACTACAACGACGCTATTATTGAAAAAGGCTTTGTTTCGTTGGATTTAATTCTAAGTAAAAAGATAACCGAAAATTTTAAAATAGGTATTTCAGGAAAAAACATTTTAAATCCTGAAATAAAAAGAACTCAATTAATTAAACCCAGTACCACAAATGTTGAAACGGAAGAAACTGTTCTTTCATACACGCGGGGTGCGCAATTAGGCTTAAACCTTAATTATACTTTTTAAACACAAAATGTCTAACTTCAATTAACAATTAAAATGAAAAACTTTAAAAAATTTGCATTATCAATTGCAGTAGTAAGCACGCTATTCCTTACGGGTTGTAGTAGCAATGATGATTTTACATCAGGTGAAGAGGAACCTGTAGAAAACACACAACTTACAGGTTCATTGGAATCTGATCGAATTTTAGATTCGTCTGTTCAATACTCCGTTACCGGACCTTACCTTGTAAAATCTGGCGCTAAACTTACTATCCCTGCTGGGACAGTAATTGTTTCACAAGACGGAACAGATAAATACATTGCCATTGAGCAAGGTGGAAAAATCGATATTCAAGGTACTTCTTCAAGTCCTGTTGTAATGCGTTCGGCAAGTAATAACCCTGGCGATTGGGGTGGATTATTACTTTGCGGGAAAGCAAAAACTACTGAAGGCACAAATGTAATTGCTGAAGTAGGTGGTCTAATTTATGGAGGTAACGACGACTTGGACAACTCTGGTAGTATTCAATATTTAATAATTAAAAATGCCGGGGCTCAAATTAATACAGAGTCTCAATACAATGGACTTACGCTTTATTCAGTAGGCTCAGGAACTCAGATTTCAAACGTTGCGGTTATTGATGGCGCAGATGATGGTGTTGAGTTTTTTGGTGGAACAGTTTCTGCTTCAAACCTATATTTTGAAAACAACGAAGACGATTCTGTAGATTGGACTGAAGGTTGGAATGGTACAATTACAAACACTTATGTAAGTCATTCAAAGGCTTTTTCAACTGCAATAGAAGCAGATGGCGATAACAACAATCCGAAAATTGTAAACTTCACGGCAGTATCTACTGTGGGTGGAACGGCGCTTCAATTCAAAAAACAATCTGGAGCAACTATTACTGGGCTTTCTCTTTTAGGGTACACAACTAGAATTGATATGAAAGACAACGGTCCGTTGGCAAATGTGATTATTGAAGGTGAGGCTGCAAATCCAGCAAATGGTTATGATCGTCCTGCAACGGTAGCTTTATCTTTATTTGCTTGGGCAACTGAAAACATTTCAGACACTGCGGTACTTCCTAGCGCCATTACTGGCACGACAGAATTAAACCCATCACTTGTTTATCTACTTCAAGGTACAACGCTTGTAAAATCTGGTGGAAAATTAATTATCCCTGCAGGAACTATAATTATTTCTGAAACTGGTACAGACAAATACATTGCGGTAGAGCAAGGTGGAAAAATAGAAATTAATGGAACCAACGAAAACCCAGTTGTAATGAAATCTGCAGGTGGAAATCCGGGAGATTGGGGTGGACTTTTACTTTGTGGTGAAGGTATAACTACGGAAGGTGTTGATGCTATTGCAGAAGTTGGCGGCCTAATTTACGGCGGAACAAACAATAACGACAATTCTGGAAGCATAGATTATCTTGTAATTCGCGGCGCAGGCGCACAGATTAATTCTGAATCGCAATACAACGGGCTTACACTTTATTCAGTTGGTGCTGGAACTTCAATTAAAAACGTAGCAGTAATTGATGGTGCTGACGATGGAATTGAATTTTTCGGCGGAGCTGTTTCTGCATCAAATTTATATTTCGAAAATAATGAAGACGATTCAGTAGATTGGACAGAAGGCTGGAATGGAACAATTACTAACACTTATATTCTTAATAATGGTTCAAGTTTCTCTACAGCTTTAGAAGGTGATGGCGATAACAACAATCCTTCTTTCGTAAACTTAACGGCTATTAACACTAGCAGCCCAGGGAGCGGAATTGCCCTTCAATTTAAAAAACAATCTGGAGGTACGTTTACCAATATATTACTTTCTGATTACGGTTCCCGTGTAGATATGAAAGACAATGGGCCAGTACAGAATATTATTGTTAATGGTACTCCTTTAACATCTGCACAAGACGATGTTTTTAACGGTACCCCAGTAGATATTTCAGAGTGGAATTGGATTAGCAAGTAAATAAAATTTTTAATTCTACGACTAAAAAAAGAGCCTCTTTAATTTAAGAGGCTCTTTAATTTTGAAATAGTTTTAGAATTACGGATTGTTTGAAACAATGTTTGTATCAGTCATTTTCCAAGTTTCTACTTTGGCAATTCTCGAATCGCGGTAAGAAACTTCACGTTTAGTATCTCCTTGGTAAAAAACCCAAGTACCTACCTTTTCACCGTTCTTATATTGCGCAATAGCAGTTTTGTTGCCATATAGATCATAACTTATCCATTCTCCAGTAAGTTTGTTGTCTTCGGTGTAATAACCTGTTTGGGCTACGGCTCCATTATCGTGATATAAAGTGGCTTCAATAATATCTCCGTTTAAGATATAGGTATTCTTCTTAATTTCTTGTGCTACAACTATTGTAGTCAATAAAAGGAGTGCTAGGGTAGATAGTATATTTTTCATTTGTGTAGTTTTTAATAATGCAGGATATTCAAATTTACAAAATTAACGCTTACGAAACCTTTTGGTAACCTTATGATAACATTAAACTTACAACAAGTTAATTTTGTGGTTGTTACGTTTGTAATAATTAACACTAATTAATAACTTAATGATTTAGTAAATCTAAATTCACACAAAATGAACATTTGATTATTTTCTTTGCATCTGTCTTATGTAAGGCAAATTTTAAAATCGTTTAGTTTTTGTCGACTAGATTTTAATCGGGCTGTTCCAATTTGGGCAGCCCTTTTTTTTGCCTATTGAAATGCCTAATCAAGCTATTAATGATAATATTTAGGAAACATTCAGTTAACATTAAATTAAGTTATTTGCAGTGACAAAAACTAAAATTGATTTAAATGAAACTTAAAATATTTACAGCTTTATTGCTGATTCTATCCATTAATGCCTTTTCACAAGAAATAGAAGGCCCGAAATTTGGAAAGGGAATTCTAAACATAGTAGGAAAAGACAGCACTTGGGCAATGAACTTTGCGGCTAGAATGCAATTTCTCTCCACAACCTCTTGGGATTACGATGGAGACCAATACGGAAAAGCCGAATCAAATTTCTTAGTGCGAAGAGCGCGTTTAAAATTTTCCGGTTTCGCATACAGCCCAAAACTTAAATACAAACTTGAATTAGGACTTTCAAACCGAGATCTTGCTGGAGCTTCAGAGTTTACCAGTAATTCCCCTAACTATATACTAGATGCAGTTGTAATGTGGAATTTCTACGAAAACTTTGAACTTTGGGTGGGTCAGACTAAATTACCAGGAAACAGAGAACGGGTAGTTTCATCTGCCAATATGCAATTTGTAGATCGTTCGTTGTTAAATAGCAGATTCAATATAGACCGAGATTTAGGACTTCAGCTAAGGCACCAAACCGATTTTTCGGATAGCTTTGTAATGCGCGAAATGATAGCAGTATCGCAAGGTGAGGGCAGAAACGTTACCACAGGCAACCTTGGTGGTCATCAATACACTGGCCGACTTGAAATTTTACCCTTTGGAAATTTTAGCAATAAAGGCGATTACGTTGGAGGCGATCTACAGAGAGAGCCTAGTCCAAAACTTGCCTTGGGCGCTACCTACGATTTTAATCAGAATGCGGTTAAAAACCGAAGCAATCAAGGATCTTATATGGTAAACGATGCCGGTTTTTACGAAACCAATATCTCTACCCTATTTGTAGATGCCATGTTTAAATACAGTGGTTTTTCACTAATGGCAGAATATAGCAACCGTGATGCAGAAGATGCCTTAGCCAAAAATGCCGATGGAAGTTTAACTGGAGATGTAGTTCAGGTGGGCAATGGTTTAAACCTTCAAGCAGGTTATTTATTTAAAACAAATTGGGAAGTTGCTGGTCGATACACTACAATAGATTTAAATCAAAATATAACTGGTAAAGATGTAGAAAACCAGTATACGCTGGGTGTTTCAAAATACATTGTTGGCCATAAACTAAAGGTACAATCTGATATTAGCTACACCACCATTGGCGGCGAAAATGACAACTTGATGTACCGTCTTCAACTGGATGTTCATTTCTAAAATTTCATAATTAAAACTCAAAACTAGTACGGTAATAATTGCAATTTGTTCATCTGCAATTAATATTCAGATAACATAGATAACGGTTCTTTGTAGTGCAAAAACTAAACATAATAGAAATGAAAAAAGCAATTACAATCCTCGCACTGGTTTTTATAATAGCAGCTTGCGGTGATAAAAAAGATCAAAACGCAACTTCACAAAATGATTCTGAAAACTTAGAAGGAACCATTAAAGTAGACGGTTCTAGTACTGTTTTCCCAATTACTGAAGCAGTTGCAGAAGAATTTAGAAGTATTCAACCAAATGTAAAAGTTACTATTGGAGTTTCTGGAACAGGCGGTGGATTTCAGAAATTCTCAAGAGGAGAAACCAATATCTCCAATGCCTCCCGCCCAATTAAGGATAAAGAAATTGAAGCCAGTGTAGCAAACAATATTAAGTATATACAGCTTGAAGTAGCTTACGACGGACTTGCAGTTTTGGTAAACCCAGAAAATGATTGGGTAGATAGTTTTACCGTTGAGGAGCTAAAGAAAATTTGGGAGCCAGCGGCTCAAGGCACAATAATGAAATGGAACCAGATTCGTCCGGAATGGCCCAATGAAGAAATTCATTTATACGGACCCGGAATTGCTTCTGGAACTTATGACTACTTTACTGAAGCCGTTGTAGGCAAAAGCGGTTCGAGCCGCGGAGATTACACTGCCAGCGAAGACGACCACGTTTTAGTTCAAGGTATTATAGGAGATAAATTCTCTTTAGGATTTTTCGGATTAGCTTATTATGCCGAAAATCAAGACAAGTTGAAATTGATTGGTGTAAACAATGGAACCGAAGTTGTAAAACCAACTTTAGAAACTGTTAGCAACGGAACTTACGCGCCACTATCCAGACCATTATTTATTTATGTGAATAGCACTTCGGTAAAATCTCCAGAAGTAATAGCATTTGTACACTACTATCTTGAAAACGCTGGAGAATTAGCTACAGATGTGGGTTACATTCCGCTTCCATCAGAACTGTATGCAAAACAGAAGAAAGATTTCCAAGCCTTTGTTGAAAGTAACAAATAAACAAAGTTGGATTGGGAAAATTCGGGTGTCCATCCGGACACCCGATTTCCTTAAAAAATTTTACTGATGCAAAAAATAAAAGAACTAGTCATTGAAAGAGCGCTTTTGGCGAGTTCGTTGATTACCATCGCGGTTACCATCGGAATTGTACTGGTATTATCCATCGAAGCATTTCAGTTTTTTAGTGAAGTTTCCATTTTCGATTTTTTCACAGATACGCAATGGACTCCGCTATTTACCGAAAAACACTTTGGAATTCTCCCGCTTTTAACGGGAACCATGCTAACTTCGTTTATCGCAATTGCGGTAGCGCTTCCAATTGGACTCACCATAAGCATCTACTTAAGTGAATACGCTCCGCGTTCTTTCAGAAAAATAATAAAACCCATATTAGAACTTCTGGCATCAATCCCGACAGTGGTTTACGGATTTTTCGCATTGATTGTTGTAACTCCTTTTTTACAGCAATTCATTCCAAGTCTTTCAGGTTTTAACTCGCTTTCCGCAGGTATTGTAATGGGTATTATGATTATTCCATACATTTCTTCAATAAGCGAAGATGCGCTGCACGCTGTGCCGCGTTCATTGCGAGAAGCTTCGTTCGGAATGGGTGCCACAAAACTTCAAACCGCTTTTAAAGTAATTGTACCCGCCGCCTCTTCGGGGATTATTGTCTCTATTATATTGGCAATTTCTCGGGCTATAGGCGAAACAATGATTGTAGCAATAGCCGCAGGACAACAACCTCGGTTCACTTTAGATCCTACCGTTCCCGTAGAAACCATTACAGCATATATTGTGCAAGTAAGTTTGGGCGATGTGCAGCACGGGTCCTTGGAATATCGCACAATTTTCGCTGCGGGTATCACCCTTTTCGTTTTCACCTTTTTACTTAATACTATCAGCTACAGAATCCGTAAAAAATACCAAGAAAAATATGAATAACATCCGCAAAAACAGGTTGAAAGACCAGATGTTTAAATTCTGGGGAATCTTTTGTACGCTCATAGGTTTGGTGTTGCTTGTAATTTTTATTGGCGATATATTAATTGATGGACTTTCCAGAATTAACTGGGATTTCATCACGAATCTACCTTCTCGAAAACCTGAAAATTCAGGAATTTACACCGCTTTAATGGGAAGTATTTGGATATTACTTCTCACTACAATCATTGCATTTCCTATTGGTGTAGCCGCTGGTATTTATTTGGAAGAATATTCAAAAAAGAACAGGCTTTCGGGATTATTAGAAATAAACATATCAAACCTAGCCGGTGTTCCCTCAATTATTTACGGGCTTTTGGGACTTGAAGTGTTTGTTAGATTAATGGGTCTTGGCGCCAGCGTTTTAGCAGGAAGTTTAACATTGTCTCTGCTAATACTTCCTATTGTAATTGTTGCAACTAGGGAAGCGATTAAAGCAGTTCCTTCTTCAATAAAAGATGCTTCAAATGCTATGGGAGCATCCAAATGGCAAACCATTTGGCATCAAATTTTACCAGCATCGGGTGGCGGAATTTTAACAGGGGTAATTCTTGCCCTTTCACGAGCAGTGGGCGAAACAGCGCCTTTAATTGTAGTTGGCGCTTTGGCATACGTGCCCTTTGCTCCTCAAAATCCAATGGACGAATTTTCAGTAATGCCTATTCAAATATTTAATTGGATATCTCGACCACAAGCAGGTTTTATTGAAAATGCAGCGGCTGCAATTATTATCCTGCTCGCTATAACTTTTGTAATGAATGGAATCGCTGTGTATTTCAGAAATAAATGGCAGAAAAAATGGAAATAACTATGGAACCTTCTATAATGAAAATTAATACATTAGATAGAATAATTGACCCATCCCTAAAAAAAGTACCTAAAATAGACATTCAAAATGTGAAGGTATGGTACGACGATTTTATGGCTATTAAAGGAATTGACATGACCATAAAACAAAATACCGTTACAGCATTTATTGGACCTTCAGGCTGCGGAAAATCAACTTTTTTACGGATGATAAACCGAATGAACGACTATGTGGATGGATATAAAATGGAAGGAAAAATAAAGATAGACGGCGATAATATTTACAAGAAAAGAGTAAATGTTGAAGAGCTTCGAAAAAAAGTAGGGATGGTATTTCAAAAACCAAATCCATTTCCCAAATCCATTTTTGATAATGTTGCTTATGGACTAAAAATCCAAGGTATAAAAGACAAAGATTTTATTGCTGAAAAAGTGGAATCCTCTCTAAAACAAGTTGCTTTATGGGAAGAAGTTAAGGATGATTTAAAAAAATCTGGAATGGCATTATCTGGAGGGCAGCAACAACGTCTCTGTATTGCCCGCACTTTGGCAGTAGAACCATCCATTATTTTGATGGACGAGCCAACTTCGGCACTCGATCCAATTTCAACTGCAAAAATTGAAGATTTAATTTTTGAACTGAAAGAAAAATATACCATTGTAATTGTTACTCACAATATGCAACAGGCAAGTAGAATAAGCGATTATACTGCCTTTTTCTATATTGGAGAACTTATTGAATTCGACAAAACAAAAAAAATCTTCACAAACCCAGAAAAAACACAAACCGAAAATTACATAACCGGTCGTTTTGGTTAAAAAATAAAATTATGGTTGTAAACGCAGAACAACAAAGAGAAGTATTGAATCAGTATGGTTTAGAAATGCTTACACTTTGCCAATCTCAGTTGGAAAAAGCAAAAAATGCTTTTGTGAATCACGACGGCGATTTGGCAGAAGAAGTAATAAATACTGAAAAATGTGTAAATGCGCTGGATTTAAAAATAGAGAAAGATTGCGAAAAATTCTTGGCGCTCTACACCCCCGTTGCCATCGATTTGCGCTTTGTTATGGCAATACGCAAAATCAATTTCGATCTGGAAAGAATAGCAGACCATGCAGAGGGCATTTCTCAATATGTGGTAGAAGAGAACAAACCCATTGAAGCAGCACTATTAGATGCTTTAAAGTTTGAAACAATGTACGAAACGGTAAACTCCATGTTCGAACTTATTACTACAGCTTACGAGGACAAAGACGTGAAAACCGCTCGAAAAGTATTTAAAATGGACAAAGTGCTTGATAAAATAAACCGTAAGTCCTTTAAGCTCATTGAAGCCGAAATAAGAAACAATATCGAAATAACTGGTCAGGCGTTAATACTTTTCTCCGTGATAAAAAAGATGGAACGGGTGGGCGATTTATTAAAAAACGTAGCCGAAGAAATCATCTTTTTCATAGAAGCAGAAGTAGTAAAACATAAAAAGAAAAAATAAATGCTCGGCCTTATATTTAAAGGGTTTAGCGGTATTTTCATAATTTGGTAACCTTTTCGTAACATTGATAAGCGTATTTTAAAGTAATTTTGCGCCGTTACTTTCAATAAAAAATCAATGGATAATATCTACTTATTAATGATTGTCGCGCTTGCAGCGCTCGCCATAGCAGATCTTGTGGTAGGGGTAAGCAATGACGCCGTAAATTTCCTTAACTCTGCCATAGGTTCTAAAGCCATCTCTTTTAGAACCATTTTAATTATTGCCAGTTTAGGTATTTTCATAGGAGCCGTCTTCTCTAGCGGGATGATGGAAGTGGCTCGAAAAGGAATCTTCGTTCCCGGAGAATTCTATTTTGATGAAATCATGATTATTTTCATGGCGGTAATGATTACCGATATTTTACTGCTAGATTTCTTCAACACTATTGGGCTACCCACGTCTACGACCGTTTCAATTGTTTTTGAACTCTTGGGAGCAGCAGTAATTATGGCACTTATAAAAATTGGCCATAACGATGCAGAAACTATTTCTTCTCTTTCTAAATATATTAACACTGAAAAAGCAGTAGAAATTATAATAGGAATACTCTTGTCCGTGGTAATTGCATTCACCATTGGTGCCGTAGTTCAGTATCTGTCAAGGCTACTGTTCACTTTTCATGTGGAACGTAAAATGAAATATTTCGGCGCTATTTTTGGCGGTGTGGCTTTAACTTGTATTAGTTATTTCATCCTAGTTAAAGGTTTAAAAGGAACTCCTTTTTATAGCAGTTTCCACGAAATTATTGATGATAAGCCTTTATGGATAATTGGTGGAGGACTGGTTTTTTGGACTATTTTCTCCGAGCTTTTTATGAAGATTTTCAAAAAGAGCATACTCATAATTGTAATAGCAGTTGGTACATTCAGTCTCGCTTTAGCTTTTGCGGGGAATGATTTGGTAAACTTTATTGGAGTTCCAATGGCGGCATATCATGCCTATATAGATTGGGCTGCATCTGGTGTAGCTGCTACAGATTACAATATGTCTAGCCTAGCAGAAAAAGTGCCAGCAGAGCCTTTACTACTATTTATTGCCGGTGGAATTATGGTGCTAACATTATGGTTTTCAAAAAAAGCACGTACCGTTTCGGATACTGAAATAGACCTGGCGCGTCAAGGAGAAGGCCACGAAAAGTTTAACCCAAATATGCTTTCAAGATTTTTGGTTAAATCTAGCACCCAGATTTCCCTTTATTTGGATTTTATTCTTCCAAAGTCACTTCAGCAGAAAATAGACAAGCGTTTTGAAAAACCTGTTGTTAATCTTCCGAAGCATAAAACGTACGAATTACCTGCTTTTGATATGATACGCGCTTCCATAAACCTTATGGTTGCAGGTATTTTGATCGCTACAGCAACTTCTATGAAATTACCACTTTCCACAACCTATGTAACATTTATGGTTGCTATGGGGACCTCACTAGCAGATAGAGCGTGGGGTCGCGAAAGTGCCGTTTACCGCGTTGCTGGTGTACTAAATGTTATTGGCGGGTGGTTTTTTACTGCCTTTGTAGCCTTTACTGCGGCAGGAGTTTTAACCTATTTAATTTTTATAGGAAGAGGCGCAATGATAGCTGTTTTATTATTATTAGCCATTCTGCTTTTAGTGCGTAATTATATTTCGCACAAAAATAAAGTGAAGATTAAACAAGATAAAAGTGGTTTAAAGAAAACCGAAAGTAAAACTGTACAAGGAATTATTTCTGAAAGTGCCGAACACATTAGTAATGTTGTTTCGCGCTCGAATAAAATTTATACCGATATGCTTCGTGGGCTTGCGAAACAAGACACTAAAAAGCTGAAAAAGAGTAAAAAAGGAGTTAAAAAATTGAACGATGAAGTTGAAGAATTACGTGATAACATCTTCTATTTTATTAAAAACCTGGATGACACTAGCGTTCGCGGAAGCAATTTCTACATAGTTATTTTAGGATATTTAACAGATGTGGTGCAGTCTTTAGAGTTTATATCTAAAGCCAGTTACAAACACGTAAATAACAATCACAAAGCGCTTCGTTTTAACCAAATAAAGGACTTGCAGGAGATAGACCAACATTTGGAAGAACTGCTAAATGAAATTGAAGATATTTTCATCAAAAAGGAATTCAAGCGAATTGGTAATGTACTTGAGAAAAAAGATGAAATCTTTGAGAGCCTTTCTAACAAAATTGAAAAGCAAATAGCACGTACCCGAACCGAAGAATCGAGCCCGAAAAACACAACGTTGTATTTCAGCTTATTGCTTGAAACCAAAGATTTGGTAACTGCTTTGATGAATTTGATGGAAGCATACCATTCAAGTTTCAAGAAAGCGTAGTGCCAATAAAATTCATTTAAATAAAAAACCCCAACGGTCATTTAGACTTTTGGGGTTTTACATTTTCAAGAAACGTTTAGATTTAGATTACGATCCGCACATCAAACAATCGTCTTCCGGAGCGTCTTTAGATTGCGCTAACATTTCACGAAGTTGCTGTGGCGTCATAGGCTCTGTTGATGCTTCTTCGGTGATAACAGCTTTAACTTCGGTTCCAACAGTTTCCTTTTTCTCTTCTTTTTTAAGCGTGAATTTAATCGCATCCACAGCACTTTTTGTGCGTAAATAATACATTCCAGTTTTCAATCCACTTTTCCACGCATAGAAATGCATCGATGTAAGTTTTGCCATGTTTGCGTTTTCCATAAACAAGTTTAACGACTGGCTTTGGTCTATAAAATAACCGCGATGACGGCTCATATCAATAATGTCTTTCATAGAAAGTTCCCAAACCGTTTTGTACAATTCCTTCAATTCCTGTGGAATATTATCCACATCTTGAATAGAGCCGTTGGCATGCATAATTTCTTCTTTCAAATCCTCGTTCCAAAGTCCAAGTTCCACCAAATCATTTAAAAGGTGTTGATTTACAACAATGAATTCTCCAGAAAGAACACGACGTGTATAAATATTTGAAGTATAAGGTTCAAAAGCTTCGTTGTTTCCAAGTATTTGGGAAGTTGAGGCAGTTGGCATAGGTGCAACCAAAAGCGAGTTTCGAACGCCGTTCTTTTTTATTTCCTTTCTAAGTTTGTCCCAATCCCAACGGCCGCTGAGTTCTTCGTCTTTTATTCCCCATAAATTATGTTGAAATAATCCTTCGGAAATCGGGGAGCCTTTGTACGATTCATAAGGACCATCAGTTTTCGCCTCTTCCATTGAAGCAGTTAAAGCGGCAAAATAAAGCGTTTCAAAAATCTCTTGATTTAGTTTTTTAGCTTCATCACTTGTAAATGGCATGCGAAGCATAATAAACGCATCCGCCAAACCTTGAATTCCCAAACCAACTGGGCGATGGCGGAAATTTGAATTCTGCGCTTCAATTACTGGATAGTAATTTCGGTCAATTACCCGGTTTAAATTTTTGGTAACACGTTTGGTTACTCTAAAAAGTTCTTTGTGATCAAACTCGCCATTTTTTATAAACATTGGCAAAGCGATTGAAGCCAAGTTACAAACCGCCACCTCGTCTGGCGAAGTGTATTCCATAATTTCAGTACACAAATTTGAAGAACGGATGGTTCCTAAATTTTTCTGGTTGCTCTTCCGATTGGCTGCATCTTTATAAAGCATATAGGGTGTTCCTGTCTCTATTTGAGACTCAAGAATTTTCTCCCAAAGTTCGCGTGCTTTTATCGTTTTTCTACCTTTATTTTCTGACTCATATTTATGATAAAGCGCTTCAAATTCTTCGCTATGGCAGTTGTAAAGATCTGGGCATTCATTCGGGCACATCAGCGTCCATTCTGCATCGGCCTGAACGCGTTCCATAAAAAGGTCTGGAATCCACATGGCGTAAAAAAGGTCGCGTGCACGCATTTCTTCTTTTCCGTGATTTTTCTTTAAATCTAAAAAGTCGAAAATATCTGCATGCCAAGGCTCAACATAAATAGCAAATGAGCCTTTTCGCTTTCCGCCACCTTGATCTACGTAACGCGCCGTATCGTTAAAAACACGAAGCATCGGCACTACTCCATTCGATGTGCCATTTGTGCCAGAAATATAAGATCCCGTAGCACGTACATTGTGAATTGATAATCCAATTCCCCCTGCAGCCTGCGAAATTCTTGCTGTTTGTTTAAGCGTATCGTATATGCCGTCGATACTATCATCTTTCATTGTAAGTAAAAAGCATGAAGACATCTGTGGCTTCGGCGTTCCGCTATTAAAAAGTGTGGGTGTGGCGTGTGTAAAGTATTTTTTAGACATCAGCTCATAGGTTTCCTTTACCGACGCCAAATCATTCATATGAATTCCAACGGAAACCCGCATTAGCATATGTTGCGGACGTTCTGCTATTTTTCCGTTTAATTTCAACAAATACGAACGTTCCAAAGTTTTAAATCCGAAATAATCATAACCAAAATCACGGTTATAAATTATTGTTGAATCAAGATCTTCAGCATTTTCTTTAATTACTTCATAAACCTCATCACTCAATAATGGAGCTTTTTTTCCGGTACGTGGATTTACATATTCGTAAAGATCCGTCATTACTTCAGAAAAAGTCTTTTTTGTGTTTTTGTGAAGGTTAGAAACAGAGATTCGCGCAGCCAAACGTGCATAATCTGGGTGCGAAGTAGTTAATGTTGCGGCAATTTCTGCAGCCAAATTATCCAGTTCGCTGGTGGTTACACCGTCGTAAAGCCCTTCAATAACGCGCATTGCAACTTTTACTGGGTCTACCAATTCGTTTAGCCCGTAACACAATTTGCGTACACGTGCCGTAATCTTATCGAACATTATGGGTTCTTTACGACCATCTCTTTTTACTACGTTCATTTTTTTAATTTTTGTTGGTTAGATACTTTTGATGCTATGGATACTGTTGATACTATGGATGCTATAGATTTTATGGATATATTTTACAATAGAATCCACTTAGAATCGACAGTATCTACCTAGTATCAATAGTCTAAAATTCTGCGTCGAAACTAATTTTGTTCGATTCTTTATCTTTATTGGTAACACCAGCTTTTTGGTATTCTCCCACGCGCTTTTCAAAGAAATTTGTTTTCCCTTGAAGCGAAATCATATCCATAAAATCGAATGGGTTTGTAACATTGTATTCCTTTTCGCAATCCAATTCAACCAAAAGTCTATCTGTTACAAACTCTAAATACTGCGTCATTAATTTAGAATTCATTCCAATTAAACTTGCCGGAAGAGATTCAGTTATAAATTCACGTTCAATATTTAAAGCGTCCACAAGTATCTCGCGAATGCGTTGTTTTGGCACTTTGTTAACCAAATGGTGGTTATGAAGATGTACCGCAAAATCGCAATGCACGCCTTCATCTCTAGAAATTAATTCGTTCGAAAAAGTAAGCCCAGGCATTAATCCGCGTTTTTTCAACCAGAAAATAGAGCAGAACGCGCCAGAAAAGAATATGCCCTCCACTGCCGCGAAAGCTATTAAACGCTCGGCAAACGAATCGCTTTCAATCCATTTTAAAGCCCAATCGGCTTTCTTTTTAATTGCTGGAAAAGTATCGATAGCATTAAAAAGTTGATCTTTTTCCTTTTCGTCTTTAACGTAAGTATCTATAAGCAAAGAGTACGTTTCACTGTGAATATTCTCCATCATTATTTGGAATCCGTAGAAGAATTTTGCTTCACTATATTGAACTTCATTTACGAAGTTTTCTGCAAGATTTTCATTCACAATTCCATCAGAAGCAGCAAAAAACGCTAAAATGTGTTTTATAAAATAACGCTCATCGTCATTCAATTTTCCTGACCAATCGGTAAGGTCTTGGTGCAAATCAATTTCTTCGGCAGTCCAAAAACTAGCTTCGCTTTTTTTGTACCACTCCCAAATATCGTGATGTTGGATTGGGAATATTACAAATCTGTTTTTGTTTTCTTGTAAAATTGGTTCAATTGCACTCATATGTCCTTTGAATTATAGATTAAAATTACTGTTACTCGGGACTAACAAATATGAATAAATTAAAGGGTTATTTGGGAAGAAATGAAGTGTGTTTTTCAACAAGTTTTCAACACGTGATTCTCAATTGTTTACAAATTTTAGAAATTGAAAATATTCAATTAATTGATTTAAAGAGACTTGAAGTTATTTTATAGGCGTTCCGGAAGAAAAATGTTTACAAAAAACGCAAACAAATCACTCGTTTTGAAGACTTTACTTTAACTGAAGTTTGAGAAAAAAAGCCACGAATGCACGAGTTTAAAAGGAATATTTCAATTGAAAAAAGGTCTCGACCTCAGATTATACTAAGCGAAGTGGAAGGATTGGACCAGACTTTTAATTCGTGAATTCGCGGCGAAAGAATTTAGTTTATAAAATTGAAACCACAATAAGGAACCAAAACTTCTGGAATTTTAATTCCATCTTCGGTTTGGTAGTTTTCAAGAATTCCTGCTAATACTCTTGGCAATGCTAATGCACTTCCGTTTAAAGTGTGCGCAAGTTTATTCTTTCCATCCGTATCCTTAAAACGAAGCTTTAATCTATTGGCTTGAAAAGTTTCAAAATTTGAAACCGAAGAAATCTCCAACCAACGATCTTGAGCGGTTGAAAATACTTCAAAATCATAAGTCAAAGCTGCAGTAAATCCAAGGTCACCACCACAAAGACGAAGTATTCTATAAGGTAATTTCAGCTCGCGAAGAATTCCTTTAACGTGCTCCACCATTCCGTCTAAAGCAGCGTATGAATTATCGGGATGTTCAATACGAACGATTTCAACTTTATCAAATTGGTGCAAGCGATTTAAACCACGAACGTGGGCGCCATAACTTCCAGCTTCTCTACGGAAACAAGGCGTGTAAGCTGTACAGGTAACTGGAAAATCTACATGATTCAGCAAATTACCTCGAAACATATTTGTAACGGGCACCTCAGCAGTTGGAATTAAATAAAGGTCGTCAACTCCCGCATGGTACATCTGCCCTTCCTTGTCTGGCAATTGACCCGTTCCATAACCAGAAGCTTCATTAACCAAATGTGGAACTTGGTATTCTGTATAGCCTGCAGAAGTATTTTTATCTAAAAAATAAGCAATTAAAGCACGCTGCAATCGCGCACCTTTTCCTTTATAAACAGGAAAACCCGCCCCGGTAATTTTTACGCCGAGTTCAAAATCGATGATGTCGTATTTCTTGGCAAGTTCCCAGTGCGGCAATGCACCTTCTATAAGCTTTGGAATTTCGCCTTCTTTATAAACTTCTTCGTTGTCGTTTTCATCAGTTCCCGCCGGCACTAAATCGTTTGGGATATTTGGAAGCGTATATAAAAGCTGTTGCAACTTTTCGGCAGCAGCTAACATTTGGTCATTCAGTAGTTTTGAAGATTCCTTCAATTCAACTGTTTTTTCTTTTAGCTCGTTTGCTTTTTGTGTTTCACCACTTTGAAAAAGCTTTCCAATTTCTTTTGAATAGGAATTACTTTGCGCCAACACCTCATCTAATTGCGCTTGCGAACCACGACGTTCTTCATCTACTTTTAAAATTTCTTCTAAAGTAGAAGTAGCATCAATGCCACGTTTGGCAAGGGCTTTTACGTAATTATCTTTGTTTTCGCGGATGTCGTTTACTTGTAGCATTTTCCTATATTATTTTGAAGCGCAAAGTTACACAAGACCCCAAAGGTTTTCAAAACCTTTGGGGTCTAAATTTGCAATAAATTCTATTCCCTTAAAAGCTTAATTAAAGTTTCAGGATTCATTCTATTATTAAAAAAAGTAATGATATAAATTTTTCTTGCAGAAAGGTCTTCCCTATAATAAAACGAAATATTTTTATGAACCACTGCTTTACGAATTTTGAGCTTTCTATTGATTATTAGACAGCTTATTTGTTGCGTTTTGATTTTGTTGAGAAGGTCTTGCGTCAAGTCTCGAAAATTTCTCATCTCCCTTACAGTCCACCGATATTGAAGATTTTCAAAAATCTCTTTATAAGTAACAACAGCAAGTTTTGACCAAACCACTTCCATAATTACAACCCATATTTTTCGTTTATTTCTCTAAGAACTTCTTCATTCGTAAAGGTATTTCCCTCTGCAATATCTTTCAACCCTGCTTCGATAAAGAGACTTTCTGTCTTCGACACATCATAATTCAAGTCGGGATTTTCAGAAATTGAATTTTTGAAATTCTTCAGTTTCGTAATTACCTCTTCATTATTTTGCTGAATTAACCATTCAACTAATTTATATTTTTCTAACTGAATATCCATATTTCTTTACTTTTCTACTAAGTCAAAGATAACGTTATTTAGAATTAGTTACTTTTCTAATTTTTCATCATATTCCTTGGGAGACGGCAATATCCATTCACTATGCTTAAATGGGTGCCATTCTTCTGCAGCCAAATCTACATTTGGATTCGTTAATGGATGGTAAACACCATTATTAACACGAACCGTAGCCTGCATATAAACAGCCACATCTCGCCCTTTTTCAGCTTCAACGGCTTTTATTTTTTGCGCCAACTGCCACATTATATCTGGCTTTGTTGCCACGGACCCCTGCTGTTTGGTTCCGAGCAGGATTCTGTAATTGTAAGGTTTTCTTTTCCCAGTTTCTTTATCGGCAACATAGACGGTTAATGATCCACTTTTGGAGCGAAGCATCATACGCCAACTAAGGCGATGGCCTTCTTCAGTCCAAAGCACATCATCCTTAAAAAACCAATGTCTAAGCGGAAGTCCAAGCTGAAACAGAAAGTAAATCGAGAATACGCCAACAATCAAATTTTTGTGCTTCGGTACGATTATTTCATCTTCCGTGTAGAGTATTTTCTTCGGAAGAAAACGCTTTTTAAGTATTTCGGGCGAAAAGAAAAACAATGCAAAAGCGATGGACATATATGGAAAGATGCCAATTTGAAATATAATTGAGTTGAAAAGATGAAAAAATATAGAAATTACAAAGCCCAATACACGTGTTCGTTTCCAAAGTAATAAAGGCACGATTAGCAAATCGAAAAAGATTCCAGAATATGCAATAGCCCAATGCACCCAGTTTTCTTGAAGCAAATCGCCAATTAGCCAATAATGCTTTCTACCTTCCAATAATAATGCGGCCATTGAAGCATCAAGCCAGTCTGGATAGAATTTTGCAACCGAAGCGTATGTGTAAACAATCCAAACTTGCAGAATCAAAATCAACAAAACCCAGCGAGGCATAGCGGGATTTTTAACTTCCGGATTTATTTTCGCATCGAGGGAAAACCAACGGTTTGCGGGTAGAAATGCCATAATCCAGCATAGCAACATCATTAAATAATAGTGATTATTGTAACTGCTTTTTTGCATTAAATAAACGGCGGTCCACATAATTGCGTAGGCAATCATGCTAAATTTATATTTGTAGCCCAGCATCACAAAAATGCCGAAGATGCCCATAATAACGAAGTAATAATACATTAAATCGCCTTGTAGATACTGTAGAAAATCGAAGCCAATAAAGTTGAAGGTGAAGGGCGGTTCTACCAAAGTACGCCGTACCCATCCTGTAAATATTGCGCCAAAAGCTTCAATAGTAATTAAAAGACCGAACACTGCCCGAAAAAGGACAAGCCCAATATTATCTACTTGTTTAAATAGAAATTTATTCACGCTCTTTTAAATATTGAATTGCGAAAAGTTCATCCTTTAAAATTTCTTGACGTAGTACTTCTAAAGAATCGAAGTTTTCTTCGTCTCGAATAAATTTTAAAAATTCTATCGTTATTTCTTTATCGTATAAATCTTGATTGAAATTGAGAAAATGAGTTTCTATAGTTTTCTCCTTTCCGCCAACGGTCGGATTGGTACCAATACTTGTAATTCCGAAGATTTTTTCTCCGCCGATTATAGATTGCACAATATAAACGCCGTTTTTTGGAACCAATTTGTAATTCTCTTTTAACTTCAAATTTGCCGTCGGGTAATTAATGGTACGACCAATAGCTTTTCCTCGAATAACCTCGCCGGAAAGTATATAATTATAACCCAAATAACTATTTGCTGTTTCAATATCGCCTTCAGTTAAAGCTTTTCGAATTTTTGTGGAACTAACGGCTACATCATCAATTTCTTTAGCCGAAATCTCTATTACTTCAAAATCATACGTCCGTCCAAATTCTTTTAAATCTTCAATACTGGCGTTTCTGTTTCTTCCAAAACGGTGATCGTATCCAATAATTATTTTTTTCGCTTTTAAGCTATTTACCAAAATATCGCGCACATATTCTAAAGCAGTCAATCGTGAAAAAGCGTGTGTAAAGGGATGAATTACTAGATTATCGAGGCCTGTGTTTTCAAGCAATTCTGTGCGTTCTGTAATTGTATTTAAAAGTTTGATGTCTAGATTTTGTTGAAGCACCATCCGTGGGTGCGGAAAAAAAGTAAGTACAGTAGAATCTAAGTTTTCCTTTTTGGCGGTTTCAACGAGACGCTTCAAAATAGCTTTATGACCAATGTGGACGCCATCAAAAGTGCCAATCGTAACCACGCTAGGGCGGTCATTTTTATAAGCGGAAGCTGCCGAATATTTCTTCAAAATTATTTTCCGTTAAATGTATTCATAGTAATGTTAATTCCTGCGAGTGCAAAAGATTCAATAATATTACAACTTAATTCCAAACGTTCTGGCAGTTGTTTATCTTCTTCGGCTTCCCAATCGCCCAGCACATAATCTACTTGTCTTCCTTTTGAAAAAGCATCACTAATTCCAAAACGGAAACGGTTGTAATTTGTGGTTTGCAGCGTGTTTTGAATATCTTTCAAACCATTGTGGCCGCCATCGCTACCTTTTGTTTTTATTCGAATAGTACCGAAAGCCAAATTTAAATCGTCTGTAATAACCAGCATATTTTCCAACGGAATTTTCTCTTTTTCTAGCCAGTAATTTACGGCCTTTCCGCTTAAATTCATAAATGTACTTGGTTTCAAGAAAATAAAAGTTCTTCCTTTTACTTTATGCGAAGTAACATCGCCCAATTTAGCAGTTTCCCAAGTAAGTGCATTTTTTTCGGCATAAAAATCAAGTACTTTAAAACCGATGTTATGACGGGTATTTGCATATTTTGGGCCAATATTCCCGAGTCCTACGATAAGAAATTTTTTCATTGGATCTTTTTCTTCTGTAATAATATCGGTCTTCTTTACCGAAAAAAGGGTTTTGAAAAATGAAAACATAATGTTTTTAATCTTGGGTAAAAATAAAAAAAGCACCCCGAATTAACAGGATGCTTTTTACTTATCTTAAAAAAAGAATTTATTCGCTTACTGCAGCAGCATCATCAGTTTCTGTAGCTGGAACTTCTTCTCCTTCTGCACCTTCAACTTCGTCTTCAACTTCATCCACAACTGCGGTACGTGAAGTTCTAACTTGACAGATAACAGTGTTATCTGGGTGCATAATTTTATAATTATCTGTTTTAAGAGATTTCGTGTACATTTTAGCACCAATACGCATTTCGGTAATGTCTGCTTCAATAAAATCTGGAAGATTTTCTGGCAAAGCTTTTACACGAAGTTTACGCGTAACAATACGCAAAGTACCACCGTTACGAACACCACGTGCGTTACCTTTTGTACGTACAGGAATTTCCATAGAAACTTCTTTCTCGTCAAAAATTTGGTAAAAATCAACGTGAAGAATACGGTCAGTCACTGGGTGAAATTGTATATCCTGAAGGATAGCATTCATTTTTGTGCCACCTAGGTTAATTACAACCGTGTGTACGTCTGGAGTGTAAACCAAGTCTTTAAATGCAATTTCATCTGCTGTAAAGCTGATTGGTTCTTCCCCTCCGTAAACTACGCAAGGAACCATTCCAGCATTACGTAGGGCTTTCGTTGCCTTTTTGCCCACGCTTTCTCTTTGTGATCCTTTAATTGTAATTGATTTCATTTTTTCTAAAAGTTATTTATTAATACTATTCCCTAAAAAGCTGTTTTTTAGGGAGTGCAAAGATAGATTTTATTTTGGAATTACGTTTTGCGTTTTAATTCTTTTTGATTCAAGAAGAAATAAATCAGTAAACGGGATTTAAGAGATTCAAGAAAATAAAAGTTAAAAACGAAAATCCTTCAATTTACTTTGAATTGCCTAGTTACTTAGCTCCCTTAAATCCTTGGTTCCAAATAGAAGTTACATCAAAAACTTACCGCTAATAGATTTGTTCGCGTTTACGCTAACCATAACATCAGCGAAAAGTTTAGCACAACTTATTACTCTAATTTTTTTGCTCGGTTTTGTTGGAATTGAATCTGAAACAATAAGTTCTAACATTTGCGATTTTTCTATTCGCTCGTAAGCATTTCCAGAAAGAAGTGGATGTGTACAAACGGCACGAACGCTTAAAGCACCGCGCTCCATCATTAAATCTGCAGCTGTGGTTAGCGTACCTGCAGTATCTACCATATCATCCACCAGCACAACGTTTTTTCCTTTTACGTCGCCAATAAGTTCCATGTGCGAGATAATATTCGCCTTTTCACGCTGCTTGTAACAGATTACTACATCGCTATTTAAAAATTTTGAATAAGCATACGCACGTTTTGAACCACCCATATCTGGTGATGCTATGGTAAGATTATCGAGATTTAAACTGCGTAAATAGGGAAGAAAAATAGTTGAGGCAAAAAGGTGATCCACAGGTTTTTCAAAAAACCCTTGAATTTGATCTGCGTGCAGATCCATTGTTATAATTCGTGTAGCGCCTGCAGTTTCCAGCATTTTTGCAACTAATTTTGCTGCAATCGGAACGCGAGGCTTGTCTTTTCTGTCTTGGCGCGCCCATCCAAAATAAGGCAACACAGCTGTAATATGACGTGCAGATGCGCGTTTTGCTGCATCAATCATCAATAGAAGTTCCATTAAATGGTCGCTATTTGGAAATGTTGAACCTATTAAAAATACGCGACTTCCGCGAACAGATTCTTCAAAAGAAGGTTGAAATTCCCCATCACTATAATGGGAGGTAATTACTTTTCCCAGTGGAATTCCGTAGGCATCTGCAATATCTTGTGCTAGGGCTTCACTTTGTTTACATGCAAAAATCTTGGGGTCTGGTGCGAGAGTGGACATTTTTTGTGGTTTTTGTTAAATAGGTTACAAAGGTAAAAATTAATAGTGAGCGATATTTAAAAAAATAGGGAGATAAAATTTAAAGTAATTTATAATTATTTGTTTATTTTTGCCTCCCGTTTGCTCGAGTGGCGGAATTGGTAGACGCGCTGGATTCAAAATCCAGTGTTTTAGGACGTGCGGGTTCGATTCCCGCCTCGAGTACAGAAAAAAGCCTTAACAGAAATGTGGAGGCTTTTTTAATGCTTTTATTTTAATGTTTAAATATTCCGGAATTCCCCGAATCTTCTGGGACGCCTCGAGTAAAACGTAAAGCTATTAAACGAATCCCCAGTCGATTTTGCCAACTTTAATTATTCCAAAAACTAAGCTATTTTTAATGAGAAATCTATCTTACATTAGCTATATTTGGGCAAATCCTCAAAACGCTATTCCCAATGACAGATTTCTGGTTGTATTTTAATCTTGGCCTTCAACATGTATTGGATTGGAAAGCCTACGATCACATTCTATTTTTGATAGTTTTGTGTGCTGCCTATAATTTTTCTTCCTGGAAAAAATTATTAATCTTAGTTACAATGTTTACCGTTGGGCACACGCTGTCGCTTCTTTTAGCTACTTATAATGTGGTTAGTGTCTCGGGAAAAGTTATTGAATTTTTAATCCCTGTAACCATTTTGGTCACCGCCCTTTTCAATTTGTTTACAGCGGGAAAGGAAAAGAAGATGGAGAAGATGGGCATACTTTATATTACTACCATCTTTTTTGGGGTAATTCACGGTCTTGGTTTCGCTTTCTTTTTTACGGCACTGGACAGTAGTAGAGAATTACTTCCGTTGCTAGAATTTGGCTTAGGTATTGAAGGTGCTCAAATAATAATAGTTATACTCTTTTTAATTATAGCTTTCATTTTTCAAACCATATTCCGTTTCAATAAAAAAGATTGGGTTTTAGTTGTTTCATCTCTGGTTATAGGAATGGTGATACCCATGCTAATAAACAACTGGATTTTTTGAGTATACGGTAATTCTTGAAAGATTCAAAGTTTACATTCGAAGACTTCAAAAAAACAGAATAGCTGGCGTTTTCAGAGGTAATTTTCAAAAAAACAAATTCCAACTTCCTCATTTCATGGATGCCTCTGTGCATTTGGCAATAACTTAACTACATTTTTTTTGGCAGTGGCGTAACTTCAAAGTAATTTCGTTGCCGATTTAAAAGAATAAATTGCCATTAACTATATAGTAACCAACCGAAATGAATAAAATAAACATGCTCCCTTTTCCTTTCTCAAATATTTTAGGAAGATGAAAGAAATGAAACAACGCAAATACGATATTGCGTATCTCAGAATGGCGCAGGAATGGAGCAAACTTTCCTATTGCAAAAGAAGACAGGTTGGCGCGCTTATTGTAAAAGACAAAATGATTATAAGCGATGGTTACAACGGAACCCCTACAGGTTTTGAGAACATTTGCGAAGACGATGAAGGCTATACAAAATGGTACGTTCTTCACGCAGAAGCAAATGCTATTTTAAAAGTAGCCTCGAGTACACAGGCGTGCCAAGGTGCAACACTTTACATTACTATGTCGCCCTGCAAGGAATGCAGCAAATTAATTCACCAAGCGGGAATTAAAAGAATGGTTTATCTAAACGAATATAAAGACAACTCCGGCATCACCTTTTTAGAGAAGGCAGGCGTTAACATACAGCACATTTCAGATTTGGAATTACAATAATGGAAAATCAAACTTCGACAACAATTAGCAAACAAAAAAAATACTTGCCACTGTGGATTGGATTGGCGCTAGCAGTAGGTATTTTTATTGGGTCGAAGCTTAATTTTAGTGACAGCACAGAAAAAATATTTGCTACAAATTCTAAGAAGGACAAACTCAACAGACTCATAGATTATATAGATTATGAATATGTTGATGATGTAAACACAGACAGTATTGTAGATGTTACCGTTTACGGAATTCTCGAAAACCTCGATCCGCATTCCGTTTATATTCCCAAAAAAGAATACCAGCACAACGCAGACGATATGCGCGGCGCTTTTATTGGCATTGGTGTAAGCTTTTATATTTATAAAGATTCCATTGCGGTAATTCGTTCTATTGAAGGAGGTCCCGCAGAAAAAGCCGGAATTAAAGGTGGCGATAGAATTATTTATGCCGACGGCAAAAAACTTTTTGGCGAATTGGTGCAGCGCGATAGCATCTCCAATTATTTAAAAGGTGAAATAAATAGTAAAGTTTCACTCGATGTTTATCGCCCTAGCGAGAAGAAAGTTTTGGAATTTAACGTTAGAAGAAAGCAAGTGCCGCTTGTAAGCGTAGATGCATCCTATAAAATAGATGCAGATTTAGGCTACATTAAAATAAATCGTTTTTCCGAAACTACGTTTAAAGAGTTCGAATCTGCTCTCGAAAAATTGAAAGATCAAGGTGTTACAAAATTAGTTTTGGACCTTCGTAATAATCCCGGAGGTTATATTTCGACGGCTGAGCGTATTGTTGATGAATTTTTGGAAAACGACAAACTTGTTTTAATCACAAAAAACAAAAGTGGCGATATAAACAAAACCTATGCTACACGCCGTGGCGATTTTGAGCACGGAAAATTGTATGTGCTTATTAACGAAAACTCCGCCTCTGCGAGTGAAATTGTAGCTGGCGCTTTGCAAGACAACGACAAAGGAACCATTATTGGTCGCCGTTCTTTCGGGAAAGGATTAGTGCAACGCGAAATGTCGCTTGGCGATGGCAGTGCCGTCCGTTTAACTATTGCGCGTTACTACACTCCTACTGGCCGTTCTATCCAGCGTCCGTATGGTAAAGGGAATGACACCTATTACAGCGATTACGAAAAACGTTACCGCAATGGCGAATTGATTCACGCAGACAGTATAAAAGTAGCAGATTCACTAAAGTACAAAACGCCTAAAGGAAGAGTAGTTTATGGAGGCGGGGGTATTATACCAGACGTCTTTGTTCCCAAAGATACTAGCGTAGAAAATGAAACACTTCAATATGTTTCCCGAAGTGGGTTTATGAGTTATTTCATTTTTGAATATCTCGAAAAAAACAGAAGTTTATTTAAAGGGATGAATTTTGAAACCTTCAGAAAAGACTTTAAGTTAGATGATAATGTTTCGAAAGAATTTATTGAATACGCCAAATTCAACGAGGCGCAGATAGATTTAACGAACTATGCCGAAGATCTAAAAAGAACACTGAAAGCAAACATTGCTCAACAACTCTTTGGACCAAATGAGTATGAAATTATTCTAAACGAAAACGACCTAATGCTCCTGAAAGTTTTGGAGCTGGAAGCAAACAATCGTTTGGATAAAAAGTAGCCTTTTTACTTTTTAGATTGCGCTTCTATTCTTCTAGAAATAAGCAAGATTGTTAACAGCAACATTCCACAAAGCCCTGCCAATATACATATAAAGGCAATCGCACTATCCCCTACTAAAAGGTTATCGAGATCTAATTTGGTCATGTTAAAAACTGTCATTCCAGCGGCCAACGCAATCAATATATAAATAAATATTTTCATTCTATTTTAGTTAAATAGTTCCTGAATATTTGAGGTGAAAAGCTTCACCGCAATTGCCAGCAAAATTACACCAAATATCTTTTGAATTACCGCAATTCCGTTCTTTCCTAAAAAACGTTGCAGCTTCCCCGACGTTTTTAAAACGGCGTAAATTATTATGATGTTTACAAAAATGGCGACAATTATATTTTCAATAGCATATTCGGCACGCAAAGACAGCAAGGTTGTTAAACTTCCTGGCCCCGCAAGCAACGGAAAAGCCAACGGAAAGATGGATGCCATGTCTGGACTGGTATCTCCTTCCTTAAAAAGAGTAACTCCAAGAATCATTTCAAGAGCAATAAAGAAAAGAATAAGCGCACCTGCAACAGCAAACTCATTTACGTTTACACCAATAAGCTTTAGTATGCTTTCACCCAAAAAAAGAAAAACCACCATTACAATAGCCGCAATTATAGAAGCTTTCGCAGAATTAATATGACCGGCCTTTTCACGGAGCCCAATGATAATAGGAATATTCCCTATAATATCAATTACCGCAAAAAGCACCATTGTAGCCGTTACTATTTCTTTGAAATTTAATACCATACCTTTTTTTTCGATTTGCAAAATTAGGTAATATAATTGTTAAGCCTAAAACAAAAGGAGGTTAATAAAAGCACAATTTCTTCTATGTAGATAGCGGAAACAATTTATCTTTGCCGGATGTTTCAACTGGGAAAGACAATAGTTTCTGAAGATATAATAGAAAAAGATTTTGTGTGCAATCTTCATGCATGTAAGGGTGCTTGTTGCATTGAGGGCGAGGCAGGCGCTCCTGTAACAGAGGAAGAGATTTCAATACTTAAAGAAATCTACCCAAAAGTAAAACCTTTTCTTCGTCCCGAAGGGATTGCCGCAATTGAAAAACAGGGTACGCATATTAAGACCGATATGGACGAACTGGAAACTCCATTGGTTGACGGAAAAGAATGTGCCTATGTAACTTTTACCGACAGCGGTATTGCAAGTTGTGGTATTGAAGATGCTTTCAACGCTGGTGCCACAGATTTTATGAAACCTATTTCGTGCCATCTATATCCTGTGCGAGTGCAAGAATACAGCGAGTTTTCTGCGGTAAATTATCACCGTTGGCCTATTTGCGACGACGCTTGCACTTTGGGTAAAGAATTACAAGTACCGGTATATAAATTCGTAAAAGGTGCACTTATCCGAAAATTTGGCGAAAACTGGTACACCCAACTAGAAAAAGTGGCTTCAGAAATGTAACGCTTCAAATTACCTTTCTTTTTATATTAAAAAAATCTTGCTAGTAAAGTCCAATTAGCACCCCTTTTATATAGGCATTGTTTTTGATAATTTTTATAAGAATCCTATACCTATCAGGTCATTTGCTTATATTTACGGCATGCGGAATATTCTTTTCATATTATTCTTTTTTACTTTAACAGCAAGCTTTTCACAGAGCGAAGCATTGGCAAAAAACTATTTTGAACAAGGGGAGTTTGAAAAGTCGTTGCGTATTTATGAAAAACTTATTGTAGAAAACCCATATAGGCTAGACTATTTTATGGGGTTGGTACAAAGCAATCAACAACTTGAAAATTTCACTGAAGCTGAACGACTCATAAAAGAAAAATTAGACAACGGCAGAAATTTTCCGCAACTTTATATAGAATTAGGCTACAACTTTTCGCTTCAAAATAAAACAGAACTCGCCACCTTAAATTACAATAAAGCAATTGAAGTAATAGACGTTAATCCCAACTTTTCGTATAGTATTGGTAAGGGTTTTGAAAAATTCAGCCTACTCGATGAAGCTATTGTAGCTTATGAAAAAGCAATGGCATTAAGTGAAAAGTTAGATTTCAACATGCAGCTTGCTCAGATTTATGGCGAACAGGGTAAGTTAGAAAAAATGTTCGATAGCTATTTGGGGCTTGTAGAAAAAAACACTGAATTTAAAAGTTCAGCGCAACGCTATTTTAGTCTTTACACAACAGAAGATGCCAACAATGAAGCCAACCTGTTGCTTAAAAAAATACTCTTGCAACGCTTGCAGCAAAACCCAGAGATACTTTACAATCAATTATTAAGTTGGTTATTTATTCAGCAAAAAGAATATAAAAAAGCTTTTATACAGGAAAAAGCTATTTACAAACGTCTTGGCGACAACCTAGGCGGAATCACCGATTTGGCATATATTTCTATTGCCGATGAAGATTATGAATCTGGAAGAGAGATTGTAAATTACATAATTGAAAATTCGTTTACGCCACAAAATAAACTTCAGGGTAACCAGATACTTATGAAAATGGAGGTGAAAACTGCTACCACAAAAGAATATCCCGAAGTAGAAAAAAAGTTTGAAAAGCTTTTAGATGAATTTGGCCGAAATCGTGACACATACTTGCTGCAAATAGATTACAACCACTTTTTAGCTTTCCAATATAACAAAAAAGAGTTGGCAATTGAAAATCTAAAAACTTTAGGAAAGCAAGATTTAACAGCCTACCAAGAAGCTCGCGTAAAAATGGAACTCGCAGATATTTTGGTTTTTGATGAAAAATTTAACGAAGCCCTTATTTACTATTCACAAATACAGAAAAAAGTACAGAGCGATGTTTTGGCACAGGACGCACGTTTTAAAGTAGCACGCACCAGTTACTTTAAAGGCGATTTTGAATGGTCGCAGGTGCAACTAGATGTATTGAAAAAATCTACTTCGCAGTTAATTGCCAACGATGCAATGGAGCTCAGCCTGTTAATTCGCGACAACTCTTTGGAAGACTCTACGCAAACCGCACTTAAAAAATACGCGCGCGCAGATCTTCTGTCTTTTCAAGATAGAAACACAGAGGCAATCGCTGTTTTGGAAGATATTTTAACCAACCATAAAGGCGAAAAAATAGAGGACGAAGCACTTTTTAAGCAAGGAACGGTTTATGAAAAGCTTCACGAATACACAAAAGCTGAAGCCAACTATTTAAAAATTATAGAATTTTACAGCGACGATATTTTAGCCGATAATGCCCACTTTCGACTAGCGCAGATTTACGAAGAAAAATTAAATCAGCCCGACAAAGCGAAAGCGCAATACGAAGCGATAATCTTTAACTTTGCAGACAGTATTTATTTTGTAGAAGCACGAAAGAGGTTCAGAGAGCTTCGAGGCGATGCAATTAATTAGAAATCAGATATTATAAAATGTACATTTATACCGTAACCACAAACATAGAAGAAACTATCCAAGACGCTTGGCTTCAGTGGATGAAAAGTGAACATATTCCCGCTATGTTGGCCACTGGAAAATTCAGTAAAGCATTGATGACCCGCGTAATTATTGAAGAAGAAATGGGCGGCATTACTTATTCCGTACAATTTTATACAGACAGTAAAGAAACACTTAATAAATATTACGCCGAAAATGCAAAAGAACTTCGCGCGCGAAGCAAACCTTTTGAAGGAAAGTTCGTAGCCTTTCGCACCGAACTTGAAATTATTGGCGAAGCTCACAACGAACATTTTAAAAAAAATTAAAACCCGCTGCGCCCTTTGCAAAAAACCTTTGCGTACTTTGCGGTTAAACTCTTTTCAAGGTTTTTAAATGAAAAAGAAAAACCCAAACCCACAGAAAGATTCTAAGGATTCTGGAGCCGTACGCGCCAAAAAACACTTAGGCCAACATTTTTTAAAAGATGAAACTATTGCCGAAAAAATTGGCGATACACTTTCGCTTGATGGCTATAAAAATGTGCTCGAAATTGGCCCCGGAATGGGCGTGCTTACCAAATATTTAATTCAAAAAGATATAGACGTAATTGCAATGGATCTCGACACCGAATCTATTGCCTTTTTGAAAGAAAATTACCCGAATAAAAACCTGAAAATAATTGAAGCAGATTTTCTAAGATACGATCTTACTCAGCTTTTTGGTGATGAACAATACGGCATAACTGGCAATTTTCCGTATAATATTTCAACACAAATAGTTTTTAAAATGTTGGAATGGAAAGAGCAAATTCCAGAATTTACAGGAATGTTTCAAAAGGAAGTAGCACAACGTATATGCGAAAAAGAAGGCAGCAAAGCCTACGGTATTCTGTCAGTTTTGGCACAAGCATTTTATGATGCCGAATATCTTTTCACTGTCCCGCCTTCGGTTTTTAATCCGCCACCAAAAGTAGATAGCGGTGTATTGAGACTTCGACGTAAAGAAAATTTTACGATTGCTTGTGATGAAAAGATGCTTTATAAAGTTGTAAAAACCGCTTTTCAGCAACGTAGAAAAACACTTCGCAATAGTTTAAAATCGTTTAATCTTTCAGATAAAATAAAAGAAGATACTATCTTTGGCCAACGTCCGGAACAACTTTCCGTATCGCAGTTTATAGCGCTTACCAAAAAACTAGAAAATGATGCAATTTCAACTGACAGATGAGTTTATCGAGCAGGTTGAACAGCTTATCGCCAATAATAATGGTGATGCGCTGGAAGCGCTATTGGTAGAGTTTCACTTTGCTGATATTGCAGAATTACTTCAGGAACTCAACACAGAAGAGGCTACTTACATCGTAAAATTACTGGACAGTGAGGTAACCAGCGAAGTGTTAATTGAGCTGGATGACGATTTCCGGGAGCGCATTTTAGACAAACTTACCCCTTCTGAAATTGCCGACGAGCTGGATGAAATGGACACCGATGATGCTGCAGATATTATTGCAGAGTTGGATGACGATGTTCAAAGACAAGTTATTGGCCACATTGAAGATGAAGAGCACGCGGCAGATATTGTAGACTTGTTGCGTTATGACGAAGACACTGCAGGTGGTTTAATGGCGAAGGAACTTGTGCGGGTTAAAGAAAGTTGGACCGTTGCAGGATGCGTTCGCGAAATGCGCCGACAAGCCGAAAATGTAACCCGAGTTCATTCTATATACGTTACCGACAAACACGGAAAATTAAAAGGCAGACTTTCATTAAAAGATTTACTTACCGCCCCTGGTCGTGCACATATAAGCGAGATTTACATACCAAAAGTAGATTATGTATACGTGCACACCGAAGCCGAAGATGTGGCGCGAATCATGCAGAAATACGATCTAGAAGCCATCCCCGTTGTTGACGAAGAGGGAATATTAGTGGGAAGAATTACCATTGATGATATTGTAGATTTCATTAAAGAAGAAGCAGAGAAAGATTACCAAATGGCGGCTGGTATTAGCCAAGATGTAGAGGCAGATGATGGTATTTTTAAACAAACACGGGCCCGCTTGCCGTGGCTTTTAATTGGAATGTTTGGAGGTCTAGGAGCAGCCAGTATTATTACGGGTTTTCAAGACATGATGAGCACTTTTCCAAAAATAATAATTTTTGTACCGCTCATTCAAGCAACGGCAGGGAATGTGGGAGTTCAAAGTAGTGCTATCGTAGTGCAGGGTCTCGCCAATAATTCATTAAAAGGCAATCTTTTTGCACGTTTGCTTAAAGAATCTACTTTGGCTTTGGTAAATGGAAGTGCAATCGCACTAGTAGTATTAGTAATTAGCCATTTTCTGTTTTTCACTACTTATTTGGAATCTATCAGCATTGGTATTGCAATTATATCTGTTATTATTTTAGCGGCATTAATTGGAACTTTTATACCCATCCTTTTGGATAAAAGAGGTATTGACCCAGCAGTTGCAACTGGGCCATTTATTACTACCAGCAACGATATCTTCGGAATACTTACTTATTTTCTAATTGCAAAAATGATTTTAGGATTTTGAAATCAGACATCTTTAAAAACCGCTTTATTGTTCCGCCCTCAGCTATTGATGGGCTCAACCACGTAAACAATATTACGTATTTGCAGTGGTGTCTTGAAACTGCAGAAGAACATTGGATTTCCAGAACTTCAGAAGATCAGCGTGCGCAAAATGTTTGGGTAGTTTTAAACCATTTTATTTCCTATAAACATCCTTCTTTTTTAGGCGAAGAATTGGAAACCCAAACGTGGATTGAAAAATATGAAGGTGTAAAAAGCGAAAGGCATTACAAAATCATACGTATTGCAGACGGTAAAACAATTGTAGAAGCGCAAACACTTTGGTGTTTCTTAGATGCAAAAACCTTTCGACCTACTAAGATTACTGAAAAAATCTCTAATCTTTTCCTGTAAATAAAGTGGAGAAACAATTCAACCTCAAAACCATTATTTTCAATACTTTTGTTCGGCTTGCTAGGTTTTCCTATCGGCAATAATTCTGTAAGATTTCGAACAACTTTTAAGTCTTAAAACTGACACAATTGAGCGTTTTCAAAAAACTTTTTAAACAAACTTTCATTTACGGTCTTGCCACAGTATTGCCTAGATTGCTCACAGTTATACTTGTGCCTCTTTATGTGAAAGTACTGCTACCAGAGGAATACGGAATATATTCTACCGTAATGGCTTTCCTTATTTTAGGAAATGTTTTGCTGAGTTATGGAATGGAAACTGCCTTTTTTAGGTTTATCACCAAACACACTTCGCAGCAAAAAATTGTGCAATCCACCACGCTCAGCTCGCTCACAATTTCCACCATAATTTTTTTAGGAATTACGCTGCTATTCAGAAATTTTATAGCAGAAGCTTCCGATTTTAAACCAGAGTACGTAACCTACGGCCTAATAATTCTCGCATTGGACGCTTTAGTGGTTTTACCATTTGCGTGGTTTCGCGTTAATGAAAAACCTACGCGCTATGCGGTAATTAAAATTTTTAATGTTGTTATAAATCTTGCTTTCAATGTTTTTTTCCTTCTAATATTACCCAAACTAGCGGAAACTAGTACGTATTGGAATGCATTGTGGTTCCCCGAAAACAAAGTGGCCTACGTTTTCATCGCAAATTTAATTGCCAGCTCAGTAACGCTTTTGGTACTGCTTCCACTCTATGTGAAAATAGGTTTCAGATTTAATAAAACCATTTGGAAACAGATGATGAAATATGCCATACCAGTACTTTTTGCCGGTATTGCTTTTAGTATAAATGAAGCCTTTGACAGAATTCTTCTGAAATATTTACTCCCCGAAAATATTGCCGAAGTACAAGTTGGACTTTACTCTGCTTGTTACAAATTGGGTATGTTTATGACGCTTTTCGTGATGGCATTCCGTTTGGGGATTGAACCGTTTTTCTTTAATCATTCTGAGCATAGCAATGCAAAAAACACCTACGCTACTATTACCAAATATTTCACTCTTTTTGGGTGTTTAATCCTTTTGTTTGTTGTAGTGTATATTGATATTTTTAAACGTATTTTAATCCCAAATAGCCAATATTGGGAAGCGCTTAAAATTGTGCCACTCATCCTTTTGGCTAATCTGTTTTTAGGAATTTACCACAACCTTTCCGTTTGGTATAAAGTTACTGACCGAACAAAATACGGCGCTTACATTTCGGTATTTGCCGCTGTAGTAACCTTGGTTTTGAACTACATTTTAATTCCATATATTGGTTATATGGGTTCAGCAATTGCAACACTTGCGGCCTATGGCAGTATGATGGTGCTTTCGTATCTTTACGGACGTAAATATTACGACGTACCCTACGAAGTGAAAAAAATAAGCGGCTATTTGCTGTTGGCCATAGGTTTTTCGGCAATTTCGTTTTATGTTTTCAACGGAAATATTTGGATAGGAACTGCGTTGTTAGTAGTATTTGCAGCAATTATGTTCTATTTTGAAAAGAACGAATTTTTGAAAATCATCAGAAAATAATCATTTCGGCTCCGCTCAATGACCAGGTTTGTTCCCTGAGCGGAGTCGAAGGGAACTATTAAAAAATAATATGAAAATTAAAATAATTAATAAATCCAATCATCCTTTACCGTCCTACGAAACTATTGCTTCGGCAGGAATGGACCTTCGCGCAAATGTTGATAGTCCTTCAACTTTAAAACCGTTGCAGCGAGCCATTGTAAAAACTGGACTTTTTATTGAATTGCCAATTGGTTACGAGGCGCAAGTTCGCCCACGAAGCGGTTTGGCAGCAAAAAAGGGAATCACCGTTTTAAATTCTCCTGGAACCATCGATGCAGATTATCGCGGTGAAATAGGTGTGATTCTGGTAAACCTTTCCAACGAAGATTTCACCATTGAGCATGGTGAACGTATTGCACAATTGGTAATTGCAAAACACGAACGTGCCGTTTGGGAAGAAGTTGAAGAATTGAGTGATACCTCACGCGGAGCTGGGGGTTTTGGTTCGACTGGAACAAAATAACAAATTCCTGCGAAGGCAGGAATCTCTGATCGGCATATAATGAAATTATGGTATGTTTATATAATGACAAACAAAACAAATTCCGTCTTATATGTTGGAATTTCAGATAATATAGAAGAACGCGTAAAAGAGCACAAACTCAAAAAATATCCTGATAGTTTTACAGCCAGATATAATTGCAACAAATTAGTTTATTTTGAAGAACATAAAACTGCGGAATCTGCTATTATAAGAGAGAAACAACTCAAAAAGTGGAAAAGAGATTGGAAAATCAATCTTATAAAAGATATGAATCCACAATGGAATGATTTGACAACAAATTGGAATTTAAAGAAAATAAGTTTAATAACTAATTCCTGTTTTCTCAGGAATGTAAATAGAGACCCCTGCCTTCGCAGGGGATAGATATGAAAATAATAGTCCCAATGGCAGGCCGTGGAAGCCGTCTTCGCCCACATACACTTACAGTTCCAAAACCTTTAATCCCCGTTGCTGGGAAACCAATCGTTCATCGTTTGGTTGAAGATATTGTTGGAGTTTTAAATGAAGAAATAGACGAAATTGCTTTTATTTTAGGCGATCCTGCTTTTTTTGGAGATGATGTAATTAAAGAGCTTAAAGAACTTGCTCAAAGTTTGGGCGCCAAACCTTCTATTTACCGTCAACTCGACCCTAAAGGTACTGGACACGCTATTATGTGCGCCAAAGATTCGCTTACCGGACCAGCGGTAATTGCGTACGCAGATACTTTAATTCGTGCCGATTTCGATTTAAACAAAGATGCAGATGCGGTAATTTGGACTAAGAAAGTAGCAAATCCAGAAGCTTACGGTGTGGTAAACCTCAACGAAAAGGACGAAATAATCGAGCTTGTTGAAAAGCCAAAAGAATATGTGAGCGACCAAGCCGTTATAGGTATCTATTATTTTAAGGATGTGGCGCAGCTTAAAAATGAATTGCAGTACGTTTTGGACAACAACATCATTAATGGAGGTGAATACCAAATTAACGACGGTATTAAAAGAATGATGGCAGCCGGAAAAATTTTCAAAACTGGAACGGTTGACGAATGGATGGACTGCGGAAATAAAGAAGTAACGGTAGAAACAAACCGAAAAATGTTGGGCTTCCTTTCTGAAGCAAACCGACCTTTGATTTCTGAAAATATCAGTAATGAAAATTCAAAAATAGTTGAACCTTGCTTTATAGGCAAAAATGTAAGTCTTAAAAATAGTACTGTTGGCCCATACGCCTCTATTGGCGAAGGCACGGTAATTGAAGATAGCACGGTAAAAAACAGCATTATTCAAACCAATGCAACAATCAAGAACGCAAATTTAGACAATGCAATGATTGGCAATTACGCTACTTTTGATGGCGAGTTCACCAATGTGAGCATTGGCGATTATTCTGAATTAAAATAAAATTCCTGCGAAGGCAGGAATCTCATGATTTGAAACTAAAAGTTATATATATCGCTCTATTTCTCTTCGGAATAATTCTTCCGCAGCAATTTGTTGCGCAGGAAATTAAAAGCGATTCCATTCAAAACCCAATGGATGAATTGGGCGATGTTACCGATGCTTTTCAAGAAAACTTTTTCGAAGCGTTGAAGCAAAAAGCAATAGAAAATTACGAACTGGCGCTTACAGCTTTGCACAAAGCCGAAAAAGCGGCTAAAAGTGAAGAAAACAAAGCTGTTGTTTATTTTGAGATGGGGAAAAATAACACCTACTTAAAACAGTACGCTGAAGCAGAGGCAAACTTCAACAAAGTTGTAAAAACACAAGGCGATAGATTAGATGTTTTGGAGCAACTTTACGAGTTGTATCATCAACAAAAAGAGTACGAAAAGTCCATTCCATTGGTGCAACGGCTAATTCCTTTTGACGAAGATTACAAAGAAGATTTAGCAAACCTTTTCGCTCTTACAAAGCAATATGACAAAGCTTTGGAGCAGTTAGACGAACTTGACCAAGTTTGGGGCGAAAGCGATATTAGGAATGCGCTGCGAGCCCAAATTTATCGCGCCACCGGCAATGCCGAAGGTGCTATAGAAAATTTAGAAGAAAAGATTGAAAGCAATCCTAAGAACGAAAAGGAATATTTAAACCTCATCTATCTTTATAGCGAACAAGGGAATAAAGAAAAAGCCTTCGACGCAGCAAAGAACCTTTTAAAAAGCAACCCGAAATCGCAACTCGTTCATCTGGCGCTCTATAAATTTTATTTAGATGGCGGAAATGCTGAAGAAGCAATAAAATCCATGAAAATTGTTTTTGCTTCAAATGAAGTTGACAAAGAAACTAAATATAAAGTATTGGGTGATTTTATTCAGTTTGTAAACGACAATCCAACTTTTGAAACTGAATTAACAGCAATTGTAGATAAATTTTCAGTTGAAAACGGACGTGTTTACGAAAAACTCGGAGATTATTATTCTGCGAAAAACAGAAAAGAAGACGCGCTAAATGCCTATGAAAAAGGCATTTCTCAAGATCCAGACAATTACAACCTTTTGCGAAATACGTTGCTCTTTCAAATTGACTTTAAAAAATATGAAGCTGCCGCAAAATTGAGTTCCGAAGGTCTCGAGATTTTTCCGGCGCAAGCGCTTTTATACTTGTTAAATGGTGTTGCAAATAATGGACTTGAAAAAAGTGACACAGCTATCGAAAGTTTAGAAATTGGCTTAGATTTTATTTTAGGAGACCCAAAAATGGAACGGGACTTTTACGAACAACTTGCTTACGCGTATGCTAAAAAAGGTGATTCAAAAAAGGCCAAAATGTATACTGATAAAGCCGCAACAACCCAAATGCCGAAATAAAATTTATGAAACTGAAACCGTTTTACCTCTTGTTTTTATTGGTTCTGGCTTCCTGCGGTGGAGCCAAGAAAATTACAAATATTGAAAGCACTTCTGCTAAAGAAGTAATTTCTGCCCATAAAGCTGCAGCCCCAGATTTTAAAACTTTAGCAGGCCGTGTACAATTGGTTTATGAAACCGACGAAAAACTGCAAAGCATTACGGTAAGTCTTCGGATGGAAAAGGACAAAAATATTTGGATAAAAGCTTCTCTTTTGGGAATTACCATTGCTAAAGTTTTGATTACGCCTACAAGTGTGAGTTATTACGAAACCATCGGAAATACTTATTTTGAAGGCGATTTCGCTTTATTGGGCGAATGGATTGGGACTTCAATTAATTTTCAACAAGCCCAGAATTTACTTTTGGGACAATCAATTTTCACTTTAAATCCTTCGGAATATAAATCTGAAATTGTTCAGAAAAAATTCAAAATTCAACCTAAGCAGCAGCCTCAAAATTTTATACATTCGTTGTTTTTAAATCCAGAAAATTTCAAAATAGCTTCCGAATCACTATCGCAGCCAAACGCTGAACGACTTTTAAGTATTCGTTATGGCGATTATCAAAAAATTGAGGAACAATATTTTCCCACATCAATTTTAATAGACACTTCAGAAAAAGGTTCGAAAACGAAAATTGAAGTTAATTATAAAAAAATAGATTTAAATGCAAACGTGAGTTTTCCATTTGAAATTCCACAGGGTTACGAAGAAATACAACTTAATTAAATGAAGCATTTGCGCACCTATCTTTTTTTATTCGTCTGTTTAATTACGGTTTCAACGCTTTCTGCGCAAGTAGATAAACAAAAGGAACTCGAGGAAAAACGACAGGCCATTCTTGCTGAAATAAAGCAGATAAATTCTCTTCTTTTTAAAACCAAAAAGGAGGAAAAATCTGTGCTTTCTCAGGTTGAAGATCTTAATCAGCGTATTTCGGCTTCAGAAAATTTAATACGAGTTACCAATCAACAGGCCAATTTACTTACCCGAAATATTAATAGTAATATTGAAAAAATTAGCGCGCTGCGCAAAGAATTGAAAATTATGAAGGCCGATTATGCGGCAATGATTCAAAAGTCGTACAAAAGCAAAAACCAGCAGAGCCGAATTATGTTTTTATTGTCTTCGCAGAATTTTTTGCAGGCATATAAACGTGTTCAATATATGAAGCAATATGCTAAATTCAGAAAAAAACAGGGCGAAGGCATTAAGGCGAAAACAGAAGAGCTTCAGCAATTAAATGGAGATTTAATTGCACAGAAAAAAACCAAACAAAAGCTAATAGCCGAAAACGAAGTAGCGAAATCGCAATTAACTAACGAACGAAAAGACCAGCAGGCATTAGTGGCAACGTTGAAAAAAGACGAAAGCAAATTTGCTTCACAAATTAGAACAAAACAAAAACAGGCAGACGCGATAGACCGACAAATAGATGACCTTATTAGAGCGGCAATTGAAGAAGCAAACAGAATTGCACGGGAAAAAGCACTTGCCGCAGAAAAAGCAAAGGGGAATACAACACCGACAACAACGACCACAAAGAATGTAATTACCAAACCAGCAAAATCTGATGAGTTCGCATTAACAGCGGAAGACAAAGCGCTTGCGGCTAGTTTTACAAACAACAAAGGCAAACTGCCTTGGCCAGTTGAAAAAGGGATGGTTGTAAAAAGTTTTGGAACCCATCAACACCCACAATTTCCGAATGTTACAACAAACAGTAGCGGTGTGGAAATAGCAACGGCAGATAACGAGCAAGTACGTTCTATTTTTGAAGGACAGGTTATGTCTATTCAAATAATAAAAGGAGCTAACAAAGTAGTCTTTATTCAGCACGGTGATTATATTACGGTTTATAGTAATCTGGCTACAGTGTCCGTTAAAAAGGGCGACAAGGTTTCCACCAAACAGACAATAGGTACTGTGGCGAAGAGTTCTACAGAAGGAAGAACCGTTTTGAAGTTCTATATTTATCAAAATAAAACAAAAATAAATCCCGCAGATTGGATTTATAGAATGTAAAAAGGGAGCCAAAATGGCTCCCTTTTTTTTATATAGAAATTAGTAATTCTTACTGAACTATTAATTTTTTGGTTGCAATCTTCTCACCTGCTTTTATTGTAATAAAGTAGATTCCACTAGCATAGGTTGAAACGTTTAAGACGCCTACCGTTTTACCAGCCATTTCGTTTTCAGAAATAGTCTGTAACCTTTGACCCAAGCTATTGAACAATGTAATTGAAACATTGTCTTGCACTTGGTTATTCAAATTAATAAACACTTCACTTGAAGATGGGTTTGGATAAATTGACACATTCGTGAAATCTTGTTCAGTAACACTCAAAACACCACTTACATTTACGTTGTCTATAAAAGTACCGTTTCCATAACCGTTGATGTTCACAAAACGAAATTGAACATTTTCACCTAAATAAGGAGCTAAATCTATGGTTTCGTTACGCCAATCACCTGCCGAACCTGGCGTCCAGTTTCCTGTAACATATCCAGAAACTGTAGATAAATCAAGTCCTTCTTTATAATAAATTTGAGTAAAACTAGCGCCACAATCAATCGACACATCTACTCTAAGAGCATCAGACAAACCACTAGAATATTGGGCTTTTGCCAAATCAAAATCCAATGCTGCCGAACTTGCCATAGTTAAATCGATAAATAGCGTTTCCAAAGCATCTTCTTCTCCAGCCGCATTGTAGTTAAAATTGTCCATAAATGCCGTAACCGTTGGCGAACCACCGCTTCCAGGAATATTTGTGCGCTCTTGCCATGTATCGTTGTTGTCTGGGTTAAGTAAATTCCAGCCAGAAGGAGGCACACCGTTTACATCAAATGGTTCAGAATAATCTAACTGTTCAGCTTCCGTAGCCGCGTAAAACGCAAGGGCATCGGTGTCGTTATTTGAGTTTTCATCCCCGCTCAAGTTTACAGTAACTGTAAGTGTGTAATTGCCCGAGTTCGTAATATTTAAAGGCGTGGCAAAATTGAATACAGTTTGCTGGCCAGAAGCTACAGTTCCTGTAAAAGTTTCAGTAACTACAGGATTACTGTCTAACTGATAAGTAACATCAAAGTTACCTTGTGAAGCCACACCCGTATTCAAAATTAAAATTGAAACAACCGTAGGACCAGGATTACAAACTAAGTTGAAATCGCTGGGTTGATTGTTACTTTCTACTCCCACATCGTTTCCTAGAGAACAATTTAATAATCCACCTGCGTAGTAGGTGGCAATTGTTCTTCGGCTTTCCCAACCAGCTGTAGCATTTTTGGCAACGGCCGCAAACCACATAGCATTGGTAGGATCTGTAATTGGAACTGTAATACTGTTAGTTGTAGAAGTACCTACAACTTCCATGTATTTTGTGCCTAACATATAAAAATCGTAAGATTCTGCACCTGCAACTACATTCCAAGCAAAGGTTGCTTCATCTGGACAAACTTGATTTGCTTGCACATTTGTTACTAAGGGTGCAATAGAGAAATTCTCATCACTAACGTCTTGCGAACCACCATTACTAACTCTAATTAATGCATTTCCGGTAACCGAGTTAGGTACACTCCATCCATAATTAGTTGTAGTATTAGGAACAGTTGCAATAGCATTCCAGCTACCACCATTATTTGTAGAATATTCAAGTACAAAATCTGAAGTAGTATTTACTGGAACAGCATCCCAATGAATAGATTCTGTTTCACCTGGAACGAAGCTTTCGCCTGCGTTCGGATAAGTAACAGTTACATTATCTGAAATGATTTCGTAAACCACAAAATATTCCTGCGGACCAACGGGAACGTTGAAACCTGCAATATTTACAGTATAATTACCCGAAGCTGGATTATTAATAAGTACTTGCTCCACGTTATTTAAATGGTCTGGGCCATTAGTTGCAGGCAAATCTAATGTAACCACATTGGGAGTTGGATCCAAAATATAAGGTTCCAAAACGTTGTTTGAAGGGTCTGTAACTAATAAATCTAAATCGTTTACCAATGCCGGACTAGCACCTGGTGCAGCTGGAGTATCACTCCAATACACCATAAACCTTACTTGCTTGGTACCAGCAGGTACAGAAATACTGTGGTTCTTTGAAGCACCTTGCGAAACTTGATCAGACAAGAAGCGATTTTCTTCAACAAGCTTTGCGGCGCGAAGTCCGTTTACAATTCCCCAACCAAATTTGAAATCTGGTCCAACATTTCCAGCATCATTCGCAGTATTAAGTAAAGTTGCCTTTATTAATGCAGATGGAGGTAATACATTCCCGTTTGCTTCAGAATATGCTTGATAAAGTTGTGCTGTAATACCAGCTATTCCTGGTGCCGCTCCTGAAGTTCCACCAAAACTTTGATACGTATTGTTTTCAGAAGTAGAAATTTGGTTTTGACCATTTGCTGCAATATCTGGCTTAATTCTTCCATCATGCGCTGGACCACGACTACTGGAGTTAACTAGCGAGCCATCAAAAAATACGTTTGCAGTTGCAATTACGTTTTTTCCCTGTTTATGTCCGCCAGTTATGTTTCCCCATTGGTTTCCTGCTCCGTATCCACAATTATTATTGTTAGAGTTACCCGCAGAAAATACATGCTGTAAGTTTGGCAATGTTTTTACCTGTGTGTCTACCGTTTGAGTAATTGTAGTATAACCTGCGTTGCAACCATTACTATAAGAAGAATTGGTAATAACCGCATCCCCGCTATTAATAAGCGAAACTGTTTGAGAATCTAAAAAGCTAGGCTGGTAATTCACTACATATAACAACGATCCTGCCGCCATTCCTCTATTGGAAGGGTTAAGGTTTCCAGCGCCAGACATAATGCCTGAAACACCATCGCCGTGAGTTTGGCCAGTGCCACTTGCGTTTGAATTATCTATTCTACCCTGAAAATCGATATGTGGACCAACAATACCATCATCGCGGCAAATAACACCTATATCTAAGCCTGTATAGTTTCTTCCAGCAGATGTTTGAGTATCAAGATTGCTTGAACGGTGTAAACTTCTTCCACGGGTATCATCTGGAATCGATGGGGCTACAATTAGCTCAACCCATTTAACGAACGCTAGGTTTGTTAAATCTTCCAAGCAATTATCCGGAATGGAAAGGTCTATATTATTAGAACCTTTATATTGTTGTTTAACCGCTATTTGGCGTTCGGCTAATTGCTGAATAACAAATTCGGCGGTAACGTGTTTATGAAATTGAAGTGTAACCAAAATGTTATTGCCATCCATCGCCCAGTTATCGAATGGCGGATTTTTTAAATCCGTAGAAAGTTTTACGATAGATTGTACAGGAGTTATAGAGCGCACACCGCTATTTCTAAGAAAACTCACAGAAGTGTTCTTAGGAAAATAGAATAGGTAAGTTTTATGTGGAATGTATTCTAATAATTCTAGATTGTTGTTTTTAAAAGAATCTTGGATTTGCTGTGTCGGCGTTTCATAAAATTGAACCCACCCCACATATCCATTTGCCATTCTTGCAGATTCCGGCATTTGGCTCCATTGAAAATTGGCAATATTTTCAGGCATTTCGATTGTTTCGCCTTGAAAATTAATGTTAGAAGAATTTTGACCGAAAGACATTGAAAATACCAATGTTAAGGCTAAAAAAAAGGAACTCCGAAAAGAAAGAATTGTAGTTTTTCCCATAGTTGAAATAGATTTTATATTAGATTCGAAAAAATCCTTTTTTGAGAGATTCGTGAGAATTTTTCAAGAAAGGATTTCAAATATATTTAATACCTCTATTAAAGCAGTCAAGAATATGCAAAAATATTCCGCTTTTAACATAAATATGTTCGTTAAAAACCAACTGTATCAACTAATTGAGAAAACAATGTTGTTTTATTGAAATAAGGCTCTAAGCTCCGTAGCATCTTTCGGCTTCATTTTACCAGCAAGAACGAGGCTCAATTGCTTTCTTCGAAGTGCGGCTTCAAAACGCAATTTTTCAAGTTCTGTTTCAGGAACTATTTCGGGTACGCGTACCGGACTGCCCATTTCGTCTACAGCTACAAAAGTATAAATGGCTTCGTTGGAAAGGCTTCTTTCGCCACTTTCGCGATCTTCAATAAAAACGTCCATATACACTTCCATAGAACTAGTAAAAGCTCTCGATACCTTGGCTTCAACAGTTACAACACTTCCCAACGGAATCATTTTGTTGAAAGCAACGTGGTTTACTGAAGCGGTAACTACAATTCTGCGGCTATGGCGACGGGCTGCAATACTAGCCGCGCGATCCATTCTTGCTAATAGTTCGCCTCCAAACATATTGCCAATCGGGTTTGTTTCGCTAGGCAATACCATATCGGTATAGATAGTTAAAGAATGTTGAGGTGTTTTGGGTTGCATCTTTATTTTTTTTTGCAAAGATACCGAAGAATAGAATAATGAAAAGAGAAAACAGAATAAAGAAATAACCCGCGCTGTTTACTAAATACTGAATATTGATTACTTAATTTCCTGCACTAAAAGCCAGGCATCAGCATTTTCGGAACGCTGAATTTCTAGAAGTTTCCGCTCTGCTTCCGTTTTGTCGTCAAAGCTAGCATACAAAACTTGGTGAAGTCCGTAGCGATTGGCTTCCATTTTTAGCGGGGTATATCCCTTTTCTCGCAATTGCGCTACTTTTTTGGAAGCATTTTCTTCCATTCGGTACGCGCCAGCGACAAGATGATAAATTCCAGTGTGTTTTGGAACTTGTAAACTCAATACAGGCAACGGATTTTCAATTATAAAAGTGGCTTCCTGTATTTGGTTTTCAATTAGTGAATTGGCCTTTTCTCTTTCGGCGTAATTAAATTTTTGCACCTGATTTTCATAAACTTTCATGCCTCCAAAACTGATAGCGGAAAGCGCAATTACTGCAATTGCAGCATATTTTAAATATGGTTTTGCGGCTCTTCTTTCTGGTGTAAAATGTATTGGCGCTTTTTCTTCCAAAGCTGCAACCTTTTGTTTGTATGCTTCGCGCGTTATTTTTGGTGAAACGAATGAAGAAAGACCAAAAGCCGTAGTACTATAATTGTGTTGTTGCAATGGTTCAAACTGAAGCGATTTTTCTTCGTTCAGTATAAATTCGCCTATATTTTTAAATGCTACCGTTTTACCTTCGTAAAGCTCTTTGGAAATTTGAGCCGTAAAATTTCGGATTCGTTGCAAAGCCGTTTCATAACTACATTTTTCAACTGATGCAACATAGTTTGCAAACAAACCATCGTTCGCCTGTAATTGTTTATTAAAAGAAACAATTTTTGAAGGCGGATGAAATGTATTTGAGGCATCGTCTATGTGTGCAGATTTATAGCGCGTTAAAAATGCGCCAAACCCAGGAATAATAACACATTCGTATCGATAAAGTAAATCGGCTAAGTAGGTCGTGAGTTGCATAAAAACAAAATTAGCCTTTTTTGAAAGCAATCCAATTTTTGTTTTGGTAATTTATTAACAACTTAAAAAATTGTATTTTTAAATAATCTCCCCTCCTAAAAATTTTAAATCATGATTTCGAAAGACGAACTGCGTTATACGCTTGCCTTACAGCGAATTCCTAATCTGGGTGATATTTCGGCTAAAAAACTTTTGCGAAAAATGGGTTCTGCGGAAGCGATTTTTAAAGAGAAAAAAAGTAATCTCGCCAAGATTGATGGCATCGGACTTTTGCGATTAAAAGACCTAAATCTGAACCGGCAATTGGAAGAAGCCGAAGAAGAAATGCAGTTTATTGAAGCTAACAATATTGAATACAGTTATTTCAAAGACAAAACCTATCCTGATAAATTGAAGCATTGTTTAGATGGTCCCATTCTTTTTTTTCACCGAGGCAATATAGATTTAGTTGGAAAAAAAATAATTAGTATCGTTGGCACCCGAAAAATTACTAGTTATGGCAATGCTTTTTGTAAAAGTATAATTGAAGAAATCGCGCCACTAAATCCTGTAATTGTTTCGGGCTTAGCGTATGGAGTTGATATTTGTGCACACAAAGCAGCTATTGAAAATAAGTTGCAAAATATAGCATGTTTAGCGCACGGCTTAAATCAAATATATCCAAAAGATCATAAAAGATACGTTCAGAAAATTGAGGAAAATGGCGGGTTCATTTCAGAGTTTTGGAGCAGCGATGCTTTTGATAGAAACAACTTTTTAAAACGCAACCGAATCATCGCAGGTCTTTCTGAAGCTACAATAGTTATAGAATCTGCAGAAAAAGGTGGAAGTTTGGTAACGGCTGATATTGCAAATTCATACGACCGCGAAGTTTTTGCCGTTCCGGGAAGAGCAACGGATAGCCAAAGTCGAGGCTGCAATAATTTAATAAAACAGCAAAAAGCGCAATTGCTTACTAGTGCGGCAGATATTATTTATATGCTGGGCTGGGAATTGAAAGAAAATCAAAAACCCAAACAGACCCAATTATTTGTTGAACTCGATGAGGAAGAAAAAGTAATATTCCGCTTTTTAAAGGAAAAGGAAAAGGTGTTGTTAGACACTATTGCACTGGAATGCAACATTCCAGCCTATAAAGCCGCTAGCATTTTAATGAATATGGAATTGAAGGGAGTTGTGCGTCCGTTGCCGGGGAAATTGTTTCAGTTGGTTTAATACCCCACCTTTTCTCGAACTCTTTTTAAAACACCATCAGCAACTATTCTAGCCTTTTCTGCACCCGAAGCTAAAGCTGCATCAATTTCGGGAAGGTTTTCCATATAATAATTATAGCGTGTTCGCTCTTCCGAATATTTTTCGACTATTAATTCAAATAAAGCTTGTTTTGCATGGCCGTAGCCGTAATTTCCAGCTTCGTAGTTTTTTCGCATTTGCGCAATTTCTTCTTTTGAAGCCAGTAATTTATAAATACCAAAAACATTGCAAGTATCTGGATTTTTTGGTTCTTCGAGCGGTGTGCTATCGGTTTCAATACTCAAGACTTGCTTCCGTAGCTGTTTGTCGTTCAAAAATAAATTAATAATATTCCCTTTCGATTTACTCATTTTGGCACCATCTGTTCCAGGAATATACATAGTTTCTTCCTGAACTTTTCCAGAAGGCAAAACGAAAGTTTCGCCCATCTGCGCGTGAAAACGAGAGGCGACATCGCGGGTTATTTCAATATGCTGCATTTGATCTTTCCCGACGGGAACAATTTCGGCATCATACAAAAGTATATCCGCAGCCATCAACATGGGATACGAAAAAAGTCCTGCGTTTACATCTTCCAAACGATCTGCTTTATCCTTAAAGGAATGTGCCAACGTTAATCGCTGAAACGGGAAAAAGCAACTTAAATACCAAGAAAGCTCCGCTGTTTGTGGCACATCACTTTGGCGGTAGAAAACAGCACGTTTAATATCTAATCCGAATGCTAACCAAGTGGCAGCAACACTATAGGTATTTGCGCGAAGGGTTTCTGCATTCTTTATTTGCGTTAGCGAGTGCATATCTGCAATAAAAAGAAAAGAATCGTTCTTTGCGTTGTTTGCCATCTCAATGGCGGGAACGATTGCCCCTAAAAGGTTTCCGAGGTGTGGGGTTCCGGTGCTTTGTATTCCTGTAAGTATTCTGGACATTGTTCTAAAAAATTTCAGCAAAGGTACTTTATTTGATTTATTTGCATCGTTCAAATCGTTACTTTTGACCCTCAATGAAACTATTTCAACAAATTTTCGCGACCTTTTATCGCATCTGGTTCTATTTAATAATAGCCTTGGCAACCATATTGCTTTTCCCCTTTCTTATTATCAGTATTTTAAAACGTTCATGGTATCCCCTTTTCTTTAAGGTTGCACGAACTTGGTCTGTATTTATAATCTACGGAATTGGTTGCTACCCAATAATTAAACACGAAGTTGAATACGAAAAAGGCAAGAGTTATATGTTTGTGGCTAATCACACTTCGATGACCGATATTATGTTGATGTTTTATGCAACCAAAAATCCCTTCGTTTTTGTCGGAAAAAAGGAATTAGCGAAAATTCCGCTTTTCGGATATATTTATAAACGCACTTGTATTTTGGTAGATCGCGGCAACACAAAAAGTCGCGTTGAAGCTTTCCGTCGAGCCGAAATACGTTTGAGCGAAGGTTTGAGTGTTTGCATTTTTCCGGAAGGTGGTGTGCCCGAAGATCTTTCGATGATTTTAGACGAATTTAAAGATGGTGCTTTTAGGCTTGCAATTGAGCATAAAATACCGATTGCTCCTATGACATTTCACGACAATAAAAAACGTTTTCCATATTCATTTTTTAGGGGCAGGCCTGGAAAAATGCGGGTGAAGATTCATAAACTAATCCCGACTGAAGGTTTAACTTTAGAAAACCGAAAGGAGTTAAAAAAGGAAACGAGAGAAGTGATTTTGAATGAATTGTTGGAACCAACGGTTTGAAATAGTTCATTGCCTCATCCTAATGGACTGCGCAATACTACGCTGTTTTTTGAAGTTAAATTTCCAGCCATTAGTTTACCATTAGTTCTGAAACAGACTCTTGAGATTCCTGCCTTCGCAGCAATAAAAAAACCGTCCTATGGCGCAGAACGGTTTCTTCTCTCAATCATTTTGTCTGAAGTATAATCAAACAAGTTCAACTAAAAACTAACCTAAAATTTAAAACTCAATCCGCTATAAACACCCAAGTAATAGGGTTTGAAATCTACAGACGAATCGGTATAAGGGTTGAGCTGGTATTTAAACATGGGTTCAATATTAAACGTAAATTTTTTGGACAATTTGTAGTCCAAACCCAGCCCAACGTTAGTTGAAAAACTTACTGTGGAGAGATTATTAGCTTCTCCCAACACACTATTAAAATCATCAGCTTTTACTGAAATTTCGTTATTGCCTAAAAACAGAGTACTTACACCGCCAATTACATTTACCCCAAATTTACTGTCAATTACCGCGTATTTAAGTTCCACCGGCACTTCGTAATAATTTATATTTTGAATAAGTCTTGCATCTCCTTGGGTAGATTTCAGCCTAATATCTCCGAAACCATTAGACGGACTAGCATTTGCCAGCGCCCCTTTGTCTACCGCAGTAATTACTATAGCTCTACCGCCATAATCTACAGATTGCAGCGCTAAAGCTACTGGCCCTGTTCCCACATCTATACCTGCAGTGCTGTAACTTAAATCTACATTATTTACACCAGTACGAACACTCAATCGATTGTTTAAAGCATAACTAACCTGCACTCCATAACTCATATTTACATCGCCTTCCTGCGGATTATCGCCAAAATTTGGGTCTATAGAAGAACCATTGCCAAGACTGCTATAATATACTGGCGCTATATTTGGCGCTACATTCCAGCGGTGCTCTGGTTTTTGTTTTATTTTCTTTTCGGAAACTGTTTCATCCTCATTTTCTGCTATAGCTTCGAAAATTGATTTTTTATTTTTGTTTTCTTTAGCTATTTGCTCCTCGGTTTTAACCAAGCTTTTTTCAGAATTTTCCTTTTTTGAATTTTCATTTATAGCAACGCTCTCCTTTTTGGAGTCGAAAATAGTTGCGTCCTTATTTATAATATTCTCGTTGGTTTTTTCTTCGTTATTATTCGAAATAATCTTTTCAGATATATTTTTCGAAGTAGCTACACCTTCTTTTAAAGTATTCTTTGAAGTTTTTTCTTGAATCAAATTTTTATTCGAATTCGCATTCGATTGTGAAGCCTTCTTTTCAGTACTATTGGAAGCAACAACAGAATTATTTACGTTTTCAGAAGAATTTTTGAAAGCTTTATTTGAGGTTTTTGTTTCACCTTTATTATTTGAAGATTGATCTTCAGAGGTATTTGAAACCTGTGTAGCATCATTCTGAAGCATTTTATCTTCCGAAGCTACTTTAATATCGTTCGATTGATTTTCAATTTCAGATTTATTTTCTTGAAGTTGCTTTTCAGCTCCTTCAATATTCTGATCAGTAATTTCAGTGCCAACAATGGTATTGGAAGAATTGTGAAGTGAATTACCAACCGTCAATAACAAAGCAACTAACGCAGCAACACCGCCAAGTTTAATCCACAGTGGAATAACCTTACGATCTTTTTTCTCCTCTTTCAACGACGCTTGGATATTTTCCCAAATGCGCGGCGAAGGAGTAGCTTCAAAATTCTTGAAACCTTCGTTAAAAATGTTGTCTATGTTTTTCTTTTCTTTCATTCGTATTCCTATAAAAGGAAAATTTTTTGAAAATCCCCTACCCTAAAGCAGGGGGTTTTCTTTTTTCAATCTAAACAATCATACAATGCTTTAAGTGTTATAATTTGTAGCATTATAATCTTCAATTTTATTTTTCAAAATCGTTCTGGCGCGTGCCAGGTTTGACTTAGACGTACCATCGCTGATTCCTAACAATTCTGCTATTTCTTTGTGCTGATAGCCATCCATAACATACATACTAAAAACTAATCTGTATCTTTCTGGCAGCTCTTGCACAATTTTCAGTAAAAAATCCAGCGGAATTTCTTCGCTTTCAATTTCAACCTCAGCTTCATCTTCAATTTGGCCCTCATCAACTATTTGAAAAGTGCGTTGTTTTCGGTATTTCTGAAGAACGGTATTTACGGTAACCCGTTTCATCCAACCTTCAAAAGAACCTTTGCCATTATACTGCTCAATCTTTTTAAAAATTGTTATAAAAGCATCCTGCAAATTGTCTTCCGCCTCTGAGTAATTAGGCGAATAGCGAAGACAAATAGCGAAAAGAACTCCGTTGTACTTTTTGTACAATTCGCCCTGCGCCGTTGCATTCTGCTTTTTGCATTCTATTATGAGCTCGTCTAATGTCAAATGCGGTACCTTGAGTTATCGTTCCGTTGTAAATACCTCTTTATTTAGAGGGCAACCGTACTAATCAAGGTTCCTACATTTTGTAGATACCAGAGTATCAAAAGGGTTGCGTGGTTGGCTGAAAAATTATTGATTTAACGCTGCAATGGCGTCCTTAATTTTCTTTTCCAGTTCGTCCATTAATTCTGGATTGTCTAGAAGAAGTGCTTTTACAGCGTCGCGACCCTGACCAAGTTTTGTATCGTCGTAGCTAAACCATGAACCTGCTTTTTTGATGATTTCAAAATCGACACCCAAGTCAATTATTTCGCCAACTTTAGAAATTCCTTCGCCGTACATTATGTCGAATTCAACTTGTTTGAAAGGTGGCGCTACTTTATTCTTTACAACCTTTACTCGGGTTTTGTTACCCATTGCGTTGCTATTGGTGTCTTTTATCTGTGTGGAACGACGAATATCTAAACGTACCGAAGCGTAAAATTTTAATGCGTTACCACCCGTTGTAGTTTCCGGATTTCCGAACATCACCCCAATTTTTTCACGCAATTGGTTAATAAAGATTACCGTACATTTTGTTTTGCTGATTGAACCCGTAAGTTTTCTAAGTGCTTGACTCATTAAACGTGCGTGAAGCCCCATTTTGCTATCACCCATTTCGCCTTCAATTTCGCTTTTTGGCGTTAAGGCAGCAACAGAGTCAATTACAACGATGTCTATTGCCCCACTGCGTATTAAGTTATCGGCAATTTCTAGCGCTTGTTCCCCATTGTCGGGTTGCGAAATAATAAGGTTTTCTACATCTACGCCAAGTTTTTCAGCATAGCCACGGTCAAAAGCGTGTTCTGCGTCAATAAATGCCGCAATTCCACCTTTTTTCTGCGCTTCAGCCATGGCGTGAAGCGTAAGAGTAGTTTTACCCGAAGATTCTGGGCCGTATATTTCAATAACTCTTCCGCGCGGATAACCGCCAACGCCGAGTGCTACATCTAAGCCAAGTGAACCGGACGGAATTACTTCTACATCTTCAACAGCGCGATCGCCCATTTTCATTACAGTTCCCTTCCCGTATGTCTTGTCTAATTTATCGAGAGTAAGCTTTAAAGCTTTCAGTTTTGCGTCTTTTTCAGTGCTCATTTTCAGTGTGTTTTATAATAGAATTTTAGTTAGCTAAGATACTATTTCTTTGCGCTTGAGGCAAAATTTAAATCTAAAGGGGGAAGGATTTTTGTTAACAAAAATGACGGCTTGAACCATAGCTTGTCCCGACACTTTATCGGGAACGGTTTGAAACACGACTTTTTGAAATATGATGTTTTGAGGTTCTATACTAAATTTGACAAAGATGCGAAAAGTAAAAGAAGCTTTCTAAAAAGTAGTTTTGATGGTCAGTTCGAGCGCAGTCGAGAACTTAAAGTTTCTGACTTATAATTAGGACTCGACTGCGCTCGACCAGACAAAACGATCGATTTTACTTTTCAGACAGCCTCTTCCTTGTCTTTTGTTATCGCTTTTATTCCTTTATAAATTTTTTAATTGTTGAATTACCGCTTCCATCTTCAATATCCAAAAAATAAATTCCACTGGAAAGATTGGAAACATCGACAGAAACCTGTTTTTCAAACTCCAAGGTTTGGGTGCTTAACAGTTTGCCTTCTATATTGAAGATTTTTACTTTTAGGTTTCCTGTGCTGCTTTTTGAAGTTAAAAACAGTTCGTTTTTGGCGGGGTTGGGATGGATTAAAAAAACACTTTCTTCTTCGGTAGAAATACCCAATATGCAATCTTCTGAATAAACAAAATCTGCAGCTATGACCCAGCTATCGTAAGGAGGTGCGTGATTTGTTGCAGCCGTCTCATCATCTACTTTTACACAATCCAGCTCTGTAAGTTCGCAGGGCTCCCCTTCAAACTCACAAGGGAGGGTTATATTGAGTATGGCATTGTTGCCGTTTTTTGCATCGAGGGTTTCCAAAAAGATTAAATTTTCACCAAATAATATTTCTAAAAGGCTATTATTGGATAAGTTTAAAGAGCTAATAAGCATATTAAAACCTGCCGAATCACTACTACAGTAGAGTTCTTTTAGCTGAAGATTATCACTAACATCCAAAACCGATAAGTAGTTTCCCGTGACATCTAAAATTTCCAATGCAACAAAGTCTTCAATACCGGTAATGTCATTTATCCCTTTGTGATTAAGATTAAGGGATATGACCATTGCTACATCACTCGTCAAAACTTGTCCATTTACAATGCCGTCACTGTCAATGCCTAAATCAATCAGAGCTTGTTCAAAATTGGGGTCTGGGATATTTGTGGTTTGTGCAAAAGATATTGAGCTGATGCTGAAAAGCAGAATGTATAGCAGTTTTATCATCATCTATTGTTTTACAAATTTTTTAATTGTTGAATTGCCGTTTCCATCTTCAATATCCAAAAAATAAATACCGCTGGAAAGATTGGAAACATCGACAGAAACCTGTTTTTCAGAATCCAAGTTTTGGGCGGTGTTCCACAAAAATCATCTGTCTGGGAAAATCCCTTTCCATAAAATATAATAAAGAACAATAAAATAACCCAATAAAATTTAAAGGCGTGTGGGCGTGTGGGCGTGTGGGCGTGTGGGCGTGTATTTTCATATTTTGGTCGATTAAAGCTAGTCGATCTGTTAAATCTAGCCTAATATTTTATGATATAAAACAGGATTTTTCCTGTTTTTTTAAGGGGATTTTCCCTGTTTTTGCATGGGATTTCCCCTATTCCCCAAAAACCTGTACTTTTGCAACTTTAAAAATCAAATCTTTTCACCTAAAAAAGTATAGCATGCAACTGTACAATAAATTAAGTGCAAAAGAGAGGGAAACACTTTTGGAACAGGCCGGCGAAGAACGGCTTACCCTTTCTTTTTATCAATATGCCAAGATTGGCAATCCACATCTTTTTAGAAATCATCTTTTTGTAACCTGGCACGAGCAGGATGTTTTGGGTCGCATTTATGTGGCGCACGAAGGTATTAATGCCCAACTATCCGTTCCGGCGAAACGTTTTAAGGAATTTAAGGAATTTCTGGACGGAATTTATTTTCTGAAAGATGTGCGTTTGAACATTGCTATTGAGCAGGATTTAAAATCGTTTTTAAAACTGAAAGTAAAAGTGCGCGATAAGATTGTGGCGGATGGTTTGAACGATGAAACTTTTGATGTTACAAATAAAGGAATACACGTTGACGCCCTAAAATTCAACGAGCTTATTGAAGATCCAAACGTTGTTTTGGTAGATATGCGAAACCATTACGAAAGTGAGATTGGTCATTTTAAAAACGCTGTTACGCCAGATGTGGATACGTTTCGTGATTCTTTAGATATTATTGAAGCAGATTTAAAAGACCATAAAGAAGATAAAAAACTGGTTATGTATTGTACCGGAGGCATTCGTTGCGAAAAAGCTAGCGCTTACTACAAACACAAAGGTTTTAAAAATGTGTTTCAGCTTGAGGGCGGTATTATTGAATATGCACGCCAAGTAGAAAACCAAGGTTTGGAAAATAAATTCATCGGGAAAAATTTCGTTTTCGATCACCGTCGTGGCGAACGAATTACCGAAGACGTTATTTCGCACTGCCACCAATGCGGCGAGGCCTGCGACGAGCATACAAACTGTGCAAACGAAGCCTGCCACTTGCTTTTTATTCAGTGCAAAAAGTGTGCGATAGCCATGGAAAACTGTTGTTCCGAAGAATGTGTTTCAATAATTCAATTATCAGAAGAAGAACAAAAAAGACTGCGTCAGGGCATCCCGAACAGCAACAAAATTTTTAAGAAGGGAAGATCGGAGAAGTTGAAGTTCAAAAAGTGAGACGGAAGACAGATGACGGATGCGATTATGCCAAGCTTCAAAACGTCCTGTTTCCTTTTAGTCTTGGTTCCAATCGTCCTGTTTCAAAAATCTAAAATCGTCAATCTAAAATCGAAAATTTTATTGGTATCTTTACTGATTCATTTATTTGTTTAATTTTCGTCCCTTTTCAATTGGAAAAAGGGCTTTATATATAAAAAATATGGGCTGTACCAGCTGTGCCACGGGTGCCAACGGACAGCCAAAGGGATGCAAGAACAATGGTACTTGCGGAACCGATGGCTGTAATAAACTGACGGTGTTCGATTGGCTTTCAAATATGCAACTTCCTGCCAATATGGAACCGTTTAATGCGGTGGAAGTACGCTTTAAAAACGGAAGAAAAGAATTTTTCCAAAATCCTGAAAATCTTACTCTCAGCATTGGCGATGTTATTGCTACTGAAGCTTCACCCGGCCACGATATAGGCATTGTAACGCTTACCGGTGAATTGGTTCGGGTGCAAATGAAGAAGAAAAGGGTGCCAATAAAAATTGAAACACTCTTAAAAGTTTACCGAAAAGCTTCGCAAAAAGATATTGATATCTGGCAAGGCGTTCGCGACAAAGAGGCCGATGTACAAAAACGTTCGCGCGAAATTGCTATCCGCCACGGGTTGCATATGAAAATTAGCGATGTAGAATTTCAGGGCGATGCTTCAAAAGTTATTTTTTATTACACCGCCGAAGAACGCGTAGATTTCCGTGAATTGATAAAAGAATTCGCTCGTACTTTCAACACGCGTATTGAAATGAAACAAGTTGGTTTTCGTCAGGAAGCTGCTCGTTTGGGTGGAATTGGAAGTTGTGGCCGCGAACTTTGCTGTTCTACTTGGTTAACAGATTTTCGTTCGGTAAATACTTCCGCAGCGCGTTATCAGCAGCTTTCACTAAATCCGCAAAAACTTGCCGGACAATGTGGTAAGTTGAAGTGTTGCTTAAATTATGAGTTAGACACTTATATGGAAGCGTTGGATTCTTTCCCAAGTACAGAAATAAAACTTCAGACTGAAAAAGGAACTGCGACTTGCCAGAAGATAGATATTTTCAAAGGCTTGCTATGGTATGCCTATGAAAAGGAGTTTATGAATTGGCACGAATTAACTGCAGAAAAGGCCAATGAAATAATAGAACTCAACAAAAAAGGTAATAAACCTTTGGCACTAGAGGAATTTATTATTGAAGTGCCAAAAGAGGAAAAAGAACCATACAGCAACGTTGTAGGTCAAGATAGTTTGACCCGTTTTGACAAACCTAAACAAACAACTAAAAAACGCCGAAATAAAAGCAGGAACAAGAAAGAGAAGACTGAAGCTACTACCGGCAATGCTCCTAAAACCAACCAAAGAAATAAACCTACAAAAAAACCAGGAAATAGACCGAGCAATAAAAACAGAAATTCCAAGCCAAAAAAAGATGAATAAATTACTGGCTATTTTATTGACTGTTGTTCTTTTCGCTTCTTGCGAGTCTGACACGGTTTTTAGTGAAATCCGCGCTATGGACGATCATTGGGGCGCTAATGAAGTGGTGGCATTTACGCTACCACAGATGGATTCACTAAAGCAGTATAATCTCTTTGTAAATATTAGAAACACGAACGAATATAAATTCAATAATATATTTTTGATTGTTTCAATAAATTTTCCCCACGGAAAAACGGTTACCGACACCCTTGAATACCGCATGGCAAATCCCGATGGTTCGTGGATGGGCCAAGGAATTGGCAATGTGAAAGAAAACAAATTATTGTACAAAGAACACGTACAGTTTTCTGAAGAAGGCAATTATACAGTAGATATTGCCCAAGCAATGCGCAATAATGGCGAAGTGGAAGGCGTTACAAAACTCGAAGGCATTACAGATGTTGGTTTCAGCATTGAAGAAGCTATCAAATAGTAAACAAATATGGCAACAAAAAAGGCAAGTCCTAAAAAAAAGAAACAGAACGATGTAGGTCGTCACATTAAAACTTTTTGGAAAATTTTCGCAGGGTTTATACTCGTGATTATATTGTTCTTCTTATTTGCATCTTGGGGGCTTTTTGGAAGCATTCCTGATGAAACCAGCCTCGAAAATCCAGAAAAAAATCTCGCTACGGAGATTATTTCTTCAGACGGAAAAACAATCGGTAAGTTTTATAAAGAAAACAGAACACCAGTTCCGTTCGATTCTTTGCCCGATCATTTAATAAAGGCTTTAATAGCTACTGAAGATGTTCGTTTTTACGACCATTCCGGTATTGACGGAAGAGGAACTGTTCGCGCCTTTGCATTTTTGGGTACTCGTGGTGGTGCAAGTACTATCACCCAACAATTGGCAAAATTATTTTTTACAGACCAAAGAGCATCTAATAAACTAGAAAGAGTTCTTCAAAAAATAAAAGAATGGATTATTGCTACCCGTTTAGAGCGTCGTTATACCAAAGAGGAAATAATTACAATGTACTTTAACGAGTACGATTTCCTAAATCAAGCCGTAGGAATTGAAAGTGCATCACATATTTATTTTGATAAGCCACCTTCGCAATTATCAACTGCAGAAGCTGCAATGTTAGTTGGAATGTTCAAAAATTCCTCTCTTTTTAATCCTAACCGACGTCCAGAAATGGTTCTCGAAAGAAGAAATGTTGTTTTGGCTCAAATGGAGAAATACAGTTATATTTCTGAAAAGGTAATGGATTCGCTGCAAGCCCTTCCGCTAAACCTAAAGTTTACACCACAAGGTCACGATGAAGGAAGTGCAACTTATTTCCGCGAATATGCGCGTCAATTTATGGAAGACTGGATAAAGGAGCATCCAAAAGCAGACGGCACCAAATACAATATTTATGAAGATGGTTTAAAGGTTTATGTAACGATAGACAGCAAAATGCAGGAATATGCAGAACAGGCAGTAAAAACCCATATGGCGCGACTGCAAGAAACTTTTGACGAGCAAAACATAAAGAACAAAACGGCACCATTTCGCGATATTACTGAAGAAGAAACCGAAAGCATTTTAAATTCCGCAATGCGAAAAAGCGATCGTTGGCGCGAAATGAAAAAGCAAGGAAAAGATGAAAAAGAAATCATAAAAAGCTTTAAAAAGAAAGTCGCGATGCGCGTTTTTTCCTGGAAAGGCGATATTGATACTATTATGACGCCGCTGGATTCCATCCGTTATCACAAATCATTTTTGCAAGCAGCAATGATGTCCATGACTCCACAAACTGGCGAAGTAAAAGCCTGGGTTGGTGGCATTGATTACAAACATTATAAATACGATATGGTGAAAAAAGGAAAACGCCAAATAGGTTCCACCTTTAAACCTTTTGTTTATGCTACTGCAATGGACCAAATGCATATGTCTCCATGCGATACTTTGCCAAATACCATTTATACTATTCCAGCAGGTAAACACCATTTATTACAATCGTGGACCCCTAAAAACGCAGGTGGCGGATATGGTGGAATGGTGACACTTAAATACGCACTAGCAAATTCCATAAATACAATTTCAGCAAGATTAATAGACCGTGTTGGTCCAGAAACCGTGATAGATTTGGTGAAAAAGATGGGTGTAGATACATCAAACATGCCCGCTGTACCTTCAATAGCACTGGGAACTCCAGACGTTTCAGTATATGAAATGGTGGGTGCATATAGCACTTTTGCAAATGAAGGGGTCTATATAGAACCTATATTAATTCAAAGAATTGAAGATAAAAACGGAACAGTATTATATCAAAACGTACCAAAAACGAAAGACGTTATTAGTAATGAAACGGCATATGTAACTGTTAGTTTAATGGAAGGTGTAACGCAATCTGGAACCGGCGCCCGTTTACGAGGCACTTGGGCAAAAGACAACGCCTATTATAAAAGTGTAATAACAGGATATCCGTATGATTTCAAAAACCCTATAGCCGGTAAAACTGGTACAACCCAAAACAATAGTGATGGTTGGTTTATGGGAATGGTTCCAAACCTCGTTACAGGCGTTTGGGTTGGTGGAGACGACCGAGCAACACACTTTAGCTCCACACGTTATGGCCAAGGCGCAACTATGGCATTGCCTATTTGGGGAAGCTATATGAAAAGCTGCTATGCAGATGAAGATTTGGGCGTTTCAACGGGCGATTTTAAACGTCCTGCGAATCTCTCTATTGAAACCAATTGTTCCAAATGGCGCGAAGGAGACCCAGACGTAGAAGAAATTCCAGATGAATTCGATTTCTAGAAAAATATCTCTTTAATAAACTGAAACCTCGCATGTATTTGAAAACCTGTGAGGTTTTTTTATAGAATGGAATTTCGTAATTTTCAGAAAATTTTAAAAATGATAAAAAAGACAGTTTCAAACGTTCGCGAAGCCTGTGAAGGCATTCAGGACGGAATGACTTTTATGCTCGGTGGCTTCGGTCTATGCGGCATTCCCGAAAATATTATTTCTGAATTGGTTCGAAAGAATATCCAAAATGTTACCTGTATTTCAAACAATGCTGGCGTGGATGATTTTGGACTCGGCCTCTTACTGAAAAAACATCAAATAAAGAAAATGATTTCTTCCTATGTGGGTGAAAACGCTGAATTTGAGCGACAAATGCTCAGTGGCGAAATGGAAGTTGAGCTGTTGCCGCAAGGCACTTTGGCGCAACGATGCGAAGCTGCGCGAAGCGGAATTCCTGCGTTTTATACTCCCGCAGGTTACGGAACCGAAGTTGCCGAAGGAAAAGAAACTCGCGAATTCCACGGAAAAATGTATGTAATGGAAAAAGCATTTGAAGCAGATTTCTCCTTTGTTAAAGCTTGGAAAGGCGACGAAGCCGGAAATCTTATCTTTAAAGGAACCGCCAGAAATTTCAACCCTGCAATGTGCGGTGCTGGAAAAATTACTGTCGCCGAAGTGGAGGAATTGGTTCCTGCTGGCGAATTAGATCCAAATCATATTCATATTCCAGGAATATTTGTCCAACGTATTTTTCAAGGAGAGAAGTACGAAAAAAGAATTGAGCAACTAACGGTTAGAAAAAGAAACTAATGGCACTTTCAAAAGAACAAATAGCACAACGAATTGCAAAAGAGGTTAAAGACGGCTACTATGTAAACTTAGGAATCGGTATCCCGACACTCGTAGCCAACTTTGTACGAGACGACATTAATGTAGAGTTTCAAAGCGAAAACGGAATATTAGGCATGGGACCTTTCCCTTTTGAAGGAGAAGAAGATCCAGATTTAATTAATGCGGGAAAACAAACCATTACTGCCCTACCCGGCGCTTCGTTTTTCGATTCTGCGATGAGTTTTGGAATGATACGCGGGCAACATGTTGATTTAACAATCCTAGGTGCAATGGAAGTTTCGCAAACTGGAGACATCGCAAACTGGAAAATTCCAGGGAAAATGGTGAAAGGAATGGGCGGCGCTATGGATTTAGTTGCATCTGCAGAAAACATTATTGTGGCAATGATGCATACTAATCGCGAAGGTGAATCTAAACTATTAAAGGAATGCAGTTTGCCACTCACTGGTGTAAAATGTGTGAAAAAAATAGTGACCAATCTTGCAGTACTCGAAATAATTGACGGACAATTTCATTTACTTGAACGTGCTCCAGGAGTTTCTGTTGAGGAAATTCAAAATGCAACTGAGGGAGATTTAATTATAAAAGGAGATATTTCAGAGATGAAATTTTAAGAATTAAACGATTCTTTGCTTTCCTAAAACCATGATTTTCATGGTTTTTTTACGTCAAAAAAACACGAAAAAGCTGTTAAATGTTAAAATATAGTGCACTTCATCGAGTTTATATGCTTTTAGTCGTTTTAATCAAACATTGTATCTATATTCGTCATCCCAAATCTTACCAACTTAACCTCACATGGAGAAAGTAATCAGATCATTAAATAGCACTAAAGAATTGTTACGCAATGTGCTTTTCATTTTAAAAAAAGTGTTTTTATTGAACTGATCTTTTTCTTATGGTTTTTGCCCCAAATCTGTCATAGGCAGAGATATAATTAAACCCGTTCCTTCGTGAGGTTAGAACGGGTTTTTTGTTTTTAAGATTTTCTTCTAAATAGCTTTTTGCTTTCAAAGGCCTAAAAATTCCAGATTTTATTAATTCGAAAAACATCCAAACAATATTGTGTGTGATGCCTACATAATATTTCACCGGAAACCATAATATTTCAAAATTCTACAAAAAGGAAATTTAGCTAAGCAAGTAGATTTAAAGGAAAACAGAGTTCAGTAAATCTAAATTTTCACATATATTTTGGATAACGAACCACCAAATTATAAGCAAAAGTTAAAGTTTTATGCGCTTTATCGATTAATTGTGCATTTAGTCGTTTTGTATTGATAAAGTTCTCATATTTGAAGTCCCAAATCTTACCAACTTAACCTCATATGGAGAAAGTAATCAGATCATTAAAAAGCACCAACGAATTGTTACACAATGTGCTTTTCATTTTCAAAAAAGTGTATTTATTGATCTGATCTTTTTCTTATGGTTTTTGCCCCAAATCTGTCATAGACAGATACTATTAAACCCGTTCCATCGTAAGATTAGAACGGGTTTTTTTTTAAAGATTTTCTTCTAAATGCCTTTCGGAATAGCAGCAATTAATTTTTTTGAATATTCAGTTTGCGGATTTTCATAAATCTCATCGGCATCGCCCAATTCTTCTATTTTGCCTTTATTCATAACCAAAAGTTGGTCCGACATATATTTTACCACCGCCAAATCATGTGATATAAAAATATAGGTAAATCCAAAATCGGTTTTTAGCTCATTCAACAGGTTTAAAACCTGGGCTTGTACCGAAATATCTAAAGCAGAGACAGACTCATCGCAAATAACAAGTTTAGGTTCCACAACGATGGTACGTGCAATGCCAACACGCTGTCGCTGCCCACCGGAAAGTTCATGTGGATAACGATAAAAGTAGGTTTCATCCAACCCAACCCTTTCAAGCAATGTAAGCACCCGCTCCTTTCTTTCCTTTTTAGATTTGCCCAAGCCGTGAACCTCCATGGGTTCCATTAATGCTTGACCAATCATCAATCGTGGATTTAATGACGAGTATGGATCCTGAAAAATAATCTGTATTTCCTTCCGAAGGTTTCGAATTTCTGTTTTGGAAAGTGTAGTGAGCTCCTTTCCTCTATATTTTATGCTGCCCGCTGTGGCTTTTTCGAGCTGGAGAATAGCTCTTCCCAAAGTAGATTTTCCACAACCAGATTCACCAACAAGCCCCAGAGTTTCACCTTCAAAAACTGAAAAGCTAATATTGTCAACTGCTTTTATCGTTTTCTTTTTAGAAAAGAATCCAACGCTGCTAAAATAATATTTATCTAAATTGGAAACCTCTAAAATTGGTTTCTGAGTATAAATTTGTTTGTGTCTTTTGGCGCGTTCCACCGGTTTTACTTCCCTAGGTTTAAAACTTTTATCGGCGATGGAGGCGATGGTTGGTAATTTTGCTAAACGAACATTTAACGAAGGTCGCGATGCCAAAAGCGCCTTGGTATATTCCGCCTTCGGGTTTTTGAAAATTTCAATAGTCGTTGCTTTTTCAACAATGGCACCTTTATACATTACCACTACGCTGTCAGCAATTTCGGAAACCAAACTTAAATCGTGCGAAATAAAGAGCATCGCCATTTTAGTTTCCTTTTGAATACTTTTTAATAGTGAAAGTATTTCCTTTTGAACCGTTACATCAAGCGCCGTAGTAGGTTCATCTGCAATTAGTAGTTTAGGTTTGCAGGCAATGGCCATTGCAATCATAACCCGTTGCATTTGTCCGCCACTTATTTGGTGCGGATAGCTATTAAATATTTCCGTTGGTCGCGGTAGTTTAACCTTTTCAAAAAGTGAAATGGTTTCCTTTTTTGCTTCCGAAGAATTCATTTTTAAATGAAGTTGGAGTATTTCAGCAACTTGAACACCGCATTGCAGCGATGGATTTAAAGCACTCATGGGTTCTTGAAAAATCATTGCAATTTCACTACCTCTTATTTTTCTCAAATCCTTTTCTGAATTTTTCAATAAATCTTTTCCATTAAAAAGTATACTCCCAGTAAGTGTAGTTTGCTTTTTGGGTAGCAACCCCATAATGGAAAGGGAGGTAACAGATTTCCCCGAACCAGATTCACCCACAATCCCGACAATTTCATTTTCAGAAATGTTGAAAGATATGTTATGTAAAACAGCAACGTTTTTGTCTTTATTTCCGAATGAAACAGATAAATCTTGAACTGAAAGTAGGGGTGAAATTTTCATAGTTTTCAAAGATAGGACAAACGAAAGAAATAAAACTTTAACTGCAGTTCGTCGAATAAAATTGCATTTCATCAATTATTGTTGTTCTTTTAAATGTTTTTAATAATAAATCGAACCTTTTTATTCACTTAATTTATATTATTATGAAAAAAATTAACAAGTTCGTTTTTCTTTTCACACTAGCAATTTTTGCCTTTTCTACGGTGGTTACCGCTCAAGACAAAAAAGATGAGAAGAGGAACGTTAAGCAACCACCAAGTCTAATAGTTTTTGACGCTTCACAATCGTACTCGCTTCAAAATTCTACTCAAATTTTTAAAGAAGTTTTAAATCCCTCACCACAAACTTCGTTCACATCGCTAAAACAAGAAAACGATCCTTTAGGATTTACGCACCAAAAAATGCAACAGTATTATAATGGTGTAAAAGTAGAATTCGCAACGGTAACACTTAGCAGCAAAAACGGAACGGTACAAGCATTAAATTCTGCGTATTCCCCAATTGCTGAAGATTTTAATGTAACTCCTTCAATTAACAAATCGCAAGCTTTTAACAGTGCTATGGCACATGTTGGAGCTTCAAAATACTTATGGCAAAATACTGCCGAAGCAACTTTGGCAGATTACCAAGAACCAACGGGCGAATTAGTAATATTTCCTAAAATGGAAAATATTACTGAAACTAATCGTCTTGCCTACAAATTCGATATTTATGCCACCGCGCCTCTTTACAGAGCCGATGTTTATATTGATGCCAAAACAGGGCAGTTTATTATGGAAAACAAAAAAATCCACCACGCAAATGTGCCAGCAACCGGAACCAGCCTTTATAATGGTAACGTTTCCTTTACAGCAGATAATGCCTCTGGACCTTACCGTCTGCGCCAAACGGCCGATGGGAGTGGAATCCAAACTTTTGATTTAAATAATGGTACCAACTATAACAACGCTTCTGATGTTACTAGCGGTTCAACTAATTTCACATCGAACGCAACGGGTGTTCAGGCTCACTTTGGTGCTGAACGCACACATAAATATTTCAGCCAAAAGCACGGCAGAAATTCTTACAACAACGCTGGAGCGGTTATAAAATCGTACGTTAGCTACTCTTCTAATTATGTGAATGCTTTCTGGGATGGAAGCCGCATGACTTATGGCGATGGCGATGGTACCAACTACGGACCATTAGTATCATTAGATATTTGCGGTCATGAAATTTCACACGGTGTAACTGAATATTCTGCAAATCTTGTGTACAGCTACCAATCTGGCGCATTAAACGAATCATTTTCTGACATTTTCGGAGAATCTATTGAAAAATTTGCTTCAGGAACTAACGACTGGTTAATGGGAGATGACATTGGTGCTGGCGGTAGCGGTGGAGCTTTACGTTCTATGAGCAATCCAAATGCATATGGCGACCCAGACACCTATCAAGGAACAAATTGGTATGCCGGTTCTGGAGATTCTGGAGGAGTTCACACAAATTCTGGGGTGCAAAACTTTTGGTTTTATATTCTGAGTGTTGGTAAAACCGGCACTAATGATAAAGGAGACAGCTACAACGTTACCGGTTTAGGGATGGATAAAGCAGCTGCAATTGCTTACAGAAATCTTACCGTTTATTTAAATACTAACTCGCAATACAGCGATGCCCGAAATGGTGCTATTCAAGCAGCAAAAGATTTATATGGTGCAGATAGCCCAGAAGAAATAGCAACTACAAATGCGTGGTACGCAGTAGGTGTTGGTGCAGCATACGGTGGTGGTGGCGGAAGCGGTTATTGTGCTTCACAAGGAAACAGTGTTAGCGACGAATATATTAGCCATGTACAATTAAACACTATTAACAATGCTTCGGGCGCGCAGCTTTATTCAGACTTTACAAGTATTTCTACTTCATTGAATGAAAGCGCTACTTACACTATTACTGTTACTCCAACTTGGACCGGAACAGTTTACAGCGAAGGTTACGCAGTATGGATTGACTATAACGGTGATGGCGATTTTAACGATGCAGGTGAATTGGTTTGGTCTAAAGCCGCATCAACAAATACCCCAAATAGCGGAACGTTCACAGTACCTTCGGGAACAATGGGCGGAGAAACTAGAATGCGGGTTTCTATGAAGTACAACGGAATTCCAACTTCTTGTGAAACCTTTAGTTATGGTGAAGTGGAAGACTATACAATCAATTTAGGAGGTGCAGGACCAGATACTCAGGCTCCGACAGCACCATCAAGTTTGGTTGCATCAAACGTTGCAAAAACTACACTTACACTTTCGTGGAATGCTTCCACAGATAATATAGGAGTTACAGGTTATGAAGTTTTCCAAGGTAGCACAAGCTTAGGAACTGTAACAGGGACATCGGCTAATATTACTGGACTTACCGCTTCAACTGCATATTCATTTAAAGTTCGTGCAAAAGATGCGGCTGGCAATAATTCGCCTTATAGCAATACCGTAAATGTAACAACACTTTCAAACACGGTAACATATTGCTCATCGCAAGGAAACAATACAAACGACGAATATATAGATCGAGTTCAACTAGGAAGTATTAATAATCTTTCTGGCAACAATGGAGGTTATGCAAATTTCACGAGCATTTCTACTACCTTAACAAAAGGAAGCAGTAACACGATTACCATTACTCCAAAATGGACTGGAAGAACATATAATGAGGCATACAGAGTATGGATTGACTATAACCAAGATGGTGATTTTGATGATTCAGGAGAACAGGTTTATTCACGTTCAAAAACTACAGCTTCTTCTATCTCTGGAAGTTTTACAGTACCGTCATCTGCACTTTCGGGAGCAACAAGAATGCGTATTTCTATGAAATACAATGCAAACTCTTCTCCTTGTGAAACATTCACCTATGGCGAAGTGGAGGATTATACTGTAAATATTAGCAGCTCTGTTAATCAAGGTATTACTGGAGAAACTAGATTTAACAGTACGGATATGTCTATCTATCCAAACCCTGTTAAACACACGCTAAACGTTGCGTTGATTGACGCATTAGGTACAGATTACGTAATTTACAATGTAATAGGCCAGATTGTTAGCAAAGGAATGTTTACTGAAAGTTTAGATGTTACATCATTGCAAAGCGGTGTTTACATCATTGAAGTAAATACTGAAAACAATAAACTTATGAAACGATTTGTAAAAGAATAAGTATAGTTAGTTGAATGTAAAACGGCCCGCTTCTTAGTTGAAACGGGCCGTTTTTTTAGTGTGGAATATTTTTTAAAGTGGGTCGCCTACTTTAATATCGCATCTGTGTCCCGGTTGTCCGTGAGCTGGATTTATGCCATTTCCAGAACCTGTAATTGGCACAGCATTCGTATTATTTATTACTGGTGCTTCGTTAGTACTTCCCGCAGCAGCGTTCAATGGCGCACCTACAGGAATATCACAACGGTGACCAGGCTGACCGTGAGCTGGATTTATTCCGTCTGCGGTAGTTGTAGTTGTATTATTTGAATTTGGAACTACATTTTGTAGCGCCTGTTTCTTTTGGTCTAGTGTTGCTTCCTGCACTGTGGCAGCTGCATTTTCTTCAGTGGTGGTCTTTTTGTCATTACATGAAATAGAGAACATTGAAACAGCGAACATCGGGATCAAAAATAATTTTGTGTTGAATCTTAGAATTTTCATAGAAGTATATTTTGAATATGGCTGGTAAAGCTACTAAATTTTCGATAGAACTCCCACCGAAAGGTTTAGCTTCAAAAAAAAATCTAAACAGAAAGTATTTCGTCCTGTACTAGAAGCGCTTCATTCCGAAGTTTTAAGAAGATTTGTGCAACGGTAATGGTGTCTTTTTCGCAGTATAAAATAATTCTGTCAATATCCTTTTCTACATAAAACACACTGCGCACTTGGCTCCCGTCAATATCGTCTTTTGGCGAAGGAATGCCTAAAACGTGCGCCATCAATTTAAGAGAAGTAAAGGTTTTGTAATCACCAAATTTCCAAAGTTCTAGCGTATCTAAATGCGGAACCTCCCAAGGCTTTTTCCCGAAAAGATCAAGTTTAAAGGGAATATCTACACCATTAATAATCATCCTTCGGGCAATGTAGGGAAAGTCAAATTCCTTCCCGTTGTGTGCACAAAGTAAATGATGCGGCTTGTTGAAATGTGTTTCGAGCAGGGTTTTAAAATCCTTCAGTATTTTTACTTCATCGCCGTGAAAACTGGTTACACGAAAATTACGAATATCGCCTTTCATCACAAAGTAGCCTACCGAAATGCAGACTATTAAACCAAACTCTGCCCAAATACCTGCACGTTCGTAAAAGTCTTCGGCAGAAATATCATCTTTTCGTTGATATTTGCTTTTCAACTCCCAAAGTGTTTTTGAAGTGTCGTCCAATTCGGCATAATGTTCGTACTGCGGAACTGTTTCAATATCCAGGAAAAGGATATGTTCCAAATTTATACGCTTAATCATAATTCGAAAATTTCAATCGGGGAGAAGTTTAAAGCTACGGAAAATTATTGATTTTCACCAAGCATTTTATATACCTCATCAACGTAAACATAAAAATCGGAACTAAAAGGCATTCCAGTTTTACCTCCACGCTGATGCCCCAACCTTACAATAATCAAATCATCCTCGGGAATTACAATTACATATTGCCCGAGAATTCCTCGCATCACAAAAATATCTTTCCCCAAAAAGTCGCTTAACCAAAACCCATAACCGTATTCGGGGCTTTTCGCAAAACGAGGCTTTATTGATTTCGCCACAAAAGCAGAATCCAAAATTTGCTGGCCGTTCCATTTACCGTAATCTTTATACAATTTTCCGAAACGCGCAAAATCCCTCGCGTTGCTGCCAATACAGCAATAGGCCTTAACCAACCTGTTCTTTTCATCATCAATTTGCCACAGTGCTGGTTGTTCAAAACCCATCGGTTTCCAAAAACTTTCGTGTAAATAGTCACTCAAATCAACACCTTCGTTTTGAAGCGATTTTTGAATCACCATCGCCAAAAGTTGTGTGTTTCCGCTTAAATATTTAAAACTTTCGCCTGGTTTTTCAACAACTTTTAATTTCAAAATGATTTCTGCCAAATCAGCGTCATAATACGCCCGTGCGGTCATTCCAAAGGGATTGGAATACGATTCATCCCAATCTAAGCCCGAAGCCATAGAAGAGAGATCGCCAACTGTCAAACCCGTTTCGGCGTATTGTGGGTAAAAATCGCTAACGGGTTGATCCAAAGCTTTTATAAATCCATCGTCAATGGCTTTCCCCAGCAATGCAGAAGTAATACTTTTCGCCATTGAAAAAGAATTAGTCTGCGAGTTTTTTCCAAAGCCATCAAAATACTTTTCAAACCAAATACTATCATTCTTAATAACTAAAAAAGCAATTGTCCCCAACGTATCGTTCCTTTCAGAAAGCGTTTCGGTAGCTTCTACGGAGTTATAATTTTTATGAATAGGCCAAGGCTGCAGTTTGGTACTCGCAGGAATTTCTTCGTTTTCGAAAAATCCAAAGTCATTAATATAGGCAGTGGTGTGCCCGTGCAGATAAACCACCCAAACGCCTTTCAAAATATAGCCGTAGCCCGAAATATAAAGCCCGATTACCGAAACGATTAGCAGTATAAAGATCCATTTGAAAAATTTCGCAAGTCTTTTCATCTAAAACAAAGATTGCTGCGGCGAAGGATTTTCGTGCTCCAACAACCACTTTTTTCGGTGTAAGCCACCGGCATAACCCGTGAGTGATCCATCGCTACCAATAACGCGATGACAGGGAATGATAATTGAAATTGGGTTTTTTCCATTAGCAGATGCTGCAGCGCGAATTACTTTTGGATCGCCCAATTGGTTCGCCATTTGCTGATAGCTAGTAGTTTTTCCAAAAGGAATTTCCTGTAATTGGTTCCAAACTCGTTTCTGAAAATCGGTTCCATTCGGTGAAAGTTTTAAATTGAATTCCTTCCGCTTCCCCTCAAAATATTCATTAAGTTGGGTAACCGCATCTTTCAACTCTTCCGGAATTATTTCAGAAATAGTATCCGTTTCAGCATCCTTAAAAAGCACGGATGAAAGTCCTTCCGCATCTCCTTTTAGTTCCAAAACACCTACTGGAGTTTGTATAAAAATTGTTTCCATTATTCATTATTCTCGTTAGGTTCGGAGTCTTCATTTATTTGAATTCCCATGCGTTTTGCACGTTTTTCCCAGTTTTTACGGGCTTGCAGTTGCATATCTTCAACATTATCACTCTCGTCCATTATTTCGAGGCCTAATAATGTTTCAATAATATCTTCCATTGTAACTACTCCAATGGTATTTCCAAAATCATCAACAACAGAGGCAATATGCATTCTATGTTTTATAAAAGTCTCAAAGAGTTCCGGAATAGGTTTTTCGGCAGAAACAACAAAAATTTCTCGTCTAATATCGCTCAAAAGTTTATCTCCTCGTTCTTCTATAATTTCTTCCAAAACATCATCGCGTAACACAAAACCGGTAATATTATGTGTTTTGCCTTTATAAACAGGAATACGTGAAAATCGTAGATTTTTATGCAATTGATGAAATTCTTGCAGGCTTGTGCTCTCATCTTCTTGGGTAACCACAGTAAAGGGTGTCATTACATCCATCGCTTTTACAGATTTAAAGACGAGTAGATTTTTAATTACCGTTGTTTCGTTTTCCTCAAAAACCCCTTCCTCTTCCGCAGCATCGGTTATAGCCATAAACTCTTCGCGACTCATGGAACTTACATGCGCAGATTTACCAACCATGCGCGTAACGAGCATCAATACCCAAATTATACCTGTATATTTTAAAGGGAAAATTATAATTTTTAAAAAAAGTGCGGTAAAGGATCCTAATTTTTTCCAATAGGTAGCACCTATTGTTTTAGGTATAATTTCTGAAATCACTAAAATAAGCATCGTCATTATGGCTGAAACAACCCCAACGATATTCATCCCAAAAAATTCAACTTTATAAGGCAATTTTTCGGCTTCAACACCTACCAGTATCGCACCAACTGTGTGTGCCACTGTGTTTAGCGTTAATATTGCGATTAATGGTTTGTCAATGTCTTTTTTAAAGTTGGTAAGTGTTTTTGCGTAGCTTTTACCTTCTTGGGTTTTCATCCGCAAATAAGTGGGCGTGAAGCTTAGCAGCGCCGCTTCCATTATAGAGCATAAAAACGAGACAAATATTGAAATAAACGCATAGACTAATAGTAAGGTCATAGTTGGTTTTAATTTTCAACTAAAATAAAGATTTATAATACGCTCTACGTGTAACACTTTGTTAATACATAAAAAAAACCGCCAAGTGTGGCGGTTTTTCAATTTTCATTGCGAATTTAATTATGAAGCTTTCAACAACGGTTTTAGCGTACTTTCCCAACGCTTGGCGTCTTGCAGGCATACAAACGGGTCTCTAGTGTACTCTTCGTCATTAGACTCTATGTAAAATGGTATTTCACGACGACCCGTTTTTTCTACAAATTCTAGTCCCACCCAATCAAGTGTTTTTTTGTTTTGATTAATACTTTTAGCGCGACAATCCTGCACTTCTTCCATATTAATAATCTTAAAATCGCCAGTGGGATTTGTCTTTGAAGAATAGACCAGTTTTTTTGAAACCTCATCTACTGCTATAATGCAGTTACCAATAAAGTCGATATTTTTTAATTGAATTCCGTTGTTTTGAGAAAGTTGCGAAATAGTTTTTCGTATTTTCTTTTCTTTGCCACCTGCAGTTATTATTAAATAAATTACAGGCACAACTATTAATAGCATTAGGACTACCCCAACAAGGGTTATGTTTATTTCCATGATGAAAAAATTTTTAGGTGAAATATTTGATTGAAAAAATGGCTTGAAAATCAATTCAAACGAGCTGAATAAATTAATTCAGAATCACCAAAAAAAATGGAAAGGAAATATATGACGGAAGATAAGCTCCCGTTTGTCTTTTGAAGAATAAAAGCTATTATCAGTTGAAGAAACACTGGCTAAAGAAAAATTTTGATTCGAGACATATCCTCGTACAAAATCCAAGCCCAAGTATTCATTCTGCGAAACAGTTTGTGAAACCTCACCTGTGGCTAAATCATTAAAAACAAAAGGCTTGCCGTGATTTTTTTCCTGAAGACCAGACACAACTGCCGACTTATCGCTGAGGTGTAAATTTTCTCCAGCAGTTGCAACATTGCCGAAAACCAAAAATATGGCAGCGGCAACCAACAAATTATTTATATGTTTTTCAACATGTTTCACGGGGCAAATGTATGTCAATTTTGAATTGACAAAGCTAAAATTTTGCTAATTATTTATTCTTAAATATTACCAACCTACATACTTAGGTGGTTCTATGTTTTTAAGATTTAGATAAACTATTAATTGCCCACGATGGTGCGTAACGTGATCTTGCAGAAGATTCAAAATTTGAAGTTTGCTTTTGGAACCCGCAAAAAATTCGACGGTTTCTTTCAACTCAGAAACATCTGTTTTTTCAAATGCTTGATAGGCGTTGTTAAATGAATTTTTTAAGTTCTGGATAATTCGCTGTTTTTCATTTTCAAATGTTGAGATTTCAGCTTCTTCCTTTTTAAAATATGTAGCTGCCAGCCAATCTATATTACTTTGAATATGGATTAGCTGTTCCGCAAAACTCATTTGACGCTCTGTAGGTTTAAAAGCATAATCCTCTTCGGGCATTGCCTCGGCAATAGCTACCAGATAATCTCTTGAGTTTTGCCATTTTTCAAGAAAAGCTTCTTTCACATCACTTTGCTGCGAAAAACCAAAACTTGAAGTAAGTAATAAAAAGATTAGCGAATATTTCATAGCTTGATTATGATATCAGTTTTACAGCATCCTTTGCGAAGTAACTTGCAATCATTGAAGCACCAGCACGCTTTATGGCGGTTAACTGCTCTAACATTACCGCATCATGGTCCAACCATCCTTTTTCGGCAGCGGCTTTCAGCATTGCATATTCGCCACTAACTTGATAAACTGCCACGGGAACATTTACCGCTTCTTTTATATCGCGCACAATATCTAAATAGCAAAGTCCTGGCTTAACCATAACAATATCTGCCCCTTCATCAATATCCATCAGCGTTTCTCTTACTGCTTCATCGCGGTTTGCATAATCCATTTGGTACGTTTTCTTATCCTTCGGAATATTCTTCGCATCCACCGGTGCAGAGTCTAAAGCATCGCGAAATGGTCCGTAAAATGCAGAAGCATATTTAGCACTGTAAGCCATAATTCCAGTATCAAAGAAGCCTTCGTCTTCTAAAAGTGTTCTAATTTCAAAAATGCGGCCGTCCATCATATCGCTAGGAGCAACAATATCTGCTCCAGCTTGGGCGTGGCTTAAAGCCATTTCGGCCAAAACCATATTAGAGTCGTCGTTCATTACTTTTCCATCAGAAATAATTCCGTCGTGTCCGTAACAAGAAAATGGGTCCAAAGCAACATCCGTCATTACAACCATTTCTGGCACTGCATTTTTTACGGTCTTTATAGCACGCTGCATCAATCCATCAGCATTTAGAGCTTCTTTACCACTATTATCTTTTAATTTTTCATCAACCTTCACAAAAAGTAACACAGACTTGAGACCGAGGTTCCAAATTTCCTTTACTTCCTTTTCAAGTATGTCTAAACTAAGCCTGTAATAATTTGGCATGGAAGCAATTTCTTCTTTCACACCCTTACCTTCCACCACAAAAAGTGGTACAATAAAATCATTTGGACTAATAATAGTTTCTCGAACCAAGCTTCGCAAACTTTCATTGGTTCTCAATCTTCGGTTTCTTCTTAATGGGTACATAATCTTAATTTTTCTGTCAGGTCGAGCGCAGACGAGACCTATTTATTTCTCAATATTTTATAAAAACCTCTCGACTGCGCTCGAGGGGACAAATCTTTAAATCCAGTTTTTTGGCTTTCTTAATACTTCAACCAATTTCTCTTCCTCGCTTCCAGGCTCGGGATGATGGTCGTATTTCCACTGGACATGTGGTGGCAAACTCATTAAAATACTTTCGATTCGTCCATTGGTTCTCAATCCGAAAAGCGTCCCTTTATCGTGTACCAAGTTGAATTCAACGTAACGACCACGGCGTATTTCCTGCCAATTTTTGTTTTCTTCGGTGTAAGAAAGATCTTTCCTTTTTTGAACAATTGGCAGGTAGCTTTCAATAAAACTATTACCCACTTCGGTTACAAAATTATACCAATTTTGCATTGTCATTGAATCTGTTTCTTTTAAATAATCAAAAAATAATCCTCCAATGCCTCGTTCTTCTTCGCGATGCGTGTTCCAAAAATATTCGTCACAACGCTTTTTATAGGTCTCATAAAACGCTGGATTGTGTTTGTCGCACGCGGATTTACAAACTTGGTGAAAATGTTTTGCGTCCTCTTCAAATAAATAATAGGGCGTTAAATCTTGTCCGCCGCCAAACCAACTATCTACAATGTTTCCTTCGGAATCGTACATTTCAAAATAGCGCCAGTTCGCATGAACTGTTGGCACCATTGGGTTTTTTGGGTGAAGCACCAAACTAAGGCCGCAAGCAAAGAAATCGGCATCTTTTACACCAAAATATTGCTGCATGCTTTCCGGCAGTTTTCCGAAAACTTCGCTGATGTTTACGCCGCCTTTTTCAAAAACGTTACCATTTTCAATTACACGCGTTTGACCGCCACCACCTTCTGGACGTTTCCAAAGGTCTTCTCTGAATTTTGCTTTTCCGTCAATTTCTTCCAAAGAGGAAGTGATTTCGTTTTGCAAATTTTTTATATATGTTACAAATTGTTCTTTCATTTTCATGCCCGCGAAGGCGGGTATCTTTTAATTCGAATCTAATTCGTTATTGATAATTTTTCGTTTTGATGTTTCCAAAACCTTTAAAGTCTCCGTGCTTGCCGCAGTAACCGATAATGGTAAAACCAAAATTATCCCAATCACAGGAATCAAAAGCATTAGCATAAAAATCATTCCGTTACCAATAGCCAAACCTTTATTCCTTTTCACAAACTGAATGCTTTCCGAATATTTATAATGCCGTTCCAGCGTGTAATCCATATTTCCGAAACCTGCATAATAGCTTTGTACCAAAAACAATAAAACCGAAGAAATAATGCCTATTACTGGTATAAAACCTATCAAAATTATCGGAATTGTTAGTAATAGTTCCATCACTAAATTCCGAACGTTTATCCGAACTCCGCGCCAAAGTTGTGATGCGTTTGAAGTCTTTCTGTGCACGTGGTTTATTCCAAAAAGATGCTTTTCAATTTTTTCTGAAACAGGACTCATAAACGGGGCGCTCAATGCCATAACAATATGACGGTAAAGAATAAGCCCCAAAACAATAATTATAAGCGCACCAATAAACTCGCTGATGGTTCTAAAAGTTTCTGCGCCCCATTCCCAAAACCAAATTTTTGAAATGAAAGCGCCAAGATTATCACTCAGCCCCCAAGCAGAAAAACCAATGGCAACCGCGGTGAAAAAACTGATGGCCATAGGCACCATAAAGTATTTCCAAAGCCCAAGTTCATTGATGAGCTTGAAAGTTCCTGTGTATGCCTTTATGCCTTTTAGTATGTTTTTAATCATATCCCATTCCCGCGATATCGGGAATCTTTTAATTGTTATTTTGCTATATATACAAGCTTCAATTCCACACTTCCAACTTCACCAACACTTTCAATTTTCACAGCTTCTGAAGCCTTTTGTTTTAAATATGAAATGGTTCCCACTTCATTTTCATCCTTTACATTTTCGTAAAGAAAGATTCCCACTTTATTATTGTGCAAATCCATTGCTCTTTCTAAAGCTTCGTTAGGTGAAAAATCTTCGTGCCAATCGGTAAATTTCTTTGCCCACTCTTTTGCCAATTCTTCGTTATTGCGCCATTTTAAACATCTTTTGATTATTAAAATTACCCAAAGCGCATGTCTAAAAGCGTTCGCTGGATTGCTTAAATGGTGTTTGCTGCCGTATTCTTTATAGGCAATATTCATACATTTCCGTGTTGCTAAAATAGTTGGAAACGCGTAAATAGGATTTTTCAGAAATAACCACAGCAACCCAAAAAGTTGCTTAAAATCCAGCCTCTTTAAAATCCGCCAAAGCATCTAATCTTGTTTGTATTCCTTAACCGCATCAATAAACGCACCTGCGTTTTCCAAGGGAATATTTGGCAAAATACCGTGACCTAAATTTACAATATATCGGTCTTTTCCAAATTCATCTATCATCTGTTTTACCATCTTTTTTATTTCTGATGGCGGACTAAATAGACGCGTGGGATCAAAATTTCCTTGAAGGGTAATTTTTCCGCCAGTTAAATAACGTGCGTTTTTAGGCGAACAAGTCCAATCTACACCTAATGCAGACGCACCACTCTTCGCCATTGTATCTAAAGCAAACCAGCATCCTTTTCCGAAAGCAATTACATGCGTTTCATCTTTTAAGGCATCAATAATTTGCTGCATATACTGCCAACTAAATTCTTGATAATCTGTTGGCGAAAGCATTCCGCCCCAACTGTCAAAAACTTGTACCGCATTTACGCCAGCTTTTACTTTTTCTTTTAAATATAAAATAGTGGTATCGGTAATTTTCTGAAGTAATTGGTGTGCGGCAACAGGTTGTGTAAAACAAAATTCCTTCGCTAAATCGAAGTTTTTACTTCCCTGACCTTGCACGCAATAACACAAAATAGTCCACGGACTTCCTGCAAAACCAATCAACGGTATTTCGTCATTCAGTTTTTCTTTGGTCATTTTTATGGCCTCCATTACGTAACCAAGAGTTTCGTCAATGTCTGGCACAATTACGCGATCCAAATCTTTTAATGTGCGAATTGGATCTGGTACCCAAGGACCAATCCCCGGTTTCATCTCCACGTGAATATTCATAGCCTGTGGAATTACCAATATATCGCTAAACAAAATTGCCGCATCCATTCCGTATCTACGGATTGGTTGCACGGTAATTTCACTTGCAAGTTCTGGTGTTTGGCAGCGGGTGAAAAAGTCGTATTTCGCTTTTATTTCTTGAAATTCTGGCAAATATCTTCCAGCTTGGCGCATCATCCAAACGGGTGGTCGTTCCACGGTTTCACCGCGGAGGGCTTTTAAGAATAAATCGTTTTTAATCATAAGTTCTCGTTCCAAACCTGACAGGTTTTTAAAACCTGTCAGGTTTATTAATTTACATTATTCAATATTTTAACCGTTTTGGCAATTACGCTTTCCACGGTTGTGGTATTTGCAATTTGTACGTTGATTGTATATTTTTTTGCTTCCTCGGCAGTTGTGGTGCCTATGCAAATTGCTGCGCTCGTAATAATTTTGTTTTCTGAAAAAAAGCTTCGCACGCCGCTCGGGCTGTAAAACAAAACCGCATCGAAGGGTCTTTCAAATTTTTTCGGATTTAAGCTAGTTCTATAAACTACGATTTCCTTAAAAGAAATATTATTTTCTTTCAGTTTTGAAGGTATTTCATCGCTGCGAATATTTCCGCAGAAAAAATGAAACGTATCATTTTTATGATTTTCCACCAAATACTCCGATAATTCTGAAGCATATTCGGTCATTTTAATCACGTTTAGGCCATTTTCTTCCAAAAGAGATTTTGTTTTTTCGCCCACGCAATAGCAATTCTGAATTTTGGATTTTGAATTCTGAATGGATAAAACAGCATTTTGACTGGTGAAAATGGCGTTTTTAACATTTTCGGGAACTTTAAATGGCTCGAAATCAATTTTTATGGCATTATAATCCAATAAGGAAACAGCAGCATTTATCAACAATTCTCTTTGAGAAGGACTCAATTTTTTAGTTGAAAGAACGCTTTTCATTTAAAGTGAAATTAGTTGCTGATCTGCGATTTAATTTGCGCCATCAATTCACTCCCGCCCCTTTTTAGAATTTGCAAGGCACAATCCTTCCCGAAACCTTTGTAATTTGAAGTTAAAACTGTCTTTTCAATTTCTAGTTTTGTCTGCCCATCTAAAGAGAAAAGACATCCTTTAAAGAGGATCTCATCGCCTATTATTTCGGCGAAAGCGCCAATAGGTGCAGAGCATCCGCCTTCTAAGGTTCTCAAGAATTCACGCTCAATATGGGTGCAAATTTCGGCAGTAAAAATATTTAATTTTAAAGTGGCTTCTTTGCAGAAATCATCATTTTCTAAAGCTACAATTACCATTGCGCCCTGTGCTGGCGCTGGAAGCATCCAGTTTAAAATAGTTGCTTTACCTTCAAAATCGGAGCTTTTAATATACTCCCCGTCTATAAAACCTAAGCGTTCCATTCCGGCTTTTGCAAAAATTGCTCCAGCCCAGTCATTATCTTTTAACTTCTGTAGTCGCGTGTTAACGTTTCCGCGTAAATCCACAACTTTATGATTTGGATATCTATGAAGCCATTGCGCCTGTCGTCTTAAGCTACCCGTGGCAATAGTGTTTGGCATTTCATAATCCATTTCTTCGCTGCTGCTTACTAAAATATCTTCTGAAGAAGCGCGTTCCAAAACTGCCGTTTGTACAATTCCATTTGGCAATTGCGTAGGCACATCTTTCATGCTGTGAACAGCTATGTCTACTGTGCCATTGATCATTGCCACATCTAAGGTTTTGGTGAAAATACCAGTGATGCCCATTTCATATAAGGGCGTATCTAGCACTAAATCGCCAACAGATTTTACGGGCACGAGTTGCGTGTTATACCCTAAATCTTCAAGTTTTGATTTTACAGTGTTAGCTTGCCAAAGTGCAAGTTGACTATCGCGAGTACCAATTCTAATTGTTCTTTTCAAGATTAGGCTGTTTGAAGTTGGAAAACTCTTCTTATGAGTTCTATACTTTCGGCGGAACCTTCTTCGCCCTTTAAGTGATTAGCGAAGTGAGTAGTAATTTTTTGAATAAGGCGGTCGCTAATTATTTCGGCTTGCTCCTCATTAAAACCATCAATTTTTTTACGTTGATAGTCTATTTCACCTGCTTTAATTTCAACAAGTTTATTCTTTAATGCATTTATGGTTGGCGCATATTTTCTGTGATCTGCCCATTGGTTGAATTCCTTTTCAATTTCAGCAATAATTTTTTTCGCTAAAGGCAATTGCGCCGCACGTTGTTCTAACGTTTGGTCTGTTACCGCAGAAAGATGATCCATATGTACTAATGTCACCAATTCATTCTCCAAAACATCTTCAGAAACGTTTTTAGGAATTGAAAGATCTATAATTAGCAATGGTCTTTTTAGATACAGTAATTCTTTTGAAATAGTAGGTTGCTGCGCTCCAGTTGCTACTATTAGCACATCAGATTGTGCAATTTCACTTTGAATATCGGCGTAGTCTTTAACGATTAAGTTAAATTTACCCGCAACTTTTTCAGCCTTTTCTTTGGTGCGGTTTATTAAAGTAATATGGTCGTTTTTAGTGTGCTTAATTAAATTTTCGCAAGTATTTCTGCCAATTTTCCCAGTTCCGAAAAGCAAGATATTTTTTTCAGAAATGTAAGGCACACGAGCCATAATGTATTGTACGGCAGCAAAACTCACCGAAGTTGCACCCGAAGAAATTCCAGTTTCATTTTTTATTCGCTTGCTAGCCTGAATAACCGCATTTGCAAGTCTCTCCATAAATGGATTGATAATATCGTGCTTTTTAGATTCGCGAAAAGCATTTCGCAACTGACTAATAATTTCAAAATCGCCTAAAATCTGACTGTCAAGTCCGGTGCCTACAGTAAAAAGATGCGACACAGCGTCGTGGTTTTTATAAATATAAGCTACTTTTTCAAACTCTTCAACGGTGCCGTTGGTGTGTTCGCAAAGTAATTTTATAAGTTGGTATGGATGCTGTGCAAAACCGTATAATTCTGTACGGTTGCAAGTGGAAATTACAGATAGGGTTGGAATTCCATCTGCCTTAGCTTGCAATAATATTTTTTCTTTTGCTATATCATTAATACTGAAATGACCACGAATTTCAGCATCGGCCTTTTTGTAGTTGAGCCCGATGGCATAAAAATTACCTTCGAGTGATTCCCCAGAATATGACTTCAAGTTATTTTTCATCAACAATATATTTGAGAAATGAGAATGCTTTTCAGACGTTCTAATTCGGAATGCAATGTCTAAAACACTCCTTTTGGTTAATTTATAATTTATTGGTTGACATTATATTTAAAAACTGAGCAAATGTAAGCGCATTGTTTTTTAAAAAATAACGCCAGCGGTATCTTTTATGTCGGTGTTAGTTAAAAATGGTCGAAAACTGATATTTATCATACATATGCCCTAAATTCGCGGTTCCCGACCTACAAAAGTTATGTTTTATTTAGAACTATTCTAAATAAAATCAATTTAAATGCACTATGGAATTACATAAAAATGTCGCTCAAAGTTTTTACGAAGAAACCAAAATTGAACCAGGGTTTTTTATCTTAAAATTCAACAACGAAAGTGATGAAAATCAAACTTTTATGCGCGAGGTGAGCTCTACTTTCATTCAGTTTCACTTTTGTATAAAAGGAGCCGCATCCTTTCTTTTTAATGAAGGCAGTTACACGCTTCCAATTACTGAAGAAAACTCGCTACTACTCTATAATCCACAGCGCGATTTGCCCATGAACATTATGCTGGAAAAGCATTCTTGGGTGATTTCTGTTTTGCTTCCTATCAATAAATTTCACAGTCTTTTTTCTACTGAAGCAAATTATATTACTTTTTTAAGTGAAGAAAACAAAGACCGGAAATATTATAAAGATGGTCGCATTTCGCCATCTATGGCAATTGTGCTCAACCAATTGATGAATTACAACCTGCATCCAACAATAAAACCACTGTATTTTAAAGCGAAAGCCTACGAATTACTGAGTTTGTATTTCAACCGGCCCGCAGATGCAGATGTGGAACAATGTCCGTTTTTAGCAGACGAAGACAATGTGGTTAAAATAAAAAAGGCAAAAGAAATAATGATTGCGAGAATGGCAGAACCACCCACGCTGCAAGAATTAGCAGACGAAATAAACTTGCCTATAAACCGCCTAAAAGAAGGTTTTAAACAAATTTATGGCGATTCCGTTTTCAGTTTTTTATTCGATTATAAAATGGAAGTGGCGCGCCAACTTTTAGCAACAGGATCGCACAATGTAAACGAAGTGGGATTAAAAGTGGGCTATAGCACCTCGAGCCATTTTATTGCTGCATTTAAAAAGAGGTTTGGCACTACGCCCAAAAAGTTTTTGATGGGGTTGAATGCATAGTATTTACAAAGTACTACCAATTACTCATGTCTCATCTTTAGCGTATTTTTACATTTCCAACTCCATTCATGACACCCGAAACTGAAATTATATCCATCATTTTTAAAGACCTTACCTTCACCCCCGAAGAAAGCCAGCTTTTAGCGCGCACTTTTAAAAAATTACAACTTCCCAAACACAGCCTTCTTTTAGAAGCAGGACAGCAGGTTTATGATCAATATTTTGTGGTTAGTGGATGTATGCGTACATATTATATAGATCCAGAAGGAAAAGAACACACCGTGCAATTCGCGATTGCAGATTGGTGGATTAGCGATTATACCGCCTTCTTTAACAGCAGCACTGCCGTAATGCATATTGAGTGCATTCAAGATGCAACTCTATTCAAAATTTCAAAACAAGACATGGAAATGCTTTATGATGCCATGCCGCATCTTGAATCCTACTTCCGTAAAAAGATGGAGCGCGCCTTCGCTTCTTTTCAAAAAAGAATTATTTCCAACTTAGCGCAATCTGCCTCCGAGCGTTATTTAAATTTCATTCACACCTACCCCAACATTGAGCAAAACGTTAAAAACTACCATATTGCTTCCTATCTGGGCATAACAACTCAAAGTCTTAGCCGTATTCGTAAAGAACTGGTTCAAGGGTAGTTTATTACCATAGGTCAATTTTTTTGTGGTTTATACAGCGTAACTTTGTTTCAATTAAAAAAGGCATTGCAAAAGCAGCATGTTATACGCTGCACTACTAGAAAAATTGCACGCTAAACTATTCAGTATGAAACAAAAATTGATATTTCTAACGGTGATAATCGCCGCTTTGGTTGCTTCTTGTGGAAACTCACAAGAAAACAAACCTACAGATGAAGAAACAAAAACATTAAAAGAAGAAAAGATGAAAAAGGTATTATTTGTATTAACAAGCCATTCAGAATTAGGAAACACGGGTGAAAAAACAGGATTTTGGATAGAAGAATTTGCTGCACCTTATTACTTATTAAAGGATAAAGGTGTTGAAATTACTATTGCTTCGCCTAAAGGAGGGCAACCACCGATAGATCCAAATAGTGAAACAGAAGATGCACAAACACCAGCAACTGAACGTTATAATAATGACAAAGAAACTCAAAAAATTCTTGCCAATACCGTAAAGTTAGAAACGGTTGATCAAGCAGATTTCGACGCAGTTTTCTACCCAGGAGGTCACGGTCCGTTGTGGGATTTAGCAGAAGACAAAAACTCCATTGCACTTATTGAATCTTTCTATAAAAATAACAAGCCAGTTGCAGCAGTTTGTCACGCTCCAGCAGTGTTTAAAAACACAAAAAATACAGATGGTACTCCATTAGTAAAAGGCAAAAAAGTTACAGGTTTCACTAATAGTGAAGAAGAAGCCGTGCAACTAACAGATGTTGTTCCATTTTTAGTAGAAGATATGCTGAAAGAAAATGGCGGTATTTATTCTAAAGGTGATGATTGGGCAGTGTACGCCGTAGAAGATGGTCTATTAATTACTGGTCAAAACCCAGCTTCTTCTGAACTGGTTGCCGAAAAATTATTAGAAAAATTAAATAACCAACAATAGAAAATTCACTTATGAATTTAATAGAAGATTTAAAGTGGCGTTACGCCGCAAAGAAGATGAATGGCAAAACCATTCCGCAAGATAAATTAGATTATATATTGGAAGCTGCACGATTAGCTCCTTCCTCCTCTGGGCTTCAGCCTTATAAAATATTTGTAATCACAAACAAAGACCTTCTGCAGAAAATTAAACCTGTGGCTTGGGATCAAAGTCAGATTTTGGATGCTTCGCACGTATTGGTGTTTGCAGCTTGGGACGGGTATACTTTAGACAGAATAGAATCTGTTTTCGAATACACTTTGGAACAACGCGGCTTACCTCCAGAAACAATGGATGCTTACAAGGAAAAACTTTGGGGCTTGTATGAACCATTAAGTGATGACTGGCATGCAAATCACGCTGCAAAACAGGCTTACATTTCTTTCGCGATGGCAATTGCAGCAGCAGCCGAGCAAAAAGTAGATGCAACGCCGATGGAAGGATTTACTCCCGAAGCAGTAGATGAATTATTAGGCTTAAAAGAACAAGGATTGAAAAGTGCTTTAATTTTAACTCTGGGCTATCGCGATGAAGCGGAAGACTGGTTGGTAAATATGAAAAAAGTGCGCACTCCGAAAGCCGATTTTATTACAGAATTAAATTAGAGTTGAGTTAATAATTAGTTTAGGTTGAGTACGATTGAATTTTTGATTAGATACATTTTTAGTTAATAGATTTATTAGATTGTTCCTTCGTGAAACCCCCGCTTTTCCTTGAGAAAGAAAATGTTGGGGGTTTTGTTTGTTCTAGAAAATAATAGATTACAAAATATAAATTTTAACAATACGCTTATAGTTTTAAATACCGCTTCACCTTTTGAAGGTTCAACTTTAAAAGAGTAATTTTGTTTCTTTAAAATTTTGCCCTTATGAAAGGAGTACTCCTAGTAAATCTCGGCTCGCCAGACAGCACCGATCCTAAAGATGTTAAAAAATATTTAGATGAATTTTTGATGGACCCTCGGGTAATCGACGTGCCGTTTATGCTTCGTGCTTTTATCGTTCGCGGAATTATCTTAAATACGCGCCCTAAAAAATCTGCCGAAGCTTACCAAAAAATCTGGTGGGACGAAGGCTCGCCATTAATTGTACTTTCAGAAAGACTTCAGAAAAAAATTCAAGAAAAAACAACTGTACCCGTTGCTTTGGCAATGCGTTATGGCAGCATGACTCTTAAAAAAGGGTTGCAGGAATTGGTGGATCAAGGCGTAGATGAAGTGTTAACTATTCCATTGTATCCGCAGTTCGCAATGGCAACTACCGAAACTATTGATGTGAGAGTTGAAGAACTTAAAAATGAATTTTTTCCTCAGCTTAAAATTACTTCGCTTACCGCTTTTTACAACAAACCAGAATACATTGAAGTACTTTCCAAAAGTATTGGAGAAAAACTAGAAGGCCTGGACTACGAACATCTTTTGTTTAGTTATCACGGTGTTCCAGAAAGACACATTTATAAGCGCGACATTACAAAAAGTCATTGTAAAATTGACGGCAGCTGCTGTATCACGGAATCTCCGGCACACGAGTTTTGCTATCGCCATCAATGTTTAAAAACCACTGAATTAGTTGCAGCAAAGTTGAATTTACAAGCTGGAACCTACTCCACTTCCTTTCAATCGCGTTTAGGTTTTGACCCATGGTTAAAGCCGCCAACAGATAGAACTATTGAACGTATGGGATTAACCGGCGTTAAGAAAATGGCAATTGTAACCCCAGCTTTTGTAAGCGATTGCTTAGAAACTTTGGAAGAAATTGCGATGGAAGGTCAAGAAATTTTTCACGAAGCAGGCGGTAAAGATTTTACAGTAATCCCGTGTTTAAACGACCGCGATGACTGGGCACAAGTTGTAACTGGCTGGATAGATCAATGGCGCATCGTGGATGTAAAAACTGCAATTGCTTAATTATTAAGAATTATCTATTGTTATTTTTTATTAGGGTAAAATTTAATTTGAAAGAAATAGAAAATAATAATAAACAATGAATAATAAATCAGCGGCCCTCGGCACCGAACCCATCGGTAGCCTTTTGATAAAACAAGCTGTACCAGCTTCCATTGGTATTTTAGTGATGTCGCTGAATATTTTGGTGGACACCATTTTTGTGGGCAACTGGATTGGTTCCATCGCTATTGCCGCAATCAATGTGGTTTTGCCGGTTTCATTCTTTATTGCTGCGCTGGGAATGGCTATTGGTATTGGTGGTTCTTCTATGATTTCGCGAGCATTGGGTGCTGGTAATAAAGATCGCGCTTTAAAAACCTTCGGAAATCAAATTACTTTAACGCTGTTGCTTTCTACGGCAATGGTAGTTTTCGGTTTAATATTTATAAACGAACTTATTCCTGCCTTTGGTGGAAAGGGCGACATCTTTGAACCCGCAAAAATTTATTACCGTATTGTACTTTATGGAGTGCCACTTTTGGCACTTTGTATGATGGGCAACAATGTAATTCGCGCCGAAGGGAAACCAAAGTTCGCGATGATTGCCATGATTATTCCGTCGGTAGGGAACCTTATTTTAGATTACATTCTTATATATCATTTTGATATGGGAATGGCCGGCGCCGCTTGGGCTACGACTGTTTCTTACGGTCTGTGTTTTCTGTATGTGCTTTACTTCTTTTTAAGCGGTAAGTCTGAACTGCAAATACGACTGCCACATTTCGGACTCGATTTACCCATTTTAAAGGAAATGTCTGCCCTCGGTTTTGTAACCCTTGCCAGACAAGCTGTAGTGAGTGTTACTTATCTTTTAATGAATAATATTTTGTTCGATATTGGTGGAGAATCTTCCGTAGCATCTTATGGAATTATCGCCCGAATGTTGATGTTTGCACTCTTTCCTGTTTTAGGTGTTACCCAAGGATTTTTACCGATTGCAGGTTACAATTACGGCGCACACCAGTTTACTCGCGTTCGCGAAAGCATCAACAAAGCAATTCTATACGCAGGTGGTTTGGGACTTGTTATTTTTATTGTAATTATGAGTTTCCCCGAAGCCATTGTATCAATATTTACTAATGATCCCGCCATCCTTTCTGAAACACCCCATTATATGCGTTGGGTATTTGCAGCAACCCCGGTTATTGCAATTCAGTTAATTGGCTCGGCGTATTTTCAGGCTATTGGGAAAGCTGTTCCCGCGTTGCTGCTCACTTTAACGCGACAAGGATTTTTCTTTATTCCGTTAATTTTTATTCTTCCGTATTATTTTGGTGAATTGGGTGTTTGGATTTCTTTTCCGGCGGCCGATATTCTTTCAACCATTGTAACCGGTTATTTTTTGAATAAGGAAATTCGAAAGACGTTGGTATAACTTGCTATTTCTAGCATTTAAATTAACTTTCCTCTATTCATTTTTAGCAACAATCTTATATAGGATAAAATACTATATTTATCGATTCGTAAAAACCTTAAAAATAAATCATGAAAAAACAATTGATGAAATTTAGCCTTATTGCCTTCATAACTTTACTAGCCGTTGCTTGTAGTAGTGATGATGATTCTAGCGATAATAATGGTGCAGCAAACGGAGAATTGGTTGCAAAAGTTGATGGCAACGAATTTAAAGCTTCAACCCAAGTGGGCGCCACTCTTTATAATGGAACATTTAATATTACCGCAATAAAGCCTTCAACTGGAGAAACCATCGTGATATCCGTGTCTAATGCTGAAGAAGGTACTTTTGATTTGGGCCCAGATGGAAATGCCCAAAGTGGTGCTGTTTATATGATAGCTGGTGAAAACGCTTATGGTTCGGTTGCCGAAGGAGGAAGTGGAACAATCAATATTACCAATATAGATTTAGACAATGAAACCGTTAGTGGCACATTTAGTTTTAGAGCTATTCGCGATTCAGTAGATGGTAATGGTGTAATTATTACTGAAACTGTTGAAATCACTGATGGGGCATTCAATAATATTACACTTGCAACTACAATTGCTGGCGGCAACAGTACGCTTGTAGCAAAAGTTGACGGGAATGATTTGAATGCTGACAGTGTTACTGCCTTGGAAATTACTTTTGGAGGAGATACAAACATCGTTATATCTGCAAACAACAATACCACACATCAAAATCTTTCATTAAGTTTTTCAGACCAATTAACTGTCGGGACGTATAGTGCTGCTTCAGACTTTGTGGGTATGTATAACCCAAGTTTGGGAGGAGCAACAAACAATTATGCCGCAGAAACTGGCACTTTGACTATCACGGCCATCGACCTTAATGCAGGAACCGTTGAGGGTACATTCAGTTTTACTGCAAAACGTTTGGATCCAAATGACCCAGACGTTACGTATGAAATAACCGCTGGAAGTTTTTCTGCAGAAATTCAATAAAAAAATAACTGTCTATTTTTTAAAAAGCAATGGGACTTCCCATTGCTTTTTTATTTGCACGAAATCTGAAAAAACAGATACGGAAATCACTTGTCGAGTAAAGGTGAAATTTTAGTATATTTAATTACTAATCTTTCAGTTATGAAAAATGTTTTACTTCTCTTCACTATTGGTTTTTCAGTCCTGACTTCATTTGCCCAGCCTACTGGCATGTTGAATGAGACTTTCAATCTTAAATTTATTGAAACCGACGATCTTTATTTTACCCCAAATGGAGAATCCCCGAATCTAACCATTTATGATACTTCCGGCGATTATTATGTGGAAGCTAGTGGAATATTTAATATGTTGAATGCTGAAGCAAATTTTAACGGTAATTCATTGACACTACATTCCAGTGGCGTTACCCTACATGAATGCGTAGAACCTAATTGTTATTATGAAGACCTTTATTTCTATGAAATTTTAACCACTCCAACCCATGAACCCAAAACCTTCACATATAATTATAACGAGAGAAACGGTTATAAATACTTATCACTAAGGGATGCAGATTTTAATTGGGCATATTTTAGTACAGAACCAGCCCCAGTACCGGATGCAAGGTTATTTAAAACTTGGTATCTGTATATGACGGAAGCAGATTTAGGCGATCGGGTTTATTATAGTGGTCCTAATCCGCCACAATTTACCATAAACCCAGATTTTACCTATACGGGCATTGAAAGTTGTGCCTTAATAAGCGGGGATCTTATTTTGGGAAATGGGGAAGATTATGAGTTTAAATTACAATCTCAAAACTACCAACAAGATGAGAGCAATTGCCCACCGGGACCAGTGGAATATGCATTGTTTGATCTGATGTATAGAAATCCACCTATGGGTTGTACTTTATATACGGGCACCGATGGGGTAGAATATTTTGAGTATGAAACCTATGCAGGTTTTATTTCCTATTTCTCCAATCAATTATTATCGGTCAATGAAAATAGTTTGGCCAATTTGAAGATTTATCCAAATCCAGCCCAAAATAAATTGATTCTTCAATCGGCTACTAATGATTTCGAATCTTTTTCAATTTCAGATATTAACGGAAGAATAATAAATTCAACGAAAAATATGATTTCGAATGAAATAGACGTTTCAGCATTAAAAGCGGGAATGTATTTTATAACTATTACTTCTTCCGAAGGAAACATCACCAAAAAATTCATTAAAAAATAGTTCTTTTGTAAATCGAAAAGGAAAATGCCATGAAAACCGAAGACCTAAAAAAAGCGCTGATTTCAGAAATTGAAAATTGCCAAAACAACGATTTATTGTTGGAAGCATTGCTGCTTTTAGTGGGGCCACCACCTTCGCAATACGATAATTCAAAAGTAAATGAGGCTGACACTGGATACAAAACAGAATATACTTCTAATGTCCCCCAAGAGCATTATGATTTGCTGAAAGCTGAATTGGAAGATTTCTTAAAAGGAAATGCAACAGCGGTTTCTTGGGAAGAATTTAAAAAGGAATTGTTTGAAGAGTTATAAAATAGTACTGCTTCTTCGAGCAAGAAGAGAAATTTTGGAAGTCAAGAAATTTTACGAAGTCCGTAGAAAAGGTTTTGGAAGGCTTTTCTCCTTAGAATTGCAAAACGAAATAGAACGAATTAAGCAAAACCCATATTTGTTTAAAAAGAATAAAAATGGTTTTTATGAAATAGTAATGAAACGTTTTCCGCATCTGATAATTTATTCTTGCATTGAAGAATTAATAATTATTTCCTCTATTTTCCACACTAACCGAAATCCAAACCAGAAACCAAAATAAGTTTACCTTTACCATTTATGGAAGCATACTATCCCTATATAAAATCTCTTCATTTAATATTTGTAATCACATGGTTTGCCGGGCTTTTTTATATTGTCCGCCTTTTCGTCTATCAAATTGAAGCCTCCCAAAAACCTTCTCCCGACAAAGAAATTTTGGGCGCCCAACTTAAAATAATGGCTTCTCGTTTATGGAATATCATTACATGGCCAAGTATGATTTTGGCGCTTATTTTTGGAATTTGGCTGCTTGGCATGCGCACTTTTTTTCTTGCCGATGCTTGGATGCAAGTAAAACTGGTTTTCGTTGTGGTGTTAGTAATCTACCAATTTAAGTGTCACCAAATTTTTAAAGAACTTCAAAACGGTGTGGTGAAACATACATCAAACTATATGCGTCTTTTTAACGAAGTGCCCACTATCATTCTATTTGCCGTGGTTTTTTTAGTGATTCTAAAAGATGGAACAAACTGGATTTATGGAACAGTCGGAATTATCGTTTTTGCCATCTTACTGATGATGGGTTATAAAATCTATAAAAGAATTCGAGAGAAAAAAAATTCATAATTCTGAATTCAGAATTCAGAATTAAAGCGGTTTAATTATTGCTATCTTTCTTTCTTCAAAATCATGTAAATGTACTTTTACAAAAAATCACTTCGCACTCGTATATTTTTATCCCTGTTCCTTTTAGTTTTAGGAGCATCGGTGCTTATTGCTATTGTTACCGTTTATCAATATAAAGAAGAAGCGCAAGATTATCACCGCGATCGCTTGTTACGGAAAGAAGCCGCTATTCGCGAAAACATAAATTACATATTAAAAACAACGACATATCCAGTTGAAACGGAGCAAATACCGCTAATATTTAAGGATAAAATCTACGAAATAAAAGATATTCACGGTCTCGAAATTTTTCTTTACGATCTTAACGGTAATCTTTTAAAATCATCAAAACCTTCGTTTTTTAAGGAACCCGCTTCGCCAAAGATAAACGAGAACGCGCTTAGCGAACTTCAAAATTCGCCTACAAAAAGCTATATAAAAGAGTTTGAGGAAGATGGGCAAGAATACCAATCGTCTTACACTTACATTACGGATAGCTATTTTAAACCGTTGGCAATACTCAATTTGCCGTATATTGAAGATGACGGTTTTATTACCAAAGAACTTACCGAATACATGTATAGGCTTGGTATAGCTTACTTTTTTATGTTGCTAGTTGCAACCATAATGTCCTATTTTCTTTCAAAATACATTACTCGTTCGTTAAAGGAAATAAGCGATAAACTTTCTGAAACCCGTTTTGACACTCGCAATAAGAAAATCTACATTAGCGATACACCCCAAGAAATAGCTGTTTTGATAAATAGTTATAATCAGATGATAGACGAGCTCGAAAAAAGTGCCGCCCAACTTGCAGTCAGCGAGCGCGAAACAGCATGGCGCGAAATGGCAAAACAAGTGGCGCACGAAATTAAAAATCCATTGACGCCAATGCGACTTACGGTACAAAGTTTTCAACGAAAATTTGATTGTGCCGATGCCGATATCGATAATAAAATGGCGGAATATACAAGTACGCTGCTTCAGCAAATAGATACTTTAAGCTCTATTGCATCAGCATTTTCTACCTATGCAAAAATGCCGGCACAGCAGGATGAAACGCTAAATGTGGTTAAAATAAGCAAGCTGGCGCTAGATATTTTTAATGAAGATTATATTTATTTCTTTTCGGAAGAAGACACGATTCGCGCTCGTTTTGACAGAACGCAGTTAATTCGTGTGGTAACCAATTTGGTGAAAAATAGTATTCAATCTATTGAACAGAAAAACCCTACAGAACCAAGAATTGATGTAATCGTAAAAATTGAAAATACGATGATACATATTTCAGTTACCGATAATGGTATTGGGGTTCCCGAAGAAAATAGGACGAGTATTTTTGAACCGCAATTCACAACAAAAAATAGTGGAATGGGACTTGGTCTTGGAATGGTAAAAAATATTGTTGAAACTTACGGCGGCTCAATAACACTTGATTCATCAGAAGAAAAAACCACTTTTAAAGTTTCATTTCCTACAATACTTTAAGGTTTTTAGTAGCTTTGTGAAGTTACCACTCACGAAACGGCGAAGCATCAATTTCTTTGAACTTCATATAATATATTAGGTCTCGACTGCGCTCGACTTGACATATTATTCGAGTATTCGTGGTAAAAAGAGCACATAAAATATCAAAAAAAATACAAAATGAAATACGAAAATATACTTTCTGAAACAAACGGTGCAATTACTACAATTACCATTAACCGTCCCTCAAAACTAAACGCACTAAACCGCGATACAATCAAGGAATTGCGCGATGCATTTGAAGAAGCAGACGATTCTTCGAAAACAAAAGTGATTATCATTACCGGGAGCGGCGAAAAAGCTTTTGTTGCTGGCGCAGATATTAGCGAATTTGCAGATTTTTCGGAAGAAGAAGGTGCGAAACTAGCGGCAAAAGGACAAGAATTACTTTTCGATTTTGTAGCTCATCTTTCTACACCCGTTATTGCAGCTGTAAATGGTTTTGCGCTTGGTGGCGGATTGGAATTGGCAATGGCGGCTCACTTCCGTATTGCTTCCGATAACGCAAAAATGGGACTTCCCGAAGTTTCGCTAGGCGTTATTCCTGGTTACGGAGGCACTCAACGTTTACCCCAATTGGTAGGCAAAGGCCGCGCCATGGAAATGATTATGACCGCCGGAATGATAGATGCAAATCAAGCACTTCAGTATGGTTTAGTAAACCACGTTACAAAGCAAGAGGAACTTCTTGAATTTGCAGAAAAATTAGCAGGAAAAATCATGAAAAACTCTTCCGTTGCTATCGCTTCAGCAATAAAAGCCATCAATGCAAATTATGAAGATGGCGAAAACGGATTTAATATTGAGATTGAAGAATTTGGCAATTGCTTTGGTACTGAGGATTTTAAAGAAGGAACTCAGGCGTTTCTTCATAAAAGGAAGGCTGATTTCCCTGGGCGATAGAACTTTTTAGTTGGTAATCTGATTTGGTTTTGTACTTTGGCAATCTTTTAACCAAATCTAACCATCAATGAAAAAAATACTACTTCTTTTAATTTTTATAGGTTCATCTCTTACCTACGCCCAAGATATTTCAATAAAGGCAATTACAAGCGATATTTTTAAGGACGATAAGAAAAACACCACGCTCCTTTACTCCGAAAGCGATGGGCAGGGAGGCTTCATTACAATTCGTCAATACAGAGGTGGCATGCTTCAAATGCCAAAAGGGTACTATATTGACCATTATGACGCTAATTTAAATCAAGTAAAGGAAACGGAGCTTGAAATTGACAATAACGAAATAAAAGGTCTCATGATAAATAATGGGACTGTATTTATTTTAGAAACCTTGCACGATAAAAAGGCAGACACTTTTAATTTCAATATTCTTGAAAGTTCGCTGAGCAGTTTCGATTTTCAAAAAAGAACGCTTTTTTATTTGAGTGAAGACGAAGTGAAAAAATATTTTGGTATTGGTCTCAGCGTTTTTTTTATCAGTAATGGTTTCGACCAAATGGATTCCAATCCTTTTGGCGAAGTTACTTTTTCAGCGAAAAAGAATTTCTTTTGTGTGAATTTCGACATAAAAGATAAAGAAGCCCAAACACAGCGGCTGTATGTTTACGACAAAGATTTTAATCCGGTTTTTGATCGGGAATTTAAAAGAGATATAAAAGACAGGCTTTTTCAGTACGAAAATATAGACGTTGACGATGAAACGGGAAATATTTATTTACTGGGAAAAGTGTTTGAAAATAATTCTACCAGATCAAAAAAGAAAGGCAAGGCAAACTATAACTACGAACTTCACAAAATTACAGCTACAGATGAAAAAAGCGTGAGTTTTTCACCCGATGAAAACTTTATCGGCTCCCTATTCACCGTGCGTGGCAAAAATAGCATTAGCTGTGCGGGTTTTTATTCCGAAAAAAATGATCATCGCTACAAAGGAGTTTGTCGTTTTAATTTAGATCCTGAAACCCTTGCAATTACGAAGCAAAGTTATATGCCATTTTCTGAAGATTTTATTAAAGATAAATACGGGAAAGTAAAAGACAAGGAACTTAAAGACCTAAGCTTTAGAAGTGCATTTATTAACGATAAAGAAGATATCGTGCTGAACGCAGAGGAGTTTTACATCACCGTACATACGCATTCAAGTCCTAATGGAGGAATGAGTACTACTACAGTTTACCATTTTAATGATATTGTTTCCGTAAAAATGAGCCGCGATGGCGAGTTGTTGTGGGCACGAAACATCAATAAACGGCAATCAACCTCGGGTGCAGTAATTGAATATTTGTCGTTCACCTCTTCTGTAATCGGTGACGACACCTATCTTTTTATCAATTGTTCAGATAAAATAAGAAAGATTAGCAACGACCGTATCGAGTTTAAACAAGGCAATATGAAAAAAGCCAATCTGTACGCTATAAAAATTGATAAAGACGGAAATTACACCTTTAAGAATATTGTAGATTCGGATGATTCTGATGTTTCTTATTTCGTGAAACAGGGTATTCATACTGCCTTAGATGGTAGCGAAATGGTTTTTATAGGAAGAAAAAAATCTAAAAAGCAATTTCTGAAATTAAATATTCAGTAAAATAAATTCTTTGAATACTGTTTTTTACAAATACAGTCTGAGTATAAATATTAAAGCAAAAGAGCCTTTCGAGAATTCGAAGGGCTCTTTTATTTCTTGAAATGCCGAAAGCAATAACAAACTAATGATGGTGAAATTAGCTTTTTAATTCTAAATTGTTTCATTTAAAGCTCTTTAGCTTTCAGTAAGATTCTTAACTTTAGAGATTTCTATTCAGAAATTCTATTTTAAAAATTATGAAACAATACTTTCTATTATTTGCCGCTTTTTTATTGACTATTTCTTCAATAGCCCAAGAAAAAGCCGAGCCTTGGTTTAAAGATGGCGAAGCACAAATTGTTCCAGCTTTTGAAAATGCTTCAGACTGGATTCGTACAGATTTATGGGTTGAAACCACTTTTGACACTGATGGTGACAACAAGCCAGACCGCATGCACGTTGACGTTACCAGACCGAAACAAACCGAAACTGACGGTTTAAAACTTCCCGTTATTTATGAGTCTAGTCCATATTTTGCGGGGGTTGCACCAGAAACAGAAGGAGCATTTTACGATGTGCATCACGAATTAGGCGAACAAAGTAAGGAGATAGTTCATCCGTCTGTAACTAGACGCGAAGAACGGCCCATAATTTCTAACTCTCAGATTCATACTTGGGTGCCGCGTGGCTTTATAGTTGTTCATTCTTCTTCACCGGGAACGGGACTATCGCAGGGCTCTCCAACTGTAGGTGGCGATAACGAATCTTTAGCGCCAAAGGCAGTAATCGATTGGCTAAACGGCCGTGCAAAAGGCTACACTACACCCGACGGAAACGAAGAAGTTAAAGCATATTGGGCTACTGGAAAAGTAGGAATGACGGGTACTTCGTATAACGGTACAATTCCGTTGGCGGCCGCAACCACAGGTGTTGAAGGGCTTGAAGCAATTATTCCGATTGCACCAAATACTTCATATTATCACTATTATCGTTCCAATGGATTGGTGCGTTCGCCGGGCGGATATTTAGGCGAAGATGTTGATGTGCTATACGATTTTATCCACAGCGGCGACGAATCTAAACGAGCACACAACAATGCGAAATACCGCGATGACGAAATAATAAATGGCATTGATCGCGTAACAGGCGATTACAACGAGTTTTGGGCAGGACGTGATTATTTAAACGATATGAAACCAATGAAAGCCGCATTATTTATGGCGCACGGTTTTAACGATTGGAACGTAATGCCGGAACACAGTTATAGAATTTACAAAGCAGCCGAAGAAATGGGCCTTCCGGTAAAAATCTATTACCATCAAAGAGGTCACGGCGGACCACCACCGTTATCGATGATGAACAAATGGTTTACAAAATATCTTTTCGGAATTGACAACGGGATTGAAAATGGGCCAAAAGCTTGGATTGTACGCGAAGATGACGATAATGACAATCCAACCGCATACACCAATTACCCAAATCCGGAGGCTGAAAAAGTTTCGCTTCATCTAAATTCTACAGCCCCAAATGAAGGGGTTTTGGCTATCAAAAAGAAGAGTACAGTTCAACTACAAGCTATGTTGAGAGATGACTATCATTTTTCTGGAGATTCACTCGCGCAACTTCCAAATTCTATTCACAGATTATTATTTGTAACGCCCGTTTTAAAAGAAGATTTACATCTTTCAGGTCTTTCAAAACTGAATATAAAATTGGCGAGTAGCAAACCAGCCGCTAACCTCTCTGTTTGGATGGTTTCCTTGCCTTGGAACAAAGATCCAAACGCAAAAATAACAGATAATATTATCACTCGCGGTTGGGCAGACCCTCAGAATTATAAATCCATAACCGAGAGTGCTCCTTTAAAACCTAGGAAATTTTACGAAATGTCTTTCGACTTAATTCCCGACGATCAAGTAATACCAGCTGGGCAACAAATAGGTTTAATGATTTTTTCGAGCGATAATCAATTCACATTATTGCCAAAACCGGGAACTATTCTAACTGTTGATCTTGACGAAACCACAATTGAAATTCCAGTTGTTGGAGGTGAAAAGGCGTTTAAAAAAGCTATTGAATAATCAGGATTATTTCCAAATTAAAATGGATTATTTCCATTATATAATTAACTTTGAGGATTCAAAACCTTCAAAGTTTTTTTATGTCTGATAATGTTTTAAAAGGCCGTGGCGCACAGAAAAATGTACACAACCGTTTCTTCGAAAACAGCCACGAAGTTTTGGATGAATATTTAAATTTCTGTGAAGCTGAAGGTGAAGAAGCAGACAAAAACAAAACAAGCTACATTGAAGTTTTTCCGAAAACCTTTGTAAATAAAGTAAATAGCCCAGATGTTGGAATGGGCTATTCTGCAAATCCGTATCAAGGTTGCGAGCACGGCTGTGTGTATTGCTACGCCCGAAATAGCCACGAATATTGGGGTTATGGCGCAGGATTAGATTTTGAACGAAAGATCCTCTTCAAAAGAAATGCGCCACAACTTTTAAAAGAAAAAATAACGTCGAAGAATTGGGTAGGAGAAACTATCATTTTTTCTGGAAATACAGATTGTTACCAACCTTTGGAACGCAAAATGGAAATAACCCGAAAATGTTTGGAAGTAATGCTTAAGTGGAAGCACCCAACGGGCATCATTACAAAAAATTCACTGATACTTCGTGATCTGGATATTTTGAAAGAAATGGCGAAGTTGAATATTATTTCAGTCAACATTTCTATTACTTCCCTTTCCGAAGACACACGCAGATTGCTGGAGCCGCGAACAGCGAGCATTAAGCAACGTCTTAAAACTGTTGAAATTCTTTCAGAAAATGGCATTCCTGTTCGGGTGATGATGGCGCCAATTATTCCTTCGTTGAACAGCCACGAAATTCTTCCTTTGGTAAAAAAAGTGGCAGAACTTGGAGCGGTAGATGTAAGCTACGCCATTGTAAGATTAAACGGACAGATTGCAGAAATTTTTAAAGATTGGGCGCATAAAACTATCCCCGATAAAGCGGAGCGTATCTTAAACCAAATTGCGGAATGCCATGGTGGAAACCTCAACGATAGCAATTGGGGACGCCGGATGAAAGGCGAAGGTACTATTAGCGAGCAGGTAAAAAATACGATGGCAATTGCCAAGAAAAAGTATTTAAAAGATCGAAAAACCTTGCCGTTGGATACATCGCACTTTCTTCAGCTTAAAAATCCACAGATGAAATTGTTTTAATATTCTCTGTTATATATCTGCGGTTCCCCGCCTAATAGTGCTTGCTAAAAATAACGGCAGAACTATTTCAAACATTAATTTTTACCATGGGAAATATATAAAAATGTAACATTTCACCAATTTTTGAAACTAATGTTTAAAACCAGACAATTATGAATAAACTAATCAGAGTATCTTTTGTAACAATGTTGTTTTTTCTAGCAGGATCAATAAACGCTCAAGAATTAAACGGTTCCTACAGCGGAACTTTGGAAGTACAGGGCATGCAAATGGAACTTATTTTTAATATTACTCCAACTGCCGATGGTTATAGCGCAACGCTCGATGTTCCTGCTCAAGGAGCAAGTGGAATAGAACTCGATTCTGTAGTTTTGCAGGATAAAAATGTTACCATTTCTTCGGCCAAAATGGGATTGACCTATACAGGTTCAGTTTCTGGGGAACTTATAGAAGGAACCTACGAACAAATGGGACAGAAATATCCACTTACATTGAAGAAAACCATAAAATCAAAACCCGGAAATACAGCCTTACCATCAACCGATGAACAATTGGCGAAATTAGTCGCAAAAGCAAAAGGCGATTATAAATACAACGTTGCCGATTACTTTAAAACACCAGAAGCTTACTCCTTCCAACTTTCCCCAGACGGCAAGTTTATAAGCTATATGAAAAGAAGAGAAACTGGCGAACGCGATTTGTATTTAAAGGAAACCGCAACCCAAAAAGAAACGCTACTTATTGAGCAAAAAGAAGATGTAATCCGCGGCTATTTTTGGGCAAACAATAGCAGAATCTTGTACTTGCAAGACAAAGGAGGTAACGAAAATCATCACGTATTTGGCGTAGATGTTACAGGCCAAAATAAAAAAGAGTTAACTCCATACGAAGGCGTTAAAGTAAATATTATTGAGTCTTTAAAAGAAGACGACGACCACGTAATTGTACAGATGAACAAAGATAATCTGCAACAAGAAGAACCGTATTTGCTCAACATAAATACAGGTGATGTCACCAAATTATATACTGTAAAAGCTGGCGATCCACCAGTAAGCTCGTACGATTTTGACCGAAAAGGAAATCTTCGTGCCATTAACCGAATTGTTGACGGTATAAATATGGAATTGTTATATAAAATTGATGGAGAATTTAAGCGTGTAAAGCTTACTGAGTTTGGAGATACTTTTGGAATTACTTCTTTCAATCCAAATACCGAAAACCCAGATGATGCCTATGTTATTTCGAATTTAGACGACGATAAAATTGAAATTCAATTGTATGATTTAAAGACGAATAAAAAAATTAAAACGCTTTTCAGCAATGATACTTTTGATGTTTCGGGCGTATCACTTTCCAGAAAGAGAAATTACGAAATAGATTATTTCAGCTATACGGGAGAGAAAACTGAAATTGTTCCAGTTAGCGATACTTACAAAAAAATCTATGCGCGTTTGCAAAAGGAATTTGGAGATAAGCAATTCTTCACCTTAGGCAAAACGGACGATGAGTCTCAATATATGGTTGCTGTAACGAGCGATAAAATTGTGGGCGAATATTATTTATATAATGTTGAAAAAAACACAGTAACCTTACTTTACAAGTTATTGCCACATTTAAAAGCTGAAGATATGGCTACAATGAAGCCTATCAAATTTAAAAGTCGCGATGGGTTAACTATATACGGTTACATTACGTTGCCAGCCAATTATAAAGAAGGACAGCGAGTGCCACTAATCGTAAATCCACACGGCGGACCGCAGGGTATAAGAGACACTTGGGGATTCAATCCGGAGGCGCAGTTATTTGCAAGTCGCGGTTATGCTACTTTACACGTAAACTTTAGAGTTTCGGGTGGTTACGGAAAAGCATTTTTAAAAGCAGGTTTTGGTGAAATTGGCCGTAAAGCAATGGACGACGTTGAAGACGGAGTAGATTATGCAATAGCGCAAGGCTGGGCAGATAAAGACAATGTTGCAATATACGGAGGTAGTCACGGAGGTTATGCCGTTTTACGCGGAATGACCAAAACGCCAGAAAAATATGCTTGTGGAGTAGATTATGTTGGCGTAAGCAACTTGCATACATTTATGGGTACAATTCCTCCATATTGGGAAAAGTATCGTGAATTGCTTTACAAAATTTGGTACAACCCAAATATCCCTGAACAAAAGATTATTATGGACGAGATCTCACCAGCATTACATGTTGATAAAATAACGAAACCATTATTTGTAGTGCAAGGTGCAAACGATCCCCGAGTTAACATTAACGAGGCAGATCAAATAGTTGAAACACTCCGGGTAAAAGGCGTAGAAGTACCATATATGGTTAAATACGACGAAGGTCACGGTTTTGCAAAAGAAGAAAACCAATTAGCTCTATATAACGCGATGATGGGCTTCTTTGCTGAACATCTTAAAGTAGAAAAAGTAGGTTCAGTTAAAAAGTAAGACATTCAAATCCTCTTTAAATTAAGTAATGCCGATGCATAAAGCATCGGCATTACTATTTATAGTATACAGATATTTCAGCTCTTTATTTTTTCACCAACCACAGTAAATGAAATCTGATCGTGAAACAACTTTCGAGTTTTCATAAAAGTAAAAATTTGAATAATTAACGGGATAACCAAAATATACGAATAGGCTGTCAACAAACGGAAGATATTTCTCCAAAAGGCTTTAAAAAAAGAAACTCGGTGTCCGCTTCTATCTGTAATTTCGAGCTTTAAAATTTGCTTGCCAAATGTGCCTCGATATTTCGACGATTCGAAAAAAGCGCAAATAATAAAGTAGAAAAATAGACTGAATATAAGCATAAATATTGCTTCAGTGTCTGACACGTCTTCAGGGTTATCAGGATAAAGCGATACCGAAACAATTGCCCATAATACAAAGGCTAATAACACAGCGGGAATAGCGGTAATTATATTGTCTAGAAAATACGCTAGGGCTCGTTTCCACAGTACGTTTTTGTAATATTTCTGCCGCCATTCTACGTCCATGGCTACATTGTTAATATTCTTAGGTTTTGCTTTAGAGGATTTCTGTTTAGCATTTGTGAATTCTCCTTTCGCTCTAGTTTCTTCAACAATCGGGTTTTCCCCTCTATTTACTGGCTCAACGTTTTCATTTTCATTGGACGCCTTATTTATATGCACATCGTCCCCTACCTCAGTTGCATTTTGATCAGCTTGTTCTAATTCTAACTGACTTTCATAGGTAAAATTCTCAATAGACTCATAAATATCTGTCACCACTGCAGTAAGTGCGTCGTCCTCACTATTCCAAAATTGTTTGTTATTTAAAGGCTGGTAATTTTTAGGTAATAGGGCGAGATTTACAAAGGGCGTAGATTTCCACATACAGTTGCGCACCAGAATAGGAAGCATAATAGTTTCGTTTCTATTGTATCTTTCTATTACCTTTTGCGTACGGGAATATATTTTATCGTCATTAATAAAATCTGAGCTTATAAAGGCTATAACGATTTCTGCTTCGTATAATTTCTGTTTGTACTCTTCTACATCTTGGCCGGGTGGAATTTCAAAATCGTTTTCAATTTCAATAGGTCTTTTTGAACTTCTTATAACAGGCGTAAGATATTTTTTAATTGCCATAACCTGTTTTTCATCTTCGGGCGCGGCTAAAAAATAGATATTTATTGCATCTATTTCCATGGTTGTTTCAGATTTATTGGTTGCCATTTTCAATTACATTAATGGTTAGTAGTTAGATATTTAATATGAATTAAAAAGTAAACTTGAACAATCAATTAATTTGCAATAATGTGGTCTACAAGCCTTTCTATTCCTTCTGCTACTTCGGTAAAAGCGACATCGCGATCTGGATAATCTAAAATTGGGCGGGCGTTTCGAGGCAGCGCTTGCAGTTTTGCGTAAGGCAAAGAAGTCCACTTACAGTTTCTAAGAATGATAGGCACCACATATGCGCTACCCTCTTCGTGACGACGCATGGCTTCTGCTAACTCTTTGTCCCAAATAAAATCTGAAGCATTAAAATCAACACTAATTAAGAGTAGAATTACATTGGCTTTCCGCAGTTCATCCATAATACCTGCATTCCATTCCTGCCCAGGAATAAGTGCTCTGTCGTTCCAATCTTCAATTTTTCCGGAGCGTTTTAATACCTTTAGGTATTTGTCCATTTCATTTTTTAGCTCCTCATCTTCGTGTGCATACGAAGTGAAAATGCGAACCTTTTCTGGTGAAGTATCTGCCATAATCCAAACTTTATACAATTTAATTATCCTCCAAAGAGTGGAGTTTTTAATTTGTCAAGTGAGGAGACTGATTTGTTTAATAAATAATATTGAAAGACTAAATTTAAGTAAATTATTACAAATAGAATTACTTAATGTTTTTTTAAATCGTTTGGAATAAGTGAAGTATAGCCGCTAAAACGATAAAAATATTTTGAAAATGATAAGAAAAAAGAAAATATCTATCAATTTTTACCTTCCCATTCTGCATAAAACTGTTCCAGAAATTCTTCCATAAACGTATGCCTATCTGCGGCAATTCGCTTTCCAGTTTCAGTATTCATACGGTCTTTTAAAAGAAGTAGTTTTTCGTAGAAATGATTAAGAGTTGGATTATTTGAAGCTTTATATTCGGCAGGAGTCATCTTCAAATTCGGCTTAATATCTGGATCGTAAAGCTTCCGATTTTTAAAGCCGCCATAGTTGAAAGTACGAGCAATACCAACAGCGCCCAACGCATCTAATCTGTCTGCATCCTGCACTACGTCTAATTCTATAGAATGAAATTCCTGCTCTTTATTCCCTCCTTTAAAAGAAATATTTTCAATAATTTTTATAACGTGTTCAATAATTTCTTCGGCCTCCGCTTCGTGGCTAGAAAGATTTTGTGTTTTCAGAAATTCACGGGCTTTCTTTGGGCCAACAGTTTCGTCGCCAGCGTGAAATTTTGAATCGGCTATATCGTGAAGCAACGCGCCTAAGGCAACAACTGTTTTATCTACTTTTTCGCTTTCGGAAATGAGCAATGCATTTTTATAAACCCGTTCAATATGAAACCAATCGTGGCCTCCTTCGGCGTTTTGCAATTCATTTTTAACGAAAGCAATTGTATTCTGAATTATTTCTTCAGCAGTAAATGACACCATTATTTATGAACTTTTGATGTAACTGTTTCTTCCACTTTATCAATTAATATTTCCAAATCGTAATCTGCAATTTTTATGGCGGGATGCGCAATCATTTCTAACCGCACGCCCATTTGTATGGGAAACATGCCATGGCGCTGCAGCCTCCACGAATTATTTATGGTAACGGGCACCACATATCCGTCCGGGATCTTTTTGAAAAGTGTTTGCAACCCACTTTTGCGAAAAGGTTTTGGAACGCCAGTTTTACTTCGGGTTCCTTCAGGAAAAATAACCCCACTCCTTTTAAAAGTTTGAAGATATTTTGAAAATTTAACCAATTCAACTATTGCTTGTCGCGGGTTTTTGCGATCTATTAAAATGGAACCGCCGTGACGTAGATTGAAGGAAACAGAAGGAATGCCCTTGCCTAATTCTACTTTCGAAATAAATTTGGGATGAAATTTCCGCAGGTACCAGCTTAAAGGTGAAATATCCCACATGCTTTGGTGATTTGAAACAAATACAATAGGCACATTCTCTGGAATATTGGCGTTTATATCTACGTGAAAAGTGGTTCCTAAAACGTTTAAACACCGCAACAGCGTCCAGTTAAAACAATCAACTGTCTTTTTGTGAGCATTGTAACCAAACCAGTTAAAACTAATCCACTGAATAGGATGAAAAACCAAGATTGTTAAACCAAAAAGTAGGTAAAACAATACTGAAAAAGGATAGCTTATAATTTTTGAGAGTGCCTTCATTATTGTTCAAAAGTAAGAAAACCGCCTTAAAAAAGACGGTTTTTCCATTTGCTTATTTCAATCTCTAGTTTTGAAAACTTTAATTTTTCAATTTAGTTTTTGACTTCGATTTCGATTTGTTCTTTAAGGTATTGTTATCTATTTGAATGTAATTGTAAACGCATAATGCAACAATTAACATCCAAAACGCTCTATACAACCAATCACTGATTTCTTTTCCGAACAAATAAGAAACTTTCGGATTTTCGTAAAAATTATAACCTAAAGCTCCTAATGCCAAGATACCTACAATTACAACCAGCGGTTTACTCAACTTCATAACAAATTAGCTTAACAGCTTAACAATATTCGTTATAGGCTCCTTTCAAGTTTTCGGCTATCATTTGTGCTGGGCGGCCTTCAATATGATGGCGCTCTAACATATGCACCAATTCGCCATTTTTGAACAACGCCATAGACGGTGAACTTGGAGGAAAAGGAACCATACTCGCTCTTGCAGCATCAACAGCTTCGCGATCAACTCCTGCAAAAACGGTTACTAAATGATCTGGTTTTTTATTATTGTCTAGAGACATTGCTGCTCCCGGACGCGCATTTGCAGCTGCACAACCGCAAACAGAATTTACAACCACTAAAGTTGTTCCTTCATTTTTTAATGCTGTTGCAACGTCAGCTGCTGTATGTAGTTCGGAAAAACCTACATTCGTAAGGTCTTCGCGCATTGGTTTTACTAGTTCTGGTGGATACATAATATTATATATTTAAAGTGTAATAAAATTTGACTGCAAAGATACTAATTTTGAGAAGGATAAAATTTCAAATATTTCCCAAATAACACGGGGTAAATGCCAAAAAACGACAAAACATTTTCCTTTTTAGAATTCCTCATTTGAAAATTAGCACTTTAAATGGTTACCTTTGTCGCCGCTTAAAAAGAAAAATTACAAATTTATGATTCGTTGGTTATTAGCCGTTCTTGGTTATTTTATATATCGATTTCCAGGTGCTGTCGCTGGTTTTATTATAGGCAGTTTACTAGACAACATTAGCGTAAAAGGTAAAACCTTCCAAACTTCATTCGGGTCTTCGCAACAGCAAGTTACGCCTGCAGATTTTGAATTGAACCTACTATCGCTAGCTTCTTTAGTGATTAAGGCAGACGGGCAAGTAAGCCAGACCGAACTAGATTACGTACGTCAGTATTTTGTGCAAGCCTATGGACGGGAGCGCGCGAATGCAACTTTCAAAGTTTTTAATGAAGTAATTAAGAATCGTGAAATTTCTGCGCAAACCATTTGCACCATTTTGAGCCAGAGAACGCGTTACGAAAGCCGTTTGCAAATTCTTCACTTTTTATTCAGTATTGCAAATGCCGATGGCAGCGTTTCGACCGCCGAAGTAAATGAAATAAACCGCATCGCTGGATTTTTAGGAGTTTATGCCCGCGATTTTGAAAGTATAAAAGCGATGTTTTTCAAAAATCCGGACAGCGCCTACAAAATTTTGGAGATTGACAGAACAGCAACGACTTCTGAAATAAAAACAGCGTACCGAACAATGGTCAAAAAATACCATCCAGATAAACTACAGCATATGGACGAAGCGCATCAAAAAGGAGGCGAAGAAAAGTTCAATAAAGTGCAGGAAGCTTACGAGCAACTTCAGAAAGAGCGCGGGTTCTAGCTTCAGTATCTCTCAGCTTCCGAGTATTCGGTAAATTCAAACAAAACCTAACGGGTCTCAATGACTTGTTAGGTTTTTTTTTGCAAATATCTTTCAGCTAAACACAAATATTTAGACTTGCCTAAAAATAAAATATAGGTATGTGTAAAAATATTTTTACCTTTGTACTTATGTTTACATTAGCTGAAGAAAATTACTTAAAAGCAATATTTCATTTAGAACATGAAAGTGCCGGTGATATTAGTACGAATGCAATTGCTGTAAGCATGGAGACAAAACCATCTTCGGTTACAGATATGGTACAAAAACTGGCCGAGAAAAAACTGCTTGTTTATAAACGCTACAAAGGCGCGAAATTAACCGAGAAGGGTAGAAAAATTGCGGCTAATGTTATAAGAAAACACCGTTTATGGGAAGTGTTTTTAGTTGAAAAACTAAATTTTCACTGGGATGAAGTTCACGAAATAGCCGAACAATTAGAGCATATTAAATCTGACGAGCTTATAACCCGTCTCGACAAATTTTTGGGCAGTCCAGATTTTGATCCACATGGCGATCCAATTCCTGATAAGCACGGCGTATTAAAGCGCACCGAAAAGAAATTACTTTCCGAAATAGAAAAAAATCAAAAAGGCGTGTGTGTGGGTGTAAAAGAATCTAGCGCAGAATTTTTGCAATATCTCGATAAAAAGAAAATTAGCATCGGCACCAAAATTACAGTTCTTGGCAAGGAATTTTTCGACGGTTCTATGGTGATTTTAGTTGGAAAGGATCAGTCTTTCATATCGAAAACCGTGGCAGATAATTTATATGTTCAAACGCTTTAAACATGCTGATATTAGCACGTTCCCCTCAAAAAAAATAAAAATGAAAAAATTTATATTCTTAATTACTGTAATTCTTTTTGTTGGTTGCAAAAATGCTTCAAAAGATAACGGAAAAATTAAGGTCGTTACTACAACGACCATGATCACAGATTTAGTTTCAGAAATTGGTGGAGAGCACATTTCATTACAAGGATTGATGGGAGCCGGAGTAGATCCACACCTTTATAAGGCAAGTGAAGGCGATGTAACAAAACTCTATGAAGCAGATATTATTTTCTACGGAGGGCTTCATTTAGAAGGAAAATTGGTAGATATTTTTGAAAAAATGGAAGGTTCAAAGCAAACCGTTTCATTAGGCGATAGGCTTCCTAAAAACGAGCTAATTCCTTCAGAATATTTTGCTTCTAATTACGACCCGCACGTATGGTTCAACATTCAATTCTTTAAACAGTTTGGGCAGATAGTTACAGATGAACTTTCAAAAGCCGATGCTAAAAATGCTCAAAGCTATTTAGAGAATAATAAAATATATCAAGCAAAACTCGATTCACTTGAGAGTGAAGTAAAAGCAATTATAGCGACTTTGCCCGAAGAAAAACGTATTTTAGTTACCGCTCACGATGCTTTTAATTACTTCGGAAAGGCTTATGGATTTAATGTGGTTGGTTTGCAGGGAATTTCCACTGCAACTGAAGCTGGTGTAAAAGACGTTCAAAATCTTTCGGAATTTATAATTCAAAATAACATAAAAGCCATCTTTGTTGAGAGCTCCGTACCAAGACGAACCATTGAAGCACTGCGAGAATCTGTGCTATCAAAAAATCATATTGTTGAAATCGGCGGTACTCTTTATAGCGATGCATTAGGAAATTTGGGAACCGAAGAAGGCACATACATTGGAATGTTTAAATACAACGTGAACACTATTGTAAATGCACTTAAATAAGGTTTAAACAATAAAACATGGACAATCAAAAACTGGCAGTACAAGTAGACGATCTTACCGTAGCCTATAACTACAAACCCGTGTTATGGGATATTGACTTGTCAGTTCCCGAAGGAGTTTTAATGGCGATTGTTGGCCCGAATGGTGCAGGAAAATCTACTCTGATAAAAACAATTTTGGGCATCATAAAACCTATTGCCGGCAGTGTTTCTATTTACGGAAAACCTTATGAGAAGCAGCGAAAATTAGTAGCCTATGTACCCCAAAAAGGAAGTGTAGATTGGGACTTTCCCACAACAGCTTTGGATGTAGTTATGATGGGCACTTACGGTAGTTTGGGATGGATAAAACGTCCTGGCCAAAAGGAGAAAAAAATTGCTTTAGAGTCTATGGAAAAAGTGGGAATGCTCTCCTATAAAAACAGACAAATAAGTCAATTGAGCGGCGGCCAACAGCAACGTGTTTTTTTGGCGAGAGCTTTGGCACAGGATGCTTCCATTTATTTTATGGATGAACCTTTTCAAGGCGTTGATGCCACTACCGAGATTGCTATTATTAATATTTTAAAAGAATTGCGAAAAGCAGGCAAAACGGTCGTAGTTGTTCATCACGATTTGCAAACTGTACCAGAATATTTTGATTGGGTAACATTTTTAAACGTGAAGAAAATAGCAACCGGCCCAGTGAAAGATATTTTTAATGATGACAATTTAACCAAGACCTATGGTATTAATTATAAGGTTGCAGTGAATAAATAGTGGTGAGAGTTGAGAGGTGAGTAAATGAGTTGTAACTATAAATTAAATGAATACTATTTAATAAACACTACCGTCTACATTCTATCGACTAATAACTAAAAAAATGTCAATAACCGAATATTTCAACTTACTCTGGACAGACTATACGCTGCGTACCATTACTTTGGGCACGGCGGTATTGGGTGCAATTTGCGGTATGTTGGGTAGTTTTGCAGTGCTTCGGAAAGAAAGTTTATTGGGCGATGCTATTTCGCACGCTGCCCTTCCCGGAATTGCGCTGGCATTTCTAATTACCGGTGCTAAGGATTCTGGAGTGCTACTATTAGGAGCTTTGGTAAGCGGATTGGTGGGTACGTTTTGGATAAGAGGAATTACCTCAAAAACGCATCTTAAAAGTGATACGGCACTGGGGTTAATACTCTCTGTATTCTTCGGTTTTGGAATGTTGTTGCTAACATATATTCAAAAACTGCCGAATGCAAACCAAGCTGGATTAGACAAATATCTTTTTGGTCAAGCGGCAACCCTTGTAGAAAGCGATGTACAATTAATGATTATTGTTACAGGAATTTCACTTGTTGTAATGCTACTTTTTTGGAAGGAATTTAAAATACTTCTCTTTGATGCCGATTACACGAAAACCCTAGGTTTCAACACTAAATTTATAGATGTATTAGTAACCTTTTTAATAGTGTTGGCTATAGTTTTAGGTCTACAAACCGTGGGTGTTGTACTTATGAGTGCTATTTTATTGGCTCCCGCTGCCGCAGCCAGACAGTGGACAAACAACCTAGGAAAAATGGTTATATTGGCAGCTTTCTTTGGTGCCTTTTCGGGAGTATTTGGCACAGCCATTAGCGCGAGCCAAAAAAATCTATCTACTGGACCTGTAATTGTATTAGTGGCTGGTGTCTTTGTATTATTCTCTTTTATATTTTCTCCCAAGAGAGGACTTTTATTTCGAGAAATTAGGTTTCGAAAAAACCGCACCGACTTAAAACTGATGAAAACACTTCAGTTTATGTATGGCGTTGTGCAGGATCACGAAAATATTTCGCATCCGCACGCCATTCGTATCCTGAATAATTTTCAAGGATATACAAGAGGTTCACTAAAAAAATTAGAAGATGAAGGCTGGATAGCAATCCATGGACAGCAATGGGCAATGACCCCGAAAGGTTATAAACAAGCACAAGAAATGTATAATCAACAAATAGGCAATGAGTAATCCGCAACTGGAAATTCAAATTATTGCAGCCGTCGTGGCAGTGGCATGCGCCATTCCTGGGGTGTTTTTGGTGCTTCGGAAAATGGCTCTAATTAGCGATGCGATAAGCCACTCGATTTTACCGGGCATTGTTATCGGCTTTTTTGTAACGCAAGATTTAAATTCACCACTTCTTATTCTTTTGGCGGCTCTTTTCGGTGTTATCACGGTCGTCTTGGTAGAATTCATCCAAAAAACTGGACTGGTTAAAGAAGACACCGCCATAGGTCTGGTTTTTCCCGTGTTATTCAGTATTGGAGTTATACTTATTTCAAAAAACGCAAATGATGTACATTTAGACGTTGATGCCGTTTTGTTAGGAGAACTTGCCTTTTCTCCATTTAATCGCTTAATGATTTCTGGTGCAGATTGGGGACCAAAATCATTGTGGGTAATGGGAAGCATTTTACTAATCACTTTGAGTTTATTAGTGTTGTTTTTTAAAGAATTAAAAGTAAGCACTTTTGACGCCGGGCTTTCTTCGGCATTAGGTATTTCACCAGTAATTATGCATTACGGACTTATGTCTGTTTCGTCTATTACCGTTGTTGGCGCATTCGATGCCGTTGGCGCCATATTGGTTGTTGCTTTAATGATTGCGCCCGCCGCGACAGCCTATTTGCTTACCGAAGATCTGAAAAAAATGATTGGGCTTTCTATATTATTCGGGGTGTTTTCGGCTATTTCGGGATATTGGGTAGCCCATTTTCTCGATGCTTCCATCTCTGGCTCCATCGCCACAACCTTGGGAGTTATATTTTTAATGGTTTATTTATTCGCTCCAAAAAAGGGACTCATATCTGTGCTGTATCGTCAAAAACAACAGCGTATTGAAGTATCGCTTATTACTTTTCTTTTACACTTAAACCGCCATGAGGAAGAAAGCGAACGACATATAAATCACTTACAGGAACATATTAATTGGCGAGCGGTACGAGCCAGAACGGTATTGGATTTGGCCGAAAGAAACAACCTCGTTGAAATAAAAAACGATGTGGTATTTCTCACTAAAAAGGGATTGACATTCACCGAAAAATCATTGGAATACATTATCAACAATAGAGATGAAAAAATCGAACCGATGAAAGAAGATTTTTTCCTTTTTAGGGGCTAGCATCTTTTCCGTTTTTCACTTCCCCTGTTTTCTGGCACTGTTTTTTATACTATCTTTAAAATTGAAAAAACACAAAACAATGAAAAATTCACTTTTAGCAGTCATCATTCTTTTTTCATCCTTTGCTTTTGGGCAAAACGATTCAGCCGAAACCCCTAAAATTGTAGTTAAAGTGCCAAAAGGCGAAACTATAGTTATGAAGGGTGTTTCTATAAATTTTATGGAAGTTGTAGAAGATTCTCGCTGCCCTACAGGAGTAGATTGTATCTGGGCTGGACGCGCGAAAGTGAAGGTATCGGTAACTTCAAACGGAAAAACTGAAGAAAAAATCTTGATTTTTGGAGCAACTAGAGCGGGCGAAGATGCTAACACCAATCTTTACAGTTCTGAAAAATTTGCAATTAATGGCTTAAAATTAACGCCATATCCTACCTCCGAAGATAACGGAAGAAATAAAAGCTACGTGTTGTTAATTTGTGAAGAGAAGAATAAATAGAATAAATAGATTAGTGGCAACCACAGTCTTTCTTCCCACATTTGGTATTCCCGCCATCTAGCGTGCCAGTTGAGCTTTGACGCGCTTCAAAAATAGGATTCCACACAAACTTTTTAAGCAAAAAGCCTGCGGCAATAGAAAAGGTTACTAAAACTAATATTGTTTGCATACGGCAAAGATACTCAATAGCCAGCTATTTCCCAAAGGAGAATTACTTCGCAAAGGAATCTGCAATTTAATGCAAACTACAGCTCCCGCAATCTGAATGGTCGCCAGGTTTCCCCGATGAACTTTTGCTAGTTTTAAATGGATTCCAAACAAATTTTGTAATCATAAAAAATACGGCGAATGCGAAGGTTATTAATACTAATACTGTTTGCATAACTAAAAATATTTTTATTCTACTTCAAAAATTGATAAGCAGCTAAAGCCACAACGTAAGCAATACCGCTCATCACAAATAATTGCCACATAGGCCATTTCCAACTGTTTGTTTCGCGTTTTACAATGGCGAGGGTACTCATACATTGCATAGCAAAAGCGTAAAACAATAACAGTGAAACCCCACTGGCAAAATTAAACAGTGGCCCTCCCAGAACTGGGTTAACCTCCGCCGCCATTCTATTCTTGATGGTTTGTTCGTCGTCGCTACCAACGCTATAAATGGTGGCTAAGGTGCCTACAAATACTTCGCGCGCGGCAAAAGAACTTACTAGCGCAATCCCTATTTTCCAGTCGTAACCCAAAGGACGCACCGCTGGTTCAATAGCGTGACCAATATGACCAATGTATGAGTTTTCCAGTTTGTAGGAATCTACGTGCATCTCAAATTCTTCTTCTGAAAGATTTTGCGAAGCGTATTTCGCTTGTATAACTTCTTCGGCGTTATTGAAATCTCCAGGACCATAAGATGCCAGCACCCACAAAATGACTGAAATGGCGAGTATTATTTTTCCCGCTCCAAAAACAAATGCTTTGGTTTTTTCAATTACGGTAATAATTACGTTCTTAGGTAGCGGAAGTTTATAATTGGGCATTTCTACCACAAAGAAACTTTTGGAACGGATTTTTAAAATCTTATCGAGCAAGTATGCCGAAAAAATAGCAGCTCCAAAGCCCAGAATGTACATAAACATTAGGGTTAGTCCCTGCAAGCTGAAGATTCCCAAAACGCGGGTGTCGGGAATTACTAAAGCAATAATTATTAAATAAACTGGCAAACGCGCAGAACAAGTAGTAAAAGGTGTAACTAAAATAGTTATTAAACGCTCCTTCCAGTTTTCAATATTTCGGGTAGCCATAATTGCTGGAATGGCACAGGCAGTACCTGCAACGAGCGGCACTACACTTTTTCCGCTTAGTCCAAAACGGCGCATTACTCTGTCCATTAAAAAAACCACGCGGCTCATATAGCCTGTTTCTTCTAAAATAGATATGAAAAGAAAAAGGAATGCTATCTGAGGAATAAATATTACAATTCCGCCCAAGCCCGGAATAATTCCTTCAGCTATTAAATTTGTGAAATCACCTACGGGTAAAGTGTTTTTTGCCCATTCGCTTAACGAAGCGAAGGAACTATCTATAAAGTCCATCGGGTATGCACTCCAATCGAAAATAGCTTGAAAAATGAGGAGTAGAATTCCGAAGAATATCACATATCCCCAAACTTTATGAGTCAATACACGATCCAAACGACTTCTTAAATCCTTGGCGTTTGCAGTATCTACGTGAAGCGTGTCCTTTAATGTTTCATTTATAAATTTATAACGAGCAATGGTTTCTTTCTGCTGCAGCCGTTTTAGGTTACTAACAGATTCCGTTTGAAAAGATGCAACCCCTTTCAATTCATTTCGATTCAATTTTCCAAAATTTACGTCTTGCGTTATTACCAACCACAATTTGTAGAGATCTTGATTGGGAAACGCCTTTCGCAAACGGTCAAAATATTCAGTTGAAATATTTGAAGCGTTCAAGCAAGGTTTTGTAGAAAGCAGATTATAACCTTCAATCAATTCCTTTAAATTATCAAATCCAAGATTTCTTCGGGAACTGATAAGTGCAATTTTAGTCTGTAATTTTTCTTCCAGCAATGCTACATCCAGCGTAATTGCCTTCCGTTTCATCCTGTCAGACATGTTTATGGCGAGAATTGTTGGAATGCCCAAATCTTTAATTTGGGTGAAAAGCAACAGGTTTCTTTTAAGGTTTTCTACATCGGCTACTACAACCGCAACATCGGGAAAATCTTTGTCGTTTTTATTTAGTAGTAATTCAATCACCACATTTTCGTCTACCGAAGATGCATTCAAACTATAAGTTCCTGGCAAATCGAGAATGTGAACTTTGCAAGCACGACCAAATTTGCAAGTGCCTTGTTTTTTTTCGACGGTAATGCCGGGATAGTTACCCACTTTTTGATTCAGCCCAGTAAGCCGATTAAACACAGAGGTTTTTCCGGTATTGGGGTTTCCTATAAGTGCAACGTTTATGTGTTTTGCCATATTTCGACTAGCTCAATAACCTAATTTCGAATTCACTGAACGGCTGTTATTTTTCGCAGCTCAAATACCGTATTTAGGCTCCGCTTGGTAGACGGCGGAATGTTTTAAAAATTAAATCAGTTCAATTTCAATCATACAAGCCGTTTCTCTGCGAATGGCGAGATGGCTTCCGTTTATATTTAAATATAGCGGATCGTTGAATGGCGCAACCTGAACCAAACACACTTCATTACCAGGTAAGCAGCCCATTTCTAATAGTTTCAAAGGAACTACATCTACAGAAAATTCCTTGATAATGCCGCGTTGGCCTTTTTTCAATGAAGCGATTGTAATCACCGTCTTTTTATTTAGATTGATTTTAAACAACGCAAAAGTAAGTGATTTAATTTAGAATGAGGAACTCAGAATTGAGAATTATTTTCAATGTTTTTAAAAGTTTATTTTTGATTTCAAAAACCTTGTAAATACGGGTTAAACAAACATACTAGCTTGATAATATAGCTTTCGAATTAGCTCAAAATTTTGCGCTTTACGATTAATCTTCCAGTTTCAGGACTTTAATATCGTGCAGAAGTGATTCAATGGCTTCCGGATCTGTACCGTCATAAAAACCGCGAATGCGCTTCTTTTTATCTACCAATACAAAATTTTCAGTATGTACAAGATCGTTTTCCTGATAAGGCACATCTTTGGCAGCTAAGTACGATTTTCTGGCAAGGTCATATATTTCTTTTTTATCGCCAGTAACCAGATTCCATTTAGCGTCATTCACGCCTTTTTCTAAAGCGTATTTTTTTAACTGAGCAACGCTATCAATTTCAGGTGTTACGGTGTGTGAAAGTAAAAGTACGTCATTGTCATTTTTAAGATCTTCCTGAATTTTCACCATATGATCTGTCATTATCGGGCAAATAGTTTGGCAAGTAGTGAAGAAGAAATCTGCTACGTAAATTTTATCTTTATAATCGTTTTGCGTGATAGTTTTTCCGTTTTGATTGGTCAAGCTAAAATCTGCAATAGTGTGATACCTTTTTACATACTGAAGGGTAGTATCCACAAGCTCTACCGCAACATCTGCCGGTTGAAATACTCTCAGCACTTCTTTGGGTTTCATTATTTGGTAAATAAAACTAATAATGATAGCAGATAGCACCAATAAAACTACTGCGAAGAATTTATACTTTTTGAAAAAAGTAAGCATTGCGTTAAATTTTAGACTGAATAGATATATTCGCCCGCAAAAATAAGGTCTAAAACTATCAAATTGAATACATTTAACATTCGAATTGTTATATCGAAATATTCTACTTTGACTTCTCCTTTTTTCAGAAACCAGACAGTCATGTTCCTTTATCTAAATTGTAATTAAAATATTTTTCTACGATGAAAACATTATTACTTCCCGCTTTATTTCTTGTTTCTCTTTTTTCCTTTTCACAAAATTTTCAATCAGATAACATTAGTGAAGCAGAAGCTAAAGCAGCTACAGGCTGGTTTGGCAAACCTGTAAATTTAAATACAGGCAATTACGACCTTAAATACCACAGATTAGAATTTACGGTGAATCCATCGCAAGCATTTATAAATGGTAAGGTGACTTCATATTTTGAGGCAAAAGAAGATTTAAACACCGTAACCTTCGAACTTGTAGATAATATGACCGTTTCCCAAGTTACTCAACGTGGAACGACCCTAAGTTTTACACAGAATAATAATGACGAAGTTGTTATTACACTTCCACAAATGCAAGCACAGGGCGTTTTAGATTCGTTGTCGGTTACCTATTCGGGCAATCCCGTTAGTTCTGGTTTTGGTTCGTATGAAACAGACACCCATAACGGCCATCCCGTAATGTGGACACTTTCTGAACCTTTTGGCGCCAAAGCTTGGTGGCCTTGCAAACAGGATTTGAACGACAAAATTGATATGATTGATGTTTACATTACCACCCCACGTTTCGACCCTACAAATGAAGAATATGTTGCTGTATCAAACGGTTTAGAAATGGGACAGACTATAAATGGAAGCAATAAAACCACACATTTTAGACATCAATATCCTATTCCTGCTTACTTAATTGCAATTGCCGTTACCAATTATTCGGTCTATTCGCACACGGTTGCAAACAATGGAAATCCTTTCGAAATTATAAACTACGTTTATCCGGAAGACCTGTCGTATGCGCAAGCGAGTACGCCTGTTACCGTTGATATAATGAACCTGTTCTCAGATCGCTTTGAGCCGTATCCGTATGCGAATGAAAAATACGGTCATGCGCAGTTTGGTTGGGGTGGCGGAATGGAACATACTACAGTTTCATTTATGGGTGGTCTTAACCGCGGATTAATTGCTCACGAACTCGCACACCAATGGTTCGGAGATAAAGTTACTTGTGGCAGCTGGCAAGATATTTGGCTAAATGAAGGCTTTGCAACGTATTTGTCTGGATTGGTAATTGAAGATTTTGACGGCACTGCAGACTTTAAATTTTGGAGACAAGATAAAATTTCTTCCATTACCAGCAATTCTGATGGTTCGGTTTACATTCCAGCGCAAGACACCACTTCTGTTAACCGAATTTTCAGCAGTAGATTAACTTATAACAAAGGTGCAATGGTGTTACATATGCTTCGGAAAAAACTGGGCGATGCAGTTTTCTATCAAGGATTGAAAGATTATTTGGCAGACCCTGCTCTTTCCTATGGCTATGCAAAAACAGGCGATTTGGTTAGAAATATGGAAGCCGCCAGTGGCGAAAATCTTTCAGAGTTTTTTAGTGATTGGATTTACGGAGAAGGCTTTCCTAGATATACTATTCAATGGAATCAAGTTAATGCGGGAAGTATTTATCTGAAAATTTCACAGACCCAAAGTCATCCTTCGGTTTCATATTTTGATGTACCCGTGCCATTACGTATTACCGGTACGCAAGGTGAAACATTAGATATTATTTTGGATAATAACGTAAACAATCAAACCTACCAACCCGCGGTAAACTTTACCGTGCAGAGCGTTCGCTTTGACCCAGAATACGACATAATTTCCAGCAACAACAACGTTGTTTTGGGTACAGATGAATTTGCGCTCGAACAACAAATTGTGTTTTACCCCAACCCTACTTCAGACATAATTAATCTTCAAAAACCAGCAAATTTGGTGGTTGAAAAGGTTCAAATTTTTAATGCATTGGGACAGGTTTTATATTCCGAAGGTGTTTCAGAAACAGTTGACGTTTCAAAATTTGCAAAAGGAATTTTGTTCTTTCGCCTAGAAACTGAGCAGGGAGTTGTGAATAAGACAATCTTGAAACAATAAATTTTTCGCCAGAAATTCGCGAATCTTTTCGTTTAAAATTTCGTGAATTCGTTGTAGTAAGCTTTTCACCTAAAACATAAAAGCATCATAAATAAGCGGGAACACACCCGCTTATTTTTTTTGCACGTTCTAAAAGAGTACTTTTGTGCGATTTTTTACTGAAACCATTGATTATTTAGTGGAGCAGAAAAAGATTAGACAACATCAATTTAGCCTCCATTTAAATGATGAGTGCTTTAAAATTGAGACCATTTTATTAAAATTTCTATTTAAAAACATATGACTCCATTTGCTGTTAAAGCTATACAACTTCTTTTAAGTTTATCCTTATTAATCGTTCTGCATGAATTGGGACATTATATTCCCGCCAAACTTTTTAAAACTCGAGTTGAGAAATTCTACCTTTTCTTTGATGTGAAATTTTCACTTTTCAAAAAGAAAATTGGCGATACCGTTTATGGTATTGGCTGGCTTCCTTTGGGCGGTTATGTAAAAATTGCCGGAATGATAGATGAGAGCATGGACAAGGAACAAATGGCTCAGCCACCACAACCGTGGGAATTCCGAAGTAAACCAGCTTGGCAACGTTTAATAATTATGCTTGGTGGTGTTACAGTAAATATTATTGTAGGCTTCGTTATTTATATGGGTATTCTTTATTTCTACGGAAGAGATATTACCACAAATGCAGATCTACCGCAAGGCTTTGCAATAACACAACAATTTAAGGATTACGGTTTTCAAGATGGCGATCAGATTTTAACTATAAATGGAGAGCCTTTAGATGATATACTTGAAATAAACCGCTACATTTTTGTTCGTGATATTTCAAATGTAGAAGTAAAACACGCAGATGGCAGCATCGAGATTATACAAGTGCCAGACGATGCAGGCTCAAAAATGTTTGAAAGTGGTATTATGCCAGCTTTTACCCCACGACAGGAAATTACAGTCGATTCGGTATTTGGACCCGCTAAAGAAGCCGGAATGCTAGCGAATGATGAGATTGTTTCGATCAATGGAAAAACAGTACACTACCGCGATGAATTCCAAAATATTATTGATGAAAACAAACTTGACGCAAAACAGATTGTTTTTTTAAGAGGAAATACTATTGACACCCTAAATATAACTGCTAACGAAGAAGGGCTAATTGGAATTGGATATTCAAACGAAAAGTTAATTTCACAATTAGGTCAAACTAAGATAGATTATACCTTTGGCGAAAGTATAGTTGGTGGATTCGGTTTTGGTTATAATACCTTAAAAGATTATGTAGTCCAGTTCAAGTATGTATTTACAAAGAAAGGAGCCACCAAAGTGGGTGGTTTTGGAGCCATTGGAAACCTTTTCCCGGGTGTTTGGGACTGGCAGAGCTTTTGGGCAACCACCGCTTTAATATCGATTATTCTTGCGTTTATGAACATTCTACCCATACCAGCATTAGATGGTGGTCACGTAATGTTTCTTTTATATGAAATTGTATCAGGCCGTAAACCGAACGATAAGTTTATGGAATATGCGCAAATGGTAGGTTTCTTTATTTTAATTGCCTTGGTGCTCTTTGCCAACGGAAACGATATATATCGCTGGTTGTTTGAGTAAAACATCCTAGCTTATCACTTTAAAAAAATACTTCGGAAAACCACCGAGGTATTTTTTTTGAAAATTTTTGATGACGTTTCCCTCCCTTTTACGATATATGTAAAAAGGACACGTTGCTTCTTTTCAAGTTAATTCAAACATTTTGGAGATAAGTTTTTGTTCTTTAAAACGAAAAATGTGTCAGTTTATCCAGAAAATTTAAAAAAAATAGGACAATTGTATATATATCGTATCTTTCTGTATTGTTTTGGAACAAATGCATAAAGAAAACAAAAAGAATTTTTACATTTTACCCGCTAACGAAACAGTTTTGCTCATCAAACAAAATGACGCAGCCACGCTGAAAAAATTGTATTTAACTAATTTTTCAAAGGTGAAACGTTATGTACTTAAAAATAGCGGGAATGAGCAACAAGCAAAAGACGTGTATCAAGAAGCATTTGTAGCTATGTGGCGAAATATTAAAAACGATAGGTTTTCCGCTAATAACCAAAGTGTAATTAATGGATACCTTTTTAAGATTGCAAAATACAAATGGTTAGACCACCTGCGATCTGTTAAATACAAAAATACTACGTTCATAAACCGCGATATTGAATACGATGAGCCCGATTTTGAGGTTGACGAAGATAAAATTCAAAAAATTCAAATAATTATGGACTGCCTTAGTAATCTTGGCGAACGCTGCCAAACATTGCTAAAGCTATTCTATTTTGAAAGAAAATCTTATAAAGAAATAGCCCAAATATTGGCAATGGATGAAGCCTCCGCACGTAACGCAAAGTATCGATGCCAGGAACAATTAAAAAAAATGACCCAAACAATCCCCAATGGAAGTTAATAGCCAAATAGAGAACAATCAAGAAAATCACGAACTAATAGATGCATACTTATTAGGAAATCTTGACACCGACGAACTTGCCGAATTTAAAAAGCGGATGAAAATCTTTCCAGATTTTAGGAATGCAGTGAAAGAACAAGAAGCCGCCATGCAAGCTGTGGAAGAAATTAATCTTAAACCTACACTCGATGATTTTCACGAAGAAGTAAAAGATGAGCCCGTGAATATATGGATGTCGCGCGGACGATTGGCTCTAGCTGCATCTTTTTTAATATTAATTGCCGTAAGTAGTTGGGCTATTTTGAAATATGGAAATTCAGCCGAACGAGTTTATGACGCAAATTTTAGACCGGATCCTGGTCTTCCCACTACGATGGGAACCTCATCAGACTACAATTTTTATTACGGAATGGTGAATTACAAGCGTAAAGAATACGCTGAAGCCATTACTAGATGGGAGCTTTTATACGCTGCTGATCCAGAAAATGACACTTTAGTATATTTTCTGGGCGTTGCAAATTTGGCCAACGGTAATCCACGACAAGCCGAAAAATATCTTCAAATTGCCAGAAATGATAGTGAAAGCGTTTTCTTCGAAGAAATAAAACATTATTTAGCATTATCACTATTGAGAAAAAACAATATTTCAGAGGCAAAAACGCTGTTGCAAAAAAGCAAAAATCCAGCAAATATTGCGCTGCTCAAGGACTTACAGGGTCTCTAACAATTCTATACTTATAGTCTCGCTGATAGTACGGAAAACAAATATTGAGAAAGTTTCAAATTTTATTTTGATGGAAATAAAAAATAGGTATATTTGCAACCGCTAACGCAAAATTCCTCCTTAGCTCAGTTGGTTAGAGCATCTGACTGTTAATCAGAGGGTCCTTGGTTCGAGCCCAAGAGGAGGAGCACAGTTAGACAAAGCCTTTACAGAAATGTAGAGGCTTTTGTGTTTTATACAGGTTAAACATAGGTTAAACATTTTCGCTTACTTTGTAACCTACTAACCAATTTTATCCTTCCATTATGGATAGTCTGTTTTCATTTTATTTCGATATGCTATTTATAAATTCGGTTCAATCTGTGAAGGCTTCCTTTATTGGAAACAGTACTCTTCAGAAGAACGGCTATGAATATATTCCAGAATATGATTATTATATGAAGGATGAAATGGTTGAGGACCATGGCGCTATGCCAATTTTTGTAACTGATATTATTAAGCGAGATGATTTTTTAAGTAGGATTTTAGTTTTTGAAAATAGCTCGATACTAAATAATATAAATGATAAAATATCCTCTTTAGATATATCCACAACAAAAAAAGAGTTTATAAACATAATTTTTGATGACATAAACTCGCTTCTGAAAAGAATATATAAATTAGAAGATGATGAGATGCCTATGGTTGAGAATTCGTTGTTGAGCATTTTAAATAGCATTAAAGATAGATATGCCAAGATTATAGAGCATCATCCAGTTTTTAAATATCTTGTTAAGGAATCCGATGTAACCTTTTTCAAAAACAAAGATTTAAAATATAGTTTTTATGTCGATTTATATGAAGTAGCATATTCCTTGGATATAATTCACGATGATGAAATTGATGAGGTTGATTTTATAAATGCTTTCACAGCACCCCAACCTTCAATATTAGAAAAAAGAGTCCGGTTTACTCAAAACAATCTCATTGTCGCTTATTTCTTGGAAAATCTAAAACCATTTTTTCACGGATTTACTCATTCTGCAATTGAGGAAAGTAAAATTTTTCTAAACAAGCAGGGAAAGCCGCTAAGAAGCACTGATATTTATGCAGCTTTATCAAGGGGGAAAACAAAAAATGAAAATGAAAAAACCAAAATAGATATTAAAGTATCTGACCTCAAATCAAAGTATCTGAACTAAACTTACACTCTACCTTACACTATACCTTAATCCTCTCTTACCCTTTGAAAACAAAGGGTTTTTTGTTGCTTTTCTTTGTGTCATTATTAACCCGAATGTGCACATTCATAACACTTAAATGTTATGGAATTCATTAAAGAAGAACTAAATGAAATCAAAGAACTGCTATTAAAATTACACACACAGCAGAAAGAATTTTTTACAGTAGAAGAAGCATCAGAGTATTTAAATATATCCAAGTCAGCTCTCTACAAAAAGACTAAAGCTAAAGAAATAGCTTTTTATCAGCCTGGGGGTAAAAAAATATACTTCAAGAGGGAAGATATTGATAATTGGATATTGAAGGGTCAAGTGAAATCAATTGATTCCACAAGTCTAGAGGTTGAGGAGTATTTGACTAGAAATTCAAAAAGCTAGTCTTATGATTGACTTTATAAGGCTACGGTACAAGGATAAAAGTACTATTGAACCCTTTATTTGCAAGGAGGAGAATTTCGAAGAACTATTAACTGGATTGGAATATCACAGTGGTGAAATACTGTATCCCTTTAAAGTAAACATTGGGAGTATGGAATTAAGCATAAATGATAAATCCGCTTACTTGAAAAATTCAATTCATAGGCTGTATAATGAGGTATACTCTGGGAAGAGCCATAATTATAACGACTTCGGTTATTCAAATTTGGTGGATACAATAAACTATCTAGATAGTAAAACAATAGACCTCAAGAAAACGAAGCTAACACAAATTGAGTTTGGGTTAAATATTAAGTTACCTAAACCAGCAAAAGAAGTAATTTCTAATAATATCATATTTCACAGATTAACACTACACAACCATAATGAACTTTTTGGAGGTAGGGGTAAATACAAACAATTCAACCATTATAATTACTACTTCAAAATTTACGATAAGGCAAAGCAATTTAATTTGAAATATGACCTAATCCGATTTGAATTAAAATATAAAAACAGCAAGGGCTTTGAACCTTTTGGAGTGCATAACATTCACGATTTGAAGAAAAAGGATTGTCTAAGAAAACTTTTTAACGACTTACTGAAAAGATTCGATGAGTTGACAATAATCGACGATATACCTTCAGACTTAATTTATAGCTCACTAGATAAAGTAATGCTGGAAAGGTATTTAAGTTTCAATTATTGGGAAAAGCTTTCAATAAGGAAAAATAGAAATCGTAAGTCCATAGAAATAAAGAAATTTCAAAAACTTCTTGAAAAATATGACTTATTGACAACGAAAAACATACTAAGGAACAGTTTGATTTCAAAATTTGAAGAATTAATAAACATTTAAAAAGTAAAATGACAAATTCCATGGTTACTATAACTGGAATTTGTCATTCATCTAAAAAATAAATTATGGCAAGTATAAATATAATATTAAGGAACAAAGCAAATATAAAAGGTTTATATCCAGTGGTTTTAAAGGTGATTAAAGACAGGAAAATAAAAGTAATCACATTAGGACTTGAATGTTTAAAAACCAATTGGGATAAAGATTCAAGTCAATTCAAAAAAACTGAAAAAAATCATATCCAGCGAAATAGAGTGCTACTTAAACAATGGGACAAAGCTCTAGGAATCATTACAGAATTTCAGCTAGAAAATGTTGATTTCACTTTAAATCAGTTTGAAGAAAAATTCAGAGGTAAAAAGTCTTCAAATATTACCGTTTCAGAATTTTGGAAGGAAAAGATTTCGGATTTAAATGAGGCTGGGAGAACTGGAAATGCAAGAGCCTATAAGGATGTATATACTTCATTTTTCAAATTTCAAAAAAATAAAAATTTAGTATTTAGGGAAATCACTCCTGCCCTACTTGATAAATACGAAACCTATTTACGTAGTAAACGAAACACAGATGGAGGAATAGGTTTGAAAATGCGAGAGATTAGAGCTCTTTTTAATGACGCAATTAAAAAAGGTATAGTAGATGAAAAATATTACCCATTTAAGGTCTATAAAGTTTCCAAGCTTAAAGGGAAAGGAATTAAAAAGGCAATTTCTAGAGATGAAATGAAATTGATGGAGGCACTTAATACAGAGAAATATCCGCATCTCGTTGACACACGAAATTATATGGCATTTAGCTATTATATGGGGGGAATGAATTTTATCGATATGATGAAATTAAAATGGGACAATGTTCAAGGAGATAGGATTTTATATATACGTTCTAAAACCAAGGGTAGATTTACTGTAAAGATGGCTGAGCCAGTTAAAAAGATAATTTCTTACTACAAATCGCAAAACAGACCTACAGAGTATGTATTTCCAATTTTATTAAAAGAAAGACTAACTCCAATGCAAGTTGAAAATAGGAAGCACAAAACCTTGAGAAAATTTAATCAGCAACTCAAAGAGATTGCAAAAATTCAAGGGGTAAAACAAAATGTGACATCTTATGTAATTCGCCATAGTTATGCAACAAATTTGAAGTTTGCAGGTATATCTTCAGATTTAATTGGGCAATCAATGGGGCATAGTGATGTAAGCGTTACAAATTCTTATTTAAAAGAATTCGAAGACACTGTAATAGACGATGCAATGTCAAAACTGTTGGAAGAACCAATACTGAAATATGCATCATAAAGCTGATAAAAAGGGCTCTCATTAATGAGGTCCTTTTTCATTATATACTGAATCTACACAGATTCAAATTAAAAATTATTCAATCTAATATTAACCTTCAAAAACTTAAGAATATGCAATTAAGACAATCAGAAAGAAAACAAGCCAAGATTAAAATGGCTTTACAAGGTTCATCAGGCTGTGGAAAGAGTTTAAGCTCTCTTTTACTTGCCAAAGGACTAACTAATGATAATCTAGCCAAAGTCGCTGTAATAGATACAGAAAATGGCTCAGCAGACCTTTATGCTCATTTAGGTAATTACAATGTATTGCCATTGCAACCACCTTTTACACCAGAAAAATATATTGAAGCAATAGAGGTCTGTGAAAAGGCAGGAATGGAAGTAATAATTTTAGATTCCATTTCCCAAGTATGGGATGAGCTTTTAGATTTTCATTCAAAACTACCTGGCAATTCATTTGCAAATTGGAATAAGGTAACACCAAGACAAAAAGCATTTATCAACAAGATTCTACAAGCAAATGCTCACATTATAGCAACAATGAGAACTAAGCAAGATTATGTACTGCAACAAAAAGATGGAAAATTTGTGCCAGAAAAAGTAGGACTAAAAGCAGTACAAAGAGATGATGTTTCTTATGAGTTTACAATTGTTTTTGATATTGACATAAAACATTTTGCAAGTGCTAGTAAAGACAGAACCAATTTGTTTTCTGGTAGACCAGAATTCTTGATAAGTACAGCAACAGGTAAACGTATTTTAGAATGGTGTACATCCCCTATAAAAGAACAGGATGTAAAACAGAGAATAGAAGAATGTTTATCTGTAGGTCAGTTAATGGAGCTATATAAAGAACACCCTAGTTTTCAGTTACCATTAAAGACTGAATACCTAGCTAAAAAGGAACTATTGGAAAAATTAATTAACCCCAAAAACTTTTCACAAAATGGAAATCACAACAGTAGCACAGCTCAATAGGCAGAGTAATGGAGATATTTATTTTAATGAAGGTAAGCAACAAACTGTACCAGATTTAGAACTACCTTCAGAAAATAAAGTATATAAAAAGAATCCTTTTATAGAGGCTAATACGAAAAGTGTTAGCCTCGCTCATTTAAAGGAGGATTGTGTAATACCAGTATTCAGCAAGGACAATGAAATTACCATTAGCCACAGTCAGTTTATTGAAACTGCTATGGCCAGCGTTGCAAATGTTCTAGGAACAAACCTCAGCAAACCTGACATTAGGATTAGCCATCAAATTAAAGGTAGAACACCAGATGCACTTCAATTACCAATTTCAGAATTGCAAGACCATCAAAAGACCACCTATTATGAAAGAATGGCTTGGATTGCAAGAGTGCCATCCATAACATCTAATATTGGTGGGAATGAGTTGGAATTAACAATTGGTGGTGTCAGAGCCTACAATCAAGAAAACCTGTATAGTAAGAAAAATCCTGAAAAGTTCAAATTCTTCATTGGTTTTCAAAATATGGTTTGTTGTAACCTTTGCATTTCCACAGATGGTTTCAGTAGTGAAATGAAGGCAGATAGTGTTGAGGTATTGAACAACAACATTATTGAATTAGTTGAAGGTTATAATATTGACCAACAATTGACCTATATGACTAAATTTGAGAAACAAAGATTGTCAGAAAGCCAATTTGCAAAGCTAATAGGTAGAGCTAAACTCTTTCAATATCTACCTAAGGATGAAAGAGCAAAATTGCCAGAGCTATTGCTTACAGACAGCCATTTTAATACAATTGCAAAGGACTTTTATGAAGATGAAAGTTTTTGCAGAAATAAAGATGGAGATATTTCCTTATGGAATGTTTATAATCTTTTCACAGGAGCCAATAAGAGCTCCTATATTGATACATTCCTCGAAAGGAATGAGAATGCCTTCACATTTGCTGAAGGTCTCTCAAAGGCAATTGAGGGTGACAGCAGTTACTCTTGGTTTTTGAGTTGAATGAAGGGCTGTTAATAATTTAGCAGCCCTTTTTATTTTTATATGCTATGGAAATTCGACAGTATAAACCCAAACTCTTGATATTCCTTTACTTGTTTCTCTTGAATATTTTTTAGAAAATGGAAAAATTATGCTACATGCTTTATCTACACATTCAATTGAATAATACAATGCCATACCAAGAGTTTGTGCTTTTGTAGCTAAAGGGCAGATATATAAATTTGTAATTTGCTTTTTGCTCTCAACTTCCTTTACAAAATCGCTAATTAATTGGGCTGTAATAAATGGGTCATTTGCCGGAGCGAGTATAAAGTTTTTTGAGTCTAAATCAAATTCTCCTGTAGATGCATCTTCTTCCGCTTTATAAGATTTTAGAATATTTTGTTGGAACATGTCTGCTTGCAAAGAAGGAAAGCCCAAAACTTGAATTTTTTTTGCTTCTTTTTTTTCTTTTGATATATTAATAATCCCTTGATAATCATATCCAGCTCCTAATATTAAATAATCATTATTTGTTTCTGGATTCGGACTACCAAGACATCCCTTAATTTCTCTAATATTTGAGTAATCAAGAGAAAACTCTGTATCTTCTTTTTCCTTATAATTTTGGGGCTCTGAATATATAAAATCAATTTTATTGATTTTTTTTTCTTTTAATAATCTTACAAGAAAAACAATATATGGTCTAAGCATTCCTGTAATATCTATTGCCACATTGCCTTTGGATATTAATTGTTCATTTTCTTCAAAATAGTTTAAAATAATTTCATCTTCATCTTGTAATTTTAAGTCTGAAAAGTTGAAACAATTTCCTTTAAGACCTACTATTTCAATTTCTTCAAATTCATATTCAGGGAAAATCAGCCAATGTTTTTCAATAGCATCAATATTTTCAAATGTGTGCTTTACCCTATGGCTTTCATTATATGCTGATATAAGTAAATCATATTTTAAATGAGTGGATAAGCTATCTGGCGTTACATCCTCAAATTTTTTCTTGTATAAAAAAGAATAGTTCATAATTAATCAAATAAGGAAGGGTTACTAGATTTAGAGTTAAAAGGAGCATTATATTTTAATAAATTTTTACTCCTAATATTCTTGTAATCTCCATCATCTTTAGGCATAAAAATTGACATAATTTCCGCTAAATTTAGGTCTACTATACCTCTTCTGGCCAATGACAATTCCCATTGAGCAGATAATAATCCATTTATTTGATATGTATGATTTCTACTGTTTAAATTTTTATCTCTTCTCCCCGAACCAATTTTAATAATATAAGAATATTGCTCCAAAAATTTTATGATTTGAGCTATCTCAAATGGAATCACTTTTAAGTCAATAGTAAAAGTAGAAATAGAACATTCTGGTGGTAAATTAGAAAATCTCAATTCTCGCAAATAATCGCATAATCTTTCAATGCAATCCTTAATTTGATTACCATTATTACCAGGTACTTTTGCATCTTCGACAAACCAAGTAGAGGTATCATTTATTGCATTTAATTGTGTAGATGAACTTATTTTATTTTCTAGTGAATTGAAGCTTTTCTTTTCTAAATATTCATTCCATCTAAAAATATGTTTCATCGTGATTAGAAAGTGCCTTGGTATACCATTCGATACTCTTATTAAATTATTAAAACCTATATAGCTTTCAATTTTTAAATTGTTTTCTCGATATAAAGAATCAATTATATCAAGCTTATGTTTATCTAATATCCTTCCATGTTGACTATCCTTAGTTGGGTTTTTCGCATAATTATTACAATGCTTTTTAATTAAAGCTGAGACTTCAATCAGATTTTTTCCATTTTTCCATGCTCTGTATAAAAGCATAATGTTAACTCTTTCTAGTATTATATTTGAGCTATGCCTTAAATTATTAATAATTATTTTTTCCTCATTTTTAAACCCGTATGTTCTGAGTTCACTGCCAAGTTTTTCTAAATGCTTTCTACCCCTACCTTTTACATTTGCAATTAATTTATCCTCATCAAAATCTTCAAAATATCTCTCAAAATCCTCTTCTTCAACATTCATATTTTGATGTCGTAACCTCTTAATACAAATTGATTTGATAAATCTTTTATAATTTTTTTGATTCTCTCTGAAAATATTGTCGATATCAATTTGGTCATATTCTGAACCAAATTTTATTTCTTCATCTGCACTCAGTGTTTGTTTTGTTCTAATACCATATCGTCTAGAGCCTATTTTGAAACACACAGGATTTTTTCTTTCTCTAATCAAGGTATTAAAGTATTTTTGTTGGTTCGTAGTGAAATTTTCATATTCATCAAGTAGATATAGAAATTTCACATTTTTAAAAGTAGGAACTTTTAGGGCCAAAATTTCAGGAATTCCGAAAATTAAAGTTCCGGGACTCAACAAAATTTCAACACTTTCAGAAATACTTTTTTTCGTAAATGCCCTATTGTTTATTGAGTAATCAATTTTTTTTTGAAGTTCATTAAAATAGTTTCTTAAATCATCTAAAGTGATGATTTCACTTTTTAAAATATCTCCTTCAAAAAGATTTAGAATATCTTGAACGATTTGTTTACTTTCAATAACTAATTTTGAATCATTTATAAATTTGCACAAGTTATTTAGTACTAATTGACCTAGCCATAATTCTAAGTAATATGAGAATACAGTTTCCCAAGTTTCATCAGTTTCACCTCTTCCATTAAATTTATATCCATTTAGACCAGAGCACCTTAAATATGTACCAATGTAACCATCTTCAATAATTCCATTCACAATATCTTTTTTATGTCTAATTTTTTGCATAGTAAATGAAAAATGCTTCATTATATGGGTTTTACCACTTCCCTTACTACCTAAAATTATCATTGGCATGTCCAATGTAGGCTTAATAAAATCACTAAATCCTACTACAGGGAAATCTACCCAAAATTCATTTAGTTCATTATCAGTATAGTCTACTGCTTTTGTGATATTGAATGGGTTCGTCATTTTATTTTATATACCTTATTATGCCTTTTAAAAATAGGTGTCCAATCATAATTAGTTTCATTAAACCAGAATATAGGTAAAGTATTATCAGGTGTATTATGATTAAAACCGACTAAAAGTTGACTATTGTCGAAACCAAATTTGTTATTTTCTGCATTAATATCTAAATTATTCTCGTCAATATGTGGATCTTGCTTTAAGATTAATGCCTTCATCAATAATTTTCCATAAGTGCCACATAATCCCTTTATAAAAACATTATCAATTTTATTATCACAATTTATAAATATTCTTGAATCTTTTTCAAAACATTTATATGAATCATCTAATTCTAAAATTGAATCTACTACTGTAAAATTTGCATAATCTTTCACATTTCTTTTACCATTTTTACTGGCTATTAGAGGGAAATAATATGTTTTTGCATCTGGAAAGTGTTCTTCTATAAGGGGCATTAAATCACTTGAATAATCAATTGCCTGGCTACCACTCCCACACAAGTCATCAATGAATACAAAATTTTCAATTTCCTCTATATTTTTTCCAATATCCGCTTCAGATATAAACAATTCGATTGGAATTGAATTCTCTGTCCTAAATATATACATTAAGTGAGCGCTGCTTTCTGAGGGATTTCCTAATATTACAAATCTCGTTTTAGATAGCACAATTTCAAATTTTTTGTCAATAAATTTAACATCTAATGTATTATCATTTGCCTTTCGTATATTTTCAATCTGTTTATATTTAAATAAATCTCTATATGCTGAAATCAATAGGGATTTGACTAGAAAGCTGTCAAAATATATAAACTGTGTAAGTAAGTATAATGCAAAAGTTTTTTCTTTTCCTTCTTTAAAATTTTCTAACCAAGAATCGATTTTTACTTTGGATGTCTTTCTGTCCCAAATAGTTTCATTAAGGATTTTAAGCTTTTGGTAATATTTTGTGTTTAAATTTTCCAATTTACTTTTTCTTTAAAACCAACACCCATTCACAAGTTATTACACTTGCTGTTTTATTCCTTTTAGTCATTAAACCGTATGACTTTATATCATCAATTAGTCGGCAAATAGTTATCATTCCATTAGCTTCGGCAATCTGTTTCAAATAATCCTGTGTTTTAAATTCGTAACCACAAACTTTATTATTAGCTGCTACGAGGACTAAGTGTTTTTTTGGCTTCAGAACCCTTATCGACTCCTTTATGGCTTGAGTCATTTCCAATAAATAATTTGAAGCGATATGGGCTCTCAAAGGATTTATTTTAAAAATTTCATTGAGTAAAAAGTCAGCATCTTCAATACCACTCTTTTTTAAGGCTATATATTCTGATTTTGAATAATTTTCTCTACCAATATTTTCTTTATCTAAAATTTTTAATTCATTTGCTTTAGAAAGTCCAGTCCAGCCTAAGTTTAGACTTGAAGCTCTAATATATTTCTGGGCTCCTGCATATGGAGGTGATGAAATTATTAAATCTATAGAGTTATCTTTCAGATTTAATTTTCTAGCATCATTTGACAGTATTTTTGCTATTGCTTCATTAGCCGAAATAACTTTTTTTTTATTTTTAAACCTAACAATATTCGCATCTACAATCTCAATAAATTTTTCATTTACATCGACTTTTTTTAAAGAGTTGATTTTTTTCTCATTTTTTATTCTATATGGATGATTTTTAGAGTATTGTTCTATTTTCAATCTTACAGGAACAGATACTCTAGAGTCCGCAAGACTTACCTTTTTGACACAATTTGAAAAGCAAAGTAGAAAAAAGTTTCTATATTTTTTGCTTTTTATTGAATTGATTGCTAGAAGTATAGTGTTTAATTGTATTTTAATATGTGGTAAGAACCAATAATCTAAATTAACTACATCAGGAAATTTATTATGCTCTGTTAAAAGCATAATTTCTTTTTTAATTTCATTTCTCAGCCTAGCAAGTGTTTTAATATTATAGTCATTTATTTTGACATCTGAAATGAGCCTTGCCAATGGATTTGAATCACTCCCATAGGCATTCATTCCAGCAATTATAGACTCCAATAAAACGGTTCCCGAGCCACAAAATGGGTCTAAAACAGAATCTCCTTCTGTGACAAAGTAATCGTTGTTTAAAAAATAATAGGGAATATTGGAAAGTAATTTTGCAGGATATGTATGAATTATATGAGTTGCTCTATCAACTGTATTTAAATGGGGTACAAGTTCTCTAAAATTAACCTCAATTGGATTTTTGCTTTTAGAATATTCTTCTAAAAATTCTATAAAACTGTCCTTGTAATTTATTCTTTTTTCCACGTTGGTAAAAATAGGATAAAAAATCTAGAAAAAATTTTGAACACATATTAGTCTTATCGTAAACTACCCTGCTCAAAACCCCCACTCAGTTTTGGAAGGGAAACTCCCCCCTACCACTTTTCAAATAAAAGTTTTTTCTAGCAGTCTATTATTATTTCAAGTTGATAGCTGAGGTTAATTGTTGCGTGTATGGAACTAAGCAGGGAGAATTTATTTACAACTCAAAAATCAAAAACAATGGTAAGAATTATTAATTACAAAGAAAGAGAAAAGGAAGATGGAACATCATTCTTCGTTCTGGAATTGCAAGGTGGTATTGAGATGGTTTTAAGCAAAGTTACTGGCAGCTTCTATGCTACTGCAAAGAGAGCCTTTATACCTTCAACATTTGATGAGATGACCTGTAATGGGCTAATTGGCACAGAAATGCCAGGAAGCATTGTTAAAGAGGCTTGTGAGCCTTTTGAATATATTGTCAAGGAAACTGGCGAAGAAATTACTATGTCCCACAGATGGGTATATTCAACTGATGAGGTTATAAAGCCAAATCAAGAGCACAATGTAATAGCTAACTCTGATGTATTTTCCAAGAATGGAATCTTAGAGCCAGCAATGTAAAAAACAACAGCCTAGTCTATTTTAGATAGATTGGGCTGTGTTTTAAAATAACTTAAACCCAGATTTACTTTATTATTCAGGTATGAACTGACCTTCAAGAAAATAAGTATAGCTGCATATGGTCTAGCTTATAATCAATTATAGCTGAATATGCATAAAGGAATATATTAATAAACTTGAAGGTAAGAGTAAATTGGAGTAAATAGCTTTTGAAAAGCCTAAAGAAAGAAAAGGACCAAAAGAAAGAAACTTCATAGCTCTCTCCATCCTCCATATGTGTATAAATTTGAGAAGAATTTCGCTGTAGTGTTTCAGAAAGAAACTTCTTTTTCAAAGGTATATGAAAATAATTAGAATAGTACGGATTTTAAACAAAAAAACAATGAATATTTCAGAGATAAGTGTTTCATATTCAACAAGTACACAAAAGAAACTAAAAGTAAATAACAGCAAAGATTCTGCTGAAATTTTATTGAATTCTTGGTGTAAAAATACGCTTGAATTACAAGAAGAATTTAAAATTTTAATGCTTAATAGGTGTAATCAAATTTTAGGTATTTATCCACTTTCAAAAGGTGGAGTTTCATCAACTATTGTAGATGCGAAATTGATATTTAGTGTTGCTTTAAAATGTAATGCTTCAAGTATAATTTTGGTTCATAATCACCCAAGTGGTAATTTAAATCCAAGTGAAGCAGATAAAAGTATCACTCAGAAGTTAAAAAAAGCAAGTCAGTTTTTAGATATTGAGCTTCTAGACCACATTATATTGACGAAAGATGATTTTTATAGTTTCTCAGATAACGGATTGATAAAATAATCCTGTTTTTTCCATTTCTATATATAGTGAATTGGAAAAAACGGGACTTTTTGTCTTTTGTTTATTTGTAAAGGAGAGAGAATATAGCTTTTTAAGCCTAATAATGTATGCGTTTAATTCTTACAGATTAGTATTAATAGCGGTATTTTATATTTCCTGAAGATTTTTTACTAAATCACAAAGATTAACTCCAAGATTATCTGCAATTCTTTTCAAAGTAAATAAAGTAGGGTTAGTTCCTCCAGCTTCAAGACGACTTAAATTGGATTTTTCAACATTACATTTAGCTGCAAGATCTTGTTGAGGAATATTTCTTTCCTCTCTTAACTTTTTTACTCTCTTTCCAATTGCTAACTGAAGTTGCTCTTTATTATCCATTATAAAACACCTAATTTACTAGTTACCAAATATGATAATTAGGTGTACTGGCTTGGTTATCATAAATGATAAAATAAGTAAGTTTGTTTAACTAACTAAAATTTTAAATGATGAAATATATAATCATAGTTGTAGTATTAATTCTAATAATAGTCCTCTTTAAAAATTGGTGGGAAAATAACTGGAGAAGTTATTATGGTGAAGGAATCAGAAAATTTAGAAAGAAGGATTATTATGGAGCAAGTGAGCAACTATTTAAAGCCAAATTGAAAAATCCTAATAAATGGTTAATAGCATACTATTGTGGTTTAGCAGATAAACATCTTTCAGATAGTATGAATAGTAGGGAGGCTATTGAAACTAAAAAATTTGCTATAAGCTCCTTTATTGATTCACTTGTTTTAAATCCAAATCATTTGAAGTCTAATAATATGATAGAGATGATTTTGTGTGATGAAAAAAACCCTGCTGTTTTACGAGAATTGATAAAAGCTACAAGAGCTAAATTATTAAACACATCTAATGAAATTAAAAATCAATTTGAGTACATAAACGAAATTCAAAAAACTTTATCCTCAGATATTGAAAAAATGGGTATGAAAGGACAGATTAAATTTATTTATGAAGATAAATTTTCTTTATCTAAAGAAGATAATAATATAGTGGAGGGAGAATCTTATGATACAGGTATTGAGTTTGAATTTGATAAAGTTGGTAATTTGATAAACTCAAATAGAAATCATTCAAGTCCATTTATTACTAAAAAGCCAGTTATTGTGTATGATGAAGAAGGATTAAAAATTGAAGAGAAATTATACAACCAAAATGGAAAACTTGAGTGGAAAAGTATATTTAAATACGATGATGAGGATAGGTTGATTGAAAAAATAAACTTTAATGTTGAAGGAATTGGTTTGGGTAAAATAACTTTCGAATATGATGAACAAGGAAATAAAATTAAAAGTGACTTATATACATACAATGAAAGTTTTTTTGGTGAAATTTTGTACAAATATGATAAAGTGGGGAATCCTTTAAATGAGTATAGTGAAGATATTTTTTGTAATCCTATTATTGTAAAAAGGAAAATTAATTATTATAAAAATGATGTGATATACTACAATTAAGACATTTGATGAAGAATTTTAATGCTATATGTGAATTGAATTTATTATCTCAAAGCGGTATTTACAATAGAGATAAAATTGAATGGTGGCTACTTAAATATGAGCAGGAATATCATAATCTGTTTAATATTTTAGAAACAGAGAAAGTAAATTTTACTCATCTACGAAACCTAAGTAAATATAAAGAAGAGGCACAATTTTTAGATACCTATGAAGTGCTACTTAAAATTGCAGATTTTTACAGAAATGAAGCTTATTATAAAGAGGAAGTTGAAATGTATTATTCCATAAAAGATAGCAAAGTAGAGTCAGAATCTTGGTTAGAAAGAAATAAATTAGTTGAAGGTAAGAGGTACAAAGAGTTTGTTTCTTTGTTTCAAAATACTACAAAATTATCTGGGTATGAATTGGTAATTCGCTATCCACTTTCCTTGCCTCTCAGCATCAAACTGGATGAAGCAGACTATAGGAATACACTTAAGTTTTTAGAAATTTTGGAAAGGTCCAAAAAACTACAAATTACCGGAATAATCAATGAAATTAAACATTTAGAGGTTTTTGAAAAGAAGATTACAAAAACTACTGATGGAGAAACTCATAAGAGAGCATTTACTAGACGGAATATTATTATTTCTAAAGACGATGAATATGGAAGTGAACTGCTAATTAAGTTTATGGATGACAAAACGCAACATTTAAAAGACCTTAAAACAGGTCAGAGAATTAAGGTATATGCTGACTTAACAGGAGGGAAAAATGAAGCTGACAAACTAGGCTATTCTTTAAGTCTTTTAGGTTGGGATATAGAAATTTTAAAATAATAAAAGATGGAAATAATAGGAAAGATTAAAGTGTTGAATGACACTCAAAACATAGGTGATAATGGCTTTAAAAAGCGTGAAGTAGTTATTACTACTGAAGAACAATATCCGCAGCACATTTTAATAGAATTCACCCAAGACAAATGTGATTTACTAAATAGATACGCAGTAGGTCAAGATGTGAATATAAACATCAATTTCAGAGGCAGGGAATGGATAAATCCTGAAGGTGTGCCAAAATACTTTAATTCCATTCAAGGCTGGAGAATAGAGCTGTTAAATGGTCAAGAGCCTATGTTAAACAACCCTCCAGAAATAGAACCAGTAAGTTTTTTGGATGAACCAGATAATGACTTACCATTTTAATAAGGTATGTGTAAATCCTTATTAAAAGAATTACGCTTTGAAATTGGAGAGCAGTATGAGCTAAATGAATTCTATTTAAAGAGTATTGAATCAACTTTTAGTAATGGTTTGGAATATGACAATTACCTTTACATTAAACAGGATTTTAAATCAATTTTTGGATTAAAATTAATAAAGGATATAGAACTGGAATATAACGGAGATATACTAACAGGGATTAAATACGTCTTTAAAGTAGACGACTTGGAGGAACTGGTAAAAAGGCTAAATTTCTTATTTCCAAAAAATATAAAGTTTAATGAAAACTCAAATTCAGCTACTTTTAGGTTAAGTAATTCTACTTGTATCAAGTTTAAAATTACGTTAACTACTTTGTTAATTTTGAAGGTTTATAAAATCTCAGGTTAAACATAGGTTAAACATTTTAGCTAAAAAGAGTCAAAATATGAAATCAAGAGATAATGGAAAATCTTTTAAACCCCTGTATATGCTATGTTTTGCAAACAAATGAAAGAATATGAAAGCACACCTTTACTGACTGTTAATCAGAGGGTCCTTGGTTCGAGCCCAAGAGGAGGAGCACAGTTAGACAAAGCCTTTACAGAAATGTAGAGGCTTTTGTGTTTTTGGTGGGTACCTATCTATCAAATTTAGGGAGTTTATAGGTTCTTCTTTCCTCCTATTTCTTATCTCACCTTTTAAAAACACCTTAACCACTCTAATATCAATAATTTACGAGGCATTAAGCACTTAAATTATCACATTTTAATTACACTTTATTTGCATTTTAATTACATTGGAGGTAAATTGGGTATATGAAATTTGAGCCCAATTTAATTATCACTCCAAGCCAGACGAAAAATTTGCTAGAGATAGAAAGACATAAAGAGGCGCTAATTATTTTTCCCATTTCGGCACCATTTATCGTTTCGCTACGTGAAACTTCACAATTGCTTTCAACGCACTTTTCAACTCAAATAGGAGGAAATTCACTCACACAAAGTGATGTAAAACAGATAATTGAAGGTAATGATGAAGAATTTTTAAGTCAGGATCACGATATTCGAGAAGTGCGAAACTATTTTAAAGCATTGGAATATGTAGCCCAAGAATGTAGAAAAAAAACAGCTATCGATGAAAGACTGATTAGCACAATACACAGCTTGGTTTTTACAGGAGCCAAAATAAATAGCCCTTATAGGAATAGCGATAATGAAATTAAATATGGTTCCACAGGCAGTATTGTATATATGCCGCCTGAAGCAATTGAAGTAGCTTCTTTAATGAAAGAACTTGTTACGTGGATTAATGATTCAATACTCGCCGAAGAGCTACCCGCTCCCATTATAGCTGGATTGGCGCACTATCAATTTGCAACCATTCACCCCTATTACGATGGCAACGGTCGCACAGCCCGATTACTTACCACATTTATACTCAATATCACTGGTTACGGAATAAACAGTATCTATTTTTTGGAAGCATATTATGCGAAGAATCCGTTAGATTATTATAAAGCATTGACTACCGGAAAGAGCCAAAATTATTATGATGCCCCCGCAGATACAGATATGGCTCCTTTTTTAGAATATTTTCTGAGCGGAATGGCAGTTTCGCTTAAAAGCGCTCGAGATATAGTACAGCAAATGATCAAGGAAGAAAACCTTGGATCCCTTGAAAGTTACAATGAAAAACTACGGGAACTAAGCCCACAACAACGCCAACTTCTTTCGTTGTTTTTAAAACATAAAGAAATTTCGATTCAAGACGTTGCAGATTTCTTTAAACTTAATACACGCAGTGCATATGGCTTGGTCAAAAAATGGATTGATGGTGAATTTATAGAAATAGGAAATACATCTAAAAAAGCCAGAACCTATATGCTCACCCCACAATGGGAACAATTGATTGTTGAAGGAAATTTGGAATTATAAGAAATTTAATACAAACCCTTGCCGCACTTAACTTAGCAGATTTATAAATACACTTGGCAATTCCTCGAAATATTTAAAACTCGTAAGAAAAACATAAATATAAATCAAGAAAGAGATTTTGTTTTATTACCTATTCTTCTTTCGGAACAATAATTCGAAAATAACTAAATTTGGTCTCCAATAATTCTGGCCTCATAGTTCAATGGATAGAATAGAAGTTTCCTAAACTTTAGATCCAAGTTCGATTCTTGGTGAGGCTACAATACATATTTCAAGTTCCCCCGAAATTTCGGGGCCCTCTCAAAACGCACCACTATTTTATAATAATTTTAAGGAGTGCTCAGTTTTATTTCACTTAATTTATACCTTTATTTTATTTATTAGTTATGAACGAAAATAGAATTGCCTTTTTTATAATTACTGGTGTCCTCGCTTTTGTAGGAATCCTTTGGTATGCTTTTGAAAACCCAGCATTGAATCCTCGTTTGGAAGAAGAAACATATACGATAATACGCAAATGGGATATGCCCGTGGAACTAAATGAAATATCCGGGATTACTTGGATTACTAAAGATAAAATTGCCTGTGTTCAAGATGAAGAGGGAATAATTTTTATTTTCAACCTCAACACAAACCTTATTGATAAAAAAGTGAATTTCGCCAAATCTGGTGATTTCGAAGGGCTCGCCATCTTAGATAGCACCGCTTACGTAATGGAAAGCAGCGGCCGCCTTTTTGAAATAAATAATTATCTAAAAGCTAATTTTCAAGTAAAAGACTACCAAACTCCTTTTGTTGGAAAAAACAATATGGAATCTCTTGTAGCAGATTCACTCAAAAATAGATTGCTGTTTATAGCAAAAGATAAAGATCCGAATAGTGACGCATTTAAAGGTATTTATGCCTTCGATTTAACCACTAAAAAAACAAAATCGCTACCTGTTTCTAAGATTCCGCTAAACCATACAATTTTTAAATCTAAAGATGCAGATGATGATGTGGAAGCTACAACAAACTTTTATCCATCAGATATGGCTATAGACCCGATAAGTGGGAATTTCTATATTATAGAAGGGAAAAATCAGCGATTATTAATTATGGACAGCATTGGCAAACCAATACGAATACATAAATTACACAACGAATCCTTTCCACAACCAGAAGGAATAACCTTTGCTCCAGACGGAACACTTTATATTTCTAACGAGGGAAAAAATGGAACTGCAAATATTCTAGAGGTTGAATTTGATAAGTAAGAATTAATACTTATCCATCAAATTTGTTAACATAATCTCGGTCATTTCATCTAATGAAATTTGGCTTTTCCAGCCCCAATTCTTTTGCGCTTCACGATCATCTATGCTTTGTGGCCAGCTATCTGCAATAGCTTGTCTAAAATCTGGCTCGTAGCTAATTTCAAATTCAGGAATATGCTTACGAATGCTTGCTGCTACTTGCTCCGGATCAAAAGTCATACCTGCAAGATTATAGCTATTTCTAATCTGAATTTTCTCTTTTTCAGACTCCATAATTTTTACGGTGGCTCTAATCGCATCGTCCATAAACATCATGGGTAATGTAGTTTCAGCATTTAAAAAACAAACATATTTTTTGTGTTTTAATGCTTTGTGATAAATATCTACCGCATAATCTGTAGTACCACCACCAGGCATAGTCTTGTAACTTATAAGTCCAGGATAGCGTATACTGCGAACATCTACTCCATAGCGATTAAAGTAATACTCGCACCAGCGCTCGCCAGTTTGTTTACTTATTCCGTAAACCGTGCTAGGCTCCATTATGGTGTGTTGTGGCGTATCAGTTTTTGGTGTTGTGGGTCCGAAAACCGCGATGCTGGAAGGCCAAAATATTTTGTCAATCTTTTTTTCCTTCGCTAAATTTAAAACGTGAAAAAGTGAATTCATATTCAGATTCCAACCTTTCATAGGGAATTTCTCTGCAGTGGCGGAAAGCATCGCTGCCATCAAATAAACGTCGGTAATTTCGTGGCGAATTACCACCTCCTCTACCGCATCATAATCCATAGTGTCCAAAATCTCGAACGGTCCACTCTTCATAAGCTCCTCGTCTCCTTCACGAATATCGCTAGCTATTACTTTATGGCTACCGAATTTTTCGCGTAAGTAGATTGTTAACTCCGTACCTATTTGTCCGCAAGCCCCTATAATTAGAATCCTTTTTTTCATCTCTTTATTTTTTCAAAAATGTGATGTAAATATACGTATTATGAATTCGCTCAGAAGTTAAAAATTTTATGTGCCATTTCACTTATAACCAGTATCTTTGAGCATTTTCTAACAGATATGAAATTAACAATCTCACTTTTATTAGTCCTCGGCCTAGCTTTTTCTTGTAAAAATGCTTCCGATGAAAACAATAATCAAGCTCCAACCAACGATGCTTCTATAATTTTTGGCGACAAAAATTATAATTTCCCACCACTTTCAGAACCCGCAAAAATACAAGCTGTAAATTGGGGTGTTTTAGAAGATTTTCTTGCCGAAGCAAAAAATGCGAATGGAAGTAACTATCAAGACCTGCGCAACAGCACGGAAAATTTAAGGCAATATGCAGATTCGTTATTAAAAAAGATTCCAGATACGCTAGACACAAAACCTATTTACAGTAGATTGATGGTCGTAAAAACACGTACCGTTTTGCTTCATCAAATTTCGCATCAAGCAGCTATTGATTCGCTGAAAGTAAAGGAAAGTTTGGACGAAATGAACATAGCTGTAACCAATCTAATTATTCAACTTAACGAGAAATTTCAGAAGGATAATATAGATTTCCAAAGAAAAGATAATGAGGAAAGTGAGCTGAAAAAGCAACAACGTTACAAAGACTCTATCATGAATTTAGAACTTCAGGATAAAAAGAATAAAAAAGTGTAACATTCGCACTGAAAGTACAACTTATACTTTCAATATAATTTCGAGTACGAAAAATACTTCTAACAAAACTTATACAATGAAAACAAATTTTTTGAAACCTGTTGTGGCTTTTGCAGTTATTGCCATTGCCGCAACCGCATGTAAAGAAAAATCTGATGTGGCTGTAACAGAAAACGAACCACACGGAATTATTCTTGCAAACATGGACACCACTGTTAGTCCGAAAGCAGATTTTTACAATTATGTGAATGGAAACTGGATGAAAAACAACGAGATTCCAGACGACCAAACTAGTTGGGCTGGATTCACCATTCTAAGAAAAAAGACTGATGCCGATATGCTAGATATTTTGGCAAGAGCCAAAAAAAGCGGAAAATACGCAGCAGATACAGACCAAGCCAAAGCTTTGATGATTTATGAATCTAAGCTAGACACGGTTGCAAGAGATAAAGCTGGAATTAACCCACTTAAACCTGCACTCGAAAAAATTGCTTCTATAAAAAACATGGCAGATTTTCAAAAAGTAATGAGTGAAGATGCTGTTGCTGTTTCGCAACCATTTTTGGGTCTTGCAGCTTTTTCAAACCCAAGTAACAGTGCTATTAACTCGGCTTACGTTACGCCAGGTAGTTTAGGTCTTCCAGATCGCGATTTCTACACAAATACAGATCCTGCTTCGGTTAAAATACGTCAGCAGTATGTAGATCACATAACACGTATGCTTCAGTTTTTAGGCGATAATGAGGAATCTGCTCGCAAGCAAGCAGAAACTATTTTAGCTTTTGAAACAAAACTTGCTTCACCAAGATTGGATAAAGTTGCGAGTCGCGATTTCAGAAACTTCAACAATCCAAAGAGTATGGCTGAACTTCAAAATATGCTTCCGCAGATTAAGTGGGAAGAAGCTTTTAAAGGTATGGGCGTAACGAAAAAAATGGATACGCTTATCGTAATGCAACCAAAGTATATGGAAACGTTGAAGCAAATGTTCGCGAAGCCAGATTTTGATACTTGGAAAACAGTAATGCGTTGGTCAACATTAAACAATTCTGCAGGAATGTTGACTACAGAAATAGAAAAAGCAAATTTCGATTTCTATGAAACTACTTTAAAAGGAACTAAAACACAGAAACCTGCCGACGAACGCGCGCTTGCTACCGTAAACGGAAGCGTAGGCGAAGCTTTGGGTAAATTATATGTAGATGAAATGTTCCCGCCAGAAGCAAAGCAAAAGGCAGAAGCAATGATTACTAATGTAATTGCAGCCTACAAAGACCGCATAAAGGCGTTAACTTGGATGAGCGACAGTACGAAAGTGAAAGCTATCGAAAAGCTAGACAAGTTCACCGTAAAAGTGGGTTATCCAGATAAGTGGAAAGATTATTCTTCAATGGCTGTTAAAACAGGTAACACATATTATGACAATATGGTAGCCGTACAAACTTGGGGCCTAAAAGACAATCTTGATAAAATAGATGAGCCTGTAGACCGTACAGAATGGGGAATGAGCCCACAAACAGTGAATGCTTATTTTAACCCTTTTAACAACGAAATCGTTTTCCCGGCAGCAATACTTCAGCCACCTTTCTACGATTACAAAGCAGATGAAGCCGTTAACTACGGTGGAATTGGGGCAGTAATAGGTCACGAAATTTCGCACGCTTTTGATGATAGCGGCTCTCGTTTTGACGCCAACGGAAATTTGGTTAACTGGTGGACAGAAACAGATCTAAAAAACTTTACCGAGCGTGGCGATAAGCTTGCCGAACAATACAGTAATGTAGAAGTTTTAGATAGTGTTTACATCAACGGAAAATTCACTTTAGGTGAAAACATTGGCGATCTTGGTGGCGTTCTTGGCGCTTACGATGGTTTACAACGTTTTTACAAAGAAAACGGACGTCCAGATAATATTGATGGTTTCACGCCAGAGCAACGTTTCTTTATGAGCTGGGCTACCGTTTGGCGCACCAAATCTCGTGAAGAAGCTTTACGCAACCAAATAAAAACAGATCCACACTCTCCAGGAATGGTTCGAGCTACACAACCATTATTAAACGTTGATGCTTTTTACGAAGCTTTTGATATTAAAGAAGGAGATCCAATGTATGTTACCCCAGAAAACAGGGTGCGTATTTGGTAGTTTTAAAGTATTTTATTGAAGTGAAAAGGAGCCGTAACAGGCTCCTTTTTTTATATTGAAGTTTTAAAAGAATAGTCTAAAATAGTTTTCAAATTTTCAGAATCTACCTGCTTTAAAACTTCATTTGGATTAGTCTCTGCGAATGTTGGTGGCTCCAAACCAAGCTCTTTTGCCTTTTCTATGTAATAGTCCGCCTTTTTAGGATGGTTTGGGTTTACTGCATTAAAGACTTTTCCAAAGGCATCCTGCTTTAAAATTTTGACTAGAATATTGATGCAATCGTCACGATGAATTAGGTTTACCGGCGCATTACCATCTGCCAAATCTTTTCGCCCTGCTAAATATTTCGCGGGATTTCTACTCCCCCCTATCAAACCGCCAAAACGCACAACAGTTGTTTGCAATCCTTCCGAATTTATAAACAATTCCTCCACTTGCCGCAATTGTTTGCCAGCAATGGTTTGGGGTTTCGGTTCGTCCTTTTCAGTAACGTTTCCCTGCGAATCATCGTAAACAGCAGTGCTGCTAACTAAAATAATTTTGTTGACAGCAGATTGCTTTATTGCCTCCAAAAAATGAGTCATTTTTAAAACGTAATCAGATCCTGTGTTTCTTCGCAGTCCGGGCGGAATCATTATCATTAAACAATCTACGTTGGTTAGCAATGCTTTCACTTCACCCGTAACTCCGCTTTCCGAAATTTCCAAAGGATAGGCTTCAAAACCACCATTTTGTAGCGCTGTAGCTTTTTCAATAGTTGTTACCGAACCTTTTACAGAATAGCCCAGAATATCTAAACGATAGGCCAATGGTTGCCCGAGCCACCCAAGACCAGTGATTGCTATATTTTTATTCATTTTCAATATTGTTTTGAGGATTTATTATAAGCGTATCTGAAACTTTCATTTTTAAAGAATCAATAGAAAAAGTTCTCTTTACAGCAATAGCATCCGTAATTACAAATGGTTTTGGCATCGTGTAATCGGGGCGTTTTGCAATTTCAAATTCAGGATTCGTCATTAAATCGAAAGAATATTCCATTACTTTAAATGAAACAGGAGCATCTTTCTCGACGGAAAATTTCACTTTTAAAGAATCATTTTTGGAAACATAATAATTAATGAGCGCATTATTCTCCGTGCCGCGATAGTCGTTCGATACTTTTGAAATTGGCATGATTTGTCCATTAAATTCCAAAGATTTAAAAACCGTATTGCCCACAGGGTACAAATCTATTTTATTCACATTTCGCTTTGGAACAATTATAAACTTTATGTTCCGAAGGTTTTCAATTAAAGTGTCATTCTCTAAAATCACTTCAAAATTTGCAATATTTTTTTTAGGTGCTGAAGCTGCATAACTAAAATTTGCACCGTATTTATTATACGCTGCTTTATTTATAACCTCGGAAGCATTTTTGGGATTTTCACCTAAATATTGTTGGGTCCATTCGTCAATTTCTTTGTCGTAAGTAAGCCAATAAGTTTTGTCTGCGTCCGCATCTTTGTAATAAACAAGGCTGTTTGGTTTTCTTCTTTCTTCGGAATAATCACTTTTTGAATGCGCTATTCCGAAGAAAAGTACTGCAAGCAATAAACACAAAACTGAAAGTAAACCTTTCATTTTATAATAACCGAAAACTGGCCAAAGCAACGCAAAAAGTAAAACTGTGAAAACGCAGCTTATAACTAGCATTTTCAAACCCAACCCAACTGGAAAAAACTGAATGAGCGGAGCGAAAAGAAAAACCGCCGGAGCTGCTAAAAGCGCCATTGCCAAAAGATTTGGGCGTTCCTGCCGAAGCATTATAAAAAACGATAATATTCCAAAAAACACAGGAATGATAAAGAAAGCGGCACCTTTCAGAATAATAAAAACCGCTACATTTATTAAAAGCCAGAAAAGCAACGGAGCAACGTAAAACGAAGACTCGTTAAATTTTTGAGTGCTTTTTTTATAAATAGCAAACGTAATAGCCAGCGAAAGGAAAACGAAAAACGCAATATACCAATGGCCGTTATAGGTAAAACCTTGCTGAATTTCGGTGTATTGCGGGTAAAGTGCCAAAATCAATTTCCAGCCAAATAAACCAAGAACGCCACAAACAATCAGCGAAACTAAAAACGGAACAAAGCCTCGCGCAATAGATTTTCCGTTCAGTTTTCTTTTGTGAAGTCCGTAAAAAATTAGTGACATAAATAGCAAAGTGGCAATAATGAGCATTGGTAAAATCCACGAAAAAGGATAGCTAATCATTTTTACCAACGGCAAGTTTACGTAAACATCGTCTGTATCCGACTTCATTTTGGAAAGGTCAGCATTGCCAAAATAATGCATTAGCGGCAACAAATAACTGCCTTGGTGCGCCAAGCTGTTCCACGATAAATGATACATATTGTCGTTGGCAGTGTGATAATTAAAATGACTGTCAATAAAGGCAAAGAAAAAACTATCGATATCGCCGTCTTCCCTAAAAACAGTGGAGTCGGTATCGTTCGGAAGCATTTTGTAAACGCTGTACATTAAGGAGGAAGCCACCGGAAAATCTGGATTTGCTTTGATGAATTCTTTTACTAAATTTGAATTTCCGCCGTTGGTTTCTAAAATCATATTGCTTGGGCCACTCGTGCCACGCGCTTCAAAATTTAGCACCAAGCCCACATTTTTTGCCCACGGATGTTCGTTCACAAAAAGTTTAGCGCCGTCTAACCCAATTTCTTCCGCATCAGAAAAAAGAATTATAATATCGTTTTTAGGTTGCTCTCTGGAAGCCAGATAAGCACGGACACTTTCTAAAATAGTAACCAAGCCACTTCCGGCATCGCTAGCGCCAAAGGAAGGCACAAGTGCGCTGTCGTAATGTGAAAGTAGCAAAAGTGCTTTTCCATCTTCGGAACCTTTTATTCGACCAATAATATTTATGGGTTTGTTAAGCGTTTTAGATTCAGGATTTAGGCTAAACCCTTCTTGAATGTGCGGCTCGAGACCTAACTTCTCTAATTCAGAAATTAATAATTTACAAACTTCTTCATGACCTTCGGAACCTAAATAGTGTGGTTTTTTTGAAATTATGGCTAAAGGCTCTAGTGCCTTATCTACGGAAAACTCAGTGGCAGAGGGCGTTTCATTTTCATCGTAATGCGGCATCAATCCATAAAAACTGTAATAGACAAATGCAATTATAAGCAGCAATGAAAGGATGGCGCCAAGTTTTTTCATGGTTGGTTAGTTTAAGTTGATAAAAGTACAATTTTAATCGTGTTAAGTTAAACGGTAACGGACTATTGAAGCCGCAACATTCAAGAGCGAATAACATAACTATTCAATAGCCTAAAGCCATAATAATTTTGTTTAATAAAAATGATTATATTAGAAGTTCGCAAAAATTTGATATTATGGGTATAAAAAGTTTTATTGGCAGACGGGCAAAGCCCCAAAAAGGTTCTTCGGAAAAAGTAAAAGTTTCCGATTATATGACTCGCAACCTAATTACATTTAGACCCGAACAATCCATTCTGGAGGTTATGGAAATACTTTTGAAAAAAAGGATTTCTGGTGGTCCCGTTGTAAACGAAAAAAATGAATTAGTAGGAATTATTTCTGAAGGAGATTGCTTGAAAGAACTGAGTGATGCACGATATCACAACCACCCAGTGGAAGACGTAAAAGTGGAAAAACACATGATTAAAAACGTAGATACCATTGATGGCGAAATGAATGTTTTGGATGCTGCTAATAAGTTTTTAGAATCAAAACATCGTCGTTTTCCTATTTTAGAGAATGGTAAACTTGCCGGACAGATTAGTCAGAGTGATGTGCTGCGCGCTGCCATGGCTTTGAAGGGTCAAAGTTGGTAATCTACTCATTTAATGCTGGCTTATTCTCTGGCTTTAAAAATAATTTCTATCCGTTTATCAGGTATTAACCACAATAACGCAATCAAAATATAGAGCGCTCCCGCAATCCATGTACTATAGAATGAACTAATAATAGCTACGCCATAAATTATTGGCGAGGCTTTTCCCTTTATATCTTTTCCTAAGGCTTTATTCAAAATTGAATCCTTTCCTTGTACGGCCAATATACTTCGCTGTAAAATGAAATAGGCAATCGCAGCCATTAAAAGTACTCCGCCATAAAGTGCCATTGGCAATTCGGCAAAATGATTTTCACCCACCCATCCCGTTACAAAAGGAATCAATGAGAGCCAAAACAATAAGTGAAGGTTGGCCCATAGTATCGCTCCATTTACTTTTTGCACAGTATGCATCATATGGTGATGGTTGTTCCAATAAATTCCCACGTAAATAAAACTCAGAATATAACTCAAGAAAACGGGCAACACAGGTATTAATGACTCTATATCTGCACCGTGTGGCACTTTCAATTCCAGAACCATAATGGTAATTATAATTGCGAGTACACCATCGCTAAATGCTTCTAATCTGTTGCTGTTCATAACCAATTTTTAAGAATGGGTTTAAATTATCTCTTTTCAACAGTTCAAATTACGGAAAAATGATTTATTTTTTTGAAATTATAACTAATTGTTTATCAACAAGTTAAAAGTTATTTATTCAATTACAAACGCTTACAAACAACTATAAACGAAAGTAAATAAGTAACAACCAACTAGAATTTGGAAGCCAATGTAAGTTTGTCCTGTCGAATAAAATATAGTTCGATAGTATCAATTGTTTAACGCGTTTGCCATCGGGCAGACATTAAATTTTAGAAATTATGAGCACACTTAGAAACAAAGTACAGTTGATTGGAAACTTGGGAAACGACCCAGAAATTGTAAATCTTGACGGCGGAAAAAAATTGGCAAAGTTTAGTATTGCTACAAACGAAACCTACAAAAATCAAAAAGGTGAAAAGATTACAGATACCCAATGGCACAATGTGGTTGCGTGGGGAAAAACAGCCGAGATCATTGAAAGTTATGTTACCAAGGGAAAAGAGGTAGCAATTGAAGGAAAGTTAACCTCCCGATCTTATGACGATAAGGAGGGTAACAAAAAATATATTACAGAAGTAGTATGCAATGAGCTAGTCATGCTGGGGAGTAAATAAATAGACTAGCTAATCAAGCCCTCACTCTTTGTGGGGGCTTACTTTTCTTAAATTTTGAATCGCAATTTTCACAAAAAATGAAAACTACCACTCACCGAAATATTCTCGATTTGCTCAAAACGCAATTCGGCTACGACAAATTTCTTCCAACTCAGGAAGGAACGGCGATAGTGCCTAAGCAAACTTAGGAATATTTTATTCTATATAATGTCCAATTGTCCTTCCACCAATAGGTTGAACTGGTCTAAAATTATCATGTAGAATACTTGAAAACGCATTTATTTGTGTTTGAGACGCTTCTAAGGGAGTTTCCATAACAATCCATTCTACAATTTCAGAACATGGAGGAGTTGTTAAAGACCCGTTATAGTTAAAATAATTATGCTCTGTTGGCAATAAGCTTAAAGCATTATAACTTAGGCTTACATCTGAGTAAGTATCGTCTTCATGTGTTGGTAAATTTGCCATGAATTGAGTTAAAAATGTGTTTTCCTCCCCTTCGTCAAAGAAAACACCAATTACAGCTAAGTTACCTGAAATACTTGCGTGTACCAGATGCGCTTCTAATGGATGGTGTGTACCTGCAACAGTGTGTTCACTTTCTGAATGAAAATGAAATTGTATTAGAGAATAAACCTCTCCTTCAAAATTTAAGGTTGCTGCTCCATTGTAATTAAATTGTACTGTATGCCCATTATTAATAATATCTGTAGTTGAATTATTATAGGTTGTAGATAAAGCTAACAAAGTAGTGTCATCAATAGAATTCACAATGTTAATAGGTGATTGCCTAACTGTACTACCACATTCGTTTACCACTCCAGCTGTTACGCAATAATTTGCCCAATTTGCTGGACCTTCATGTGTAGTATCGTCATAATTAAAATGTTCAAAACATATTTCTTCATTAATATTATCATCATCACTATTACATGAAGTTATTGAAATTGTCAAGAATAAAGCAATAGCCGTTACTGTTATAAATTTGATTGTTTTATTTCCTTTTGTTTTTATTCTTGATTTCATTTGGTTTTGGGTTTTCATTTGTTTAAAATTATAAATTCACTATACTATTATTAGTTTGGCACATAGTTTCACTTCAATCATGCCATATAAAAATACGTTAACAAATTGATTAATACGAGAATTTGATAGTAATCATCGTTCGCACAGGTTTTATAAAGATGAAGAGTAAGTAAAATAACTGTTAAACAAGCCCTCTCTTTTTGCGGGAGCTTTCTTTTCTTAAAATTTGAATCATTATTTTTGCAAAAATGGAAACAACCACCAAGACAAATATGCTCGAACTGCTTAAAACACATTTCGGCTACGACAAGTTTCTTCCAAATCAGGAAGAAATCATAAATAACGTATTAAATAAAAAAGACACTATTGCCATAATGCCAACAGGCGGTGGTAAATCGCTTTGTTTTCAATTGCCAGCATTGGCTTTGGAAGGAACGGCGATTGTAATTTCGCCATTAATTGCTTTGATGAAAGATCAAGTGGACGCTTTAAAAGCAAACGGAATTTCTGCTACTTTTTTCAATAGTTCACAACCTTATGATGAGCAACAACAGGTTTTAAAAGATCTGCAAAACGGAAATTTAAAATTGCTATATGTAGCTCCCGAAAGTCTTCCGCAATTGAATTTTATTCTGAATTCGATTGAAATAAGTCTTTTCGCCGTAGATGAAGCGCATTGTATTTCCAGTTGGGGTCACGATTTTCGCCCTGCCTACACACAACTTAAAAGTGTAAAAGAGCAATTTCCAAATGTTCCTTTAATCGCGCTTACGGCTACTGCAGATAGACCTACTCGTGTAGACATTGCCAACCAACTTTCCATTCCCAAAGCAAAAACATGTATTGCTTCCTTTGACAGACCCAATCTTTATTTAGATGTTCGGCCGGGTCAAAATCGCAATCAGCAGATTCTAAACTTTATTGCCAAGCGCGGAAAACAAAGTGGTATTATATATTGTTTGAGCAGAAAAAGCACCGAGAAATTAGCGGCAACACTTAAATCTAAGGGTCATGTGGCAGAGGCTTATCACGCAGGACTTTCTTCGGAAGAACGAAGTACAATTCAAGAAAATTTTGTGAACGACCGAACACCAATTATTGTAGCAACAATTGCCTTTGGTATGGGAATCGACAAAAGTAATGTGCGTTGGGTTATCCATTATAATATGCCAAAAAATCTTGAAGGATATTATCAGGAAATTGGCCGTAGCGGAAGAGATGGATTGGCTGCTCATACATTACTTTTTTACAGTTTTGCTGATGTAATTATGCTTCGGAAATTTGCCGAAGGCACCGAAACCGAAGCCTACCAACTAGCCAAACTTGAAAGAATGCAACAATATGCTGAAGCATTAAGTTGCAGAAGAAAAGCGCTACTCGGATATTTTGGTGAACACATTACAGAAGATTGCGGCAATTGCGATATCTGCAAAACTCCGCCTAAATATTTTGACGGAACACTCATCGCACAAAAAGTATGCTCTGCAGTAGCCAGATTACAGGAACAAGAAGCGCTGGGGATGGTTTTAGACGTACTTCGTGGATCGCAAAACGCACAGGTATACGATAAAGGCTACCAAAATATTAAAACTTTTGGCGCCGCAAAAGAAATTTCCTGGATTGATTTACAACAGTATATTATTCAACTTTTAAATCAAGGAATTTTACAAATTCATTTTCACGAAAACGGCAGATTACTGCTCACTCCATTCTCAAAACAAGTTTTGTATGAAGATAAAACAGTGCGTTTGGCAAAAGTAATTAAGGAAACGGAAAAAGTAAAAACAGAAAAAACTACTCGAAAACGAGCAGACCTATTTGAAAAATTAAAAACGCTTCGATTAAAACTAGCGCAAGAGGCAGGTATGCCAGCATATATCGTTTTCAGCGATGCAGCTTTAGAAAATATGGAGCATAAAAAGCCAAGAAACCGCGAAGAATTTGCGGAGATTTCGGGGGTTGGAGAAGCGAAACTTGATAAATATGCAGACGATTTTCTAAAAGTTATAAATCGCCATTTAGATAATGCGGAAAGTATTTTGCCTACGCACGAACGCAGCTACAAAATGTTTACGCAAGAAAAATTTTCACCTGCTGAAATTGCAGCTCAACGTGGTCTTTCGGAAGATTCAGTATACGGACATTTTATAAAAATGCATCAATTGGGAAGTGATTTCGACTTTTCGCAATTCATTACAACTGCTGAAATTAAGAAGATAAAAGAAGCAGAAAACAAACTTGAAAATCCGGAAGCACTAAAACCCTATTTCGAATATTTCGAAGAGAAACTACCGTATTGGAAGATAAAATTGGGGTTGTATTTGTAAAATCCAATGGCTAAACATTTGGAAATTAGATAAAAAATACCTCATATTTGCAACATAATGCTAAACACTAATTTATATACTGCACCAACAGGTCTGATTTTTCAGCCAGAATATCGCAAAATGGATGATTCATTTTTACGATATGGAGCGTTATGTTATTATTTTTTGAAGTGATTTAGCACATATAAAAAGATATTTTCAGGCGCTCGAAACATCGAGCGCCTTTTTTTATAGATTTTTTTAAAAAATTAAATGTATTTGAAAAGCAGATAAGCAAAATAGCGGTTGAATAATAAGCAAATGATAGACAGTAAGTTGCAGATTATTCCAAAGTTCGTGAAAAATCGAACAGGTATTCCCATTCTTAAATTTTAAGCTATATAACTGACAGTCAATTTATTAAATTGACATTTTATTTGCGTATTTCAAAAAAGCATTTAATATTTGCACCGCAGTTTTAGAGAAAGAAACTTTCAACTGCAAAGCAAAAATTAATAATTACTAAACTAGAAGCTATGTTTTACCTAGTACACGCCAAGGAACAAAACTGGATGGATGATTCTCCAGAGAACCAGCTTCGGAAATTTTATAGTTAATACAAAAGTACTCCTATGAAAATCCGAAGCAGAACCAACTGTTTCGGATTTTTTTATGTCTTTTTTTGACATATCTCTCTTCGTTACGGTTGCAAAAAAGAATTCAGAACCTATTCTGAAAAACACTTAACAATTAACCGTAATGGACACAAATACACAAAACATTTATTTGTTTAAAGCCTTAGACGCATATCCTTTTGAACTGGAAACAGCCATTGAAGCCTTAAATTATGCCTTGTCTTATGACGACAAAAATGTACAGGCATTGTGCTTAATGGCAAATTTACAAGCAGATCAATTAGGAGCTTATGAAACCGCCAAGCAATATTTTGAAGCCGCAGTTGCTAGTAAAATGGAGCTTCCAAAGATTTATCCAGATTACGTTTACACATTGATTCGTAATGAGGATTTTGACGAAGCGCAAAAAGTATTGGACTACGCATTACTATTAAAAGGTGCGGACAAAGCATTGCTAAACCTGTTGCAAGGCCAGCTTTTTGAAGCGCAACAACGCAATAAAAAAGCACTGAAAGCTTACAAGCGTGGACTAAAATTGGGCTTAAACAATCACCTTATAACTTTCGCCGAAAGCGAAATAGAACGGGTAAAGAAGAAACTTCCGAAAAAAAGGAAGGCAAAGAAAAAAAGTAAAACTAAAAGAAAGGAGAAAAAGACAAACCGCTCCAATAAATAATGGAGCGGTTTTATAGGAGCACGCCGGAGCTGGAGATCCGGGGCAGACTGTAAATCTGCTGCAAATGCTGAATAGGTTCGAATCCTATTGCTCCCACAATAGTACCGTAGTTCAAAGGCTAGAGCGCCCCACTGTCTATGGGGAAGGTATGGGTTCGAGTCCCATCGGTACTGCGAATTGATTTCAAATTGCAGGTTGCAGATTTTTGGAATTTAAAAAACGAACAGTAGCAAAGTTGGTCTATGCGCCGGACTGAAAATCCGGAGATACAGGTTCAAATCCTGTCTATTCCACATCAAGCAAGTCTTGTTGCGTGTTTCATTATAGCACCATTGTATAAACCGTTGCAGAAATGCATCGCGGTTTTATATCCAACTTGATTTGAAGGATTGGTTGTTATCCAAAAAACAATCGCACTCTGTAAGTCGTGGGTTCGAATCCCACACTCAATTCGGTTTGAGGTAGTTCAGCGGTTAGAACAACAGAAGTAGCTGTCACCGGTTCGATTCCGGTTCCCGATGCACAATCGGGATAGCTCAGTTGGTAGAGCACTGCGCTTTTAACGCAGGATGTGGACTCATAATCCATTCCATGAAAGTAGGTCAACTTTTAAAAAAGACCACCAGCCTGTCACGCTGTAAAATTGTGATGAAAATAGTAAAGGACAAATCGGTTGTTATTTCTTCGGAAGTAATAACAGTCCAAAACGTACTTTGAAATACTGACAAATTTAAAAACAGAAAACAGTTGCTTTTCGCAATCGGGTTCTTTTGAAATTAGTATTCATTTTTTTGAATATTAATTCAGCGTATCCCTTCGCATAAAACCATTTGATTTCTTTTTAAATTCTCAGTATTTCCGTGCCGGAAGGACGATTTCCCTTTACTGTTTTCTTTTTAAGTAATAAAAGTGTTTTAAAAAGCACCCAAAATAAACTTACCCAAAAGCAGCACCGGTAGCTTGAAAAGTAAGTGGACATGCCTTGACGGGCGCTGTCAAATTAATTAATGTAGAACTAAAAATGTAGAAATAATGAAAAGAGTAAGAATCAACGCTGGAAACGTCGGATTGGTTTTTAAAAATGGTGATTACAAAGGGGTAATCACTCAAGGAGTCCACTGGTTGGGTTTTGGCAATTCGGTGCTGCAATACCGCATGGCAAGTGTCTTTAACGCACCGAAGGAATTGGAACTTTTGCTGAAAGACGAAAAACTAAAAGCTATGCTTCACATAATTGAGGTGAAGGATAACGAATTGGTTTTGGTTTACAAAAGCGGAAGGTTCAACCAAGTATTAAAGTCTGGACGTTATGCTTTTTGGAAAGGTTTGAAGGAATACGAATTCACAACTGTAGATTTAAGTAAAATCTACATAACAGAGAAAATTGATAAAGCACTTTTCAGCAACCCTGAATTGAGCAAGTATATCAGGATTTTTGAAGCAGCAGCTTTTGAAAAAGCCGTTTTTATTGTGGACGATGTGTATGTAAAAACTTTGGAAAGCGGTACATACCGTTTCTGGAAGAACGACATAACCATCAAAATTGCAAAAGTAGATTTGCGTCAATTGCAACTTGAAGTCTCCGGACAGGAATTGTTGACCAAAGACAAAGCAGCAATCCGTATCAACTTCGACACTCAATACAAAGTAATTGATGTTGAGAAAGCGTTGTTGGACAACAAAGATTTTGAAAAACAATTGTACGTTGCATTGCAGTTAGCCTTGCGTGCCTACGTGGGGACATATACACTTGATGAGCTTTTGGAAAACAAAGCGCAAATTGCGAATGCTGTGTTTGAAGACACAAAAACAGCCGCGGCCAAGTTGGGTGTAGCAATATTAAACTGCGGTATCCGTGATGTAATTTTGACCGGTGAAATGAAGGATATTATGAACCAAGTATTGGTAGCGCAAAAGAAAGCACAAGCCAACGTAATTAGCAGGCGTGAAGAAACAGCTTCTACCCGAAGCTTACTAAACACTGCCAAGTTGATGGAAGAAAACGAAATGCTTTACAAATTGAAAGAGATGGAATTTGTTGAAAACATCGCCGATAAAATTGGTGAAATCACAGTTTCTGGAAACGGAGGTATGGTAAAGCAGCTAAAGGAAATATTTGCTTCAGGCAAATAACCTACTATAAAAAGGTCGTCTTAAAGGACGGCCTTTCTTTTTTATAATTCAAAAGAAAATCTCCTGCGCCATTCGAAACGTGTTTGCATGCGCATCAATAATAGTTTTAATTTCTGGAGAATAACCACCGCCCATACTAACCTCAACCGGAATTTGTAAATCTTTGCATAATTGCAGCACAAAGCGATCGCGTTCTTTGCACCCTTCAACAGTACAGTTTAACCTTCCCAATTTGTCGGTTTCCAAAATATCTACTCCACTTAAATAAAAGATGAAATCTGGCTGCTGTTCTTCAAGTAACTTTGGCAAAGTTTCTTTTAATTTCTGAAGATATAATTCATCACCACTGCCATCGGGAACGGCAATGTCTAAATCACTTTTTTCCTTCTTAAACGGATAATTGCCCGCGCCGTGCATAGAAAAGGTAAAAACTGAATTATCATTCTCAAAAATCTTAGCTGTTCCGTTTCCTTGGTGCACGTCCAAATCTACAATAAGAATTTTTTTAATGAAAGTGGAATTTTTAAGAAGAAATCGTGCTGCAATAGCCTGATCGTTCAGCAAACAAAAGCCTTCGCCGTGATCTGCATAGGCATGGTGAGTGCCACCAGCAATATTCATTGCAATACCATATTTTAAAGCATATTTACAACAATCAATCGTTCCTTGCGAAATAACTCTTCCTCTTTTAACCAAAGTTTCGGAAAGTGGAAACCCAATTTTTCGAGCAGCACTTTTTTCAACAGTAAGATTCAGTAAACTATCAAAATACATTTTAGTGTGCACCGCAAGAATATTTTCTTCGGAAAGAATTTCAGGCTCAAAAAAGTTTTCAGCAGTGCAAGTACCTTCGTGCAAAAGCTGTTGTGCCAGCAGTTCATATTTTTCCATCGGGAAACGGTGTCCTTCTGGCAATGAGTATTTATAAATTGGGTGGAATGCGACCTTGAGCACTAAATAGTTTTAGGAGACTTTTTTACAAAAGTACTAAAACCCAACTTCTTTGAATAAAAAGTAATGCGAATTCCAAACAGTAAAATAATACCTCCAACAATCATTTGTAGGGTCACTTCTTCATTTATAAACATCCAAGCAAAGATGGTCGTTAAAACCGCCTGCCCCAACAAACTTACTGAAACCCGTGTTGCACGCATATGTTTTGTTGCATATCCTAAGAGCAACCAAGCGGCTAATTGACATATTAATCCCTGAATTATTAGAGAAACCCAACCCATTTCAGTAAAACCTGTAAAAGGTTCATTTATTGTGAAGCTGAGTATTCCCAAGAAAACCGCAGAAGACAAGGTGCTAAGGGTTATAAAAGGTAGTACTTCAACATCATAAAGCACAAATTTACTCACCAACATATATATGGCATAAAAAACGCCAGAAAGGATTGCAAAAATAAAGGCAAGATCAAAATCCAGGTTTACAAAAAAATGGAAGCCAACAAGGGTTATCATCCCGAAAATGGCAATTGCGGTGCCTATCCAGAAATTAGTTGTTGGTTTATTTTTTAGGAAGAAAAACGCACCAATCCCAACCCAAACGGGGGAAAGGTTTGTAAGTAGGGTTGCTTGGGTAGCCGTGGATTCTTGGATGGCAATATTCCATACCGAAACGTCCAAAGCAAATATAAAACCACATAAAATGGTTAGTAATAGCATTTTTATTGAAGGAAATTTAAATTTCCCCGAAATAAAGGTAAAGGGTACCAAAACGGCAGCGGCTATAGCCATTCTATAAAACGCAGAAACAATGGCAGGTGATAACTTTAATTTCACCAAAATTGGAAAAATAGAAATACAAATAATTCCAATGACAAGGGCAATCCTGGGCTTTGTCATAAAAATAAAATATAGAAGAGATTAATTATAAAAGCGGCAAAATTAATCTATATAAACCGATAAAAGCCAGTTTATAAACAGAAGAATAACAGATTTACCCTAAATTTAATTACTTGTGAAGCTTTAGTTGAATTCGCTTTCGCACAACATCCACTTCAAGCACTTTTACAATTATTTGCTGGTGTAAATGCACGTGCTCGCTAACATCCGAAACGTACGCATCTGCTAAATTTGAAACGTGAATTAAGCCGCTTTCCTTTATCCCAACATCCACAAAACAGCCGAAATTAGTAATGTTATTTACAATTCCCGGTAACAATTGTCCTTCCTGTAAATCGGTTATTGTTTTTATATTTTGGTTGAAAGTGAAAACTTTCGCTTCTTCCCTAATGTCAAGTCCCGGTTTTTCTAGTTCTTTAATAATATCTTTTAAAGTTGGAAGACCCGTTTTTTCGGTTACGTATTTTTCAAGACTTATTTTTTGAAGCAATGCCTTATTCCCTAATAATTCTGAAACTTTTACATCTTCATCCTTCGCCATTTTTGAAATAACCGAATAACTTTCCGGATGCACAGAAGAATCATCCAGCGGATTTTTACCATTTTTTATTCGAAGAAATCCAGCTGCTTGTTCAAAAGCTTTTCCTCCCAAACGCGGAACATTCAATATATCTTTTCGTGAAGCAAATGCGCCATTTTCCTTACGATAGTGCACTACATTTTCAGCTAATTTTGGGCCGATTCCAGAAACGTAACTCAGCAACGGGACACTAGCGGTATTTATATTTACACCCACTGCATTAACACATAATTCCACCGAAATATCCAACGAACTTTTCAATTTTGCCTGATCCACATCGTGCTGATATTGACCAACCCCGATGGATTTAGCATCAATTTTTACCAATTCTGCAAGCGGATCCTGCAATCGGCGGCCGATGGAAACTGAACCGCGAACGGTAACATCATAATTTGGGAATTCATCTCGCGCAATTTTTGATGCTGAATAAATTGAAGCCCCCGCCTCGCTCACCACATATACCTGTATTGGATTTTTAAAGTGAATTCGTTTTATAAATTGTTCCGTTTCTCGCGAAGCCGTTCCGTTACCAATTGCAATTGCCTCAATTTTATGAGCATCGGCTAGCGAGCTTATCTTTTTCATCGCGCCTGTGGCGTCATTTTTTGGCGCGTGCGGGTAAATGGTTTCATTGTGTTGCAAACAGCCCTGAGCATCGAGGCAAACCACTTTGCAACCACTCCTAAAACCTGGGTCAATCGCCAAAACACGCTTTTCACCAATAGGCGAACCCAGCAAAAGTTGTTTTAGGTTTTTGGCGAAAACGTTGATTGCGGTTTCATCTGCTTTTTCCTTTGCAGTAGATAGCGCTTCGTTTGAAAGTGCCGGAAATAACAGCCGTTTGTAGCTGTCCTCAATCGCAAGTTTTATTTGTTTGGAAGCTGCATCTTTCGATTTTACAATGCGATCTTCAATTTTTGAAAGTGCCTTTTCATCATCCACTTCTATTTTTTGGCGAATAAATCCTTCGGAAGTTGCGCGAAGAATAGCTAACAATCTGTGTGAAGGAATTCTATTTAGAGATTCGTTCCACTCAAAATAATCTCGGAATTTCTGCGCTTTTTCGTCGTCTGCATACTTCTTTACTACTTTAGTTGAAATCGCTCCGAAACGTTCCAACTCGTTTCTCAACATATTCCGAATGTCGGTACGTTCGTTTATCCATTCAGCAATAATGTGGCGCGCGCCTTCCAACGCGTCATCTTCAGAATTCACCTCTCCCTTCACATATTTTAATGCAAGCGAAGAAATTTCAGAACTTGAAATACTTCTAGTTTGCGCCATTATAATTTTTGCCAACGGCTCTAAACCATTTTCTCGCGCCGTGTCGGCCTTTGTTTTTCGCTTCTTTTTGTACGGCAAATACAAATCTTCCAAAGCGATTAAATCTGTTGCTTCTTCAATTTTTTTCTGAAGTTCGGCCGTTAAAACCTCCTGTTCTTCTAAAGATTTTAGAATTGCAAGTTTTCGCTTTTCAACTGCCTCAAATTGCTCCTTAAACTTTACGATATCGCCAATTTGAACCTCATCCAAATTTCCTGTAAGTTCCTTTCGGTAGCGTGAAATAAAGGGAATGGTGCAATCTTCGTTTAAAAGCTTTACAGTGTTTTGTACGCTTTTTAGAGGAAGTTGGGTTTGGGAAGTAATAAAAGATATTAAAAAATCTGGCATAATTACATTTCAATAATCTTTAATAATTTTTCTTTCAAATTATAATATGAAAAGTATACTTTACCATCGTGAATGAAAACATCTTCAGCAGATTCGTATTGAATCACCTTTTTGAATTCCTTAATTCTATCAAAGATGTTCTCGCTTTCTTCTTGAGCCACGTAATTAAAATCAGCATCTAAATGTGTGTTGAAAAATGTTGATTTTGTTGAAGTATAGGTAGAATAGGAATAATAAGTAGGACTCTGATATTGAACTATTGGTATACCACCAGTTGTAGAGCCTGTAAAACCATAACCGCCGCCCATCATCATACCGCCCCCACCGCCAGACGATTCAGTATAACCTCCAATAGTAAGATTATAAATATTGCCGTCCTTATAACCTGTAATACCAATTTTTCCAGATGAAACCTTTCGCAAATACTGAGAAGTTTCTTCTAATTCACGGTGGTTCACGAAAGGAACAAATGTTTGACCATCCTGAATGATTGGGGAATTCTTAAATTTGATTGGTTGGTTTTTCTCTATATAAAATTCTTTTAAAATTTCGCCTTCAAAATTCTTTACAGAGATTTTCATTTCATCCTTATTAATTCCCAATTGAAATATTTTATCATCCAGAATAAAGGAATTGTATTTTTTGAAATCCCAGATTCTACCTTTAGGATATTCATAAATAGCCTGTTCCATACTCAGGTCATCTAAATCTATTTTATAAAATATTGTCTGAAGGTTATCACCATCTTCAATAGTTAAGTAAATTAAATTATCCTTTTGATAGAGCTTGTTATTTTGAGCTGTTTGCTCAATTGCATTAGGAACACGATTATCAATTTTGGTAACATTTGATTTTAAACTTCCAAATAATTGCTCTCGCTTTAAAAGTTTTTGTTTGCGATTTACATCGTAAAATTGGTCGGAAGTAGTTGGGTTTAAACTAACTAATACATGATCAAAAAAAGATTCTATACGATTTTCAATCTGAAAAGACTTTAATGTTTTAAATCCATCCTCGCCTAATTCTCTTATAATAAACACATTCTCTTTAGTTGAAGTAAACAAAAATAACTGGTTATTGTAATGAACGGTCTCAAGATATTTTTCATCATCAAAATCAAATTTGAATTTATTTTCTGAAACATTTTTAGAATCAAAATCGATACTTAGTATCTCAAATTTATTCTTTGAATTATTCGAAAACAAAATTTCATAAGTGTTTCCAATAATTTTATAGCCTAATATATTCTCGTGTTTTGGAGGATCGAATGTTATGGCGCTTTTTTCATTAAAATCTTTATCGAATAGATTGGCGAAACCCATTTTATTATCAATCATTATAATCACCAAATCTCCGTTTGTGGTATTCAAAAAGTTAAACCCTTCCTTTGTTCTCGGCAACATAGAGGTGTTATCATCAATATTCAACGATAGCACTTCTTTTTGGGCAAAACAGGTAAAAAAGCTTAAAAATAGCAGAATTAAAATCGGAGTTTTGAAATTCATTTTTCTGTATTTTAATTTGAGAACTTATAGAGGCTATAAACTTTATCTTTTTTATTGTAAAAACCACAGATATGACCATCATTCAATTTAAATATGGTTTCCGCTTGGCTATTCTTATCTTCTAAAAATGTTTTTATGGCATCAAACGGATTTTGAGGAACATCGCCGTCTACGTGGTTTAAATCTGCATTAAACAAACCAGTAATTTTAACCGATTTAGTATTTTTATAAAGTGAATAACTCGTTGTAAGCCGGTTTATAGATGAAACCACAAGCGCTCCAACTAATCCGCCCATTGCAGCGCCCAATATAACGTAGCCATTTTCTTTTTCTGCGGTACTGCCCATGGTAATTTGGTAGATTCCATTGTCCTCAAAAACTGAAAGACCAATATCGCCTGTCGAGATTTTACGTAAAAATTGATTGGTGGTTTCCAGCTCTCTGTATGCCTTAAACTCGCCACCTTCAAAAACAATTGGTGTATTTTTTATGAAAAGTTCATCATCATCTGTCAACGAATATTCTTTAATTATTTCTTCTGAAGACAAATTGTAAACACGCAACTTAAGAATATCTGAATTTGCAACTAGTTGAAAAATCTTGCCGTTATCAATAAAACTATTTGTGCGCAAACCCATTTTAAAACCATCAATAGTGGGTTTTTCAAGGCGATTTACAGAATTTTCAAAGGTTTCAAGATCTATGTTTATTATGTAGGTAAATTCATTTGCATCGTCTGAAGTTAGTGTAAGATTTTTACCATTTTGATACATTTTGAACTTCTTGGAAGCTACTTCAAGCGAATTTGGAGCACCAATTTCCACAGTGCTAAAAGCAGACTCTTTAACAATGTCATGGAGTTTTCTCGATCTGTCTCTCCTACCCAAAAATGCTTCTTCTGGAAATTTCACTTCGGTTAAAACAGGCTCTGTAATGTTTGCAAAACTGTAAACATTTATTTGGGAAGAAGATGATGGTAAAGTTAGTAAATATGCAGTGTTTTTATAATTGACCGCATCCAAAACGCGCTCACCTTTAACTTTAAAATCTAGTTCTTTCGAAGATCCCATTCCGGTTTGAAAGTCGAATTGGGCCAAGCCATAACTTCTTCCGTTAGTGGTATTCATCAATAATGAAACTTTCATTCCTTCAATTTGATAGCCAACTATCAAGCTAAATTTTGAAGAAAGTTCTGGCGCTACTAAACGTCCTAATTCAGTAAATTCTTTGTTATACAAAACACCAAACAATCGACCAGCACCTTCCAGAAACACGGCAAAATTGCCAGTTTCGGCATCCTCAATATTAAACGAATTATTTACTTTCCCGAAACTTCCCTTTATTTGCGTAACCAACTCTTGGGCTTCCGCAAAAAATGTACTTCCAAAAAGAAAGAGTATTAAAATCAATCTCATAAAATCGTATGGAATTTCTTAGTTAATAGTAGCCCCATTCTCAACGCCCTCTTCACCGGGATTCACAAAAACAAGTTTTCCTTCGGCATTTTCGGTCATTAAAATCATTCCTTGGCTTTCAACACCACGAAGCGCTCGCGGAGCAAGATTTACCAAAACAGTGACTTTTTTACCAACAATATCTTCCGGTTTGAAACTTTCCGCAATTCCTGAAACAATAGTACGCACATCAATTCCGGTATCAACTTTTAGAACTAAAAGTTTATTTGCCTTTGGCATTTTTTCGGCCTCAATGATGGTTCCTACTCGCATATCGAGTTTTGTAAAATCGTCAAATTGAATAGTTTCTTTTTGTGGAGTTACTTTTTTGTTGGCAATTTCATTCATCTTTTTACTGGCTTGTAGTTTGTCTAATTGTGTTTGAATTTGTTCGTCTTCTATTTTGCTGAAAAGTAATTCGGCTTTATTTACTTTGTGCCCAGGTTTTAAAAGTTCTGATTTCGAAGAAACATCGTTCCAACTCAAAGAGTTCTCGACTCCGCTCGAACGGACATTGAGCATATTTTTAAGTGTTTCAGACGTGAAGGGCAAAAACGGTTCGCTTAAAACAGCCAAAGCTGATGCAATCTGCAGTGCGACATACATAACAGTTTTGGTGCGCTCTTCGTCAGTTTTGATGGTTTTCCACGGTTCTTCGTCTGCAAGATATTTGTTTCCGAGACGGGCAACATTCATCAATTCTCCCTGTGCTTCGCGGAAACGGTAGCGCTCAATTGAACTTGCAATTACTGCGGGGTATGCTTTTAATTCAGATAAAGTCTGTTCGTCAATTTCTGAAAATGTTGAAGGTTCTGGCACAATTCCCTCGTAATATTTGTCTGTCAAGACCATTACGCGATTTATGAAATTTCCGAAAATGGCAACCAATTCGTTATTATTTCGCGCTTGAAAATCTGCCCACGTAAAATCGTTATCCTTTGTTTCTGGTGCGTTTGCAGTTAAAGTGTAACGCAAAACATCTTGCTGATTTGGAAAACCTTCCAAATATTCGTGTAACCAAACCGCCCAGTTTTTACTGGTCGAAATTTTGTTGCCTTCAAGATTCAGAAATTCGTTTGCCGGAACGTTTTCAGGAAGAATGTAACTTCCCTCCGCTTTCAACATTGCTGGGAAAATAATACAGTGAAAAACGATGTTGTCTTTCCCTATAAAATGAAGCATTTTGGTTTTATCGTCTTTCCAATAATCTTCCCAATTTTTGCCTTCGCGCTCTGCCCATTCTTTAGTTGAAGAAATATAACCAATAGGTGCATCAAACCATACGTAAAGCACTTTCCCGTCGGCTCCTTCTACTGGCACTGGAATTCCCCAATCCAAATCGCGAGTTACTGCACGCGGGCGTAAACCGTCATCAATCCAGCTTTTGCACTGGCCGTAAACGTTGGTTTTCCAATCTTTTTTATGGTCTACTAAAATCCACTGTTTTAGAAAATCTTCGTATTCATCCAAGGGTAAAAACCAGTGTCTTGTTTCTTTCAAAATAGGTTTATTCCCAGAAATGGCACTTCGCGGATTTATCAAATCCATAGCATTATGGCTGGTTCCACAGTTTTCACATTGATCGCCATAGCTTTCTTCAAAACCGCATTTTGGGCAAGTACCAACTATAAAGCGGTCTGCCAAAAATTGGTTGGCTTCTTCGTCATATAATTGTTCGGTAACTTCCTCAATAAATTTTCCGTCTTCGTAGAGTTTTTTGAAAAATTCTGAAGCGGTTTTATGATGAATTTCCGCAGAAGTACGCGAATAATTATCAAAAGAAATTCCGAAATCTTCAAAACTTTTTTTAATAATTGCATGATATTTATCTACCACTTGCTGCGGTGTAATACCTTCTTTTTTTGCTTTTATAGTAATGGGAACGCCGTGTTCATCGCTACCACAAATAAAGGCAACATCTTTATTTTGAAGTCTTTGATAACGTGCGTAAATATCTGCTGGCACATAAACGCCCGCCAAATGGCCAATGTGAACGGGGCCGTTAGTATATGGCAAAGCGGCGGTAATTGTATACCTGTTTGGGTTTTGATCCATAATTTTTTTTGAGACAACAAAAGTACATATAAATGTAGTAATTTGTGGGTTTAAATAGATTCATGATTACACCAAACAGACTTCAAAAAGGTGATGCCGTTGCCATAGTTTCCACGGCACGGAAGATTTCAAAAGATGAATTAATTCCCGCACTTCAATTACTAGAAAGTTGGGGGTTAAAAGCCGTTCTGGGAAAAACTATTGGAGCCGAAGAAAATCAATTTGCGGGAAGCGACGATTTGCGCGCAGCAGATTTTCAAACAATGTTGGACGATCCAAATATAAAAGCAATTTGGTGCGCTCGCGGCGGTTATGGAACAGTTCGAATTATCGATGAATTAGACTTTTCAGATTTCAGAAAAAATCCGAAATGGATTGTTGGTTACAGTGATATTACTGTTTTACACTCACATATTCACAATTTAGGAGTTGAAACCTTACACGCGCAGATGCCGTTGGAAATTGAAAAGAAAACTGAAGAAACCAGAGAATCTATTCGGCAGGTTTTGTTTGGGGAAGATTACAGCATAAAGATTGAAAACACAGATTCTCGCGCTAAACTCGGAACTTTTTCTGGTGAATTAATTGGCGGAAATCTTTCCGTTCTCTATTCGCTCTGCGGAAGTAAGTCTGCGATAAACACCGATGGAAAAATTCTGTTTATTGAAGATTTAGACGAATACTTGTATCATATTGACCGAATGATGATGAATTTAAAACGCAACGGAATGCTCGAAAATCTTAGGGGATTAATTGTTGGCGGAATGACGCAGATGAATGACAACACAATTCCCTTCGGAAAAACTGCAGCGGATATAATTTTGGATGCAGTAAAAGATTATAATTATCCCGTATGTTTTAACTTTCCAGCTGGGCATATTCCAGATAATCGCGCTTTGATTTTGGGAAGAAAAATATCTTTAGAAATTCAGAATTCTAAAGTAACTTTAAGTTTTAATTAAAAAGATCCCCGCCTTCGCGGGGAATGATATGGCCAGTCACAACGAACTTGGAAAATTAGGAGAAGAATTAGCCGCTCAATATTTATTGAAAAACGGTTATAATATCTTACACCGTAATTTTTATTTTGATAAAGCAGAGATTGATATCATTGCCCAAAAAGAAGAAAACACCGTCGTGATTGTAGAGGTGAAAACTCGCAACAGCGACTTTTTTGGAGACCCGCAAAGTTTTGTAACTCCCGGTAAAATTAAAAATTTGGTGAAAGCGGCTAACGAATATGTTATTTCGAATGAGCTAAATGTGGAAGTGCGCTTCGATATTATTGCAATTCTGAAAAACCAAAAAATAGAGAAATTAGAGCATTTTGAAAATGCATTTTATCATTTCTGAAAGAGATTCTTCTTTATCATTTCTGTAATTTTAGAAAGGAAAAATCGACCTCCCTAACTTCAGTGAAAATGTTATCATTATGAAAGTAGAAATTATTGAAGCCATTCAAAAGCAGAAAGAAAATCCTAATTTAAAATACCGTTTAAAGGAACGCACAGAAGAGTTTACTAATCTTTTATTTTATACGCTGTTTGATTCGGAAACTTCCGTTTCAGACAATTTAGAAATTTTAGAATCACTTTTTGAAGAACTGGCAGATATTGCGTGCTGGCTCCCAGAAAAACCGTGCAAAAAGTTATGGAAATCATATCTTGAAAGACTACCTGAAATTTTAGAAAAATTGAATAAAGACGCAAAGGCATTTGTAGATAATGATCCCGCCGCAAATTCAATCGAGGAAATATACTTATCGTATCCCGGATTTTACGCAATTGTAATTTATAGATTAAGCCACGAACTGTACAAAGTAAGAATGCCTTTAGTGCCAAGGCTTATGAGCGAATATGCTCACCATATTACCGGAGCCGATATAAATCCAGGGGCGCAAATAGGCGAATCATTTTTTCTGGATCACGCTACGGGCACTGTAATTGGAGAAACAACTATCATTAAAAATAATGTGAAAATTTATCAAGGTGTAACATTGGGAGCACTTTCTGTAGCTAGAAATTTACGCAATACAAAACGCCATCCCACGGTTGAAGACAATGTTGTTATTTATGCAAATGCAACAATTTTGGGTGGAGAAACTACAATTGGTGCAAACAGTATTATTGGAGGAAATGCGTGGATAACCAGCTCTATTTTACCTAATTCATTAGTGACAAATACCAATCAAGTAAAAATTAAAACCCTAGATAATGTATAAAACCATCGTAGAAACTATTGGTAATACCCCTTTAATAGAAGCTAAAAGTTTAGTGAAAAACCCAAATATAACTTTGCTTTTAAAGATGGAAGGTCATAATCCGGGCGGGAGTGTAAAAGATCGGGCTGCATATAATATGATTGTTTCTGCTTTAGAGAGAGGTGAAATCGATAAAAACTCTAAACTTATAGAGGCTACAAGTGGTAATACGGGTATTGCCCTGGCAATGATAGCTGGAATTTTCAGTCTAAATATAGAACTAGTTATGCCCGAAAATTCTACTAAAGAACGGGTTCAAACTATGCGAGCGTATGGTGCCAAGGTAACTTTAACCTCAGCAGATATAGGCATTGAAGGTGCGCGAGACTATGCAGAGCAAAAGGTTGCGGAAGAAGGTTATTACTCTTTTAATCAATTTGCAAATGATGATAACTGGAAAGCACATTACAAAACCACAGGACCTGAAATTTGGAATGACACCAATGGAAAAATAACCCATTTTGTTTCAGCAATGGGAACAACCGGAACGATTATGGGAACATCTACTTTTCTAAAAGAAAAGAATAAAAACATTCAGATTGTGGGCGCACAACCAAAAGACGGCGCTAAAATACCAGGAATTAGAAAGTGGCCAGTAGCATATTTACCTAAAATATTTAATCCTAAAAAAGTAGATCAAGTAATAGAAGTAAGTGAAGAAGAGGCTACCGCAATGACGAAACGTTTAGCAGAAGAAGAAGGTGTTTTTGCTGGAATGAGCAGTGGTGGAAGTGTTGCTGCAGCTTTAAAACTAGCTGAAACTTTAGAGAGCGGAGTAATTGTAGCGATAATTTGCGATCGAGGCGACCGTTATCTTTCATCTCCTTTATTCGATTAGTATTTTTGATTAAAGAGAATTAAAATTGTTTTAAATAGTAACCTATTCCTCCGATTCCGTTTTCACTAATTCTCCAATTTTATAGAGTAAAATAATTTGTAGAAGCACGGAAGGAATTAAGAATATGAGACCCAACCACGCCATAAAAACCAAGATAAAAAGGACGCCGCTCGCTATTTCAAATCCGCCAGCAATTTGAGAAATATTGCCCATTGGTTTTACCAATCGCAATAGCGCAAAACCAAAAATAAAGCTTCCTATTCCGCAGAAAATAGATTGAGTTACCAGAACATATTCTAGGTAAAATGGTTCAAAGTATAGCGAAACCATATCATAGCCATAAAACAAAACGGTAGTACCTATTAAAATAAAAGCACCGATTTTCAACAAATAATTACTAAAAATTTTACCACTCAGAACAAAGCCCCACATAAAATAAATGTAAGCGATGAGCACTATAAATTTCATGCTGATGTAAGCACCTTTTGAAATTATAAGCTCGTTTTCATAAAACCGGGCATAGTCCACAGCAAATTCAACAAAGCCAGAAAGGAAATAAATAATTCCACAAATCCAAGCTAGTTTTATGTACCAAATAGAGAATCCAATATTTTTTAACGCAAAACTATCGGTAACTGATGACTCGGGATTTTTCAAATTTTCTAAGTCTTCACCCAAGGCATTTAAGATCGTTTTGAGTGTAAAACTTCGTGGGGTAACTTCCCCGGCTTCAATGCGCTGAATGGTTCGCACATTTATATTGCATTGTTCCACAAGTTCTTCCTGCGTAAAGCCTTTTTGCTTTCGTAGTTCTACGATTTTGCGACCGAGTTCGGGCTGTTTCATGATTTAGAATTTTATGAAGCAATAGTACGATGGCAATAAAGATAGTGCAATCTTTTCAAGTGAATTTTGCCCGACATTTACCCGACATTCGCATTTCGATAAGTAATTCACCAAGAGTGGAGGAATATTTCTGAAATCGCAAAATTTTCCCATCCTGCAAGGTTTTCAAAACCTTGTAGGTTTAAACACCCCCAACAGGAATGAATACCAACAAGGTAGGCTTCGACAATACCTTGTAGCAAAATGAAAACGGAAAATGACAATAAATGAAATGCTTCTTTATTCCGAAAATGGTTCTAAAGCCCGAAGCGCTTTATCTGCGGTAGAAATTCCTTCAAAAGTAAGTAACAATCGCAGGCCGTTGCGAGTTTGTTTCTCCTTCATGGATACTTGTTGTGGGTGGCTTTGCACATAATGTAGCACTTTAGTGAAAGATGAACTTTGATAAAAAGAACTGTCCTGGTCTGCCACAAAATAGCCGACTAGTTTTTTCTGTTTCATAATAATTCGCTCTAAGCCCATGGAAATGGCAATCCATTTTATGCGAACGCTATTCAGCAAATCTGCTGCCTGTTTAGGCAATTCTCCAAAACGATCCAGCAGTTCTTTTTCAAATTTCTGTAGTTCCGTTTCGGTTTTAAGCTGGTTTAGTTTTGTGTAAAGATTGAGTCTTTCAGTAATATTATTCACATAATCATCCGGGAACAGCAATTCGAAATCTGTATCGATAGTCATTTCTTTTACGAAACTTTTCTTCGGCCCTTCGGTTTCTTCATAAAGATTTTTAAACTCTTTATCTTTTAATTCATCAATCGCTTCAGAAAGAATTTTCTGATAAGTTTCAAAACCAATTTCGTTTATAAAACCACTCTGCTCGCCACCAAGTAAATCGCCAGCACCACGGATTTCCAAATCTTTCATCGCGATGTTGATACCGCTTCCTAATTCAGAAAATTGTTCTAAAGCTGTAATTCGTTTTCGTGCTTCATCTGTCATTGCAGAATATTCTGGGGTGATGAAATAACAGAACGCTTTTTTATTACTTCTACCCACACGACCACGCATTTGGTGCAAATCTGAAAGTCCAAAATTATTAGCGCTGTTAATGAAAATAGTATTCGCATTCGGCACGTCCAAACCGCTTTCAATAATAGTTGTTGAAACCAAAACATCAAACTCATTATTCATAAACCGAAGCATTAAATCTTCCAGTTTTTTGCCCTCCATTTGCCCGTGACCGATACCTATTTTGGCATCTGGCACCAATCGCTGAATTAATCCTGCGACCTCTTTAATATTTTCAATTCTATTGTGAACAAAGAAAACCTGCCCGCCTCGAGATATTTCATAACGAACGGCATCGCGGATGGTCTCTTCTCCAAAACGAACAACATGCGTTTCCACAGGATAACGGTTTGGCGGTGGCGTAGTTATAACCGAAAGATCGCGTGCAGCCATTAAACTAAATTGCAACGTACGCGGAATTGGTGTCGCCGTTAACGTAAGCGTATCCACGTTTTCTTTAATTGTTTTCAGTTTGTCTTTTACAGCAACGCCAAACTTTTGTTCTTCGTCAATAATTAAAAGACCCAAATCCTTAAATACTACAGCTTTGTTTACTAGTTGGTGCGTACCGATTACAATATCGAGACGACCATCTTTTAAGCCTTCCAAAACAACTTTCCTTTCTTTCGTAGTTCTAAAACGATTTAAATAATCCACTTTCACGGGCATTTCTGAAAGGCGTTCCGTAAAAGTTTTAAAATGTTGAAATGCTAAAATAGTTGTAGGCACTAAAACGGCAACTTGTTTGCCACTATCTACAGCTTTAAAAGCTGCGCGAATGGCGACTTCTGTCTTTCCGAAACCTACGTCGCCACAAACCAGTCGGTCCATTGGGCGCTCGTTTTCCATGTCCCTTTTTACGTCTTCGGTGGCGGAGCTTTGGTCTGGCGTATCTTCGTAAATAAAAGACGATTCTAATTCAGCCTGCAAATAACTGTCCGGATCGAAAGCGAAACCTTTTAACGTGCGACGTTTTGCGTATAATTCAATTAAATTGAAAGCAATTTCTTTAACCCGCGTTTTAGTTTTTTGCTTCAGCTTTTTCCACGCGTCGCTCCCCAATTTATAAATTTTGGGCTCTCTCCCGTCTTTACCGTTGTATTTTGAAATCTTGTGAAGACTATGAATGCTGAGATACAAAATATCGCGTTCGCCATAAAAAAGCTTGATAGCTTCCTGCATTTTTCCTTCAACATCAATCTTTTGCAAACCGCCAAATTTCCCAATTCCGTGGTCAATGTGCGTAATATAATCGCCCACTTCCAGATTGGTAATTTCCTTTAAAGTAATTGCCTGTTTTTTAGCGTATCCGTTTTTAAGTTGAAATTTATGGTAGCGCTCAAAAATTTGGTGATCTGTATAACAAACAAGTTTTAAATCGTCGTCGATAAAACCTTGAAACAGCGGAAACACAATGGTTTCAAACTGTTCCACATTTTGTTTCGCATCTTCAAAAATGTCGTGAAAACGTTTTGCTTGTTGTTCGCTACTACAAAAAATATAATTTTTATAACCTTCCGCTGTGTTCTCATTCAAATTGTCAATCAGTAAATTGAACTGCTTATTGAACGACGGTTGTGGTTTGGTTGAAAACGAAATAGAATCTGAAACAGCTATTGAAGTATTTATTAATTGAACTTTTGTAAAATCGTGAAGTTGCAGATTTAATAATTCTGAAGTACAGAACAATTCTGAAGGTTTTGCACGTTTTATTTCTGAATCGATTGCACTAAAAGCTTCGGTTGCCTTTTTGAAAAGCGAATCGAGAGCACTGCTAAAAAGTTCTTCATTTTTCAGAAAAACTACCGTTTTGGACGCTATGTATTTCAGAAAACTTTCTCGACTTTCATCTATCATTTTGTTTTCCACATTCGGAATGATAGCCACTTTTTTAACCTGCTCTAATGAAAGTTGTGTTTCCACATCAAAAGTTCGGATACTATCAACATCATCGCCAAAAAATTCAATTCGATACGGTTCATCATTACTGAAACTGAATACATCCAAAATTCCTCCGCGAACAGAAAATTCGCCTGGTTCAGTAACAAAATCAGTGCGTTTAAAACGGTATTCAAACAAAACTTCGTTTACAAAATCTATTGAAAGTTGATCGTTTACCGCAATTTTCAGCGTATTACGCTCCAATTCTTTTCGGGTAACCACTTTTTCAAAAAGTGCTTCGGGATAGGTTACAATAAATGCCGGTTTTTTACGAGAATTTATTCGGTTTAAAACTTCGCTTCGCAGCAAAACATTAGCGTTATCCGTTTCTTCAATTTGATACGGACGGCGGTAACTTCCCGGATAAAAAAGCACATTTTTATCTCCCAAAAGATTTTCCAAATCGTTTAAATGGTAGGCCGCTTCTTCTTTATCATTTAAAATTAGAAGAAAGGGCAATTCAGTATTTCGAAAAGTTTGGGCCAAAACTAATGAGAGCGAAGAACCCACAAGACCCGAAACCGATATGTTTTTTTGAGATTGGGCAATAGTTTCCTCCAGTTTTCGGGTTTGCGAAGACTTTGAATAAAGTGAAGTAACGAGGGTTTTGCTCATTGAGCGGCAAATATAGCACGACGTTTTATTTTTCAAACCGCAAAATGGAACTTTATCATTTTGATAACACAAATAGCATATCGCATTACCTATTTTTAAAAGATAGATTTAATTAAAATTACCCGCCTTCGCGGGCATTATTATGTCAATAAGAGAATACGATGTTTTTGTAATAGGAACCGGAACCGCCGGGAAAAGTGTAGCATATGAATGTGCTGCCGAAGGTCTGAAAGTAGCTATAGCCGATAATCGGGAGTATGGCGGCACCTGCGCCAATCGAGGCTGTGACCCTAAAAAGGTTTTGGTTGGAATTACTGAAGCCATACATCTATCGGAAAATTTAAAAGGAAAGGGAATTGTTTCCGTTCCAAAAATTGATTGGCAGGCGCTCCAAAAATTTAAAGCAACTTTTACAAGTGCTATTCCTGCAGCAACTGAAAGAGATTTGAAAGAAGCTGGAATTGAAATGTACCACCAATCGCCTAAATTTATTGATGAAAACACGCTTTCAGTAGAGGGAAAAACAGTGAAAGCGAAGAAAATCGTTATCGCTACAGGACAGAAACCGATGGAGTTAAAAATTCCTGGCAGAGATTATTTAAAAGTGAGCGACGATTTTTTGGAATTGGAACAACTGCCCGAAAGTATTGTATTTGTTGGCGCGGGTTACATCGGGATGGAGTTCGCGCATATTGCAGCTCGTTGTGGCGCAAAGGTTACTGTTATTGAATTTGAAGACAGACCATTGGGGCCATTTGAAGCCGATATAGTTTCGCACCTCACAAAAGCTTCGGAAAAGCTTGGGATAGAATTTATATTTAATGCGAGGGTTTCCGAAATTGAAAAGCTTCAGAAAAATTACCGCGTTTCATTTCAGAAGAACGGGAAAACAGAAACTGTTGATACCCGAATGGTTTTCAATACTGCCGGCCGCGTGCCATCAATTGACGATTTAGATTTGAAAAAAGGAAATGTCGCTTTCGAAAAAGGCGGAATTTCTGTTAATGAATTTCTTCAGAATACTACGAATAAAAGTGTGTATGCCTGCGGCGACGTTTCGGCTAGCGGGTCACTTCCACTTACACCAACTTCTTCGCAGGAAGCGCGAATTGTTTCATTGAATATTCGCAAAGGAAATCATACAAAAATGGATTTCCCGCCAGTGCCTTCAGTGGTTTTCACAATTCCTCAGATTGCTTCCATCGGGTTGACGGAAGAGCAAGCAAAGGAAAAAGGTTACGACTTTGTAGTGGAGTACAAAAGCGTACCAAAATGGTTTAATGCAAAGCGGATTAACGAAGAGGTTTACGCCTATAAAACCATTGTAGATAAAGAACGAAACCTGATTCTCGGGGCACATATTATTGCTTCGGAAGCTGGAGAAATGATTAACCTTTTTGTTTTAGCAATGTGTGGAAAACTAACTACAGAAAATTTAAAATCTATGATTTTTGCCTACCCAACTTGGGGGAATGATATTAAAGGAATGGTTTAAAGAGTTCGAAATCGGAAGTAAGAAATACGCAATTATCTGTTTAAATATTCTTTGTATTTAGTCGCCGGACTCGTGTCGCGATTTTTGAAAGCGTGATAACCACTGCTTACAAAAAGCACCGCCGCCACTCCGATTGCGGCATATGCAACTGTTTGGCTTACTTCCCAATTTGCTACGGCGATGGCTGCCAAAGCCCAAACTCCGACGAGCGCAAATTCACGCATATTGCGTTTCCAGGTAACAAACAGATTTATGATACCTGCAATAATAATCATAGTAACAGCCCAGGAAGCTTCACTATAACCCCAACCATTCCATTCGGTGCTCGTTAAATAGGCAGCAACATTTGCGATACTTGCAACAGTTACCCAACCGCTATAAAACACGAACGGCCACCAAACAAAGACGATGACAGAAATTGGCGCATCCCAAAGTTCCATTCGGTTATTCATAACAATTTTTAAAAGTGAATATAGCAGTACAAAAATCGCCAATACTGAAAATTCCATATAACTGTAAAGCCAAAAAGTGATCCACATAATATTTGCGAAACAGGAAAGCACAAACCACCAGCCAGTTTTTAGAATGAATTCGTCATCGCGTACTTTTGTGAAAAGGCTCCGACTTTGATAAATTATAAAACCCAATAACAACAAATAAATAAGTCCCCAAATGGAAAAGGCATACCCTGCAGGTGTGAAAAGATTTTTAGATGAATTTGAAATTTCCCCAATGGTGGTGCCATTTATAGCTCCTGAATTGGAAAGATAGTTTATAAAAACTGTTGCCACGAAGGCAATGATATTGGCTATTTGTAGTGTTTTTTTCATAAAGATGACTATTTATGTCCGTTCGAGCGCAGTCGAGAACTTAAAATTTCAATCGTTAAATTAGGTCTCGACTGCGCTCAACCTAACAATACAGTTATTTCGAAACACAAATAACCTCTCCTTCCACAATTACAAAAACCTCATCCTTTTCTTTAGGTTTTAAAATATGTTTCCCCGTAAAGTTACCGAAAGCGGGGAGAATAAGGCTGTTAAGAGTTTTATAAAAACAAGGGAGACGCAAAAATTGTCTACCCACGCCTTTCATCCTTATTCCGGGGTGAATGTGGCCAGAAAAATTGAATTTGTCTGCTTTTTCTGTTGGATGATGTGTTAAATAAAAACTGTCTAAAAGCAACTCATCATAGACTTTTACGCCCAAATCTTCATATAAATATTGTGGAATAATATCGTGATTGCCCGAAATTAGCATTACTTCAGCTTTGCAGTATTCCACCCATTTTTCAAAATCATGCCATTCTTCGTTTAGTTTACTGTGGAATAGATCTCCAAGAAAACATACAGTTTCTGGATCAAAATGATTTGTTACTTCAGTGAGTTTTTCAAGATTTTTATAAGCCGCATTTGCTGGAACTGGCGCGCCGTGTTTTCTGAAATGTGATACTTTTCCCAAATGCACATCGGCAATTAAAAGCATTTTTTTTTCTTCCCAATAAATAGCGCCGCTGGGATGTAATTTGAAATCGTTATTTTTTATTTCTATATTTTGAATCATTTCTCCAATAATAAAGTCATTCTCTTAATCCTGTCCGCCAATTTTTCCGAAGAAAGTTTTTCTCGGAGCCTATCAGTAATTATTGGGAAGCTGAAAGGCGTTGCTTTTTCGCACTGTTTCCAAATAATTTTTTGTGAATTAATTCGCTCCAAAGCTTGCCGCAAACGTCCTTCTTCCAACTGATGCTCAAAAGTTTCGCGATAGGCTTGAAGATACAAAAGATTGTCCGGCTCATAATCTCGAAAAACATCAAAGAGCAACTGACTATTGCTTTGCAAGTGTTTTGTTTTTATCATTTTATTCGGATATCCTTGAAAAACCATTCCGCTAATAACCGCTATATCACGGAATTTTCGACGCGCCAATTCGGTAGAATTCAAACTTTTTTGAAGGTCATCAAAAAGATATTCCGCAGAAAAAAGATTGTTGTCCAAAACGGTTTGGACATCTAAATACTGATCACTTAACAACTCAAAACCGTAATCGTTATACGCTAATGAAAAAGTAATTGGTGACAACAAACTAATTCTGTATGCCAATAAACTACTCATTGCTTCGTGTACAAACCGACCTTCAAAAGGATAAAAAATAGCGTGATAACCTTCCCGAGTTTTAAAAGTTTCAATCAAAAATTCATTTTCTCCGGGTACAATGCTCTCACGTTCTTGCCGATCAAATATGTGACTCAAGGCTTTTAATTCGGGAGTATTGCGCTTGTGGTCTGCTTCACTTTGCATTTCTTCTCGCAGAATTTTACTCATTTGCGAAGATAGTGGCAAGCGACCGCCCATAAAACTTACAATATTTGTGGTGCGTTTACTAGACTTTCTAACCTGCGCTTGCATTTGCCGAATCCGAACTAATTCCAAAGTTCTTCCTGCAAAAACGAAAGTATCGCCGGGTTTCATTTTGCTCAAAAACCATTCTTCAATAGTACCAATAAAACCGCCAGAAACATATTTTACCTGCATCATGGAATCGCTCACAATCGTACCAATACTTAATCTGTGCATCATTGCAATTTGTCTGCTTTCAACTTTAAAAAGGCCTTCGGGCGCGACTTCTACTTTTTTATATTCATCGTAAGCCTTTAAACTTTGACTTCCCAAAGTGATAAAATTTAGGCACCAATTCCATTGTTCCTCGGTAATTCCCTGAAAGCAAAAGGTGCTTTTTATTTCGGGGAAAATTTCCTTCGGAAAAAATCCGTTGCTCACCGCTAGGCTTACCAAATATTGAATCAGTACGTCGAAACTGAGTAAATACGGTATTCTATCTTCAACTACTTCATCCTTTACAGCACGTTTTAAAGCTGAAGCTTCTAGCAGCTCCAAAGCGTGGGTGGGTAAAAAATAAATTATTGAAGGTTCACCCGGACGGTGATTGCTTCGTCCCGCACGTTGTAAAAATTTTGCGACGCCTTTTGGTCCGCCGATTTGGATTACGGTTTCTACAGGTGCAAAATCTACTCCCAAATCCAAACTTGAAGTTGCTACAACCGCCAACAACGATTCGTTTCTGATTGCCTGTTCCACCCAAAGTCGCGTGTCTTTGCCAATACTTCCGTGGTGCATTGCAAGCTCACCTGCAAATTCTGGATGCTTTTCCAATAACTTCTGAAACCAAATTTCGCACTGTCCACGGGTATTTGTGAAAATAATCGTGGTTTTACTGGCTTTAATTATTGGAACTATATCTTCCAAAAGATGAAGTCCTAAATGTCCGCGCCACGGAAAGGTTTCCATTTTTTTGGGAATAATGGAGCGGACTTCAATTTTCGATTTCTGTTTGGCTTTAATTAAAACTGCATTCCCCCGAAGGCGGGAATCTATCCCCAGTAATACATCCATTGCCTCTTCAAGATTACCGATGGTGGCAGAAATTCCCCAAATTCGCAATTTAGGCGAAACAGTTTTTAATCGTGAAAGTGCCAATTCCATTTGTACACCGCGTTTGCTTCCCAAAAGTTCGTGCCATTCATCCACCACCACAGCTGTAAGGGTTTTGAATGTTTTGTCATAGTCTTTGGAAGCTAATAACAGCATCAAGCTTTCAGGTGTTGTAATCAACAAATCGGGCATTTGTCGTTTTTGTTTTGCGCGCTCACTTTGTGACGTATCGCCAGTACGGATTCCTACCGTCAGTCCCGTTCCCAAATCATCCGCAACACGTTGTGCTGCTTGCTGAATTTCTACAGAAAGTGCACGTAAAGGAGTAATCCAAATGGCTTTTATGCCTTTTATATGCTTTGTTTTATAATCAGGGTTTTCCTTTAAATATTGTAGTACAATTGGAAACCAAAGTGCGTACGTTTTCCCGCTTCCTGTTGGCGCGTTTAGCAAGCCGTGTTTGCCATCGAGAAAGGCTTTCCACGTTTTTTTTTGAAATGGAAAGGCTGTCCAAGATTTGGACTCGAACCAAGAGTTAGCTATATCTATTTGTATCTTATTACTCAATCTTTAATTTATTTTTTAAAAAAGCCCCTCCCCTTTTAGAGGGAAGGTGTCAGCTTTGCTGACGGAAGGGTTAAAATCAACTTTTAAAATGATCTTTTATATCCTTTAAAACAGATGGCAATAAATCAAAAACCATTTTATTTTCAAATCGAATTACGGTGAAGCCTAAATTCTTCAACTCCATTTCTCGCCTTCGGTCATATTCCTCTGCCGTATTGTTTAAATGTACTTGTCCATCAAGTTCTACAATCAATTTTTCTGAGGGACAGTAAAAATCAACGATGTAATGTTTTATACTGTGCTGTCTTCTAAACTTTCTGCCATCAAGTTTTGAACCTTTTAAATACTTCCAAAGAAACGCTTCGGCTGAGGTTGAATTATTCCGAAGAGATTTACGATAAACCTCCATTTCCTTCAAATTATGAATTCGCTTTTTCATAATTTAAATTTAATCAAAATCCAGCTTTAACCACCCCGTCTCGCAAGCGAGCCACCCCTCCTTGAAAATATGGAGGGGAATTAACTATTTATTTTGGGATAAGTGCTTTTAGGTCCGAAAGTGTATTTGCCTCTTCAATGGGTTTGTCTTTTCGCCATCTTAAAATCCTCGGAAAACGCGTTGCAATGCCACTTTTATGGCGACTGCTTTCAGCGATTCCTTCAAAAGCAATTTCAAAAACGTGCTGTGGCGTAACGCTTCTTACTGGTCCAAAACGCTCTAATGTGTTTCGTTTTATCCACGCATCTACTTGCCTAAATTCAGCGTCGGTCAAACCAGAATAGGCTTTTGCGAAGGTGACCAATTCTCCCTCATTCCAGAGTGCGAAAGTGTAATCGGTATAAAGATTGGCGCGTCTTCCGTGGCCTCGCATTGCATAGGTTAAAACTGCATCAATCGTGAACGGATCGATTTTCCATTTCCACCAATCGCCCTTTTTTCTTCCTACCAAATACGGTGAATCTTTTCGTTTTAGCATTAAGCCTTCGCTGCGTTTTTCTCGGGAAAGTTCTCTTTCCGCGGCAGCTTCTTCCCAAGTTTCAAAATTCATTGTTTCACTTAAATACAAACCAATTTCAATGCTATTGCATTTGCCAATAAGCTCATCCAAAATTTTCCTTCTTTCTGAAAAAGGCTTTTGGCGAATATCCTCGCCCTGCCATTCTAGTAAATCGTAGGCATTTAGAATTACAGGTGTTTTCTTCAAAAGTGCTTTTGAAATATTTTTGCGGCCAATGCGAGTTTGAAGCGCATTGAAATTGCCGATTTCCCCTTCCCCGAAAGGCAAAATTTCACCATCCATAACCGTTCCGTTAGGAATTTCTTTTAAAAATTCTTGAAACTCGGGATATTTATCGGTCACCAATTCTTCGCCTCGCGACCAAACGAAAACCTCATCGTTGCGAATGATTACTTGACTTCGGATGCCATCCCATTTATGCTCAAAACTCCAATCTGAAATTGGTCCCAAATCCTCTTGAAACTTATCTTCAACTGCATATGCCAAATAAAAAGGATAGGGTTTACTGAGATAATCTTCTTCATTTTGCTCGAGGATTAATTTTTTATAGGTGGTTTTTTCTGGCGTCCAATCGCCCATTAATTTATAGGCGAGAATATCTTCATCAATCGCCGTGGCTTTGGATAGGGCGCGTGTCATTAATTTTTGACTTACGCCGATTCGGAAACTTCCAGTAAGAATTTTATTGAAAACGAAACGTTCAAAATAATTTAGCTTCAACCAATTAGCATGTAGATATTTCTTCTTTTCTTCTTCGGAAAGTGTTCTCAATTCAATAATTTCTGAAACAAATTGCGAAAGTGATTTTTCGGAATGCTCCTCGGAGGTCGGTAAAATAAGCGCAATCGTTTCCGCTAAATCGCCGACAATATGATAACTCTCCTCAAAAAGCCAAAGCGGAATGCCGCTTATTTCTGTTGCCCAAAGTCGAAGTAAAGTCGTATTTACGGGACGTTTCGGTCGTCGATGCGAAAGTATAGCAATCGTCCACAGCTTATCTTCATCGTTTGCATTTTGAAAATACGCAGTAAGCGCCGCCACCTTTTCATTGGTTTTGTTCGTACTGTCAAGCTTTTTTATGAGTTGGGCGAAATCTTTCACGGCTTAATCTTCGTTTTCAATTTTCTGTTTACTGAGCGAAGCCGGAGTTTCGGTTTCAGAACTTTCTTCTTCGTATTGCGTTTTTTCTGTTCGAGCGTCATAACCTAATTCTTCCCTTAAGTAGCGCGAAAAGATATCAGTATATCCGTGGGTAGCGATTATTTTTTCGCAACCCGTCGCTTCAATTGCAGAAAGCAAACCCTCCCAATCGGCGTGGTCGCTTAATACAAATCCACGATCGATTGCTCTTCTTCTTCGCGCGCCGCGAAAAGTCATCCAACCGCTTGCGGAAGCTGTAACATACGGTACAAACCTTCTGATCCAAGTACTGCCGTGTGAGCTGGGCGGTGCTACAATTATATTTCCTTTTATTTCTTCTTTTGAAGTATCGCGCGTTATTAAAGTAGTTTCGGGCAAGTCGTAAAAAGGGCGAACCACATCGGTCATATTTTCAACGGCGCCGTGGGTATAGATTATTCCGATGGAAGTGTCTAAATGTTTCAATATACGCTGGGCTTTGCCCAAACTGTAACCAAAGAGAATCGAGGTTCTGCCTTCACTTTTATTGGTTGCCCACCATTCGTTTATATCTTTAAAAACTTCAGTTTGTGGTTCCCATTTAAAGGCGGGCAAACCGAAAGTACATTCCGTGATAAATGTGTGGCATTTTACGGGTTCGTAAACTTCGGCCAAGCCATCATCTTCGGTTTTAAAATCGCCCGTAAAAACCCATACTTCACCTTTATACTCCACGCGTACTTGTGAAGAAGCGATAATATGTCCGGCGGGATGCAATGAAAACTTAACCCCTTTAATCGTAAAACTTTCATTCCAAGCCTTCCCAGTAACCTCAATATCGCCAAGTCGGTGCTTAATTATTGGAACATTATTGGTGTGTGTAATATATTGTTTGTGGCCCCAACGACTGTGGTCTGCATGGCCGTGGGTTATGATGCACTTATCTACTGGCCGCCAAGCGTCAATGTAAACATCTGCCTTTTCGCAATAAATACCTTTGTCGTTGAAGACTAATAATGGTTGATTCATAAATATCTTTTCACAAGCAGTTTAAAATTACTGAAAGCTTGCTTTTCGACATTCGCCATTAAGAAAAGTTTAGGGTGGATAACTAATAAAAGACTTTAATGGAAAAACATGAACAGATTGCTTCGCATTGCTCGCAATTCGTTTTATATTTGCAGCATAAAAATCAATTTATGGCATTTACAGATTTATTCGAAAGTGGGGAACATTCCCGAAATTTAGGACACTTTGCATCTATTGCAAATATTGCTTCGGTTAAAGGTTCCATTAATGCGGAAGAGGAAAGGTTGTTAAAGCGCTTTGCCCGTAAACTTGATATTGATGAGTCTGAATATATCGAAGTTTTAAAAAATCCAGCGAAATACCCAATCAATCCGCCTAATGATTCAGAAAGACGTTTGGAGCGTATCCACGATTTATTTCAGATGATTTTTGCCGATCACGAGATTGACGACCAAGAACGGTTTTTAGTTGAAAAATACGCTATAGGCCTTGGGTATGACTCTGCCACAGCGCAACATTTAATAAAAAGATCTATTGAAATTTACACCGGCGGTCTAGATTTGGAAGATTACAGATATTTATTGAATAAGAAATAATGCCCCCTGACCCCGCCGCGGCGGGGGAACTCTTACTCTTGTAAAGAATTAAAAAAGCTCCCAATGGGAGCTTTTTTATTAAAGATTATATTAATTCCGCCGCGGCGGAGTTAGTGGCTATTTGGCTTTTTCCATAAATTCCTCTGCTTTCTCTACCATTTTAATGCTTCCGCAGAAAAAGGGAACACGTTGATGCAAACTAGTAGGTTGAATCTCTAAAATTCGCTGAAAACCGTTACTAGACTTTCCTCCAGCTTGCTCTGCAATTAAAGCCATAGGGTTGCACTCATACAAAAGTCGAAGTTTTCCATTTGGATCTTTAGACGTATTGGGGTAAATATAGATACCGCCTTTTATCATATTTCTATGAAAATCTGAAACCAGAGAGCCAATGTAGCGAGACGTATATGGGCGGTCGTCTTCTTCCTTTTGGCAGTATTTTATATAGTCTTTTACACCTTGTGGAAAGTGAACATAATTTCCTTCATTTACCGAATATATATGGCCATCTTCTGGAAATTTCATATTTGGGTGAGAAAGGTAATAAGTTCCAATGGCAGGATTAAGTGTAAAACCATTAACACCGTGACCGGTTGTATAAACAATCATTGTTGAAGTGCCGTAAACAATGTATCCAGCTGCAACCTGATTTACACCTGGTTGTAAAAAATCATCAATAGTAACAGGAGTTCCCGAAGGTGTAATTCTTCGGTAAATTGAAAAAATAGTCCCGACAGAAACGTTTACATCAATGTTTGATGAACCATCTAAAGGGTCTATTAAAACCACATATTTATTATCGTTCTTTTCGTTTCGACCTTTTATTGTAATAAAATCATCTTCTTCTTCGCTGGCAATTCCGCAGACAATTTCACGATTTGTAAGTGTATTTATAAAAACTTCATTCGCAAAAACGTCAAGTTTTTGCTGGTCTTCACCTTGAATATTCATATCTCCGGCTGCGCCCAAAATATCTACCAGTCCCGCTTTATTAACTTTGTGGTTTACAACTTTGGCTGCTAAACGAATTGAGTTTATAAGCCGTGAAAGCTCGCCGGAAGAGTATTTGAATTCGCTTTGATTTTCAATTATAAACTCGCCGAGAGATTGATTTATTTTTGACATAAGGTTGAAGGTATCCTGAATTTCACGCAAATATCGGGATTTTTAAGAAATTGAACCGATATTTGTTGAAGTAAAACCAAAGTGAAATTTAATTCGAAACTGAATCTCAATAAATAAGCACTAATGAAAGTCAGAAAAGCTGAAATAAAAGACATGCCAAAGGTTTTAGACCTTATAAAAGAACTTGCAATTTTTGAAAAAGAACCCGACGCAGTTGAAATTAATGTTACTCATTTAGAAAAAGAAGGTTTTGGCAAAAACCCATTGTTTACCTGTTTCGTTGCAGATGCTTCGAGTATGCTAAGCGACCCAGATTCAACCGAAATTGTGGGAGCAGCCTTGGTTTATTATCGTTTTTCCACCTGGAAAGGCAGAACCCTTCACTTAGAAGATTTAATTGTGAAGGAAGCTTATCGCGGCAAAGGAATTGGCGAAGCACTTTATAAACAAGTAATGCAATTTGCCCACGACAGCGGATTAAAGCGTGTTGCCTGGGATGTGCTGGACTGGAATGAAGGTGCAATTAGGTTTTACCAACGCAGTGGAGCAACAATTATGAAAGAGTGGCGCGTAGTGCATATGGACGAAAAAGGTCTAAAAAACTTTATACAGAAATCAAATTCAAACTAAATATTACAACCAATACACGAATCATGTTTTAAAAAATTCGTGTTTTAGTACTTATTAATTAATGCATATGAAGATCTTTAAATTTGGAGGCGCGTCCACAAAAGATGCTGAGAATATAAAAAACGTAGTTTCCGTAATAAACCAAACTGGAGAAAAGGATTTGGTGGTTGTGGTTTCGGCGATGGGAAAAATTACCAATGCTTTAGAAGAAGTGGTAAACAATTATTTCTCTGAAACGGGAGATGTAAAAAACGCATTACGCACCGTTTACGATTTTCATTATAACATACTTACGGGTCTTTTTTCTACCACTTCCCATCCTGCTTTTATAGCGCTAGATAAGACTTTTAAAGAGCTTAAACATTTTTTAGAAACAAATAAATCTAAAAATCACGCCTTTGTATACGATCAGGTAGTTTCATACGGCGAAATAATTTCGTCAACAATAATTTCGTCTTACTTTGCTGAAAATGGTATAATAAACAATTGGTTAGATGTGCGTCAGTGCATAAAAACAGATGCCAATTATCGCGAGGCAAAAGTAGATTGGGAAAAAACACAACAAAAAATTTCAGAAAAAGTAAGTGCGAATGGAATTACCGTAACCCAAGGATTTTTAGGTGCTGAAAACACAAATAATTTTACCACTACTTTAGGCAGGGAAGGAAGTGATTATACTGCCGCAATTTTCGCTTACTGTTTAAATGCCGAAAACGTTACTATTTGGAAGGACGTTCCGGGCGTTTTAAATGCGGATCCGCGCTATTTTACTGAGACGCAACTTTTCAACCATATTTCATATCGTGAAGCAATTGAATTAGCATTTTACGGTGCTTCGGTAATTCACCCAAAAACATTACAACCTTTGCAGCGCAAGGAAATTCCACTGTTTGTGAAATCTTTTTTAAATCCCACAGCACTCGGAACCTGTGTGGGTAAAGGAGTTTTACTAGATCCGTTTATCTCTTCTTTTATTCTGAAAAGAGATCAGGTTTTAATTTCGCTTTCGTCTTTAGATTTTTCATTTATGATGGAAGACAACATTGGCGATGTATTTAAGCTACTTCACGAATTCAAAATGAAGGTGAATCTTATTCAAAATTCGGCCATTAGTTTTTCGGTATGTGTTGATAATAAATTCCGTAATTTGGAACCTTTACTAGCAAAACTTCGAGAAAACTTCAGTGTTAAATGGAATGAAAACGTTACGTTGTACACAATTCGTCATTTTAACCCTGCTGAAGTAAAGGCACTTGCTGAAAACAAAAATGTACTTTTAAAACAAGAAAGCAAAGAAACGGTACAGTTGGTAATTAAGGAATAGTATCAATCGGTTTCGTTATCTTTGTTAGATACAAACAACCAAAAAATTTCATGGGATTAGTCAATGCAAAGGAAGTTGCAAAAGCAATAAACGTCGATAAATTTGGCTTTCTGGGCACATTCATGGGTTGGTCTCTAATGAAGATACTCAACATTTCTACTCTTAATAAAATCTATGACGATAACAAACATTTAAACGACCTAGAATTCATAAACGGATTGATGGAAGCGTTTGAGATTAAGTTTGAAATTCCTGAGGAAGATCTTCGTAGAATACCAAAAACAGGTGCTTTTATAACAATTTCTAACCATCCGTTGGGTGGCATTGACGGTATTCTGCTTTTAAAATTATTGCTGGAACACCGACCCGATTTTAAAATAGTTGCAAATTTTCTTCTCCACCGCGTAGAACCGTTGAAACCGTACGTAATGCCTGTAAATCCTTTTGAAGATAGAAAGGACGCAAAATCGAGCATTTCAGGTTTTAAAGCGGCAATTTTACATTTGCGCAAAGAACATCCACTGGGAATTTTCCCAGCAGGAGAAGTTTCTACTTACAGAGACGGAAAATTAGTAGTAGACAAACCTTGGGAAGAGGCCGCAATGAAACTGGTGCAAAAGGCAGAAGTGCCTATAGTACCAATCTATTTTCACGCTAAAAACAGCAAATTGTTTTATCGTTTGGCGAAGTTGAGCGATAAGTTGCGTACTGCCAAATTACCTTCAGAATTGCTAACCCAAAAAGAACGCTTAATTAAAGTGCGAATTGGGAACGCAATTTCGGTTGAAGACCAAAAAGAGCACGAGTCGCTTGCTTCATTTACAGAATTTCTTCGGAAGAAAACCTATATGCTTTCCAATGCTTTTCAGAAGAAAAAATTATTAGACAGTATTCCTAAAACACTGAAGTTCCCTAAACCACCCAAGAAAATTGCGGGACCAATACCTATAAAAGCCATGGAAGCTGAAATTGAAAAGCTTCGTGAAAATGATAAAAGACTTCTTATAAGTAAAAATTATGAAGTGTTTTTGGCCGAAGCAAATTCCATTCCTTACATCTTACAGGAAATAGGAAGACTGCGCGAAATTACCTTCCGCGAAGTGGGCGAAGGCACAAATAATAGTACTGATCTCGATAAATTTGACAGCTATTACCACCATATGTTTTTATGGGATAATGAGGCGCATAAAATGGCTGGCGCCTACCGCATGGGGTTAGGTTCAGAGATTTTTGCCCAATATGGAATTGACGGATTTTACTTGCAAGATCTTTTTAGGTTTGAACCCGAATTGTATGATATGATGAGCAAATCCATCGAAATGGGACGTGCTTTTATAATTAAAGAATACCAACTCCGGCCTATGCCATTGTTTTTACTTTGGAAAGGAATTGTACACACAACCTTGCGCTATCCCGAGCATCGCTATTTAATTGGTGGGGTAAGTATAAGCAACAAATTTTCGGAGTTTTCAAAAAGCTTGATGATCGAGTTTATGAAATCAAATTATTACGATCCGTATGTGGCGCAATACATCAATCCAAAGAAAGAATACAAAGTAAAACTGAAGGATGCCGACAAAGATTTTATCTTCGATGAAAGTGAGGCCGATCTTAATAAATTCGATAAAATAATTGACGAAGTAGAACCGGGAAGTCTTCGTTTACCGGTACTAATAAAAAAATACATCAAGCAAAATGCAAAAGTTGTGGCCTTTAATGTAGACCCGCTTTTTAATAATGCTATAGACGGTCTAATGTACATTCGAATTGCAGATTTACCTGAAAGTACTGTAAAACCTGTGATGGAGGAATTTCAAGCCGAACTTGAGAAAAAATATTCAGACAAAAACAATGAAAATTGTGATGCCGAAAATTCCAAAGAAGAAGTAAAACCAGAGTAATGATTTAAAAAACTGATCCATTATGGCCGCAACAAATATTAATGAAGTTATTGCCCGATTGGATAGTATAATTGATGCCGAGTGCCTCCAGAATTCTTGTTTGGCATACTTCCCTATTCTTTACAGAAAAGTTACCATTCGCATAAAAGAAGGTATTTTAAACAATGAGTTTGAAAACAACCAGCGAATGGAAAAACTCGACGTGCTTTTTGCAAATCGCTATGTAGATGCTTACGATTCTTTGGGAGCCAATAAACCTTTTACGCAAAGTTGGAAAAAAGCTTTTGAAGCTTCCAAAACCGAAAAGTTGTTAATTATGCAACATTTGCTGTTGGGCATCAACGCCCATATTAATCTCGATTTGGGAATTGCAGTTGCGCAAACCGTTGGCGACTATGGAGATTTAATGAATTTCGAAAACGATTTCAATAAAATTAATGAAATTCTCGGTTCAATGATTGCCGACGTTGAATCTAAAATAATCTCAGTCTCTCCCCTATTTGGGTTGCTCGATAAATTCGGAAAAGGGCGAGAGGATAAACTCGTTAGTTTTAGTATAAATATTGCTCGAGATGGTGCTTGGCTTTTTGCAAACCAGTATCACATTTCACCAAATAAAGAAGAAGAATTAAAGTGTCGCGATGTAATTATAGCCACATTGGCTGAGAAATTGGTGTATCAGAAAAGTTGGATATTGAAGTATTTAGTAAAAACCATTTACTTTTTCGAGAAGAAAGATGTTTCTCAAATTGTGGCAGTGCTTAAAAAAGAATAATTTAAACAGGATTATATATCCGCCGTGGGTGGCGAAATTTCGAAGGCGCCAAGGAACAAAAGTAAATCATAATGCCATCCGTGCCTCAGTTAAAAATACAAAAGCCTTTGAAAAAAAATCCAAAGGCTTTTTAAATGTTTAGAACCATCCTTTTTTACCAACCTGATAGGTTTGGTAAAATTCTTCGTCGCTTTTGGTTAGATAAATAATTCCTTCAATAAGAGGAACGATTCCTCCAATCCCACAAGTTACGAAGGTGATTACTATTTGTATTATACCTTCTTGAGTGTATCCAAGGATAAATTTGTGTATTCCTAAAGACCCGATTACAATAGCTAGAACGCCAGCTAGTACCTTTTTATTTTCTTGTCCGTGAGTGGCCTGATTCCAGCTTTCATTAAAATCATTGGCGCTCTGTCTCGCCCGCTGTTCGGTATTATCCGTTTGCCTTTTTGTGCTGTCGTAACCTGAATTTTGTTGTTCTTCCATAATATTAATTAGTTGGTTATTATAGTGATATGTTATTTGTAAAATTAAAGAAATGCCTTGTCTACAGGTTCCCAAAGTTCAATTTTGTTTCCTTCAGGATCTAGTATCCAACCAAATTTTCCGTAATCATAAGACTCCATTTCACCTACAATTGTTACACCTTCTTCTTTTAAAACTTTTAATAATTCCTCAAGATTTTCTACGCGGTAGTTAATCATAAATTCTTTTTCGCTGGGCGAAAAGTACTTGGTATCGGCACTAAAAGGACTCCATTGCGTTGAGCATTTATTGCCGTCTTCGTCTTGCCACCAAAAGGTGCTGCCGTAATTATCCGTATTTAAACCAAGATGATTTTTATACCATTCCTTCGCTTTATCGGGATCTTTTGTTTTAAAAAAAATTCCTCCAATGCCTGTAACTCTATTTTTCATTTTATTGATTTTTGAACTTTTGAATAATCTTTTCAGCGATCACCGCTGCAAGTTTTTCCTTGCTTTCCACAGTCCAACCAGCAATATGCGGACTCAATATTACATTATCCATCGCGAATAATTCTTTTAGGGAATTTGGGAGATTATCGGAATCAAAAAGTGTTTCAAAAGAAAGCTTTTCAAATTCCAAAACATCCAGTCCGGCACCCAAGATTTTGCCAGTTTTTAACGCCGAAACAAGATCTGCAGTAACCACACTTTTTCCACGTGCGGTATTTATAAGCCAGAACGATTTTGAAAATGAATTGATAAATTCTGAATTAATCATTTTATCTGTTAACGGCGTCCACGGCGTGTGAAGACTTAGCACATCTACTTTTTGCTGAAAGTCTGTAAGTGACACCTGTTTTGCATTTTCATCGCCCACATTTTCCTTTATATCGTAACAAAGTACTTCGCAGTCGAAACTACGTAATTTTTTAGCGAACGCTTTGCCCATGTTGCCATAACCAATAATTCCCACCGTTTTTTTGTCCAGCTCTATTCCTCGGTTGGCCTCGCGATTCCACAAGCCATTTTTAACCTCTCTGTCGGCTTTAATTAGATTGTTGAATAGCGAAAGAAGCATGCCTAATGCATGTTCGCCTACGGCGTTGCGATTGCCTTCTGGTGCAGCAATTAGTTTTATGCCAAGTTTGTCTGCATAATCCGTATCGATGCTTTCTAGACCGGCGCCTACCCGTGCAATAAATTTTAAGTTTTTAGCGGCATCGAGAAATTGTTTGTCAATATTGAAGCGGCTTCGGATAACAATGCCATCATAATTCGAAATGATTTCTTCCACTTCAGATTTTGTGGATTTGTAGTTTTCCTCGTTTAAGAATCCCGCTTCCGCTAACATTGTTAGTAATAACGGATGGTTACTATCGAGGTGAAGAATTTTCATAATTTAGATTTTGGGATAATCGGCAACAGTTTTTTCAGAAGTCACATTTCCAGTATGTTTCGTTGCAATTTTTTCAAAAAGAAGCACGTGCACCTCTTCGCCATTTTTGGTTTTCGGACAATGCTCTACGCCTTTTGGAACCACAATTATTTCACCTTCATTTATAATTTCAACGGAATTTCGAAAATGCATTTCCAAAGTTCCCTTTTGAACAAAAAATAGTTCGTCTTCTTCTTCGTGCTTATGCCAAACAAATTCATCTTTTAGTTTTGCTAAAAGTACTTGCATATCGTCCACGACCGCTATTTGATGTGGATGCCAATGATTTTTGAAAGTTGAAAACTTATTTTGAATATTGATGGTTTGCATGCCTATTCGTGCGGATTTGTTTGTGGATATGGAATCATATCTTTCTGAGAAAGACTGGCAATTTTATAATAATTTTTAGTTCCGTTGAATAAATATTCTACCACAGCTTGGTTAGTTTCCAACTTAAACGGGAAGTCTTTTGCAGGCGTATTTTGAGCTTCTTTCATTGGATCAGCATCCATAACCAGGTCGCGCTGATTAGAATTTAAAAGGTAGCCTACGTAATGATTGGGCTCCACCGTGGTATTTTTTGCTTTCAGAATCTGATTACGGAAATAGATATTCTGTATAACAACGTCAGGTTCAATTTCACTCAAAATGATATGCACGTTGGTACCCGAGCCACCGTCTTTTACCCCAGCAACCCAATCTTGAAAATAGGTTTCAGAAATTTTAAAAGGAGGGTTTTGGACAAGCGATTTTTGGTCGTTCGCAGTTTGAGTTCCGCCACAGTTCGTTAAGCTAAAAAGCAGTATGGGCAGCGTTAAAATTATGGCTATTGTTTTCATTTTTTTAATCATTCACGAAATTTACGAATAATATAGAACAATAAATGCATCGGTTTCAACTTGTACACCCAACTTTTTCTGAATAGTAAAAGGCTTAGCAATAAATTATAATTTATATGCAGCACCTAAAAACACTGCTACTCCGCTGGCGGCATCAACATTTAGTGTAATATTTTTGGCGTTGAAATACGGTAGCTGTAATTTTAAAAATAACTTTTCTCCAATTTTATAATGCGCGCCAGCACCAATATTATAAACCGTTAGCGCGCTATTTTGAATATATCCCTGCGTTTGGTCTTCAAATCCATAACCATAACCGAGCTGTGCAAAAACATTCCATTTTTCTTTATTCAAAACGTAATATTGAATAGACGGAATGAAGCCGTAGGAATGAATAGTGACATCGCTATTATTTTTAAAAAGAGTATTGTTTGAAGTGAAAAAACTTCCGGAAAGTGATGCATTTTTGAAAACGAAAAATTCAAAACTAACCAGTCCCAAAGCTCCGAAGTCGTCTTCATTATTTGTTGTAGTGGGATAGGGAGAAACCGATACGGAAAGTAACATTTCTCCTTTTTGGTTTTGGCCAATAGCGTTCACGAAAAGTAGAAGAGCGAATACAAAGAACAGTTTTTTCATTTGTGTAAAATTTTAATGAAGATACTTAAAATATTAAACCAAAAAAAAAGCCTCTCGTAAAACGAAAGGCTTTTCAAAATAAAATAATTTAGTACTATCCTGCCAATGCTTCGGCACCACCAACAATCTCTAAAATTTCGTTGGTAATTGCAGCTTGACGTGCTTTGTTATATTTCAATTTTAAGTCGTCGCGAAGTTCGGTTGCGTTGTCGGTTGCTTTATGCATTGCCGTCATACGGGCTCCGTGCTCACTTGCAGCACTATCGCGAAGAGCTTTGAATAATTGTGTTTTTAAACTCTTTGGAATCAAGGCTTCAACAATTTCTTCTTTTGAAGGCTCAAAAATATAGAAAGTGTCGTTAGTTTTTACTCCTTGACCTTCTATTTGTTTTGGAGGTAAAATTGGCAGAAACTGTTCTGTCATCACTATTTGTGTAGCAGCATTTTTGAAACTGTTGTAAACTATAACAATTTTATCATACTTCCCTTCTAAGAAAAGAAGCATTAATTTTTCAGCAATTGTTGCAGTATTATCAAAAGAAAGGTCGTCGAAAATACCGTTGTTATTTTCTAGTATCGTTCCCGTTTTCTTCAGAATATCGTTTCCTTTTTTTCCAAGGGTCATAAAATCTACTTGCTTGCCAGCATAAGTATTTGCAGCCAAGTTACGAGATTGTTTTATGATGTTGTTGTTAAAAGCTCCCGCCAAACCACGGTTACTGGTAATGGCAACCACTAAAATTTTGTTTACCTCGCGTTGTTCTGAATACTTGCTCCCGGAATCGGCATCAAGCGTAGCGCTTAGGTTTTGCAAAAGTTCTGTAAGTTTTTCAGAATAGGGACGCATTGCTGTAATGGCATCCTGAGCCTTTTTCAATTTTGCAGCAGAAACCATTTTCATGGCACTGGTAATCTGCATCGTTGAACCTACGGATGATATTCTGTTACGTATTTCTTTAAGATTCGCCATTTTTTTAATTATGTTACTCTGCGTTCTCTGCGCCTTTGCGGTAGTAAATAAAACCGCAATGGCGCAAAGGTCGCAAAGACTTTTTACTTCTTATACTTTGCTGAAAGTTCACTAGCAACAGTTGTCATTACATCTATTGCATCGTCAGTAAGTTTTCCTGCTTTTAAGTTATCCAAAGTATCTCTGTGCTTTACGTTAAGCATTTCAAGATAATCTCTTTCAAATTCTTTAATCTTATCAACTGGAACGTTACGCATTAGGTTTTTAGAACCTGCGTAGATAACTGCAATTTGATCTTCAACTGTGTAAGGATCATTTTCAGCTTGCTTTAATAGCTCTACGTTACGTCTTCCTTTTTCAATTACATTTAAAGTTGCCGCATCTAAATCTGAACCAAATTTTGAAAACGCTTCCAATTCACGGAAAGCTGCTTGATCCAGTTTTAAAGTACCTGCTACTTTTTTCATCGATTTAATCTGTGCGTTACCACCTACACGAGATACCGAAATACCTACGTTAATAGCCGGACGAACACCCGCGTTGAACAAATCTCCATCCAAGAAAATCTGACCATCGGTAATAGAAATTACGTTTGTTGGGATATACGCCGAAACGTCACCCGCTTGTGTTTCAATAATTGGAAGTGCAGTTAATGAACCACCACCTTTTACAATTCCTTTTAAAGAAGCAGGAAGGTCATTCATTTCTTTTGCGATTCCATCATCTGCAATAATTTTTGCAGCACGCTCTAATAATCTTGAGTGCAAGAAGAAAACATCTCCAGGATAAGCCTCACGTCCCGGTGGGCGACGAAGCAAAAGCGAAACCTCACGGTATGCTACAGCTTGTTTAGAAAGGTCATCAAAAACAATTAATGCTGGACGACCAGTATCGCGGAAGTACTCACCAATTGCAGCACCTGCGAAGGGAGCATAAACCTGCATAGGCGCAGGATCTGATGCGTTTGCAGCAACAATAGTTGTGTAAGCCATTGCGCCTTTTTCTTCTAAAACGTTTGCAATGTTTGCAACAGTTGAAGCTTTTTGCCCAATAGCAACATATATACAGTATACAGGTTTTCCTGCATCGTAAAATTCTTTTTGATTCAAAATAGTGTCGATACAAACGGTAGATTTACCAGTTTGACGGTCACCAATTACAAGTTCACGCTGACCACGGCCAACAGGAATCATTGCATCAATAGACTTAATACCAGTTTGAAGTGGCTCAGTTACCGGCTGACGGTAAATAACCCCAGGAGCTTTACGCTCTAATGGCATTTCGTAAGTTTCACCAGTGATTGGACCTTTACCATCGATAGGCTGACCTAATGTATTTACTACACGGCCAACAATTCCTTCACCTACATTAAGCGATGCAATACGTTGGGTACGTTTTACAGTAGAACCTTCTCTAATTTCTTTTGAAGGACCTAAAAGTACAATACCTACATTGTCTTCTTCAAGGTTCAATACAATACCTTCAAGACCACTTTCAAAGGCTACCAATTCGCCGTATTGAGCATTTGAAAGTCCGTATGCACGAACAATACCGTCACCCACGGTCAAAACAGTTCCTACTTCATCCAGGGAAGCAGTTGCTTCATAGCCTGTAAGTTGTTGCTTTAATATTGCTGATACTTCAGCTGGTTTTACTTCTGCCATTTTGATTTAGATATTAGATGCTAGATTTAAGACGTTAGACTAAACCTAATTTCCTTATTATATTGATTTACTGAATTCTCTTTTTAAATTTCCTAATTGGTTTGCGATACTTGCATTATACTGAATATCGCCAATACGAAGAATAAATCCTCCGATAATTTTAGGATCGGTTTCACTTTTCAATGTTACCTTTTCACTACCCGTTAATTCCTTAACTTTAGCCATTACCTTAGCTTCCATATCTGAAGTAAGAGGCACAGCAGTAATTACCGTAGCTGCTTTTACTCCTTGTTGGTCGTTGTAAATATCTACAAAGCTTTTTGCTACCTTGCTCAACAATGAAGTACGTTTATTAGCTACAAGTATATTAATAAGTGAATGTGTAGCTTCAGATTGTTCGTTGAAAATTTTCAACAAAGCGTTCTTTTTATCGTTGGCTTTAATAACCGGACTTTGAAGCACAGCTTGTAATTCACGGCTGTCTTCAATAGTTTTATAAACAGATTGCATATCGCCAAATAAAACAGCTTCTGTACTGTTTTCGTTTGCTTTCTGCAAAATTGCTTTCGCGTATCTTATCGCTGCTCTGCTCATTGGATATTAGTTTAATTTGGCTTCACCCAACATTTCATTTACAAGCTTCATTTGCTTATCGCTATCAGAAAGTTCGTGTTTTACCACTTTCTCGGCAATTTCTAATGAAAGGCTTGCCACTTGTTGTTTCAATTCAGCAATTGCAGCTTTCTTTTCGCTTACAATAGCGGCTTGTGCTTGGGCTACCATTTTATCAGCTTCAACTTTGGCATCTTCCTTAGCATCGGTGATCATTTTTGCTTTCAATTCACGAGCTTCTTTCATCATAGCTTCGCGTTCTGCGCGAGCTTCTTGAAGCAATTTTTCATTGTCAGCATGTAAGTTTTGCATTTCAAGTTTTGCCTTTTCGGCAGCTTCTAATGCATCGTTAATGGAAGTTTCGCGAGTTCTTACGGCACCCAAAATTGGTTTCCAAGCAAATTTTCGCAAAAGAATCAAAAGCAATAAAAATATGATGGTGGTCCAAAATATTAAACTCTCTGGTGCTACTATATTCATTTGATATAATTTTTTTTAAAATTTTTTCATTTAAAACAACATCTCGTGGCCAACCGCCACGAAATGTTGAATTTTAAAAATTAGGCAATCAATGCCACAACCACTGCGAAAAGTGCAACACCCTCTACAAGGGCCGCTGCAATAATCATCGCGGTTTGAATTTTTGCTGTAGCTTCTGGCTGTCTTGCGATCGCGTCCATTGCTGAACCACCAATTCTACCAATACCAATACCGGCACCGATTACGGCCAGTCCTGCTCCTACTGCTGCTAATGTTCCTGTCATAATTGAAACTTTTTAAAATAATTAAACAAAAATTAATGATGCTCCTCCACTGCTTGACCAATAAACAGCGCCGCAAGTAATGTAAATACATAAGCTTGAAGTGCAGCAACTAAAAGTTCCAGCACGCTCATGAAAAGTACAAATGCAATTGACACCGGCGAAATGGCGGCAGTTTCGAAAATAAAAATCAAGCCAACAAGGCTCAAAATTATGATATGCCCAGCAGTAATGTTCGCAAATAAACGAACCATAAGTGCAAAGGGTTTTGTAAACATCCCGATAATTTCTATCGGGATCATAATAGGGTATAATGCCTTTGGCACATCTGGCGTAAGGATGTGTTTCCAGTAATATTTATTTCCACTGAAAATTGTAACTACGAAAACAATAACAGCCATTACCAAGGTAAAAACGATGTTTCCAGTTACGTTTCCGCTAAAAGGGAAAAATGGAATAAGACCAATTAAGTTATTTAACCATATAAAGAAAAAGATGGTTAATAATAGTGGCATGTATTTTTGATATTTGCTGCCAATGTTTGGCACTGCAATCTCATCGCGCACGAAAAGAATTACTGGCTCTAAAAGCCCAGACAAACCTTTTGGCGCCTTTTTATTTTTCTTGTAAGAACGAGCTGCCCATCCAAAAACTATAAACAATAACAATGAAACAAAAAGCATTGAAAAAACGGTTTTTGTTATCGAGAAGTCTAACGGTCTGTCTTCGTAAAGAAAAGGACGTCCCATGGTACTGGTTGCCTCAAATTTCTCTTGATCGAAACGATCTGCGTAAAAAATATGCTCACGGTATTTAACGAAGCTATGTCCGTTGGCTTCTACTACTGTAGTACCACTATTATCGTGATGAAATTCCGACGATGGAAAAATGGTAAGACCATTTTCCGTCCAAAGTATTATAGGCAAAGCTAAAGTTATGGGATGCCCAGACCAGTCGGCAATATGAAATTCGTGCGAATCCCATACGTGACTATTGATCAATTCCTTCGGGTCAAATTTCCCACCACCCTCTTCTGGGTTTGGGTCCGATGCGGTACCTATAAAGGGCATCAATAAAAAAATAATTAATGCTAAGCTACCGATAAGTGTTTGAGTAAGCCTCATATGTTAATAACTATAAAAAATTGTGCTCGTTAAAATTTGTGCAAAAGTACAACTTTTAACGACAAAAAAAAGGGGGTAAGTGTGATTGTTTTATTTTTCTGAAATAAATTGAGACTACTTAAGTTGTAGATTGCTTTAAAAGCCTCAAAGCGAGAATGATCTCTATGAAAAGATAAATGAAATATGGGGTGAAAAAGGATATAAAATCTGGAATTTTTGATACATTTTCCATTTTTATAAGTGGAATTAAAAACACAATCGCGGCAACCATCTTTAATAAGATAAAGCCTAAAAAAGCGAAGCCAGTATAGTCTGGGGCCTTTTTACTAACAAGATAAAGTATTGACAGAATAATAAGTGTTACTACAAAATGAAACACATAAATGTTGAAAACGGAGTAAAAGAAGTTATAGCTATCAGAAATACTGGCAACCGCCCAATTCTGTATAAAATAGAGCAGCGCTGTAACTAAAATTAAAGTTGTTGGGATATAATAAAACCTATCTGATTTCAAATTTTTCAATCTTTATTATTCATATTTTGAAGTTGCTTTATCACAGCGTAGAGAGAGATAAAAACTCCTAGAAGCGAAAATATAATAGTATAAGCAGAATATTTATTTGGATAACTTTCGTCTAGTTTTTGGCCAATAAAAACTCCGATGCCAATGGTTACGCCCATCTGTACCGCAATACCAGAGAATACGGCCCATTTACGAAGGTTATTATTATCTGCCATTGGTACTTTTGGTATTTTAATTTTAAGAGTCTGCTACTCTTTTAATCTGCTGTTGACGTTCAAACGGATTTACTTTGGAAGTATCAACATTTGATTGATTAATTGTGGATACATTTTTTGGTTTGCCTCCTTGCATTACACAAGAAGCATTCATAGTAGCTCCTGGCTCTACAGACAATTTGCCTACAGTTACATCGCCTTCAATTATAGCTGTAGCTCTTAACGTGAGGGTTCCTGTTACTTGTAAATTTCCTTCAAATTTGCCTTCTATATCTGCGTTTTCACAGCTTAGCGTTCCTATTATCACTCCTGTTTTTCCTAAAACAACCTTTGACGGTGTTTTTACGTTACCTTCAATAGAACCATCAATTCTGAAAAATCCTGTAGAAGACACATCGCCTTTTAGTTTGGTGCCTTCATTGATTCTATTTTGAGCGGTTCCTGGTTCGGAAGTTATTCGTTTTTCTTTTTTATCGGAAAACATAGTAGTTGGTTTTTAATAAAGATTACTATTCTGTTATTCGGTTTGTCGAGGGCTGTTACTTGGTTACATCCTTCAGTAAATAATCGTCCAAGTTTTTGTGGATCTGAATGATTTTATAATTTGGAGTTGAAATCTCAAAGAAAGGATACTTAATTTTATACTCTTTCTTTTCTTTCAAAATATCGCCAAACCCTTGTGCGCCCAGCTTAGTGTTTAAACCGTGAACAATTACAAGTTTTGTTCCTGGCGTGTAGTAGTCAATAGAAGTTACCATATTTGTATAACGAAAATCTTCTATAGCCTTATCAAGCTTTTCTTTCAGCTTTTGCGCGGCTTCGCCTTCTTCACTGGTAAATTTATAAACCAGTTTCCAACTTTTTGAGTCTTCGTCTGGCGCAAAATCTTTCCCGGCTAAAAGAGGTAAAGTACTACTATAAATTTGCTGAGCCTGTTTACCTTCATCGCTATTAGGATAGTTGAGCGAAATAAAATTTAAAGCCTTTTTGTACGCTTCAAAACCTTGCTGACGAGCAATTGCAGTAGCTTTCAACAATTCAAATTTTGGCACAATATCATTGCCGTTATACACTATAATGAAATCATCACTCTTTTGAATTACATCTTCATATTTGGCAGCTTCAAACTCCTTATACAATTGTTTGTATTTAAACTCAGGGCTAGACTCATCTGTTGGCAATTGTGAATTTGGATTGCGAAGAATTTCCGCATAGCGCGTATCGGAGTGATTTGTTAGTACGTCATTTCTATATCTGTCTGCAGCCGATGAATTTTCTAAAGTTTCATAAATCTTAACCAGATTGTACTTTGCTGGAACAACCAATCGCTCTTCAGGATTAAAAGTTAGCAGTTTTTCAAGTCTGTTTATAGCACGATTATACTCTTTAAATTTTTCTTTATAAATCAATCCTAGTTGATAGTATGCAAAGTTTCTATCCTTTGCCAAACTATCAATAACCTTTTGTTCCGTTGGAATCTTGGATATATAAGTTTGTGGCTTGTAAAGTTCGTTTTCGGCAATCGTTGTTTCTTTGACCACCGCTACATCTTCTGTTATTAGCGAACTTCTTTTACTTGAAAGTCTCCAATTGTCTTCCAAATTTCGCTCTCCCCATGTTTTTCGGAATTCACCTTTACCATAAGCTACGGTAGAAGTATTGTAAAAATAGAAAGTGCTTCCTTTATTTGGGCCTGAAGCAGTTTTTCCCTTTTCATAAAATTCTTTATTGGCAATTTTTTCTTCAATTTTTATGGCAGCCAAAGAATCTTTTACCGCTTGTTCCTTCAACCTTGTTGTGAAATCTGTGAAAAATGCAAGCTGTTCAGACTCGCTCATTTTTGTTAGTTTTAGGATACTATCATTCGCGGTTGCAATTTCTTCGTACTTTATAACATCGTCTAAATTTTCACGCTTTTTCTTTATACGGCGCCACTGGCGGCTATTCTCTTGTAGAAAAGTGAGCGTGCTATCGTAATAAGCTCCGGCATTTCTATATTCCGCTGCATCAAAATTAATGAGTGCAAGGGTTTGGTAGTTTACAGACTGAAGAATTCTGTCCTGCTTGAAAGCTTTCAGCGATTTGTTATAATATTTTACCGCCGTTGCTATACTATCACTGTTATAATAATAATCTCCAAACTGATTGTAGATTTTATCTAAAAACGGTCGGTTTTCACGATTTTTTTCAAGGTCTTGTAATAGCTCTAAAAATGCAGTGCGATCTCCCTTTTCGTAGTCGAAGTTTTTTCCTCTTTCCAAATAGGCATTTATCATATAGATTCTAGAAGTCTTGCGGTTCATTGCTATAACCTCATCAAAAGCAACGTTGGCACTGTCTTTATCGCCTAAACGATTATAAAGCTGGCCTTTTATAAATGTGTACCTGCCTTTAAGTTCATCATCATTAACATTATCTGTTGCAATCTTAATATAATCCAGCGCTGGCTGTAATGAATCTAGATTTATAAAAGCCTGTGCCATCATTGCTGCACCTTCCGCGGTTTCTTCTTCTGTAAGATCGGCCTGATTAAACATTTTTTTGAGGTTTTCTATTGCGTAATCCTCATTTTTTAAACGAATGTTGGTCTTAGCCTTCCAAACCTTTGCAACATTTATGTTGTTACTGGTAGGATAACGATCTAAAATAAAATTAAAAGCATCTAAAGCAGGAATAAAACGGCCATCGTAGTAACGGGCTTTCCCGAGTAACATATAAGCTTCGTCTATTTGTGGATTATATTCCTTGCCATCTATATACATGGAATGTTTCTGAATAGCCTTCGCAGCTTTTTCTTCGGCGCGATTAAAGCCTCCTCCGCCTTGTTTATTGGCGCCGGGAGCTTTAGTTTCAGCTTCTTGAACATCAATGCGCTCTACAGGAAGTACTTCCCAGAAATTATCTCGGAATCCATAAGCTAATTGTGCTTTGGCTTCGGTAAAAGCCACGTCGCCATTGTAAAGCGTATTATATTCCGTACTAACCGCTTGTATATTGCGACTTAGGAAGGTATTTTTTTTTCGAGAACAAGCTGCCAAAAAAACAACAGCGAGAATAAATAGCGTAAATTTATATGTGCCTTTCATCTATATTTTATATCGATTATTGAAAGATGGAATTCGCTGTTCCACATTTTTTATTTGAATGAAAAGATAAGTCCTGGCTCATTTCAAAATGCTTTTGGTTTATATAATATTGTAACTTAAAAGGTTCTATTTTAGTATGTAGAATCACCATAGAGCGGTAAAAATACGTTTCTTTTTAATATCTGCTTAAAGAAACGTCGAAAAAATGCTTCACATTAAAGCCGTTGAAGCTTTGTTTCCTTGATTTCCTTCGTACTTTTGCAAAAAAATTTTACTATTATGAGCGACTCTCATACGCTTACCGTTTCCGAAGTGAAAAAAGAAACGCCAAACTCCGTTTCAATTACTTTCAATATACCCGAAAATTTAAAAACTGCATTTGCTTTTAAGGCTGGGCAGTATATTACTGTAAAACATCTTAAAGATGGAAAAGAACTTCGCCGCGCTTATTCTATTTGCTCTTCGCCAAAAAGTGGAGAAGTGAAAGTTGGGGTGAAAAGGGTAGAAAAAGGAACGTTTTCAGAGTATGCAAATAATGAACTAAAAGCTGGAGATACGTTAAAAGTGATGCCTCCCACGGGGAAGTTTACGCTGGAGCCAAATCTTAAAAATTATGCTGCTTTTGCCGCGGGAAGTGGAATTACACCCGTACTATCGTTGATAAAAAGCACTTTGGAAGAAATGTCGCAAAGTTCGTTTCTACTTATTTATGGCAATCAGACGAAAGAAGAAGCGATGTTTTATGACGAAATTGTTCAGTTACAGGATAAATACCCAAAGCGGTTTGATGTTGAATTCGTATTTAGTCGAGAAAAGGAAGGCGATGCACAATTTGGAAGAATAGGTCGTTCACTGGTTAATTTTTACCTGAAAAATAAATACCGCGACAGCTCTTTCGAATCTTTCTATCTCTGTGGTCCCGAAGAGATGATCGATGATGTTTCCGCTACCTTAAAACAAAATGGCATCAACTCAAAACAAATTCATCACGAGCTATTTTCTACTGCTGAAAAAGGACTTCTGGTTGAAAAGCACGATGGTTTTACGAGCATTACAGTAATTTTGGACGATGAGGAAGAAATATTTGAAATGTCGCAGACCAAATCTATTCTCGAAGCAGCATTGGATAAAGGTTTAGATCCACCTTATTCTTGCCAAGGCGGTATTTGCAGTACATGTATTGCGCGCTTAAAAGAAGGTAAAGCCGAAATGCGAAAAAACCAAATACTCACAGAAGCTGAAATCGCAGATGGTTTAATACTTACTTGCCAAGCGCATCCCACAACGCCAAAGGTTGTAGTGGATTATGATGATGTGTAGCTTCGGCTCCGCTCAGCGACCTAAACCATTTATTTCAAGCAACGAAAAAGACCTCAAAGGTTCTTAAAACCTTTGAGGTCTTTAAATGCGTTGATGTTGTTATAAAACTTCCTTTATTTTTGAAACAACCATTTCGGGTAAAATGGTTTCCATTGCGTCGTCATATCCTTTAGGAAACTTGTTACCGTAAATAGAGGTAGGAATAAGTGGGTATTTTTCTCGATCGGCTACCAATTGATGGTTTTCTGGTTGATTAAAAGGAACAAACCCAGCGAATGGATGCGTTACACCCCAAAGTGTAACTACTGGCACGCCGTACATTGCCGCCAAATGACCGTTGCCGCTGTCCATAGAAAGCATCAAATCTAAATTTGAAATCAGGGCAAGTTCTTCTTCAAATGTTAGTTTTCCCGCTACATTGGTAACGTTAGCAAAAGGGTTTTCAAATTTCTGAAGTTGGGTTATTTCCTTTTTTCCGCCACCAAAAAGGAAGATTCGGTATTTGTCTGTTTTATCCAACCCACGAATTACTTCGGCCATTAAACCCAACGAATACATTTTACTTTTATACGCAGCAAAAGGGGCTATACCAATTAGTTTTTTTGGCTCCACACCAATGAGACCGTTTAGTTTGGGAACTAATCGTTTTTGTGGTGGAGCAACATAATTTTTTAAATCGATTGGAGAACCGAGTTTTTCAAAAACATCAGCATAACGCTGCTGCGTTGTTTTTAATTGTGAAATATTTTCACCTCCACTAGACACCAAAGCTTTTTTTTCTGCTCTGCCTTTATCGATTGTTGCAGTGGCAAGACCTTTATACTTTAAATATTTCGCGATTATTTTTGAACGAATAACGTTGTGCAAATCTGCCACAGCATCGATGCCTAACTCCTGCGCCTCCTTTGCTAATTTCAGTAAGCCGAAGCGTTTGTGTTTCCCATAAACATCAGCTTCTAAAAAATCCAGATTTGGAATTTCTTCAAAGAAAGGTTTAAAAAAAGGTCGGGAAAGTACCGTAATTTTTAATTCAGGATAAGTCTGCGCCAAAACGTGCAGCACAGGCACAGTCATTGCCACATCGCCCATTGCAGAGAGACGGATTACTAATATGTGTGAAGGTTTGGACATTGGGATTCTAAAAACCTAATAGGTTTTGAAAACCTGCTAGGTTTAAAAATAGTTCTATTTTTTTCCGCGAAGAACGGGGTTCAATTCATCGTCATTATACATTTTCATCTGTTTGTAGACTTTCATGTATTTTCGGCCGTGAGCAATATCGTCTAAAAGTTGGTTAATGGCAGTACTTAAATCCACAAGTTGTTCTAACAGTATATTCAACTTTGCTTTGCAAGCAATTTGGTGTTCTTGAGAAGCATCGGTACGCGTTGCCTCTTCATTCATATGATACACTTTCAAAGCTAAAATTGATAAACGATCAATTCCCCAAGCTGGGCTCTCAGTATTGATAGTAGCTTCATCATTGACTTTTACATCCTTAAATTTTTCGAGGAAATAACTATCAACATATTCAACCATATCTGTGCGATCTTGGTTGGAAGCATCTATTTGGCGCTTTAATTTAAGTGCCGCAACAGGATCGATATTTGGATCGCGAATAATATCTTCATAATGCCATTGCACGGTATCAATCCAGCATTTTCGGTATAACAAATGTTCAATTAAATCACTGTCTTTATCGTACGGATTGCTGAAAGGTTGATCCACGGTATTTATTTCGTGATACTTGTTTATTACTTCTGCGAAGATTTTGTTGGCTTTGTCTGAAAACATTATCTATTAATTTATTGTTGTTTATGTGTCTTCGATTCCGCTCAGACACCGACTTTATTTCTTTTCTAAAATATGCAAATATTCAAAAGTTTCTGTGGCTTTATGGTTTCGGTTTTCGGTTTTGTCTGCTTTAAAACGTTGATATTTTTTAGTTTTTAAAGTATATTTTCCGAAGCGCTCCATTACCGTTTGCACTTCTTTTTGAGTCATTAATCCTTCATTATTATAACTCAGGAAAATGTAGGGAAATTGTGCGTTTTCAATCAATTCCTCAAAACTTTTAAGGACTTCTCCAGTTCTGCACCAATCGCTTTTGTAGTAATCGCGCAGGCCTGTTTTTCCCTTTGGCACAAAGGTATCATATTTTGCGATAGTATTTAGCAAATGATAATTTGCACCGTATTGGCGGGCATTGTAAGGAGGATCTAAATAGAGAATATCTCCCTTAATTTTTTTAATTAGTGTGTTACTATCCTGTTGAAAAACTTGGTGTGTATTTTCTGTTTGCTGAAAAACGGCAGGTTTAATTACCATATTTTTTGCAGCGGAAGTTTTAATGTGTTTTAAATAAGCGCCATAAACTGAAGCCGTATTCGCCACTTTATCTGCACTTTCTAACAATGAGGCAAGTAGAAAAAAGAATTGGTATTCGGATATTTTTGAAGTTTCTTTCCACGCTCCAATTTGAAGCCGAGCCGCGTCAATTTTCTGTCCGTTTTCTGAAGTAAAATAGTTTCTTCCAGCTTTTCCACCTTCGGAATAATTTTCGAAAACGAAGCCTTTTTCACCTTTTAGAGTATTCAATTCACTTAAAGGGTTTTCGTAATCAAATTCAGCATGATTGCCAATATAATTTCGGTTCAGTACAAAACTGTAATATTCCACATCGTTGGCAATTACCTGTTTTACGTGAGTTTTAAAATTTCGGCCCACGATTCCGGTGCCTGCAAAAAGGTCGCAAAATACTTTTTTGGAAAGATCGTTTCCGCAGATTTCGGTAACCGTTTCAAAAATGAAGCTGGAAAGTTTGTGTTTAGAGCCTATATAATTCATTGCGAAACCCAGATAATATCACTGAAAGTTTTTTGTTCGTTAGCAAAAGTAAAGGAATGAAGTTGCTCCCGCTTAAAGCTTGCAACATATTTTTGAATGGCTTTTTTAAGCATTGAAATTTCAGCTTTTAGTTTCCAATGTTCGCCGTTTTCAGCATATACAACTATAAAAAGACGGTTTTTTAAATGATGTCTTTTTTGGGCACTTTGATTTTTATAGAGCCATTCTATCAATTCTGCTTTATGGCTTTGTGCATATGTAAATGATTTGTTGAATTGCTTCGGAAAGACAGATGTTTTATGGTCAAAAGGTATTCCGAAGAGATAAAAATCTTTTTCAGAATCTTTTCTTTCGGCCACAGGTTCAATACCTTCAATTTCAGTAAAAATTTGCTCTACCGCTTTTGCACTCCAGAAATTATACCATCGGTTTGCAGCGTATTGAAAGAGATGTTGTTCGTTAAAACCGTGAATATCCGTAAGCGTAGCAATTTTCTGAATAAGTATGTCCCAATTAGAAATTTGATAAATAAAATTTGTGTGATTGTCCCACGCATCGTTTTGTTTGCGAAACCATTTATACGAATATGAATGTCTCCGTTTAAGCTCTTTTTCAATATTTTGAAGTAAAAAAGTCATAATAACATAAATACAAAAGGCAAAAGCACAACCAACCAAAGCATAACTTCTTTGAACCAAAACTCTGAAGTGTCAGTTTTATGATAATCCTCTCTATAAGAAATTTCAATATAATTTGCGCAAATAATTGAAACTGGAGCTAAAACAAAAAGTATCTCGGCACCATTTTTTTCCGGAGCTCCCAATGCAATTAAAATCGTTGTAATACTAACGTATATAAGCAATATGAAATTTGGCTTTTCTTTTAAAGGAATTACAGGAATTTTTGAAACCCGATAAATACCCGTCCAAATATAAAACGCCGAAATAATGGTAACAGGAATTAATATTGATACCGAATTATACACCGAAAAATCTAGACTGATGTCGTCTTTCCAATTGTAAAGCCAAGCAAACGTATTATTGCTTAAAAGTTGATACGTGGTATATAAAACAACGATAGTAAAAAACCCCACGAATGGCACCAGCATTTGCTTGTAATTAGCATTTGGCTTTTGCATTATTGCAATCCAAAGCGGTATAAAAAATAATAGACTCCAAAAATAAAACAAAGCAGCCAAGGTAATCCATAGGCTAGCATCAAGTATTTTTTTTGTCGAATTTTTATCGCTTCGCAAGCTCATTAATCTCCGTAGCGCTAGCAACAGAAAGGCATTCGCAAGTATTATTTTATATTGAAGAAAAATTATTGGTAGCATTACCATAAAACAGGTAAAGAATAAAATGGCGTATGTATTGTTTTTTGTTAAATAATTCTTCCGAATAATAAAATCTAAAAGCAGCATTGCCAATACGCTAAGAAGGATAAAAAACAGATGGATAAAAATGCTTGAAAAGGAAATAAAGACGGCATTTCCCGAAATTTCCGCATACAAATAACCCAGAATAATAAAAACACCGAGAATTAAATAGTTTATTGGGTTAGATTTTCCAAAAAAGCTTGTCAGCATACGGGGTTATTTTATATTTTTGTCTTCTAAAGATTAAAGATATGACTTGGAAAGGTTTTTGGGAAGTAATAGCTTCCCTTTTTGAAGATATTCTGTTTATTCCCTATGACGCTTTGATGAAGCTGGAGCTTGAAAGCTGGTTGCTAGCAAATATTGTTTCTTGGGTATTTTTGTTAATTGGCGCTTCTGCTTTTATATACTGGTTGCTTCAATTGAAAGGATTCAACGAAAACACCGAAGTAACTTATACTTTCGACGAAAATCCGTAATTTTCTAAAGGTCGAAACCTATATCATTACGATACTGCATCCTGTCAAAAGATAGTTTTTCTATGTTTTGATAGGATTTTTTTAGTGCCTTTCTGAAATCATCATCCAAAGATGTAACCGCTAAAACGCGTCCGCCGTTTGTAAGTGTTTCACCGTTTTCAAACTTTGTTCCAGCGTGAAAAACAATAGAACCTTCCACCTTTTCTAAACCTGAAATAACTTTGCCTTTTTCGTACGCTTCAGGATATCCGCCAGATACGAGCATAACCGTAGTTGCGGTTCTGTCGTCAATTTCAATATTGATATCATTGAGTTTTTTATTATAAGTCGCCTCAAATAAATCTACCAAATCGGTTTTTATGCGCGGTAGCACAACTTCCGTTTCAGGATCGCCCATACGCACATTGTATTCTATTACATACGGTTCGTTATTCACATTTATAAGACCGATAAAAACAAAACCTTTGTAGTCAATATTTTCTTCGGACAGACCATTAACAGTAGGCTTAACAATTCGATCTTCAATTTTTTTCATCAAAACTTCATCTGCAAATGGCACTGGGGAAATGGCGCCCATTCCGCCAGTATTCAATCCAGTATCACCTTCGCCAATGCGTTTGTAATCTTTTGCAGTAGGCAGCAATTTATAATTTTTACCATCTGTTAAAACAAAAACACTTAGTTCTATTCCGTCTAAAAATTCTTCGATAACCACTTTAGAGCTGGCTTCGCCAAATTTGCTATGGGCGAGCATATTTTCAAGCTCCTGTTTGGCTTCGTCTAAATCATTCAAAATTAAAACACCTTTTCCACCGGCTAAACCGTCGGCTTTCAAAACATAGGGAGGGTTTAATTTTTCAAGAAATAATTTCCCAGCTTCCAGAGATTTTGCAGTAAAACTTTGGTAAGCAGCCGTGGGAATGTTATGCTGCATCATAAATTCTTTAGCACGCTCCTTGCTTCCTTCTAATAATGCGCCCCTTTTTGAGGGACCAATTAGCATCACATTTTTTAACTCGGCAATTTCGGCGAAATAATTGGCTATTCCTAGCACCAAAGGATCTTCGGGACCAACAATTACCATTTCAATATTATTTTCAAGAACACAATTTTTCACCGCTTCAAAATCGGTTACTTTTAATTCCACATTTGTTGCGATGGAAGCAGTACCGGCATTTCCGGGAGCTACAAAAAGTTTATCGCAGCGTTTGCTCTGCGCAAATTTGTATGCAAAAGTATGTTCGCGACCACCGGAACCAAGAATAAGGATGTTCATAATTGAAATGTTTTGTTTCGGTGTCAAAAATAATTGTTTGTAAATTGACACCCTAATATATTCCAAAATGAATTTGTTTGAAAATACATTAAAGCTTAATGGCTATCGCATTGATGAGGCAAAAGCGAAGCTTAAAGAAATTCAACAAATTCCAGAAACCGATTTTAAAAGCTATATTTTAAAAACCCGTGAAGAAATAGTTCGATATCACTTTCAAAATAATTCTTTTTATCGCGATTTTATTGGCACTGATAATTTAGCTTGGGAAGATATACCTGTCTTAACAAAAGGCCATCTTCAGCAACCTTTAGAAGATAGACTATCCGAAGAATATTTAAAGAAGTCTATCTATATAAGTAAAACTTCAGGTTCCAGCGGGACGCCATTTATATTCGCGAAAGACAAATATTGCCACTCCTTATCTTGGGCAGAATTTATAGACAGTTATGGGAATTTGGGAATCGATCTAAACTCATCGTTACAGGCGCGATTTTACGGCATTCCATTAAATTTTCAAGGATATTACAAAGAACGGTTTAAAGATTTTTTGAGCCATAGATATAGGTTTTCTGTTTTTGATCTTTCAGAAGAAAAAATGGAAAAAATTTTAATTCTTTTCAAACATAAAAAGTTTGATTACATCAATGGATATACAAGTGCAATTGTCCTTTTTGCCAAGTTTTTAAAAGAAAGAAATATCATTCTCACTGAAGTTTGCCCAACTTTAAAATATTGCATTGCAACCAGTGAAATGCTTTTTGAAGACGATAAAGAATTGATGGAAAACGTTTTTAATATTCCTATAATTAATGAATATGGAGCTTCTGAGTTAGGATTGATAGCTTTTACAAATTCAGAAGATGAATTAAAAGTGAATAGCAGTACGATGTTCATCGAAATTCTTGACGAAGATGACAAACCAGTTCCTTTAGGTAGTTCCGGACGGATTGTAATTACAGCATTATACAATAAGGCGCATCCCATGATTCGTTATGAGATTGGCGATATTGGTGTTTTAGCCAAGTCGAGCACTTACAAAAATCCTGTTTTAGAAAAGTTAATAGGCCGCACAAACGATATAGCCAAGTTGCCGAGCGGGAAGATTGTGCCAGGACTTACCTTTTATTATGTTACTAAAAGTGTAATCTCCAATGATGGTAATGTAAAAGAATTTGTTATCGAACAAACCAAAATAGATACTTTTAAAATTCAATATGTTGCTCAAAAAGAACTCGTACCCCAAGAAAAGCTTAAAATTCAAAAGTCAATTACAGAATATTTGGAAAAGGATTTAAAGCTTGTTTTTGAAAGAACAGCTATTTTGAAACGAAGTAAAAGCGGCAAATTAAAACAGTTTATTTCATTAGTTAAACCTAGTGAATAAAGAAATAAATTGAAGTAATCTGTTCAGTAAAAGCGTTAACTTTCTATTAGTGGAATGTATTTCTTTTTAAACTTAATCATCAGTGCCACCGCTCTATATGCAACCCAAACTATCAGTGCGGCCCAAATACCAATCAGCCCCCAATGCATATATTTTGAAAGAAATAGCACCGGAATAAAACCGAATACTGTTGCTCCTAAAAGTACGTTTCGCAAATAGCGCATTTCTCCCAATCCTTTAAAAATAGAATCTAGCGTAAAAGCCAAGGCATTAAAGGGTAAGCAAAGCAGAACCATAAAAAACATACTGTAAAAAATACTGAGCACTTTTTGGTCTTTATTAAATAGAAGTCCCAAGGGCTCATAAAGAAGGGAGCCTGCTAAAACCAGTAATGCGGCGACTCCTATATTATATAGATTTACTTTCTTCGTGAGTTCCCAAAGTGAACTATAATTGCGTTCGCCCAGCAGTTTTCCTCCTAAAATATTTCCGGCTGCACCATATCCATCAATAAAAAAAGCGGTGAAAATCCAGATATTAAACGCGATGGTGTGGGCTGCAATATATTCCTTTCCTAAATCTGCAGCCTCTCGCGTTGCCAATATTAATGCGGTGTTTAACGCTACCGTTCGCAAAAAGAGATTCAAACTCATATTTACCAAACGCTTTATTTCGGGGTGTAGCGGGAAAGTAAGTTTTAAAGAAATTTCAGTTTTCTTTAAAAGAAAAATTAAGGCCAGTACAGCCATTACCGCTTGCGAGAAAAGACTTGCCCATGCGGCGCCTTTAATTCCCATTGGCGCAACATAGCCTTCAACTCCGTATACCAAAGCGAAGTCTAACCCTATGTTTAAGGCCGCACCAATTGCAGCGATAATCATTGGCCAAAATGTATTTTGGAGTCCTCGGAACAATCCAAAAACTGCAAAAGTGAAAAGCGTAAGTGGAAAACCCCAAACGCGAATGTTGTAATAGTCTATGCTGAAAGACAGTATCATGCCTTCGGCATTGAGGAATTTAAAGATTTCTTCTACAAAGAAATAGGTAGAAAACAGCACGATAATACTCAGCACAATATTGAAATAAATTGCCTGCGCTGGAAAGTTATGTAGATCCTTCAACTTTCCTGCGCCAAGGTTTTGCGACACAATTGTTGAAATAGCGCTTCGAGTCTGACCCAAAATCCAAATAAGAGCAGACAGAAATGCCCCAACAATCCCAACCGCTGCGAGCGACTCAATACCGAATTCACTTATATTTCCAACTACTGCTGCATCGGTGGCAGATAGCACGGGTTCGGCAATTCCTGCAATAATAGCTGGAATTGCGAGCTGTTGAATTCGTTTAAATGATATATCGGTGTGCTGCATTTTGGAAAAAGCAAAACTACGTAAAATGAAAAAAGCCAACAGGATTGATAGGCCTTAAAGTGATATAATTTATGCAAAATGTGAAAGTTTGATGAGTCGAAGAATAATTACGTTAATTTTGTATTCATAAATTAGAAGTTTTCACCATATGAAAAATATTTTGGTTCCCGTTGGCTCTTCAGCAAACTCAGTTAGTAATTTACAATACGCCATAGATTTGGCCGAATCGATAAACGCGAATGTATATGTAGTTTCTGTATTTCAGGAACTTTCAAAAGTTGGCAGTCTTTCAAAATTGAATAACATTTTAAAGGAAGAATCTGAAAATCGATTAAATGAAATTCTCTCTCAAGTGGACAGTAAAAACGTACACGTTACTGCGCATCCTGTTAAAGGCGAAGTTTTGGAGGGATTAGCTCGAATAAGCAGACAAGTACCAATTGATTTAATGGTACTAGCACCGCGAAGTAATTCCATAAAAGAAGAAGTTTATTTAGGTAAAACTTCAGGTAAATTGCTGAAGCAAACCAATATTCCAATCCTAGTTGTTCCCGAGGGAGCCAAGTTTGCCCCCCCAAAAACCATGCTCATGGCTTTTAAAAATGGAACATTTGAACACGATGATTTATTAGAAGTCGTTGCTAGATTCAAAGAGAGTTTTGGTACTGAAGTTCACGTACTTCACGTAGAAACTCCAGAAACTACGGAAGAAATGAAAAACGTAACTAACAACTTAAAGGCGCTGCAAACTTCGTATACACAAGTTGAAGCCGCTACCACTTTTCAGGCAGTAATTGAATATTTTCAACAGTATAATCCAGATATGCTTTGCGTTGTAAGAAGAAAACGCGGTTTCTTTAAAAAGCTTTGGGAAAAGAATGAAATCTTGAAAAAAGAATTTTATACTAGCAAGCCGCTATTAGTTTTACCGGTTCAGGAATAGGATGCAGTACTCAAAATAAAATTACAGTGCTCGATTACAGAATTAACCTGACATCGAAATCTCTAAACAAGATAAAAACAAAAAACCATCAGCTTAAACTGATGGTTTTTTTGTGGAGAATATCGGAGTCGAACCGATGACCTCTTGCATGCCATGCAAGCGCTCTAGCCAACTGAGCTAATCCCCCGTCGTGTTCCAAAGCTCGTAAGGCGTAAGAACATTTGCTGATTAGGATGCCAAAAATAGTGAATTTTTTAATACGAAGTTGATTTTAAAAAATCAATTGTTTTTGCAGTTACATTTCTAAGTTGGGTTGGCAAAATGCTTTCATCCCAAGGGTGTTTAGCGTTAAAAACGTGATCGGCATTTTCAATTATTTCAAATTCACTTTTTGGGTTCCACGATTGAATAGCCTGCGCTTCTTTTAAAGAAACCGTAGGATCATCGCTTCCGTGAACAATAAGTAAAGGTATTTTTAAACTCTTTACTGCACGGTGAATTGAGAAGCGTTCCTCGTTATTCTTGAAATCTCTATAAAATTGAAACTTATGTGGTAACATTTGCTTCGTTCTGCTATTTTCAACGTGTGTAACGCCTGTTTCTTTCCAAGCTTCAAAACCTTCCGTCTCTTCTTGAAATCTCGCTTTAAAATCGCTTACACCCGCCCAAGTTATCACTTTTTTAATTCGGCTATCTTCTTCAGCTTTAATTAATACAATTCCGCCGCCGCGACTATGACCAATCAACGAAATGGTTGAAATTTCTTTCGGAAGATTTTCGTTTCCTTTTTCAATTTCGTTTAAAATTCTATCCAAATCATCCAGCTCCAAACTAAAATTGTTTTCGGCAAAAGCTTCCAAATCGGGGAAATCTATAGGCTGCTCCATCGTTCCGCCGTTATGCGAAAAGTTGAATTTTACGAAACAAAATCCAGCTTCGGCAAAAGCTTCAGCTACCAAACGCCACGCACCCCAATCTTTGAAACCCTTATAACCGTGACTAAAAATAACAACCGGCAATGGCTTCACGCTTTCGTTATAATAAACATCGTATGATATTGGCTTCTTGTTTTCGGAAGCGAGAATTTTGTTCTTTCTAATTATCATTAATTTATTTCTTTTTCGGTGAAAGGAATATTTGCGTCACAAATTTCCAAAATTAATTTCTTTAATTCTATTGTAAAAGTTTCCAAAGTATCAGTGTTTATCTGCTGGTCTCTTTTACTGTAAGCTGAAGTTTTTGTTCCAAATTTCAGAAATCCACTCCCTAAATTTTTAAATGAAATAATGCCTGCTTCAGCATTTTTAATAGGTATTTCATTATTCATCATCAAAGCATACGTCAAAATCTGAAAAGCTTTACTGAATTTATAATCTTGGTTTAATTCTTCCCAATCAATTATTTCAACATCGCCCTGGTTTACCAAACCTGTTTTGTAGTCTATAATTCGAAGTTGACTATTGTATTCATCTACCCTATCTACTTTTCCATGGATATTTACTGGAAAATCAAGCTCTGAAAAAGGAATTTCCAAAGTTAGATTTGTTTCAATTTTGATGATTTTTATTGTATTTCCAGCTCCAACATCAGATATTTCGCGATCAATAAAGTTAGAAATATAGCGCTTCGCCACTTCAAAAACAATGAGGTTTTTTCCTTTTGTAAATGTGCCTCCCTTAAATGTTTTTTTGAATTGCGAAGTTACTTCATCGTGGATTCGCGTCTTCATTTCACGCAAATTCTGAACTGTTAGCAAAGTATCCTCCAATGGCTGATAGAATATTTCTAGCGTGTCGTGAACGATGGTTCCAAGCGTATTTGCTGCTACATTTTCTTCAACTTCCTCAAATTCGTTTAGCCTCAAAATTTTCTGAAAATAAAACTCTAAAGGATTACGGATATAGCTGGTTAAGGCAGAAGGTGAAAATCCTTTGGAGGCAATTTCGCGCAACCGCTGCATCACGGCTTCAGTTTTTGAAATCTCCCGTAAAGTTTGCTTTTTTATTTGCACTTTGGGCGAGAGAATACGCTTGTTAAGCGTGTGATTTGGTTGTAGTTCTATTTCTAATTGTCTTATAAAACGGCTCTTTTCACCCGTGTTCATCCCCTCGGAATGATTGTTATAAATTAAGGTAATCTTTTTTGCTCGATGCAACAATCTGTAAAAGTGATACGTATAAATAGCGTCTTTATCATTGAAAAGCGGCAGCTTGAATTGCTGTTTTAAATCGTAAGTAATGAACGAAGAGTTCGATTTTCCGGAGGGAAAAATACCTTCGTTTACCGAAGTAATAATTACATTTTCAAAATCGAGCACACGCGTTTCCAACACTCCCATCAACTGAAGACCGTTATAGGCGTCGCCTTCAAAATCTAGCGAAGTTGCAGAAGTTAATTCTGAAAAAAGCGTCAGAACACTTTTGATGGATTTAAGGTGTGGATACTTTTGATTCAGCGCTTCAATTTTACCAAAAACCTTGCTGAGTTGATGCAGTACGACACTTTCAATCGTGCTAGATTTGTTGGTTTGTTGAAGTTCTTCAATAATCTTTAAGGATGATTCTATAGCGATATTGCTATCATCTTTCCAATTTTCGAATAGAAGCTGGAGCATCTTATTTTCAGCAGCATCTGAAAGTTGAATTAATTCACTTGCGGTAATATGTGTTATGTTGTCACGCGTTAAATTTTGAGAGATCTCGCTTGCATTCGCTATTAATCCCTTCCCCAAAGGGTGATTTAAGATTGAAAGTACATCTTTATAATAAAGCGATCCCGCATCGCGGTGATGGATGGAAAAAAGTAATTCGAAAAATACTACGGCAGGAAAATTCTTTAACGATACACCCATTGTAAGGTTCACGCTCTTTACGTTTTCCGGCAATGAATATAGTAATGGAATCAGCAAATTCTCGTCGCCCAATACAATGGCCGTTTTATCGATTTCTTCTTTAGTCAGCGTTGAAAGCAATTCCCCAACATACTTTGCTTGACCAATATTTTTTTGAACTTCTACAAGTTGAAAATGTTTTGGTGTATGATAGTTTTCAGCGATAAACTTGGGGGCTTCGTTCTGAAAATATTTCCATTCATTTATATATTTCCGTATAAAATGTGAAGTGCTGTGTTTAGCGTCTTCGTAAAAAACTTGATCTGTATCCCAATAAACTTGGGTGTTTTCAGCTTCAAGTAACTCTTGAATAATATTCTGTTCTGCAGCATTCAAAGCATTAAACCCGATGAAGACATGCTTTTTGTTTTTACTACTATTAATATAGTGTTCAATATTTGCTGCCGCCTCGCGATAAACCATTCCTTGATACCCGATATTTTCTTTTAGAAGTAGCGCTTGAATATTGTCATAGAACAAAGGCAGGCTTTCCCAAAAGCGGAGATAATTTGCTATTAGCTCCGTTTTTTCATCTTCTATTCCCCATCTTTCCAAAGTTTTGATACTGGCCAGATAACCAAAAAAAGGTGTTGGTTCCACCAGATATCTATCTATTTCATTAAAATCGTTTAATAGCGTAATTGCCCAAGTTGAATAGGTTTCGAAATCTTCTTTATCGGGAATACTAGTTGTTTTTAAATAGGCTTCATAGCTTTTAAATATCAGTTCGGTATTATCTATAATTTTAAGATTGGACAGATCTTCTATAAATTCTTCGATACTGCAAATGCGTGGAGCAAACTGCGTATTCTCGATGTTCTTTTTCAATTCATTCATTAGGAATCCACCAGCTCTTTTACTGGGGAGAATGAATGTAATTTCTGAAATATTGGAACCCGAATTCTTTATGTCGGCTAGGGTTTCTTGAAGGAATGTTAGCATAGCCTAAAAATAAGAAACGCCCCCGAAAATCGGAGGCGTTTCAAAATAATTTATTAAAACTTTTGGTTGAAAATTATTTCACTAATGAAATTTCAACACGACGGTTTTGTTGTCTTCCAGCTGCAGTATTGTTTGTTGCAATTGGTCTAACTTCACCAAAACCTTTAGAAGTCAATCTTGAACCATCCATACCAATTGTGGTCAAGTAATCTCTTACAGAAGAGGCTCTTTCGTGAGACAATTTCTCGTTGTAAGAATCACTACCTCGGCTATCAGTATGTCCTTCAATTAAGAAGCTAGCGTTAGGATATTCTTTCATTATGTCTGCAATACTTTGAAGTGCAGAATAAGATTCTTTTCTGATAGATGCTTTGTCATAATCAAATAAGATAGTTTTAGAGTAATCGTTCAATTGCTTGATGATTTCTACAGAAACTTCAGGACAACCTTTGTTTGCTACAGTACCAGCAACATCTGGACACTGATCATCTTTGTCAAGAACACCGTCACCGTCTCTGTCTTTGTAAGGACAACCGTTGTTAGCTTTAGGACCAGCTTCGTTAGGACAAGCATCGTCTTTATCAGCGATACCATCACCGTCAGCATCAGGACATCCGTTAAGAGCAGCTAAACCAGCTACAGTAGGACATTCATCCTGTGGATCAGCGATACCATCACCGTCAGTATCAGGACAACCGTTGAATTCAGCTAAACCAGGAGTGTTAGGACAAGCATCATTTCTATCTTCAATACCGTCACCGTCAGTGTCAGGACATCCGTTAAATTCAGCTAAACCAGGAGTTTCTGGACATTCGTCATCTTTATCATATATACCATCACCGTCAGTATCTTTTCCTCCAAATTGGAAAACAACACCAGCTGAATGCTGGAAGTGAGTGATTCCGTAAGAATCCTCGAAAGAATGCTTATAAGTAGATTGTAAGTTAAGAGCTAGGTATTCGTTGAACCAGAACTTAACACCAGCAATTGCATTACCAGTACCAAATCCTATATCATCAACCCAAGTATAACCCCCACCGATACCGATAGAAGGATCAAACCAGCTGCTGTTTAATGCATTTTTGAAGCTGTATTTAACTTCACCATCTGCACTGTAGTAGCTAAGATCGTCTGCAGGAAGATCACCTAATCTGTCGATTTGGTTGATAGAACCTGCTGCAGTGAATACAAAACCGCTTCCAATATATCTACTGATAGCAAGTCTTGAAACCGATGGAAGAATGTTCCAGTGGTCATTTGCATTAAAATACTCGTCAAAGATATCCCCTTTAGCACCTGCTGGGATACGTACTTGGTCTTCGTTGAGACCAGCTGGATAAACGTCAACAGCGTTTACACCAATCTCAACAGCCCAAGGATTGTTTTCGTCTTGCGCGTTCGCTACCCCGATTCCCATAAATAGGACAGCAGCAACTAATAATCTGGTAAGATGTTTCATATTCGATTGTTTAATTTTTAAGTGTTAATTAAGAGCAAAAGTAAGTTGTTAAATTTTATAAACAAAAGCAAATCTAATAAAATTTTCCTAAAATCGGTGCTATTGATACGTAAATAAAGGATTTAGACGGCAATAACGTTTAATTCTTTTCCCACCTTAATAAAGGCGCGGATTGCTTTGTCTAAATGCTCCTTATTATGCGCCGCAGAAAGCTGCACGCGTATTCTTGCTTTGTCTTTTGGAACAACTGGAAAGAAGAACCCAATTACGTAAATTCCTTCTTCCAATAATTTGTCTGCCATTTGTTGTGAAAGCTTTGCATCATATAGCATTACGGGCACAATTGCCGAATCGCCATCAATAATATCAAAACCAGCTTCTTTCATCCCTTTTTTGAAATATGCAGTGTTTTCTGCAAGCTTATCTCTTAATGAAGTATTGTTTGAAAGCATTTCAAAAACCTTGATTGATGCACCAACAATTGCAGGCGCCAACGAGTTTGAAAACAAATAAGGTCGAGAGCGCTGGCGAAGCATTTCAATAACTTCCTTATTACCGGTAGTGTAACCACCCATAGCACCACCAAGTGCCTTTCCTAGCGTTCCTGTAATTATATCAACACGACCCATTACACCTTTTTCTTCTAAGGTGCCACGACCTGTTTCGCCTATAAAACCTGTTGCGTGACATTCGTCAATCATTACCAAAGCGTCGTATTTATCTGCCAAATCGCAGATTTTATCAAGCGGAGCTACTAAACCATCCATGGAAAATACCCCGTCTGTAACTATAAGTTTAAAACGAGCTCCGTTTTCATTTGCAGCAATAAGTTGCTTTTCTAAATCTTCCATATTACTATTTTCATAGCGATAACGCGCAGCTTTGCACAAGCGTACACCGTCAATAATAGAAGCGTGATTTAGTGAATCTGAAATTATAGCATCCTCTGCGCCAAGCAGTGGTTCAAAAACACCACCATTTGCGTCAAAACAAGCGGCATATAATATAGTGTCTTCAGTGCCGTAAAAATCGGCTATTTTTTGCTCCAATTCTTTATGAATATCCTGTGTTCCACAAATAAACCGAACAGAAGACATCCCGAAACCGTGCGTATCCATTGCATCTTTGGCAGCTTGAATAACTTCTTTATTAGCCGAAAGCCCTAAATAGTTATTCGCACAGAAGTTTACAACCTTTTGGCCAGTAGAAATCGTGATTTCAGCATCTTGGGGCGAAGTTATAATTCGCTCTCTTTTGTAGAGTCCATTCTCCTTTATTTCTTCAAGTTCTTTCTGAAGGTGTTCTTTAATTTTTCCGTACATTTTCTCTGATTTTTAAAGTTCAAAATTAAACTTTATTTATTAAAATTTCATCCTCGTTACTATATATAAGTATTTTTTCGGAGACCGAAAAACCCATTTCACGTAGCGCATTCGCATAATCTATTAGTTGTTCATTGTGCCAAATACTTGAACTTCCTGTTTTGTAATCAATTATAACGGCCGCATTTTTTTCGTCGATGTTTATTCTGTCGGGCCGTAAAACCAAACCATCTTTTGTAATTATATTTCGTTCGTTATAAACTTTATCTTTTCCGTCAAACAGTTTTTCTAAATTGGGATGTTGTATAATTTGATAAACCGTTTTCTGTAAGCTCTCAAATTCTTCCTTCGGAATTATTGCGCGCTCCTCCAATTCCATCAAAATCTTTTTTGCATCCGCTTCCGAGTAAATTTGAGCCATGGTTTCGTGGAGCAGATTTCCCGCCGAAATAGCAGCGGCAGTATCTTCTTCCAAATAAATTTCTTGGGAAGAAACTATTTTCAAACCGTGTGCTTTTGGGCTACTTGAAAGGTAAAGTGGCTCCATCTGCACAACAACTTTTTTTACTTTTGAAATTTTCTCCAAATCATTTCCGAATTCATATAGCATTTGATCGGCATTCCACATTCCCTTTTGTTTCAAAAATTCCATAAAAAGCTGGTTGTAACTTGAAGGAATTCCATCTTTAGATTCTTTGGGCATTTCGGAAAAAACATAGAGTTTTTCAACCGCCCGAGTTAACGTAACGTAGAGCAGATTTATGTTGTCTAACTCTAACTGACTTCTATGTTCATTATACATTTTTTCACCAATTTCGCTATAATTTGCAATTTCAGTTTTGTAATTTATTTGTGCTTCTATAAAGTTGAAATCATCATTTTCCAACGGATACCACAGTTTGTCAAACTTTCCATCATACAATTGAATATCGGCAAACGGAAAAATTACTACTGGAAACTCAAGTCCTTTTGCTTTGTGAATTGTCATTAATTGTACAGCGTTGGTTCCTTCGCTGGCAGGAATTGAAGCGCTTTCTCTTTTTGTTTCCCAGTGGTCTAAAAACGAAATTTTATCTGCTTGCGGTTTTTGTTCAAATTCATAAACCAAATCCATAAATCCGAAAAGATATGCGTCCGCCACCTCAGCAATTTTAAATTTTTCGATGCAGTATTCAAAGGCTTCATAAAGCGAAACGGAACGCATTTCGGCAAAGGCGAAATCAATTTTATATTCGGTTAAATTTTTAGTAAAATGTTCTTCTGAAATATTCAGAAATTTTGCGAAAAAAGTATGTTTTTCTTCTGAAATATTTAGGTGGTCGTGCAGTAAATCCAGTAGGTGAATTTTGGCTTCATCATTTTTTGGAAACAAACACACTTGCAGCGCAAAAACCAAAATTTGCACCAAAGGCGAAGATTGTAACAATAATGTTTCCGATGAAATAACTGAAACGCCCTGCGCCATCAAAAAGGAACCGAGCGCAATTCCGTCTGCCTTCCGCCGTGTTAAAATACAAATATCACTTTCTTCAAAACCTTTACTCTTTGCGCTGCGGATAGCATCCCAAACAAGGTTTGAATACGCGTCATCCTTTTCAGATTTCTTTTGTTTTTCAATGAATTCAAATTTTACAAAACCGTCCTTTTTGTCGTTGCAATTTTGATTGTTGCCTTCGAGATACAATTTTCCGTGGCCCGCATTAGCAAAATAAGTAGAAGTAAAAGTGAAAAATTCGTTATTGAAATTTACAATTTCGGCACAACTGCGATAATTAGTGGCTAATGGATAAACTTCTTTTTCGCGCTGAAACGGATTGGCATTTTCATAAAGATCCATAAACTGTTCAGGTAATCCGCCACGCCAACGATATATTGATTGTTTGGCATCGCCTACCAATAAAAGGCTGCCGGAGCTTGGCTCTATTTGTTGCGACAACGCGTTATCAATCAGCGGAATCAAATTTTCCCACTGTAATTTTGAAGTATCTTGAAATTCGTCAATAAAAAAGTGGCGGTATTTTTCGCCCAATCGTTCGTAAATAAATGGTGCCGGCTGATTTTTTATTTCTTTATTAATAAGCGAATTAAATTCTGAAATAGGTAACACATTTTTTTCTGCCTTTATCGTTTCAATTTCTTGATTTACAAGGTTTATTACCGAAAGTGGAGTTATGTTTTTTAGGATTGAATCGTACAGGGTGTAATTGTTTACTTTTTCCTTTATTTCAATATAATTGGAAAGAAGTTTTGGAACCAAACTACTTATTGAATCTACGATAAAAGCGGCTTCCTTTACTTTATAAAGTCCTTTTTCTGTTTCGAGGTTTTCTTGAAGTTTATTGCCATAAGCATCATAGTTTCCCGCTTTTAATTTTAAAAAATGATTTGGCAATGTGCTTCTCGTAAAATCGGAATGCTCCAAACCGCTTTCTTCAATAAGTTGAAGTGTTTCCGAAGCGATCGATTCTATTTCTTCGGAAAATCGCTTCTTTTTTGAAACCAATTGTTTTTTGAATTGTAAAAAATCGTCCAAAGTTTTCTGTTTCAAAATTGAAACATGATCCGCGTCATTTTCGTCATAAAGCAATTTTGCCGCACTGGCAATATCTCTCGAAATATCCCACGATTTGTCGTCGTCCGTTTTTTCTAAAGCAAAATCGAGCAACACTTTTGTGATTTCTTTATTTTCACCAGCTTTACTCAGTAATAAATCTACGGCCTCGGCCAGAAGTTCGTTTGTTTCGAGAGTAACTTCAAAATTGGTTGCCAATTTTAAATCTCGCGCAAAAGTGCGAATAAGCCTATGATTGAATCTATCAATAGTTTCGACGCTAAATGCCGCATAATTATGAAGTAGATTTTTTAGAATTTTTCGAGAGCGGATTTGTATTTCTTCAATACTCGTATTAGTTTCTTCAGCAATTTTAAGCATCATTGGCAAAGGCGCTACCACACTTTTTTCATTGCTGAAATTTACTAGCGTTTCTACGATACGCTGTTTCATTTCGGCCACCGCTTTATTAGTAAACGTGATGGCCAACAGATGTTTAAAATAATCATCGTTTGTTGAAGAGAGAATTTGTTTTAGATATTCCTTTACCAGGGTAAAAGTTTTCCCGCTTCCAGCTGCGGCGTTATAAATTGAAAAGGAGGATTTTTTTTCCAAGGAAGTAACTTTTTGCACTAAAATACTGCTTTTATGTCTTTGAAATCAAATTAATCTATACCTATATAGAAATCTTATAAATCCTATAACACATTTAAGGTAAGAGAATGCTTAAATTTGGGTAAAATTAGTAGTAACCAATAAAAAACGATATAATTATGTCTTTCGAATTACCAAAATTACCGTACGCATTTGATGCTTTAGAACCAAACATTGATGCCAAAACGATGGAAATACATCACGACAAGCACCACCAAGGATATACCGATAAATTGAACGATGCCATTCAAGGCACCGATATGGAAGGTAAAACCATTGAAAATATATTGATTAATTTAGATATGGAAAATAAGGCCGTTCGCAACAATGGCGGAGGGTATTATAACCACAGTCTATTCTGGACAGTAATGTCTCCAAATGGCGGGGGTAAACCTACAGGTAATATTGCGAAAGCCATTGATGATTCCTTCGGAAGCTTTGAGGCTTTTCAAGAAAAATTCTCTAATGCTGCTAAAACTCAATTCGGCTCTGGATGGGCTTGGCTTTGCGTGCATGAAGGCGGAAAGTTAGAAGTTTGTTCTACGCCAAATCAAGATAACCCGTTAATGCCAGGAGTAGGATGCGGCGGAACACCAATATTAGGATTGGATGTTTGGGAACACGCATACTATTTAAAATATCAAAACAAACGCCCAGATTATGTTGGTGCATTTTGGAATGTAATTAACTGGGAAGAAGTAACTTCTAATTATGCCAAGAATAAATAGGGCATAAATAAACAATTTTAATAAAATCCGCAGCCAATTTTAGGGCTGCGGATTTTTTTTTGTCAGAGTTTTTGATGAATCCCTTCTAAAGATGAAACTAACAAACACAAGTTTTAAATGGAAGGAAACGACTCGTTATAACGGATATTGAAAAATAATAAAACTAACTACTCTATACTCCGCTGAGTTATGAAGAAATGAGTCGTTCAATTGAAAAGGATACAAACAAAAGTTTTAAATGGAAGGAAACGACTCGTTATAATGGGTATTGAAAAATAATGGAAATTGATGCCCTATACTCCATTGAGTTTGGAAAAGTGAAGTCGTTCAATTTAAAATGAAACAAACAAAAGTTTTAAGCTGAGGGAAACGGCTCGCTATAACAGGTATTGAAATATAATAGATATAGTTGCTCGCCACCCCGTTGAGTTTTGGGCATAAAAAAAGACAAACAAGAGTTTGTCTTTTTTTGCCCCAAATCTACCATGAACTTAACCTACTTATGCTAATGGTATGCCCAAATATATAACATTATGTAACTCAAAAATACGGTTTTAGATGAATTGCTTGTTTATTCGTTGAAAAGCTAAATTGGTTTCATTTTGATACTAAAGCTAACATTTTAGTTAAAATTTTAACATATTGGATGGTAGCCCAAAATAAATTATAAATGTCGAAGTTTTTATAAATCAATAACAAAAGCATACAACCAAAGAGAAGGATGAAACCTAACAAAAGCAGGCCTTAGCTGCAGGAAAAAGGAAACGGCTCGTAACAAAATGTGCAACACAAAAAGAAAACGTGACTGTGCTCGCCACCCCGAAAGATTTGGAAAAATGAAAAAAGGCAGGCTTTCACTACAGGAAAGAGAAAACGGCTCGCAACAAAATGTGCAACACAAAAAGAAAACGTGACGGTGTTCGCCACCCCGAAAGATTTGGAAAAATGAAAAAAGGCAGGCTTTCGCTACAGGAAAATGGAAACGGCTCGCAACAAAATGTACAACACAAAAAGAAAAGGTGACGGTGCTCGCCACCCCGAAAGATTTGGAAAAATGAAAAAAGGCAGGCTTTCGCCTACCTTTTTTGCCCCAAATCTTACCATAGACCTAACCTACTTACGTCTTATGGTAAGCGTAAATATAATTCAAGTTTTGACTATAAAGTATTGTCAATCAAGATATTCGATTAAGTGATGTAGAATCTCGTTAAACGGTTTTCGGACTGTTAAAATTTTAAAAATTAATAGGCACGATCTGGGTTACCTTCATAGAAATTTATGTAAGCCCGATTCACAACCCTGTTGCCTCCCGCTGTAGGATAATTACCTGTAAAATACCAATCTCCAAGATTTTTTGGACAGGCTTTATGCAAGTCATCTACTGATTGAAAGATAAGTTTTACCTTGGATTTTATATTTTCATCACTAATTATTTCAGCTATTTTATCAGAAATTTCCTGATCTTCAAAAGGTGCATATAATTTTTTAACATGATTTATTACTGAAGTATCTTCCATTGCAACCTGTTCTTTACATTGATGGTATATTTCTTCAACAACGTTATAAGTTCCGCGATCTTTGTGTAATTCCAATGCTGCTTGAAAAGCAACTAAATGCTCAAGACGTGCCATATCGATTCCATAACAATCGGGGTAACGAATTTGTGGTGCCGAAGAAACTACTACAATCTGCTTTGGCTCCAGCCTATCGAGCATTTTCAAAATACTCTTTTTTAATGTAGTTCCACGTACTATGCTGTCATCAATAATAACCAGATTATCCTCGGGCTTCACAACACCGTAAGTAACGTCGTAAACGTGTGCAACCAAATCGTCTCGACTACTATCGTCGGTAATAAAGGTTCTTAGTTTAACGTCTTTAATTGCTATTTTTTCGGTTCTAATTTTATGTGTTTGTATTTTATGAAGTCGCTCTACCGTTAAGCTGTCCTTTTCATTCAGAATTGCTTCATTTTTCTGCTTGTTCAGCTCATCTTGAGCTGCTTCCAGCATTCCATAAAAGGAAGTTTCGGCAGTATTCGGAATAAAAGAAAAAACAGAATTCTCGGTGTCGAAATCTATTGCCTTCAACACTTTAGGCATTACCAATCTTCCTAACATTTTACGCTCTTGATAAATCTCGGCATCACTTCCGCGAGAAAAATAAATACGTTCAAAAGAACAAGATCTTCGCTCCAAAGGCGCTAGTATCTCAGAGAGTTTAACCTTACCGTTTTTCTCTATTATTATGGCATTACCCGGCTCAAGCTCTTTTACTTCTTCAAAAGGCACATTAAACACAGTTTGGATTGCAGGTCTTTCGGACGCTACAACAACAACTTCATCATCCTGATAATAATATGCAGGGCGAATTCCCGCAGGATCGCGCAATACAAATGCATCTCCGTGGCCCAAAAGTCCAGCCATTGCGTAACCGCCGTCCCAATCTGCTGCAGATCTCCGAAGAATTTTCGCAACGTTTAGGTTCTTGGCTATATAGGGAGAAGCTTCTTGTTTATTCAACCCTTTGGCTTTTGCTTTTTTATAAAGTTTGCGAACTGCATCATCTAAAAAGTGACCTATTTTTTCCATTACTGTAACGGTATCGGCCTTTTCTTTTGGATGCATTCCGAGTTTTATGAGGTTATCAAAAAGCTCGTTAGTATTCGTCATATTGAAATTTCCCGCAATAATCAAGTTGCGGTGCATCCAATTATTCTGACGTAGGAAAGGATGAACGTTTTCTACACTATTTATTCCGAAGGTACCATAACGCACATGACCCAGAAATAATTCACCTATATAAGGAATGTTCTTTTTTTGCGCAGCAACATCATCTTTATATTCTGGATGTTCAGAAAATTCTAGATTTATTCGCTCATTTATTTGTGCAAATATATCCTGAATAGGTTGCGCTGCATTGGATCGAACTCTGCTTATGTAGCGCTCGCCAGGATTTACGTCTAATTTAATACTTGCAAAACCAGCCCCGTCTTGACCACGGTTGTGCTGCTTTTCCATCATTAAATACATTTTGTTTACACCGTAGAAAGCTGTTCCGTATTTTTCCTTGTAATACTCCAAAGGTTTTAACAGTCTTACCAGTGCAATTCCACATTCGTGTTTTAACGCGTCGCTCATTTTAGAAGATAATATTTATGATTAAAAGTTATTAGTTTGCTCGTACGCTCCCATTCTAACTTTAAATTAAAATTACAAAAAACGCCCTGAATTTTCAGGGCGCGTATTTAGGTTAATTTGATATCAAATTGTGTTAAGCTTTTAAATTGCTGAATACGCTCGTGCACTTCCTTTTTTGTGAGGTTTAGCAATCTTTCTGGTCCAAACTTTTCCACACAGAATGAAGCCAGCGCGGAGCCGTTTATAATAGCATTCTTCATATTCTCATAACTATAATCGCCAGTTTTTGCTAAGTATCCAGTAAATCCACCTGCAAATGTATCGCCAGCTCCAGTAGGGTCAAAAACTTCGCGCAATGGCATTGCGGGAGCAAAAAACACATCGTCATCACCAAAAAGCAACGCGCCGTGCTCACCTTTTTTAATCACCACGTATTTTGGCCCCATCTCCATAATTTTGTTCGCTGCTTTTACTAGTGAATATTCACCGGAAAGTTGTCTTGCCTCCTCATCGTTTATAGTAATTACATCTACTTTGGCAATAACTTGCATCAGTTCATTTAAAGCGCTGTCCATCCAGAAATTCATGGTGTCCAGTACAATTAATTTTGGTGAATTCATTTGCTCAATCACTCCTAATTGGACGAGTGGATGTAGATTTCCTAACATTACCACTTCAGCATCGCGATACTCATTTGGAACTTGTGGATTGAAATCTGCGAGTACATTTAAATCTGTGATTAAAGTGTCTCGAGTATTCATATCGTTATGATATTTTCCGCTCCAAAAGAAGGTTTTTCCATCTTCAACAACTTCAAGTCCGGTAAGATCCATACCTTTTGCTTCAAGCATTTTAAGATCTTCCTTCGGAAAGTCACCACCAACAATAGAGACAATTGCACCTTCAACATTAAATTGTGAAGCTGCTAAGCCTATATAGGTAGCGGCACCACCAAGAATTTTATCGGTTTTCCCGAAAGGGGTTTCAATAGCGTCAAAGGCAACAGTGCCAACGATAACGAGTTTGCTCATAAAGGGTTTTTGAAATGAGGTGCAAATTTAAGGAATTTAATGATAATAGAATTGCCTTTTAACAGCTTTCAAAAAAATAAGGCACAGTTCTTACTTCCTGCCAAAATCTGCAGGAATTTCGCCCCAAGCTTTGGTTTCCCATTTTACGATTTTAGTTTCGTATTTGTTGGTTTTAAGCCAAGTTTCGGCTCTTTCAACCAATTCAAAAAGTGTTTTGTTTTTTGCGGATTGCTTCAGTTTTGTGTTGCATTTTTTCTTCTTCACCCAGCCCGTTGCAATGCGCGAATCTGTATAAAGAATTCGGTCGCTTCCTTTTTTTTGAAGAAAAGCCAAACCGTGTACTAGCGCCAAAAACTCCCCAATATTGTTTGTACCCTGCTGAAAAGGGCCTTGATGGAAAAGTTGTTTGTGCGTTTGCGTATCCACTCCACGATATTCCATAATCCCGGGATTGCCGCTAGAAGCTGCATCTACAGCAATAGAATAAAGGTTAGGTTCCCCAATTCTTAAAAGCTGTTCTTTTGAAATTGTTTTCTTTACAGTCTTCCCTTTATAATCTGCAAAGCTCTTACTGTATGCAGTTTTAGCTTCTGCAAAGGTCTCGAAGCTTTTGTATTGAGCCCCTTTTACACCATCTATTGAACGCTTACATTCTTTCCAACTTTTAAAAATACCGGCAGGATTGCCAAACCAAACCACATAAAATTTTTGCTTTTTACCCATTGCGAAGTATTTCTTCAATTATTTTTGGAAACCACTCATATTCCAAGTTGTGAATTTTTTCAGCGACCGTTTCTGGAGTTTCTGTTGTCGAAAGGGTCACTGTTTTCTGTGAAATAATTGCGCCTTCATCATAATTTTCGTTCACATAATGAATTGTAATTCCTGTTTCAACGTCTTTATTTTGCACCACAGCTTCGTGCACAAAGTTGCCATACATTCCCTTTCCACCATATTTCGGAAGCAGTGCCGGATGAATATTAATCACCTTATTCGGGAATTTTTTTAGAATAATGTCGGGAAATTTCAGCAGAAAACCAGCCAAAACAATTAAATCTGGGGTCGTTTCATTTAAAATTTTCAAGACTCCTTCTTCAGAAAAAAGCTCTTCTTTTGTAAAAAACATTGCCTTTACTTTAAGCTTATTGGAGCGCTCTAACACTTTGGCACTCTTCTTGTTTGAAAGAACCAGAACGACCTCGGCAAACTGGGTTCGTTGAAAGTATTTAATAATGTTCTCGGTATTGGTACCGCTACCCGACGCAAAAATTACAATCCGCTTCTTCATTCCCGTTTCCAAAAGTTTTTCTCGAAGTTAAATATTATTAAATAAAACAACAAAAGTACGGCAATAGGGTTTTACTTCGCCTAAATTTGTTTAAATTGGTTAGTCAAAATTTGTTGCGCAGTGTGAAAGTAAAAATCATCTTGTTCACATTTTCAACATTAAATGGTGTTTTCAATTAAAATATTTTATTTTTGCCACTTATAATTAAATTTAAAAATCAAGAATTATGTCAGACATTGCATCACGAGTAAAAGCGATTATCGTAGACAAATTAGGTGTAGACGAAAACGAAGTTGTAAACGAAGCTAGCTTCACTAACGACTTAGGAGCGGACTCCTTGGATACTGTAGAGCTTATAATGGAATTTGAAAAAGAATTTGATATCCAGATTCCAGACGACCAAGCAGAAAATATCGCTACAGTAGGTCAAGCAATTTCCTATATAGAAGCAGCAAAATAACAATTCTTCTATGGAATTAAAGCGAGTTGTAGTTACAGGCCTTGGTGCCCTTACCCCTATTGGTAACAATATTCAAGAATATTGGGATGCGCTAATTAGTGGGAAAAGTGGCTGTGGGCCCATAACATATTTTGATGCTGAAAAGTTCAAAACTAAATTCGCTTGCGAATTGAAGAATTTCAACGCAGAAGATCATTTTGATAGAAAAGAAGCCCGAAAGCTAGATCGATTTGCCCAATACGCCCTCGTTTCTTCAGACGAAGCTATTATAGACGCAGGAATTAACCTTGATGAGGTTGATAAATTCCGCGTTGGTGTTATTTGGGGAGCCGGAATAGGCGGGTTGGAAACTTTTCAAAATGAAGTAATAAACTTTGCACAAGGGGATGGAACACCACGTTTCAACCCCTTCTTTATTCCTAAAATGATTGCGGACATTGCGCCCGGAAACATTTCTATTAAGCACGGTTTTATGGGGCCAAACTATACTACGGTATCGGCCTGTGCCTCCTCTGCTAATGCAATGATTGACGCACTAAACTACATTCGTTTGGGCCATTGCGACGTTATTGTTACAGGCGGAAGCGAAGCAGCAGTAACTATGGCAGGAATGGGTGGTTTTAACGCCATGCACGCCTTGTCTACCCGCAACGATAGCCCAGAAACTGCCTCGCGTCCATTTGATGCGACACGCGATGGATTTGTTTTAGGTGAAGGTGCTGGAGCATTAATACTAGAGGAATACGAACACGCTAAAAAACGTGGCGCAAAGATTTATGCCGAAGTGGTTGGCGGTGGTATGAGCAGCGATGCTTACCATATGACGGCCCCACACCCAGACGGTATTGGCGTGGAACGTGTTATGATTAACACACTGCGCGATGCTAATATGAGTTCAGATGAAGTGGATACTATAAATACCCACGGAACCTCAACACCACTTGGCGACGTTGCAGAATTGAAAGCTATTGTAAAAGTTTTTGGCAAACACGCTAAAGACATCAATATTAATTCAACAAAATCTATGACTGGGCACCTGTTAGGCGCTGCAGGTGCTATTGAAGCAATTGCCTCTATTTTAGCAATGAAACACGGGATTGTTCCACCTACCATTAACCATACAACGGTAGATGAAAACATTGATCCATCCTTAAATCTTACTCTTAATAAAGCTCAAAAACGCGACATTAAAGTTGCAATGAGCAATACATTTGGGTTTGGTGGGCACAATGCATGCGTGCTCTTTAAAAAACTTGATGCCTAAAACAATTAATGGCTTCCATTAAAAACATATTTTCTTCCCGTACAGATAAAAACGGGGAATTTTTTAATTCCTTAAAGAAAATATTAGGCTTTAGTCCCAAAGACATTTCCATTTACGAAACTGCCTTTACACATCGTTCCACCAACGAAAAAAATACAAGCGGGCGACCACAAAATTACGAACGGCTAGAGTTTCTGGGCGACGCCATGCTGGGTGCGGTAATTGCCGCACACTTGTTTAAAAAAGTACCCGAAGGAAACGAAGGTTACCTAACTAAAATGCGAAGCAAAGTAGTAAGTCGTGAGCATCTCAATGAATTGGGTCGCGATTTAAACCTTGTTAAATTTTTAAAAACAACCATCCCCACGCAACAATTTAGTGGGAATATTTACGGGAACGTTTTTGAAGCTTTGGTTGGAGCCATTTATTTAGACCGCGGTTTTAAGTATTGCGAAAAATTTATTCAGAAAAGGGTCATTAAACCTTATGTGGATATAAAAAAACTGGAAGGGAAGGTTATCAGTTACAAAAGTCTCTTTATTGAATGGTGTCAAAAACACAAAAAACAATTCAATTTTGAGGTCTACGAAGACAATGGCAAAGATGAGTTGAAACATTTCGCTGTTCGTTTAAAACTCGGCGACGAAGTAGTTGCAAAGGCTCGTGCTACTTCAAAAAAGAAAGCTGAGGAGCGCGCGGCAAAAAGAGCGTTTTATAAACTTCATATAAAAGTTGATTCAGAAACCCCCTAAGTCAATAAGTTATATTTACGTCAAATTTTTCAATAGCAACTCTGTATTCTAGCTAATACCTTTAAAGTTGCTTATTTTTGTGAGTAGATATCTTTCAATGGTATCCAACATTAATAAAATATTGAAGATGAATGGCGAATCTCAAATTAATTTTTGACGAAGATTTTGAAGAGCCTTATGCACTCATTGCAATCCATTGCAGTGAGGAAGATTATAAATTGGCATATTTAATAAATCGCCACCTCAATATGAGGTTAAAGCGAAAAAAAACTGATCTCGACTTTTCAACGGAAGGTTTACTAATAACATTTCCGTTGTACAATTTTGAGGATTTACATAAATACACCCACTTTTACTTATTAGCCAACAAATGCAGGTCTGTTGAAGCTGGTTTACAGAGTTCTGGCGGCCTTTTTGCTGAAATGGCTACCGAAAAATCAAGGGTTCATTATCTACTTCCTGAATTCAAAAAAGTAGATTATTTTCTGAAAATTTATTCAGATTTTGAAACTTTGCCTTTGCGAAAAATTCTTTCAGAAATAAACGATATAAAACAGGTAATCTCTGCCTATTCAGTAGAAATAGAGAATATAAAATCAAGGAATAATTTAATTTTCGATTAAATGTCAAATCAAAAAAGAACCAAAATAGTTGCCACACTTGGCCCATCTACCTCGTCTAGAGAAATTCTAAAACACATGATTCTAGAAGGCGTAGATGTATTCAGGGTTAACTTTTCGCACGCAAACTACGATAATGTAAAAGAGAGCATTAAAACAATCCGCGAACTGTCTGAAGAGTTAGACACGCACGTAGCTATTCTGGGCGATTTACAAGGTCCAAAATTGCGCGTGGGGATGATGAAAGAAGAAGTGGTTGTGCAACCTGGCGACGAACTTTACTTCTGTACGGGTGAAGAATTTGAAGGAACTCGAGAAAGGGTTTATATGAATTACGACAATTTTCCGAGAGATGTGAATCCTGGAGAACGCGTACTATTGGACGATGGTAAACTTATTTTTGAAGTACTTGAGACCAACCGAACAAACGAAGTAAAAGTAATGGTAGTCCAAGGAGGCCCATTGCGTTCTAAAAAAGGAGTAAATCTTCCAAATACAAGTATTTCCCTTCCTGCACTTACTTCCAAAGACAAGGAAGATGCCGTTTTCGCAATTGAACAAAAAGTAGATTGGATGGCGCTTTCATTTGTGCGTCACGCAGAAGATTTAAAAGAATTGCAGGCGCTTATTGAAGCGCATTCAGAATATAAAATTCCTATTATTGCCAAAATTGAAAAACCTGAGGCTGTTGAAAATATCGATAAAATTATCGCCTTTTGCGATGGTTTAATGGTTGCTCGTGGCGATTTAGGCGTAGAAGTTCCGGCAGAAGAAGTACCGCTTATTCAAAAAGAATTGGTGCTTAAGGCAAAACGTGCACGTATTCCAGTAATTATCGCGACCCAAATGATGGAAACGATGATTACATCGTTAACCCCAACCCGTGCCGAAGTAAACGATGTAGCCAACTCGGTTATGGACGGCGCAGATGCTGTAATGCTTTCGGGTGAAACTTCCGTAGGAAATTATCCAGTTGCCGTAATAAAAACGATGACAAAAATATTGAAGAGCGTGGAAACCTCTGAATTAATTCGCGTTCCACAAGACCCACCACAGATTAAAACCAACCGTTACGTTACAAAATCCATTTGCTATCACGCTGCACTTATGGCAAACGAAATTGAGGCAGAGGCTATTTGTACATTAACGAACAGTGGTTATACAGCATTCCAGATTTCGGCTTGGAGGCCGTCGGCGTATATTTTAGCCTTTACTTCCAACAGACTCATTCTTGCCCGTTTAAATTTACTTTGGGGCGTAAAAGCGTTTTATTACGATAAATACGTAAGTACAGATGAAACTGTAGACGATGTAAATAGAATTGCTTTCGAAAAAGGATATGTGCACAAAGGCGATTATTTAATCAATCTTGCGGCTATGCCAATAGTAGATAAAGGAATGGTGAACACGTTGCGAGTAACGCAGGTTAAATAATTAATCTGCGTCTTCAACTTTCTCAATTTTCATCACGTCAGCTTCTTTGGTAATAGTAACCGTATAACCAAACCCTGTAGTTTTGTAGTTATAAACTATTTTCTGAAGTGCATTGTCGCTTCTAGAAATTTGTAGCGCGCTGAGAAAATCGGTTTTCTTTTTATTGCCGTTTTGTTGGGTTTCACTGTTGGAACCCTTTGGATTTGGAAAGGCAAATTCTTTTGGAATTTCAAAAAGCTGCTGAGCCGTAAAAAAAGCTTCGTGCCATTTGTCGGTTGGTAAAATTAAGATTTCGGTTTTAGTGGGATTACTTGCCGAGCCGCCTGTGGCTTCAGAATAATTTACCTTTGGAAAATCTTTTTTCAATTCTTCGGCATAATTTTTTGCTGAAGAATCTAATCCCGGAGGAGAAAATTTAGACAGAAAACCACTAAAGGCAAATCCTTTATTGTTGTTGTATTCCACTTCATCCATCGCGCCATCAATTCCCCCAACATTCATCGTTGATTTATCTTCGGCATTCACAATTTTTACTTTCGTACCCAATGGCATTACTGCAAGTTTTGCGCTTTGTAGATTTGGAAATTCGCGCAGCGTTAATCCACTAACCGCGCTAACATACATAAACCCCTGAGTAGTTTCTGCGGGAATGGTATCTGTTACAACAGTTTGCGCGTCTTCATTGTTTTTAGCGTCGTTTTTACAGGAAGAAAGTAATGTAATGCCTGCAAGAAAAAGAATTGAAAAAGCTATGGTCTTCATAATCTGGAGTTTTTAATTAGTTAAAGATAGGTAGCTTTTTTACATATATAAAATTTATGATTCGCTGTCCTCCAAAGGAGGGGCATAAACTCCCTTCCCTAAGGGAAGGGCTGGGGCTGGGACTAAAATTCAAGTTTCAATTGCACATCAATTGTTTCCTTCGGAGGATCTTTTTTCTTTGGGGTTTCGTTGTTTAGATTTGAAATTGAAATGCCCAATAATCGTACCGATTCCTTCATTCTTTCCTGAAACAATAATTCTTTAACCACTTCCATTATTAATTCTTTGGAAGAAACAAAAAGCGAAAGCGTTTTGCTACGAGTTTGTTGTGAGAAATCACGATACTTTATTTTTAAAGTTACGGTTTTACCCGCTAGTTTGCTTCGTTTTAAACGGTTTTCGACTTCTAAAGCAATTTCTTCTAAACGTTCCAACATGAAAATTTCCGAAGAAATATTTTCAGAAAATGTATGTTCGGCTGCAAGGGATTTCTGCGTTCGTGTGGGTTTTACTTTGCTATTGTGAATTCCACGAACCACCTTATAATAAAATCCGCCACTCTTTCCGAAGTGCTCTTCTAAAAATTCCAACGATTTATTTTTTAAATCTAAGCCAGTAAAAATTCCCAAACGGTACATTTTCTCCTTGGTGACTTTTCCAACACCGTAAAATTTCTTTACATCCAGCGTCTCCAAAAACGGCTCCACCTCTTCTGGTCCCAGTGTTTTTTGTCCGTTGGGTTTGTTGATATCGCTAGCAATTTTTGCTACAAACTTATTCACCGAAATTCCAGCCGAAGCATTTAATCCAGTTACTTCTTTAATTCTTTTACGAATTTCTTCAGCAATCATCGACGCACTCGGATTGCCTTTTTTATTTTCGGTTACGTCCAGATATGCTTCATCTAAAGAAAGCGGTTCTACTAAATCTGTATATTCTAAAAATATTTTCCTAATCTGTTTCGAAACCTCTTTATAACGATCAAAATTGGTTTTAACAAAAATAAGTTCCGGGCAAAGTTTTCGCGCCATTGCGCCACTCATCGCACTTCGAACCCCAAATTTTCGCGCTTCATAACTAGCCGCGCTCACCACGCCACGGGCTGAACTTCCTCCGACAGCAACAGCTTTTCCACGCAGTTCGGGATTATCCAACTGTTCAACGGACGCATAAAAAGCATCCATATCTACGTGAATAATTTTGCGAATTTGGTGTTCTGCCGGCATACTGCAAAAATAGTATCTTAAATGGTTACCAAACCCCAAAGATTTTTAAAACCTTGTAAGTATCTTTATATTATGAAAACAGCAATTATTTTAGGAGCTACTGGATTAACCGGAAGTATTCTTTTAGAAAAACTATTGGCAGATGCTTCTTTTGAAAAAATAATTCTCTTTTCACGCAGTTCCGTAGCAAAGAATTCGCCTAAAATTGAAGAGCATTTGATTGATATGTTTCAATTAGAAGCCCATTCCGAATCATTTAAAGCAGATGTAGTTTTCTGCTGTATTGGTACTACAAAAGCCAACACCCCAGATAAAGAAACTTATAAAAAAATTGATTACGGCATTCCCGTTACCGCTGCAAAACTTGCAAAACAGAACGGAATTAACACATATATTGTAATCTCGGCATTAGGCGCAGATGCAAACAGCAGCGTTTTTTACAACAAAACAAAAGGTGAAATGCAACGCGATGTGTTAAACCAAAATATTGAAAACACTTACATTTTGCAACCTTCGTTAATTGTTGGCGATAGAGATGAAAACCGTTTGGGTGAAAAAATTGCGATATTTTTTATGAAGAATTTCAGCTTTTTAATTCCGAAGAAATACAAAATGATTAAAGCTGAAACGATTTCAGATGCAATGGTAGTTTTGGCGAAAGAAGGGTATCCTGAAAAAATTATCCCTTCGGAAAAAATACTAATGATTGGAAAATAAAATGTAAGATTGAGTACAGTCGAAACCTCCCATTAGTTCTCGAATGCGCTCGAACAGACAAATCTTTATAAACGATGTATGCAAGAAATAGAACGCAAATTTTTGGTGACTTCCGAAGCTTTTAAAAATGAAGCACACAAACGCACACGTATTGTTCAGGGTTTTTTAAACACCAATCCGGAGCGCACAGTTCGTGTTCGCGTGCAGGGAAGTGATGGTTTTATTACTGTAAAAGGTAAAAGCAATAAGTCGGGACTGTCTCGTTTTGAGTGGGAAAAACAGATTTCACTCGCGGAAGCTGAAGAACTACTTCACCTTTGTGAACCGGAGATTATTGAAAAAACGCGATATGAAATTTCAAGCGGAGATCATACTTTCGAAGTTGATGATTTTATGGGCGAAAACATAGGTTTAATTATTGCCGAAGTTGAGCTCGATGCCGAAGATGAAACTTACATAAAACCCGATTGGGTGGGAAAAGAGGTTACTGGCGATGTTAAATATTACAACTCAAATTTGAGTAAAAATCCTTTTAAAAAGTGGATTTGAAGAAAGTTGCAGTTGGCAGTTGCAGTTAGCAGTTTGCTAATTCAAAAGTTGACTAATTTTCACAATTGTTTCAACATCTGAAGTTGCCACAATTCCCTCTTCAAAAAAAGCTTCGCCGTGCATTGAAACATTAGGTTTTTTAGGAAGCATTTGCTTTTTTGTTGTTGCGGAAAGATGAATGCTTTTAAATCCAGCTTCTTTAAATTTTAAGGCGTTTTCTAAATTAATTCCGCCGCCAGGCATAATTTCTATTTCTCCTTTTGAATTGTTTAAAACCTCTTTCAAAAGTGAAATTCCTTCAATTGCTGACGGTTTTTGTCCCGAAGAAAGCAATCTATTCACTTTTAAATTGATTAAATTTTGAAGTTCTTCCAAAGGATTTTCAACCCAATCAAACGCTCGGTGAAAGGTAAATTCCATTCCATCGGAAGCCGTAATTAACTGTTTCGTTTTTTCAATATCGATTTTGTTTTCTGAAGTTAAAAATCCGCTTACAATTCCTGCACAACCCAACTTTTTGCAGAAGGCAATGTCTTTCAACATTACATCCAATTCTTCTTCGGAATACGTAAAATTTCCACTTCGCGGACGGATTAAAACGTGGGTTGGAATCTCCAATTCCGAAACAACTTTTTCAATCAAACCGTGGCTTGGCGTAAGGCCGCCCACTGAAAGTTCAGTGCAAAGTTCTATTCGGTTTGCGCCAGCAAGTTGCGCAGCTTGGGCGCTTTCAAAACTGTTTGCACATATTTCTATAATCATATTTATAATAAATTTTAATGTCAGGTTAAGCGCAGTCGAAACCTCATTCTATAATAATTTCGTCAATAAATGTCCATGCTTTGTTGCCCGCGCCTTGTTGGCCTTCGGGAATAGTTCCGTAATTTGGAATTTTAACATGCACAACACTGGTTGTATAAGGTTTATTTTTAATGGATAAATCAACTTTTACCGCTTTTATATTTGGTTGTAGATTTTGCAAATATTTGGTGGAACTAGTGAACTTTTTTCCTTCCGGATTAAAGCAAAAACTTATAACCTCTTTCGGTGCGTGAATCCACTGTCCAGGCGCATCATAAAATCGAAGGTTGACGGAATTGATTTCAATTTCCTTTCCAAAATCAATTGTAATCTCCAAATTATCGCCCCAAAACCCCAGCCATTCTTTATCGCCGTAGCGCGAATCACTACCCTCAATTCCGTTAATTAAAGCTTCTTTTCCTCCAGCGGCATACGCAGGATTCGGCGTTACGTTCAATGAGATTTTTGCTGTAATTCCTTTGTGATATTTTATTTCTTCAGAAAAATCGCTTCCCACTTTTGCACCGTTTTTAAAAACGTTTGCCGTAATTTTTGAACTTTCTTCAATCAAAATGGGTTTCGAATAAACTTCACTTTTAGAATCATTTAAAGTAAATCGAATCTCTTTTCCCGCTGTTGGCGTAGTCATTTCATAAAAAACTTTGGCGTCAGTTTTCAAAATATTGCCTTCAATTTCGTATAAATGGTTTGCGTAATTAATATTCAAAGCATCCAAACGCGGCATAAAACCTTCAACACGAGAAACAAAATTTGGGTAATCCTTTTCAAAATTTTCTGAAGGACCGTTCCACGTAACTTCACTCATTGCAAGGATTCTCGGAAAAACCATATATTCCACTTGCTGTTCATTAGGAATATATTCTGTCCACAAATTGGCCTGGGCGCCGAGAATATATTTTGATTCTTCAGCATTTAATTCTTTGGGAATTGGATTAAAAGAATACACTTTTTTCAACGGAAGAAAACCGCCAATCGCCACAGGTTCATCTGCGTTATCGCTTTGATAATAATCAAAATACGAATGCGAAGTAGGCGTCATAATTACGTTGTGTTTTTGTTTTGCAGCATCAATCCCGCCCTGCATACCGCGCCACGACATTACCGTTGCGTTTGGCGCAAGACCGCCTTCCAAAATTTCGTCCCATCCAATTATTTTTTTTCCTTTACTATTCACAAATTTTTCAATCCGTTGAATGAAATAACTCTGCAAACCGTGTTCATCGTTTAAGTTTTTGTCCTTTATTAATTTCTGGCAGTGGGCACAATTTTTCCATTGAATTTTTGGCGCCTCGTCGCCACCAATGTGAATATATTCCCCAGGAAACAAAGGAATAACTTCACTTAAAACATTTTCTAAAAAGGTGAAAGTTTCTTCTTTTGGGCAAAAAATATCATCAAAAACGCCCCAAGTGGTTGCAACGGGAATCTGTTTGCCCGTACAACCCAATTCAGGATACGAACTAATGGCAGCCTGTGCGTGGCCAGGCATTTCAATTTCTGGAATAATAGTTACGTTTTGGGTTGCGGCAAAGGCAACCACTTCTTTTATGTCTTCCTGCGTATAAAAACCGCCGTAGCGCTCGCCGTCGTATTTTTGTGGACTGTCATTATAATGACCAATTAACGTTTCTTCGCGAAAAGCACCTTTTGAAGTAAGCTCTGGATATTTCTTTATTTCAACCCGCCAACCTTGGTCGTCCGTAAGATGCCAATGAAAATAATTCATTTTGAGCAATGCGAGATTTGCAATGTATTTTTTTACAAATTCCTTATCGAAAAAATGTCGGGAAACGTCTAAATGCATTCCGCGATATTGAAATTTTGGAAAGTCTGTAATTGTTAATTGAGGAAGAGAATAACTAATATTCTGCTTTGATGTTTTTTGTTCCAATTCCGTCGGAAGCAATTGCCTTAAAGTCTGAATTGCATAAAAAGCGCCACTCGCATGACTAGCTTTTATATAGATTTTTGAATTTGAAATATTTAAAAAATACCCTTCGGAAGGTTGGGTAGCATCTTTTTCGAAAACTATATTAGCCTCTTTTTCTGAAGTTTTTATAAGTGAAAATCCAACGCCATTTTGAAGAAAATCATTTAAAAAATTTCCTGCTATCTCAAATTTCGTTTCAAAATAAATTGTTGTGTTTTTATCAATGGTAAAAGTTCCGTTGCCAAGTTCTATTTGCTGGGGTTTTGGAATTAGTGTGATTTCATTGTTCTGCGAAAACATTCCAATGGAAATTATAAATATGAAAAAGAAAAGATTTTTTCGCATCGCTATTTTTTAAATTGGTTTATGGCTTTATATTCCAGTGTTGGTGCAGTCTTGCTTTCGGTAGAAAAAAGAATTGTTTTTGGTCTATTTGGTAATAAATCAAAGAAATTATCTTCAAATTTTCCGTTCTCATCTGTTGTTAAAAATACGTCTTTCTGTAAAGTTTTTGAGTTGTGAGTTACCAAAAATCCTTCTTTTACCTTTTCGATTTTGGTTTCAATTTCAGCGCTCTTCAACTTCAAATCTTTCGGTTTCGCAAAATAATGCAAATATTCACTTTGCCCGAAATCGATTTTTAAAACACTAAATGATTTATCAAATTCTAAAGTTTTCAAAGGAAGTGAAAAAAGGATTTTACTACTGTTTTCAAGGCTTTCGGCTATGATCTGTTTTTCATAAATTACCTTTCCATCGAAATCCATTAACTTCAAATAAAGTGAATCTTTAATAGTTTCAAAAGTATCGTTCACCAAAAATATTTTCAAAGAATTATTTTTTACTTCCGTAGAAACCAAAACATTTCCAAAAGCTTTTTTTGCTTTATAATGAAGTGCTTTCCAATTGCCCAAATAGTCAATACTCGACCACGATACGGCCGGCCAACAATCGTTTAATTGCCAGTAAAGCGTTCCCATATTATAGGGTTTGGCCCGGCGCTGGGCGTGGATTCCTTTTGTAATTCCATAGGCTTGCAAAAGTTGGCTCATATAAACGTAGTCCGCTGCATTCTGTGGAATTGGGAAGTCGCGCGCCATATAATCTTCAATAATTTTAAAGCCACGAGAATGCTTTTGATGGTTTGCAAAAAGTGGATCATTCATTATAACCGAATCTCTTCCAGTTGCGTACTGAATGGTTTTAACACTCGGGAAAGACTGAAACCCAAACTCGCTCATAAACCGCGGTACTTCTTCTTCAAAATGCTCAAATGGATAGCCGTCGTGCCAAACCCACCAGTCGTGCGCATCGCCTTCAAACTGATAGCGTTTATCGCCACGACCATATTTTGGGGAACTCTCCCAATAGGATACACTCGGGTTTAAACTGTCCACTGCGCGCGGCAAAATATGATTAAAAACAGCGTAATAAACTTCCCAAATTTCTTGCTTTTGTGCTTCGGTTTTATCGTCTTGCCATCCCCAACGCTGCCAACCTTCGCTATTTTCATTATTCCCGCACCAAAGCGCAATACTTGGATGGTTTCGCAAGCGTTTTATATTTTGAATGGCTTCCTGTTTTACGTTCTCCAAAAATGCCGCATCGCCGGGATACATGGCGCAAGCGAACATAAAATCCTGCCAAATTAAAATTCCTTTTTCATCACACAATTCGTAGAAATAATCGTCTTCATAAATTCCTCCGCCCCAAACACGAAGCATATTCATATTTGCATCAACTGCATCATCAATGAGTTTTGAAAATTTTTGCTGGTTTACCTTCCCTTCCAGCATTTGTTGGGGAACGTAGTTGGCGCCTTTCATATAAACGGGTTTTCCGTTCAGTTTGAAATAAAAACTTTCGCCTTTGGAATCTTTTTCTGTTATCAATTCAATAGAGCGTATTCCGAGTTTTTTTGAATGGGTTTCTAATACAGTTTTATTGTGTTTCAGCTCAATTTGAATGTCATATAAAAAGGGTTCACCCAAATTATATGTCCACCAAAATTTTGGGTTTTTTACTTTAAAAGGTATTTGATATTCGTTTTGTCCCGCTTTGGTTTTAAAGGTTGAAGCAAAAGTTTCGGAGGTGTTTTTATTTGTAATTTGAACGCTTATTTCTTCCTCTTTTACTGTTTCAATTTCAAACGCAGCAACTATTTCTGCTACTGTATCGTTGATAGATTTTGTTTGAAGAAAAGTGTCTTTTAATCGCCCAATATTATAACTAATCAATGAAACATCACGCCAAATGCCCATTGTTTTTATGGTTGGTGCCCAATCCCAACCATACTGATATTGTGGTTTTCGGGTGAAAACGCGGTTGCCTTCGGGCAGTTGATAATTGAGCTTTTCGGCCTCAATTTTTTCTATTGAATCCGGGCTTTTAAAAATGACCAAAAGTTCGTTTTCAGCTTTTAAGGCATCACTAATATCTAACTCCCAACTTCGGAAGGCGTTGTTTGCGGAAAGAATTAAACTATCGTTTAGAAAAACTTCGGCGTAGGTATCTAAACCTTCAAACTTCAAGAAATGTTTTGTTCGTTTTAAAATTTCTTCGGAAACGAAAAATTGTTTTTTAAACTGCCAGTTTTTAGTAGAAATCCATTGAATGGAGTCTTCGTTATTCTTTAAAAATGGGTCGGGAATTTCTCCCAACCTCAGCAAATCTGCTTGTACTGTTCCCGGTACTTCTGCAGTTTGCCAATCTCTCTTTTCCGTTTCAGAGAATTGCCAACCTTCATTTAGTGAAAGTGTTTCGTTGGGCTTTTCTTCACAAGAAAGGAGGGAAATTAAAATTATAAAAAAAGCGTATTGCATTTTTCTCATTCAACTAAAATAGCTGTTTTAAAAATAGCACATAAAAAAAATCTGCCTTGAAAAAAATTCAAGACAGATTTACAATCAACAATAAAAACAATGAAAAAAACTATTGCCAACCACCACCCAAAGCTTCGTATAAATCTACGATGGATTGAAGTTGGATATTTTTTGCGTTTATTAAATTTAAACTAGAATTTAAAGCATTTTCCTGCGCAGTCAACACTTCTAAATAGTTAGCGAAGCCACTATTTAAAAGATCTTCAGAATAACCAGTTGCCAAATTATAGGCGTTGTATTCTTTTTGCTTCACCTCTATTTTTTCTGTGGCTGATTCATAATTGTACAATGCGTCCGAAACCTCTTTGCTGGCATTAATAATTGCATATCTAAAATCTAAATATGCTTGCTCTTGCTTGGCTTGCGAAACTTCGTACTGTGTACGTATTTGACGCTTGTTAAAAATAGGCTGCGTTAAACCCCCGATGATAGTTGCGAATAATGAATTAGCATTAAATAGCTTATCAATTTCAAGATTTTGCAAGCCACCACTTGCCGAAAGCGTTAATGTTGGGTAAAAACTTGCGCGTGCGGCATTTGTAAGTTCAAAGGCATTCATTAAACTGAATTCAGCTTCAATAATATCTGGGCGGTTTCTTAATAATTGTGTGGGAACTCCAGTGTTTAAAGGTGTATTTATTACTTGATTCTCTAACGCTCCACGGGTAATTTCCTGCGGCGCATTTCCCAATAAAATGGACATTGTGTTTTCCATTAAACGCGTTTGGTTTTTTAAATCGATTAAAATTCCCTGTGCTGTGTATAATTGGGCTTCCGTCTGTTTTACGCCTACTTCGGTAAGGTTTCCGGCTTCCTTTAGCGCTTGTGTGGTTTCTAAACCTTTAGCGCGCGTTTCAATAGTCTCTTCGGTTACACGAATCTGTTCATCGAGTGACAACAATTGATAATATACAGAAGCGATATTCGCAATCAATCTACTTTTTACTGCTTGGTGGGCTGCAACACTTTGAAGGTATGTAGCTTGATAAGCACGATCATTACTGCGAATTTTTCCCCAAATATCTGCTTCCCAGGAAAGACTTCCGCTTAATTCATATTGATCTAAAGATGAAAACTGGCTCCCAAACTGACTTCCACTCGAAAATTCTTGATGCGTGTATTGTCCCTTTCCGCTCAGCGATGGAAAATAACTTGCCTTGCCCTGTTTTACATAAGCTTCTGCAATTCGAATTTGCTGAAGGGCAACACGAATATCAATATTGTTATTCAATCCTTCTTCAATATAACTTTGAAGCGAAGGATCTGTAAACAACTCTTTCCAAGAAACCGTTGCAATGCTTAAAGTATCCTGCGGAAGGTTATCTGTTCTGTAATTTGCTTCGTTTACAACTTCTGGCCGTTCGTAATCTTTTGCCGCAAAGCAGGAAACGAGCAGAAGTGGAACGCCTATTATTAACAGCAATGAATAAATTCTATTTGTTTTCATCTGTTTGGTTTTATGGTCTTTTAAGGATGAATTTATTTGATTATTCATTGTTATCAGTATTTTCAATTAATTTATCGCCAGTTTCAATATCCAGCAACTCTTCATTGTCTGTAGGAGCTCCCGTAATTTTTTCTTGTAACCATTGGAAGAATATAAACAGAATTGGAATCACGAATACTCCTAAAATAGTTCCAACTAAGAGTCCACCAACGGCACCCGTGCCAATAGAACGGTTACCTGCTGCACCTACTCCATTAGAAAGTACCAACGGCATTAATCCAAAAATAAAGGCGAAAGATGTCATCAAAATTGGACGTAATCTAGCTTCAGCACCTTCAATGGCGGCATCAACGATAGACTCACCGTGTTTTCTTCGCTGTAAAGCAAATTCTACTATAAGAATTGCATTTTTCGCCAAGAGCCCAATAAGCATTATTAAAGCTATCTGGAAATAGATATTATTTTGCAGCCCCATGAGTTGCGTTGTAACATATGCTCCAAAAACTCCGACGGGTAAAGAAAGTAATACCGAAAAGGGCAATAAATAACTTTCATATTGTGCTGCGAGTAAAAAGTAAACGAACACCAGCGACAGAATAAAAATGGTTGTTGTTTGGTTTCCGGCGTTTTTTTCTTCCAAAGTCAATCCAGAATAAGCAATATCAAAATTACTTGGCAACGTTTGTTTTACTTCTTCCACAGCATTAATAACATCACCTGAACTAAACCCTGGAGCAGTTGCGGCTGTAATTTTGGTTGAATTAAAAAGGTTGAATCGCGTTACCGATTGCGGGCCATAAACTTTTTTCAGTGTTACGAATTGCGTTATCGGTGTCATTTCACCACTTGCGGTGCGCACGTAAATGCTATTTAAATCACTTTCAGTGGCTCTATCTTCTGGTAAAGCCTGTACATAAACACGATATTGCTTTCCGAAGCGGGAAAAATCTGCTGCAAATACACTTCCTATATATCCTTGAAGTGTTGCAAAAATACTTTGCACCGAAACGCCAACCTCTTTTGCTAAAGGTACATTCAGCGTCATTTCGTATTGTGGATAGCGCGTGTTGAATGATGATTGCGCATATTGAACTTCGGGTCTTGCGGTTAGCTTCGCAATAAATTCTTGATTGGCCTGATCTAAATCGGAAAAGCTTCCTCCCGAACGATCCAATAAGTTCACTTCTGCTCCGGCCGAGTTTCCAAAACCTGGAATACTTGGGGGTGAAAAGAAGATAATCTGGGCCTCAGGAATTTGGGCTGCAATTCCGAAAAGTTGACCCGTTATTGCTTGCACGGAAAGTGATTCATCTTCACGATCTGCCCAGTTATCAAGTCTAATAAATCCAAGACCATAATTACTTCCTGCGCCACTAATTAAACTTCGTCCATCAATTACAGATGCTCCTTGCACTCCCGGTAAGTCTTTAATTTTGGAGTAAAGTATTTGGTTAACCTCGTGTGTTCTATCAACTGAAGAACCTGCTGGAAGTTCCACATTCATAAAGATAATTCCACGATCTTCATCAGGCACAAAACCTGTTTTGAGCGTTGCAGAAGACCACCAAATACCTAAAACGGCCAAAATTAAAATAAGCACAGTGATCCATTTATGTCTGTAAAGAAAATGAACCGATCTGCCATAACGATTTACAGTTGCTTTAAAACCACTGTTGAAACCGTTGAAAAATTTCTGTATAAATCCTGGTTTTTTACTGTTCTGTTTGTCATCGTGTCCCTTTAAAAACAGCGCACTCAAAGCTGGCGTCAACGTTAAGGCATTTACTGCAGAAATAATAATAGCAACAATAAGTGTAACCCCAAATTGTTCGTAAAACACTCCCGTTGGCCCTTTAATAAAAGTCACTGGAATAAACACAGCAGCCATCACCAATGTAATAGAAATAATAGCTCCCGAAATTTCGTGCATTGCCTTCAAAGAAGCCTTTTTGGCACTCTTTTCTCCTTCATCAATCTTTGAATGGACTGCCTCGACGACGACGATTGCATCATCCACCACAATACCAATTGCAAGAACCAATGCGAAAAGCGTCAACAAGTTAATAGAGTATCCAAATAAATTCAGAAAGAAAAACGTTCCAATAATCGATACTGGAACCGCAATAGCTGGAATTAAAGTTGAACGGAAATCTTGTAAAAAGATAAAAACAACTAAGAAAACCAAAAGGAATGCTTCAACTAAAGTCATTACCACCTTTTCTATGGAAGCATTCAAAAAGTTATTGGTATCGTAAGGAATATAATAAGTGATTCCATCTGGCAAGTCGCGTTCTACGCTTGCTAGCTCAACCTTTATGGCATCAATAATTTCCTGTGCATTGGAACCTTTGGTCTGAAAAATACCCATATTCACTGCAGGATACCCGTTAGTTACGGAACCTCCGGAATAAGATTGTGCCCCTAATTCAATTTTGGCCACATCACTCAATTTCAAAAATTCACCGTTGCCCAATGCTTTTATTACAATGTCACTGTACTGTTGTTCGGTTTTATAGCGGCCTGGATATTTAATAGTATATGAAAATGCTTCACCATTATTTTCACCTAAAGACCCGGCAGCAGCTTCAAGACTTTGTTCTTGTAAAGCAGCAATAACATCAGTGGGCATCAAACTATAAGCAGCAAGTTTTTGTGGGTTCAGCCAGATGCGCATCGAATAATCTTTTCCTCCAAAAACTGTTACATCTCCAACACCATTTACCCTTTGTAATTCAGGAATTACGTTTATTTTTAAATAATTTTGAAGAAAGGTGTCATCATAATCCTTGTTTTCACTATAAAACGAAAGGAACATCAATGCACTAGTCTGTTGTTTTGAAGTTGTAACCCCTGTTTGAATAACTGCCTGTGGCAATAAAGGATTGGCTCGTGCCACCCTATTTTGTACGTTAACCGCAGCAATATCTGGATCCACATCTTGATCAAAAAATACGCTAATGGAAGCTGTACCGTTGTTTGTGGCAGTAGAAGTTAAATAAGTCATTCCTTCCACCCCATTTATTTGCTCTTCCAGTGGAATTATTACACTTTCAAGAATCGTTTCAGCGTTTGCCCCTGGGTAGGTAGCATTTACCTGAATAGTTGGCGGTGCAATATCTGGATATTGTGTAATAGGTAAATTGGATAGTCCTAAAACTCCAAGAATTACTATAATTATCGAAATAACCGTCGATAGTACGGGTCTGTCTATGAATGTTTTTAGCATCGTTTTTTTTCTTGTAAAGGGTTATCTAAAAACTTTTTCGATAGGTTTAGCAATGCTGTCAAAAGGCATTTCCTGTGGGTTTATTTTTGAATTACCACGTAATTTGTTGGCGCCTTTCGCTACAATTTTATCACCCTTCTGCAAGCCAGAGGTAATAACATAAAGATTTCCAACTTCGGCATTTTTTTCAATTCTGGTTGAAGTTGCCATTCCATCTTCCCCAACTTTATAAACATAGAAACTTCCTTGTTGCTCATAAGTAGCTTCTTGAGGAACAATCACGGCATCTGTAAATACTTTTGGAAGTTTAATTTTTCCACTATTTCCATTCGTTAAAATGCGCGAAGGATTGTCAAAAACAGCTCTAAAAGTAATAGAACCTGTATTTGCATTTACTTGTGAATTGATAGTTTCAATGGTTCCTTCCTGATCGTAAAGACTTCCGTTTGCCAACAGTAACTGCACTTTTGGAAGGTTTTTTATTTTTTCTTCAATCGTTTTTCCTTCTGCATTCAGAATAAAGTCTAAATATTCCTTTTCATTCATTGCAAAATAAGCGTACACTTTACTGATGTCTGCAACCGTTGTCATCGGAATTTGTGATGAAGGGCTCACCAAAGCACCTTTCCGAAGATTAATTGAGCCCACATAACCATCTACAGGACTTTTTATATTTCCGTAATCAATGTTTGCTGCAATGCTATTGTAGCCACTTTTAGCTTGTTGAAGTTTCGCTTTTGCGGTTTCAAGTTGTACGTTGCTGATTATATTTTTGTCAACCAAAGGTTTTAATTTATCAACCTCAACTTGGGCAGCATTCACATTTGCACTTGCGGCGGCAGCATCTTGGCTCAAAGTCTGAGTTTCCAGACGGAAAAGAGTTTGACCTTTTCTTACTTTTTGGCCTTCATCCACAAGAACATCTGTAATGTAACCCGAAATTTTTGCGTTTACTTGGCTATTTACAATTCCCTCAATACTTGCGGGATACGTAGTAAATGCCGTCACTGTTTTAGTTGGAATTGTTACTACAGGCAATGTTGGAGCCTGGGGTGCACCTTGAGCTTGTTGCGCACTCTTGTCGTCACCACAAGAAGTTAGCATTAGTAAAAACCCTAAAACTAAGGCAAGGGAATAAATTAAATTTTTCTTTTTCATTGTTGATTTTATTAGTCGAATTATTGCTTTTCAGTAAGTTTTTTTTGAATTTTTTCAATGGATGCACTTGCTTGCGAAAGAAATTCCACATAATCTTTGTGAAATTCCATATCGAAAATTTCAGGACAATCCGTTGGAAGTTCTGAATTGATCTCCTTCTTATATTCCATTATTTCAAGATGCAAAACGCGTTCATTTTTCCAATTTTTAAGCATTACGCTCATTGAATTTATCATTGCGTCTGGAACAAGTGTGAAATATTTTTTGCGATCACCGCATTTAGTGTGATATGTTATGCGGTTTGCAGCCTGTAATGTGGTTAAATGTGTTGAAATTGTACTTTTGCTTGCACTGAGTTCACAAACCAAAGATTCAAAAGTCACACCCTTTTTACCAGTCAAAATTAAGGTAGAAAGAATTCTCGCGGCCAATGGGGCGATTTGTTCCTTACCCTCAATGTGCACACCCAATTTCTCAATTAAGTTTTCTTTTTTTGTCAAAATATAAATTATGAATTATTATGTGGGCACAAAAGTACGTTTAGTTCGGAATCATCCGAACTAACCAGTATTAAGTTTTTGTTAAATAAAATTTAGTGGGTTTCTGAAGCAGATTTTATCTCGATTGACTCTCGAAGTTCGTTGCCGTCTTGGTCGGTTGCCGTTAACATATATTTCCCTGGTTTGGGTGAAACAGCCAATTCATGAAAAGTTTCCGTTTTACCGATATATTCTGAATCCAAATACCAGTAAACCGTGTTTTCGGGAGAACGATGCGCTAGTTTGAAAATTACTTCGTTCACATTTTCGTCAAAATTCTTCGGAAGTAAAACCGCTTCATTTTTTTTCGGATAAATAAACGCCATTAATTTTTCGCCTTCCTGCAAACAATTGGGCGCAAAAGGCGGCAAAGGATGATATTCTGGGTGAAGCGATGCGTAGTAGTATTCCATAACTGGCGGTAACACAAACCAGTTTTTTTGAACCATTTCCGAAAGCGGATAGCACGAAGAATTAACCCGATAATTCTCCGTCCCGATACCTCGGGATAAAAATACAGTTTGGTGGTACGGACAAGCTTCGGTTCGCGCGCCGTTTTTTGGAATCCATTCCATTTTTATTTCATCACAAAAAAGTCCGGCGAGATGGCCGCTTTTGGTACAGATTTCAACCTCAACCAATTCATCGTACGGAATGTTGAACCAACCACTTTGTGGCAAAACATTCAAAACATCGAACAACACAGGTGCCGCAGCTTGAATTCCCGTTAAACCCGGACGACCTTCGCCATCGGCATTTCCAACCCAAACGCCTATTGCGTATTTCGGTGTTACACCAACTGCCCACGCATCTTTAAAACCGTAACTCGTTCCTGTTTTCCACGCCAACGGCTGACTACTTGTGAAAAATTCCCAATTTTCCTCACCGCTGGGGCGGTTCACTTTTTCCATTGCATCGAAGGTTTCATAAATTGCTCCTGCATTCCAAACGGAAGGTTTTTGCTGAATTTTTCCGAAATCAATTTCTTCGTGTTCATACACATAAACAGGTTCCATAAATTCATTCTTTCGGTATTCGCTGGAAGAAATGTTGAAGAAATTTAAGGTTGAAGCCATTCCTGCATAGGCTTTCGTTATATCCCATAAACTGCTTTCCGCACCGCCCAAAATCAGTGACAATCCATAATAATCTGCAGGTTTGTCCACGGTTCTTTGATTCATTTTTCCAAGAATATTATAAAAACGCTGTAAACCGAAATTACGCAACATTCTCACCGCTGGAATATTTAGCGAACGCGAAAGTGCCACGCTTGCTGGGACTGCCCCATTAAATTGTTTGTCGAAATTTTCTGGAGTATATCCATTTACTGTAGTTGGAATATCGGCCACCAATGTATTCGGGAGAATTTCGCCCGCATCGAGCATTGAAGCAAAAAGAAATGGTTTTAAAATACTACCTGTGCTTCGCGGTTTTTCGATGATATCTACATAATTATTGTGCTCTCGAGTAGTTGGCGAATTGCCCACATAAGCCAAAACTTCACGCGTGTTTACGTCCATTACCAATACAGCGAGATTGTGGATTTGGTTTTGAGCCAACTGATAATGCTGCTCTTTCACGATATTGTTCACCTTTTGTTGAAGTGAAAAATCGATTGTAGTTTCAATGCGTTTGCCGCGATGTTCCTTTCGTATTTTTTCAGTTATATGAGGTGCATATTCTGGTAAAGGCAACGGTTTTCCGGGTAGTTTCTCATCCAAAGCTAATTGATAGGTAGTTTCATCAATTACTTCATTTTTGAAAAGTTTCAGCAATAAAGCATCTCTTTTTTGCTTTAAAATTTCTTCGTTTTTCCCAGGAAAAATAAGTGAAGGCGCATTTGGAAGAACCGCTAACGCAGCCGATTGTCCCCAACTTAAATCGCTGGCAGGAAGCCCAAAATAACGCCAAGACGCAGTTTCCAACCCAACCACATTTCCTCCGAAAGGCGAATACGAAGCGTATAAATTCAAAATCGATTTCTTTTTAAAACCCGCTTCCAAACGCGTGGCTTGAAAAATTTCAATTAGTTTTTCAAAATAAGTTCGCCCTTTATTTTGCCTGGAAAGACGGATTACTTGTTGGGTAATCGTACTTCCGCCGCGACGGGAATCTGTGGTGAGATTATTCCAAAGTGCTTTTGAAATGGAAACCGGATTAAAGCCGGGATGCCAATAAAAATGCTCGTCTTCAAAATAAAGAATACATTTTTCAAAGCGGTCTGGTACTGAATCCATTTGCGGAAATCGCCACTGACCGTCATCGGCAATTCGAGCACCAAGCATTTGCCCGCTGCTACTTTCCGCAACGGTTGCGGTGGGAACATCAAATAATGGCGAAGGAAGGCAGAAGAGCCAAACCATAAATAAAACTAGCGCGATACTGAGTTTTATTTTGTGGGTTTTAAGGAAGAAAACGGTTTTATTATTCATATTATTTCTACATCAGTCTCCGCTCTAAAATCCATACTTAATTTTATTTAAACTATCCTTTTTTTGTTGTAGGTCCAATGGTGCTAAACCAATCGAAATTCTATTACTATCCACTTTTTTCAAATCATCTATCATATTTGCACCTCTAATAGTTCCATAAATTTGAGGCTCTTTATGATAGTAATAATATTGATCAATCATAGCTCCCACATAATATGGTGATGCCTCGCCTTTTCGCACAAATTCCCTGACCTTTGGCACGAAATAATTCATACGGATACTATCATCTGTGTGAAGCAATATGGGACCTATATCGATATGTCTACCGTCTAATGAAGTCGGACCTACCATTTCGTCATTAGGAAAACCTACGCTTTCAAAAAGTTCGATCAATCTTAATTCGTGCAATTTATCAATGCTGTCAACCTTTTTCCAATCCGCTTCAGAACCTTTGCTCCTAACTCCTTGATCAGCATAACGCATTAAAATTAATTCGTCCCTCAACTTTAAATCCATCTTATCCATAAACTGACTACGTAAAGTATCGTACTCCAGTTCTAATTGCTTCCCGTATTTTGAAGCCAGAAATCCTTCAAAACTTGTATTATTTTGAAATCTACTTAATTCTGAACCGCTCAGAATTGATTTTTTCAAAAACTCATAAGTCAATTCATGCTTTTTTAAAATAGCAGTAGTTTCTGCGAACTTTTCAATTTCATTATAACCTAGCGTTGTTATTGGCTCACAAGAATTAAATGCAGTTTGATACAAATCAAATGCTCTTTGGTGATTTTTAGTTTCAAATTCGTAATCCGCCTTATAAATTGTTTGATAGTAATCTGTAATATAATTGCATTCCGTTTTTTTGTTAACAGAACAACTGAAAAGAACCGAAAGTAGAAGTAACACAGCTAATCTCATAGTTTAGTTATTAAAAAAATTGAGCAAGAATTACACTTCGAGTGTAAACCTACAAGGTGGCCTACTAGTGGTTAAAATAGAATAGCATTTACCCCTTCCGTCTTTTCAAAACTGCTCTCTGGCAGTTTTGAAAATCCACCTTCCCCTAAAAAAGGGGAAGGAACCAAAATGTAATTGTCATAATTCTAGATTTACAATTCAACAGTTACCCACATTCCTTTATTCCGTGCAAAATACGAGTTGTCATACATCGCCTCAACTTGCGTTCCGGGCAAATAATACGTTCCTAAATAGGACGCATTTAGTTTCACAGTGAACGTCTTCGTTTGATTGCTATTTAAATCGAAGAAGAAGTTTACACGGTCGTCGCGAATATCAGTATATCGTGCGTCTCCGCTTGCGCCTCCGCCCAATGCACTAAAACTGGTGTTTACAATTTCCCAACCGCTTGGGAATATTTTTGAAAGTGCTACATTATTTATCCAATCGTTGGAAGTATTGGTAATACTGACCTTTGCAATTATTTCTGTTCCTTGTCGCAATTTTGATACGTCGATTGGTTTTCCATCACCACCCAAATATTCAGATTTTATGGAAAGATTCCGTTTTTCTGCAAGTTCTTTTCCTAATGGTAATTTCCCTTGTTGTGAAAGCGAAACGTAAACAATATTTCCTTTTTTATTGGTTACTGAAACAGAATTGTTTCCCATCACAAACGACAGATCTCGTTGTGCAATGGCGCGGTCGGTTTTAACCTCAACCGATTTCCCGCCATTTGTAAACGTAAGTTCCATTGCTTTTCCGCCGTTCTTTTCAACCATTTTTGCCATCGTCATTAAAGCATACGAAGTTTCCTGCGTGTTGTACCAATTTCTCGAAGACAAATCTTTCGCCACGGAAATTGCCATTTCACGTTGTTTCGGATCGCCCAATAAAACCATGGTTTCCAAAGCCATAACACGGTTTCTGAACGGAGAACCGTACGTATAATAGTCAGATTTTTGGGGAACAAAATTAATATTCGCCGACTGTGCAATTTGCTCAGCAACATTTTTCTTTCCAGCCAAAGCATAAGCCGCAGCCAGTCGCCATTTAGCATCGTTACTCAATTCTTTGCTTTCGCGAAGTCTGTTCATTGCAGCTAATTCAGGTTTTCCTGCCAATGCTAAAGTGTAAAGTCTATAAGCCTGTGTTAAACTGGAGTTATATACCGCATAACTATTTCGCCATTGGCGAGCCGTATTTTGCTGATACAGCAACCAATTACTCATAAAACTTATCGGCAAAGCGTATCCTTTTTGCTTCGCTTCAAGCATAAAATGACCCGCATAAGTTGTGCTCCATTCATCTGCTTCGCGTTCGCCGGGCCAATAGGAAAGCCCGCCGTTGGCAAGTTGGAATCTGCCCAAACGCGCAATAGTTGCTTTTACATTTTTTTCAATTACTTGTTTTTTGTCGAAAGTAATGTCGAAAACATCTGCCAAATACAACTGCGGAAATGCGGATGAAGTAGACTGCTCCAAACATCCATATGGATAGTTAATTAAATATTCCAGCCTTTTTCCGAAATCCATCGGTGGCAAAGTTGAAAATTCAAGCGTCGCCGTATTACTTCCGGCTACGCCAAAAGTTTCAAAATTGATGGTTTGTGAGCCATTTTCTGAAATTGTGTATTGCGTAGATTTTTGCGAAATCGGATTCGGATTTTCCACATCAATTTCAACTTTGTAACTCGCTTTTTCACCGCTGCCGGAAGCGGTTACTTCTATGGTTTGAAACTCTTTCGTTGGAAGTACTTCGAATTCAAAATTTACAATTTGTTCTCCCGGTTCGTTGAAAGAAACAGTTTTTGAAGAACCATTTATCGGTTTCAACGCATCGCCAGTTTTCACAGTAATTGTGGCGGTTTTCACTTTATTCTCCATTGCAAAAACGGTAACAGGAAGCGTAACGGTTTCACCCGGCGATAATTTCCGCGGAAGCGAAGCCAAGACCATTAAAGGCGTACGTACGGGTGTGGTTTTTTCTACACTGCCGTAAGCACTTTTGGTTTTATAGCCCGCAATAACCATTGTGCGAACGGAACCGATATAATTTGGCATCATAATATTATGAGTGGCCATTTTTCCGGCAGCAAGTTCAAATGGCCCGAGATATTTTACAACGGGTTTAAAGCGGTCTGCTTTTCTATTTTTCGCGCCCAAAGCCGCATCGCCACCACCAATTGCATAAATATTATCGACACTGCCCGAATATGCGCCAATTACATAATCAAACATATCGAACGTTTTTACACCCAAAGCTTCGCGACTGTAAAACGCTTCGTGAATATCTGGTGTTCCAAAGCGCGTTAAATCCAGTAAACCTTCATCAACAACCGCCAAAGTATAGGTCATTGGTTTGCCTTTTTCTTCGGAAACTTTTACGGTGAATTGTTTCTCTGGTTTTAATACTTCGGGCATCGAAATTATTGGGTGAAGTACCGTTGAAGGATCCTCCACCAAAAGCGGAATTACACCGTAAAGCCTCATCGGTAAATCATTCTTCGTTTGGCTGTGTGGCTGCAGTAGTGAAATATTCACATAAATATTCGGCGCCATTTCCTTCGTAATTTTTATCGCAGCTTTGGTTTCTCCTTTTTTGGTTTCAATCCAATGCGTTGCCAAAACTTCGGTGCCGTTCTCAACGCTAATTAGTGCGTGACAGTCGCTTCCCGAAGGAAACGTTATAAAAGCTTCTTCGCCTACATTGTATTTATCTTTATCTGCTGAAAAAACTAACATTTTCGCGCTTTCTGAATCGCCATCGCTTGGACGCTGCGACCAATTTCTATAGAAATAAGTGATGCGTCCCGTTGCGTGGCCAGATTGTTTATCGATTACTCTTATTAAATAACGTCCGCCTTCATCATCGGGAATATTTACGGTGAATTTTCCCTTTCCGCTGCCATCAGTTTTTAAGGTGAAATCTTTTACCGGGCGGTGAACAGTGGAGTTTTCATAAGTTGAAAGATTATCCGAACCTCGGTTCCACCACCAGCGCCATTCAATCTGAAACACTTTTACTTCCAGCTCGCGATTAGCGGCAGCTTGGCCTTTAGTATCTACGGAAACCACATCAAAATTTGTATTTTCATCTGTAAAATAAGAACCGTAGCGACCAGCTTCGGGCGATTTTAACCCAACAAAATGTGTGAACGGCGCCAAATCTTTTGAAAAAATATCCATTGAAAAGTCGCCTCCGCCTTCATAGACTTTCGTTAAAAAAGTGGCTTTCAACATTCCGGGTGCATTATTTCCAACTTCCATCTTTTGGCTAAAAGAAACAACGCCTTCCGAAGAAAGTTGCGTATCCAAAACTGGGATTTCTACTTCATTAAAGCTACGAATAGGATCCGTGAAATTATATTTTGGAAACTTCGGAAAAGCTGTATTGCTCGCGCGAAGTGTGGCCGTCATATCGATTTTTAAATTTCGCGCAGGCGATCCGTGAAGCCACGTGGCGCTTGCCATTCCTTTTACGGGTTTTGTTGCATCTAGAATTTCATCGTCAAAATCGAGTTTTATTTTTAGTCGATTTGGTTTTATGGTTGCCACTTTTAACGTGTGACTAAATTGCGCGCCGCCGACGGTTATTGTTGCGTTCCAATTTCCAGTTGGGGCGGATGCGTCTGTGGCGATTGGAAAATAGTAAAAGTCTCCCAGCCCCCTAGCCTCCGAAACCCCTCCGCCTTCGGCACCTCCTCTTGAAAAAGGGGAGGAACTGTTTCCTATGGTATTTAAGACTGAGCGTTGAACCAATTTTCCTCGGGCGTCGGTTACAGAAAGTGTTACGGGATGATTTTTGGGAAGCGGATTTGCGTTGTCGTTTAAGACAAAAGTTAAGTGAATACTGTCGCCGGGACGGTAAACGCCGCGTTCGGTGTAAGCGTAGCCTTTTAGACCTTTTTGTAATTCTTTCCCGGAAATATCGAAATTACTCATGGAAAGCGCATTTCCGTCTTCCAATTTTATATATGCAAAATTGTTGCCTTTCTGTGCTACTGCGAATGCCGCATTTTTTTTGCTATCATAAAGCGTAGAACCATCACTTTCGGTGGTTACGGTTTCAATTAGTTGTTGTTGATAATTGAAAAGTTTTATTTTCACCCCACCCTCAGCTTTCGCCGAAACTAGGTTTGTAGCGAAAAAATGATAGGAACGGTTGTTGCCTTTTTTCACAATCAAGCCCAAATCTGAACCAAGAATATTTGCCGTAACTACGCGCTCTTCGTTATAATATGCGGGATGGCACGGATTGTCCTGCTGCTGCCAATTATAGGTGTAATTTCTCCAGCGGTAAATTTCATTGTCCCAATAACGCTCTTCACGAAGTTCTTCATCTTCGGAAGAATCGGTAGCGTAATAAGAGTCTTCTTCATAGTAATCGCCGTAATATTCGTCGCCTTCTTCTTCATTTTCATCGGTATTTTCTGAAGCAGTTTCAGCACAATCATAGCTTATATAATCTTTTTTGAAACTGATTTCTAATTGATAAATGGCGCCCGGATCTGCTTTAAAATATTCCGAAAGATTGATAGCATAGGCTTTCCAACTACCATTATTTCCCAAATCTTCATTTTTAAGATTGATGGTTTTTTTAGCTATTCTTCGTCCAACTCGTTTAATATCGTAGGTGTTATTGTCATTCAAATTATAACTTTGAAGAAACTGCAACACGTTGTTTTCGTAAATTTTTATTACGCGAACGTCAACTTTTGAAAGATTTACCGCTTCAAAATAAACGGGCGTAGAAGCGGAGTTTGGAAGAATCACGCCTTTAGAAATCATCCGCACGGCGGGTTTTAATTGTTCAAAAGACACCAATTCTGAAAATTCGTTTTTTAAGCCGAAACCTTCGGTATTTTTAATTCCAGTGAAAACCGTGACTTTTACGTCGCCGACTACTCTGTTTGGCGGATAAACATTTAGAACGTTTCCGTTTACTTCGTATTGTAAATTCTGTAAATTTTCAATAGTAACTAAGCCAGCGAAATCCTGATTTTCTAACAACGGGTCAGAAAAGTTGATGCTTAAAAGTGCAGCCGGCGCCAAAGTGCTACTAATATCTACGATTGTAAAGTTATTTTGTCCCGGAATTGCGAACGTATTTTCGCCTTTATTTTCTGCATTGATTGGTTTTCCGTCCCATTGAATAAGAATTTCCGAATCTTCAATTTTCCGAGTAATGCTATCGATTGTAAAGTTGAAAAAGCTAGCATCTGTTTCTTGGAATGACCATTTCAGCTTAAGATTTTTGCCATCTTGCGAAGCCGAAACTAATTGTTTGGCTTTTTCAAAAGAAATAACATCTGAAGCCTTAATGGATGCCTCAACATATTGCCATTGCTTGCTGTAGCTTTGAAGTTTACCAACTTCAACTTTGAAATTTGGCGTAATAGTATGAAAACTGAACGTGTAGGATTTAAATTCGGGAGCAATGTTTTCATAAAACTTATTCAACTTTACGGTTATGGTATATTCGGTGTCTGGATTTAAATTTGCGGCCGGTTGAAAAATTAGAGTTTTGCCGTTTTCAACTACAAGTTTCCCTCCGGTTTTTGGAGAAATACTCAAATATTCATCTGCCGAAAGTTCTTGAGTCATCTCAAATTGCTCCACAGGTTTGGCAAGTTCAACACGAATGTCTGTTGTGATGGATTGGTTTCCGTAGGTGTTATACGAAATATAATCCTTGAATTTGAAAAGGTTGTCTGTTTCGGAGTGTTTGTCTTTGTCTTTGCAGGAAAAAACGAGAAGTAATAAAACAATGGATAGAACCTTGAGTGAGGTTTTCATAAGCGATGGTTATAAGTATTTAAAAATAAGCCAAATTCATATGCTTACAAAGCAAAACTGTTTTAATATCTTATTCAGAAATTTGACATTTAGAAGGTAATTAATACAAAAAGCAAGCTGATGATTCTCTTGCCTATTTCTTGAACAATTTATTATAGGCCATATATTCGGGGAAATTCCAAGATAAAAAGCTTTTAGATTCCCAATCTTGTTTAAAAATTTCTTTCCTAAATTTAATACGTTTATGATATTGTTCTGCATTCATAAAGTCTGTTTCGTAAGAGAATAATTCTTTTTGTATGTTTTCTATTCTCGTTAATTCTGAAATAGGTTTGTCTAAATAGGGTAGCGATTTATCTGATAAATCTGCCAAATAATCAAAATGCAAAAAAGCTGTATCGGCGTGGGCAAAATTATATTTCGCAATTAAACTATCCCAATTAACTGTGCTGCTTAGTACCAATATTACATACAATATCAAGGCATTTGTGCGAAAAAGATAAAACCCAGATTTTACATTTCTTATTTTTTTGAAAACTGAATATAGACCGTATAACGTTAAAATCAAGAAAATTGCGACACCAATTCTTTTATAGGCTAATGAAAAATATTCTATGTACCAATAGTTGCGAACACCTACAGAAATTGCCAAAATTGCATTTTGGAATAACCATAAATAGCTTAGTTTTTTTAAGAGTTTATTTTTAGCGTAAAAATTAATATTCCCCCTAAAGAAGTAAAGAACTATCGTAATTGATATTATAATAGAGAAAATTAAAAGATAAGTTCCCTCGTGTACAAATTGTTTTAAGGTTTGTCCGTCCCACTCAAAATTGAACCAAACCAAATATATATCTGTAATATTCAGTATTAACAAAATTAAGTTCAGGATGAAAAGCAGAAACAAAGCGGCTTTTAATTCATTTTTTAAACTTAGTGTTTTAAAACTTCTTATGCCTTTTCGTTTTCTTCTTATTAATAGATCATTAGCACTAGCATCTGTCTTTTCAATTGATGAATTTTTTGTTCTGAAGAATAATATATTGCTAATTAACAAGCCTAGTAAAAGCGTTACTATAAATAGAATTTCAATATCCTTAAAAATAAAGTTGAAGGCGTTTTGAAACTGCATACCCATATTCACCGTCAATTCATCAAAAATTGGATTTGAAGCTCTGTAAATGGCCACAAAAATAAAAATAACTGCTGCGGGAATTATAAAAATTCTGAATTTCCAAAAGGTATTTCCAATACTAGTGCCTTTCACTCTTGAGCTTATTATGCTATTTAAAAATTCAATTTGAGACTGAAATATTAATTTTACTGAAATTAAAGCAGCAGTAATAATTGATTTTGCATACAGATAATTAAGAACTCCCACGAAAATAAATGCAGCTATAAAATGAATAACATACGAAAAAACAGAGTGTGTAAGTACTGTAAATACTGATGTTAATAAGAATCCTAAAGTTGTAATAACTTGAATTTTATTTGAAAAGTTAAACTGTTTAGTGAGAATCAAATAAATAATAAACGCGGTCTCAAAGATTATTAGGTTAAGACCCAAATCGTGATTGTAGAATAAAATTGAAAAAAGTATTGCACTAAGAAAAGTTACTGGAAGTAAGTTTTTTACCAACATCTATTTGAAAATTAAGAATTAGATGTAGTTTTTTTCTATGCTTGCTTTTTTAGGAAATTTAGTAGTAATGTTATTTAGATAGTAATATCATGAAAAGGTTGCGTTACTATTAGGGTATCTACAATTTAATTGCATTATTTAAGAATTCATACTCTCTCTCAACTTTACAAATCCTAACCTTATAATATGTATACCACTTTTCTCTTCCCTTTTTCTGCGCAACCAAATGATCCATATTTGCTTTCCAATTCTTAATACTTTCAAGGCTTTGCCAGTAACTAACGGTTATGCCAACTTCATTTCGCGCACTTTCAATTCCTATAAATCCAGATTGTTGTTTTGCAAGCGATTCCATTAATTCGGCCATTTCAGAATAGCCTTCAATGTTTTCACTTTGGGTTGACGTAAAGATTACTGCGTAATACGGTTGTTCCATTTATTGTTCTTTATAAATTTTAATAACCAATTCTCCTTCAGAATTCATACTAGCGCGATACATACCAGCAGTGTTGAATTCCATTGCCACATTCCCGTCTTTATCGATGGCAACAATGCCACCGTCGCCACCAATGGCTGGTACTTTCTTCTGAATAACTTCGCGAGCTGCCTCTTGTAGTGTCATTCCTTTGTATTCCATCAAAGCGGAAATATCATGAGCAACCACGGCGCGAATGAAATATTCTCCCCATCCAGTTGCAGAAACCGCACAAGTAGCATTGTTAGCATAAGTTCCCGCCCCAATAATGGGCGCATCGCCAATACGGTTCCAGCGTTTGTTAGTCATTCCGCCAGTTGAGGTTCCTGCGGCAAGATTTCCGTGTTTGTCTAAGGCAGCACAACCAACGGTGCCAAATTTTGAATCCTTTATAAATGAGTCTTCAAAAGAGACTTTCTTATCATTTGTGTTTTTTTCCCTTTCCAAAACCTTTTGCAAAGATTCGTATCTATTTTTGGTGTAGAAATAGGATGTATCCATCATTTTGTAGCCTAATGTATGCGCAAATTCTTCCGCTCCTAATCCATATAACATTACGTGTTCACTCTTTTGCATAACGTCGCGAGCAAGATCTATTGGGTTTTTTATATGTTTTATACCCGCAACTGCGCCAGCGTTTAATGTTGCTCCGTCCATAATTGAGGCATCAAGTTCGTTGGAGCCATCGTGAGTAAATACAGCACCTTTCCCCGCATTAAAAAGCGGTGAATCTTCCATTACATTAATAGTATGAGTAACGGCTTCCAAAGAAGTACCGCCATTTTTCAATATTTTATACCCTACAGAAATAGCTTCTTCCAATTTTAACTTATAAGCAGTCTCAAGGGAGTCGCTCATATTTTCTTTTAAGATGGTTCCAGCACCTCCATGGATAACAATTCCGAAGTTATCTCCCGTTTTTGTAGATTTTTCGGTTGCATTAATAATCGATAAAGTGCTCTTTTCATCGTTTTTACACCCGAAAAACAGAAAAATAATCATAAAATATGTTAAAGTTTTAATCATGGCCGATATTTTTTATTCACCTACAAGATACGCGAAAAACACAATGTTTATAGTGGCTCAGCAAATTTTTATTCAGAAGAAATAACTCATTTTATAGCCATATATCCGATAAAGTGTAAGATTTATACGATTAAATACATTTTTATATGATTTATTTTATATATTTGTCCCAGCATCATGCCCCAAATTTGATGTCCCCAAAATTATGAGTTTACTAAAAAGCAACCTACTTGCATTAACGTTAATATGCATACTATTTACCTCTTGTTCAAAAGAGGATTCAGTTGAAGTTGAAGCCACCAAATATGATATTGATTTATCATTGGCTCAAAAAAATGACAAACAAATGTCATCAGATATATTAACTTTAGTAAACAACTATAGGACATCTATTGGACTCCCTATATTAAAAATGGACAATCAGTACGCTTCAGCGTTCGCTGTAAACCATACAGATTATATGATTGATAAAGAGCAAATAAACCACGATAATTTTGGCTTTCGTTCAGAAGGTATTAAATATCACGATGACGCCCAAGTGGTTGGCGAAAATGTAGCTTATGGCTACGATACTGCTGAAGCTGTAGTAAACGCTTGGCTAAAGAGTCCTGGACACAAATCTATTATAGAAGGTAATTTTACCGATACTGGTTTTGGGGTAATGAGATGCCCAAAAGGACGTACCTATTACACACAATTATTCTATAGAAAGTAATACCCTAGATTCCCCTTTTCTACTTGTTTCCAATTGCCGTATTTATAGCGCCCCCAAGCTATAGATGCGGCAATTGCCTTTATACTTTATTTGTATTTAAATAGTATAATTTAGAATTGCTATCTATTCCACTTTTACATGCCATAATTTTAAGAAGCATAGCATTTCACCTACTCCTTGATTATTAAATGAATTTTAATGACTTCTGATCAACCGTTCTACACAAATTATAACATTATACCTTCAGTAAATTCTTATCGATTATACCTTCCATAAATAGCTTTTCCTAATTTTAACTAATAAGTAGTTCATAAATAGGCTTGCTATTGTGTTTCGAGAAAGGTTGCCACACCTCCGTTAATTGATTTTTTTAATATTTTTTACCAATTTGCAATCATTCAAAATATAATAATTATCGATTAAGTGCATCTTTGACCGTTATTAAACATCGATAAACGGTAAAATCTCCCAAAATATGTTAATTTTTATATTTTCGCTTGTAATTTTATTTTCTGAGAAAGACTTGCGAAAAACGCAATGCTCATAGTAGCTAAGGGCTATTTCGAATTAGTTTAAATATAAAAATAACACCTAATATCCGATTAAGTGTAAACTTTTTTCGATTAAAAGCATTTTGGTTTAATAATTTTTATATATTTGAACCAGCATCATGCCCCAAATTTGATGTCCCTGAAATTATGTACCTACTAAAAAGCAACCTACTTGCAATGGCATTATTATGCCTCTTGATAACCTCTTGTTCAAAAGAAGATTCTTTTGAAGTTGAAGCAGCTAAATACGATATTGATTTAGCCTTAGCAGCAAAGAATGATGCTCAAATGTCGACGGAAATTTTAAGGTTGGTAAACGACCACCGCATTTCAGTAGGACTACCTGAACTAATAATAGACACTCAGTATGCATCAGCATTCGCTGTTAATCATACCGATTATATGATTGAAAAAGAAAAAATAAATCACGACAACTTCGGATATCGTTCTGAAGGAATCAAATTTCATGACGACGCTAAAGTTGTTGGCGAAAATGTAGCCTATGGTTACGACACTGCTGAAGCCGTAGTAAACGCTTGGCTAAAGAGTGCAGGACATAAAGCCATTATAGAAGGCAATTATACTCACACTGGTTTTGGAGTAATGAAATGCGAAAAGGGACGCACTTACTTCACACAACTATTCTATAGAAAATAATACCGAGATTCCTCCTTTCTACTTATTTAAAATTGCCGTATTTTTACCTAAACAGTTAAAAATACGGCAATGTCTATTAAAAAACCTTTCAACTTAAATAAATGGATTGAAGAAAATCGAGATCTTCTAAAACCACCAGTTGGCAATAAGAATCTATATATAGAATCGGACGATTATATTGTAATGGTAGTAGCAGGGCCCAACGCTCGTAAAGATTACCATTATAATGAAACCGAAGAGCTTTTTTACCAGCTTGAAGGAAATATTCAAGTTTCAATTCAGGAAAATGGAACGAAAAAAGTAATGGAACTCGGCCCAGGCGATATGTACTTACATCCCGCAAAAGTGCCCCACTCTCCGGGCAGAAGCGCAGGCTCAATAGGTTTAGTTATTGAAAGAAAACGCACCGATCTTGATGGAAAAGATGGTTTACTTTGGTTCTGCGATAATTGCAATAACAAATTATACGACGTCTACTTCCCCCTCAGCAATATTGAAACAGATTTTCTTAAACATTTTAAACATTTCTACGCGAGTAAAGACTTGCGCACTTGTAACGAATGTGGCACTGTAATGGAAACAGATAAACGTTTCGTTTCTGAGGAATAACCATTGAATTTTGTTATTTTCGCAATCGGTAGATTATTAATAAGAAAAAAATAAAAATTGATGAGTGAAATTGCAAAAAAATTTGGAATTGATAAGGCCTTAGAAGAGTTAGGCTTAAATAAGGACATAAACTTCGGTACTTCTACTGGAAAAGATTTTTTTGGAAACGGAGAGATTATTGAATCTTATTCTCCTGTAGATAATGCCTTAATTGGTAAAGTGAAGTCTACTACCAAAGAAGATTATGAAAAAGTAATAACCACAGCAAACACCGCTTTTAAAGAATGGCGCACAATGCCAGCTCCGCAACGTGGTGAAGTTGTTCGTCAATTTAATGACGAATTGCGTCGCTTAAAAGAACCACTTGGAAAGTTAGTTTCTTACGAAATGGGGAAATCTTACCAAGAAGGTTTAGGTGAGGTTCAAGAAATGATTGATATCTGTGATTTCGCTGTCGGACTTTCTAGACAATTACACGGTTTGACTATGCATTCTGAACGTCCGGGACATAGAATGTACGAACAATATCATCCACTTGGCGTTGTAGGAATTATTTCTGCGTTTAACTTCCCAGTAGCAGTTTGGGCTTGGAACACTGCCCTAGCTTGGATTTGTGGAGATGCTTGTATTTGGAAAGGATCTGAAAAAACACCAATGACTAGCGTTGCATGTCAAAATATTGCAGCTCGTGTATTCTCTGAAAATGGATTGCCAGAAGGACTTTCTTGCTTGATTACAGGCGACTATAAAGTTGGCGAAATGATGACAACCGACGCTCGCGTACCATTAATTTCTGCAACCGGATCTATTAAAATGGGAAAAATTGTAGCCCAAGCGGTTGCTAAGCGTTTAGGAAATTCATTATTGGAACTTGGTGGAAACAATGCTATTATCGTTACACCAGATGCCGATGTTAAAATGACTGTGATTGGTGCTGTTTTTGGAGCTGTAGGGACTTGTGGCCAGCGTTGTACTTCTACACGACGTTTGATTATTCACGAAGACATATACGATAAAGTAACAGCTGCAATTGTAGCTGCTTATAAGCAAATTAAAATTGGTAATCCGTTAGACGAAAAGAATCACGTTGGACCATTAATCGACAAAGATTCGGTTAAAAATTACCAAACAGCATTAGAGCAAGTGGTAAAAGAAGGCGGTAAAATTTTAGTTGAAGGTGGCGTATTAGAAGGCGAAGGTTACGAAAGCGGTTGCTACGTAAAGCCAGCTATTGCTGAAGCAGAAAACCATTATGACATCGTACAACACGAAACATTTGGACCAGTTTTATATATAATGAAATACAAAGGCGATTTGCAAAATGCCTTAGATTTACAAAACGGCGTAAAGCAAGGTTTATCCTCAGCAATTATGACGAATAACTTACGCGAAGCGGAACGTTTCTTAGCTGTAACAGGATCTGATTGTGGAATTGCAAACGTAAATATCGGAACAAGTGGTGCCGAAATTGGCGGTGCATTTGGTGGCGAAAAAGAAACTGGTGGCGGCCGCGAAAGTGGAAGTGACGCTTGGAAAGTTTATATGCGTAGACAAACAAATACAATCAATTATACAACTGAGCTTCCTTTAGCGCAAGGAATTAAGTTTGATTTGTAATAAAGTAATTCTTAGTTAAAAAATTAAACCCCAAAGGTCTTCGAGACCTTTGGGGTTTTTTAATTCGTTTCCGCAACAATTCCCCTTTTGGGGGTAAGGGGACTATATTATCCCATTCGGCTCAACCCATTTAAAACGGTTGGCATCTTGCGGTATTTTAATTCTTTCTGCAATACGAAGCATTCTTGAAGGTAACCTTACAAGATAATCACGCGCTTTTTCTGCCTCATCGGTAAGATTTCCCATCTTGGAAATTTCCCAATGAGCATTTAATTTTTCAAGAATATCAATATAATCGTATGTGGTATAAACACCCAAACGCTGTGCTGCGTTGCTGAAATCATCAAATGCTGAGGCCATTTTTCCACCACTTTGGCGAAGGTTTTGGGCAGGCATAATAATTTTTTTCTGCATCATATCTGCAAATGCAATCATCATTTCGCTAGCGTCATATTCAAAAATAGTTTTAACAAATTGACGATATGCCAAGTGATGGCGCATCTCGTCGCCAGCAATAATATTGCACATTTTTGCAAGCGATTTATTTCCTTTTTGTTTGGCAATTTTTGCTACACGATTGTGTGAAACGTTAGTAGCAAGTTCTTGAAAACTGGTATAAATAAAGTTTCTGTAAGGGTCACGACCCGTGCCTACTTCAAAACCATCATTAATTAAATGTTGTGTGGTTTTTTCTACTTCCTTCATATTTACCCTTCCAGATAAATATAGGTATTTGTTCAATGTGTCTCCGTGACGATTTTCTTCACCCGTCCAATGGCGAATCCATTTGCTCCATCCATTACGACCGTGCTGGTCTACGCCTTCCATATCCATCAACCAACTTTCATAAGTTGGCAATGCTTCTTCCGTAACCATATCGCCCACAAGAACAATCCAAAAATCGTAGCCCAATTCTTTGGCTTCTTCTCTAATTTGCAATACTTCATCCATATAATTTTCGCCTTGAAAATTAGGAAGTAAATCACTCGGTTGCCAAATTTCATCAACAGGGATAAGGTATTGGTCTATATAACTGTCAATTTCTTTTTCAACAGTTTGCATTACTTCGAGTCGGATATTTTTAAGTGCCATGGCGTGTCTTTTGAGCTAACTACAAATATAGTGAGTGAGTACTGAAATTAATAATAAAGTAATCTTAATTCCTGCCTTTTTCGTTTGGATACAATGTGTATACCGGTTCGCTTTGCCAAAACTCCTTAGAATCTACATCGAGCATCGAGATTTTTCCTTTGAATGCGGCACCAGTATCAATGTTCCAAACATTGGCAAAATTTGCAGGTTTATCATGACCCACACGAGTTACAGGCGTATGGCCGATAAAGATTTCTTTGAAAAGTTTTAACCGTTTTGGATACCTGTCATCGTCCATAGAAAGCGTAGTATCGATCGAACATACCATTTCCCAAAGGGTGCGATCCCAATAGACCAAGTTTGGATAATATTCGTGCTGCGGTCCGCGTTGATTGGTGAAACCTGCGTGCAGAAAAAGTCGGTTTTTTGAATCTATATGATAGTTAGTAAGATTTTCTAAGAAACGAAGATGAATTTCTATTTCGGTTTTAGCCAGTTTTGAATAGCTCTCAACACTACTTTCACCGCCTTGACTGAGCCACATTGAATTGCTCTCGCCAAATTTTAAATATTTGTAAAGCAGCTCATCGTGATTACCGCGAAGGAAGATGCAATCATTTTTTTGCGAAAAGCCAAATAAATACGAAATAACTTCGGCCGATTGACTCCAACCATCTACATAATCGCCCACAAAAATATATTGCGTATTTTTTGAAAGATTTGCGCTTTCAAGCAATTGTTTCAAAGCTTTAAAACCTCCGTGAATGTCTCCTATTACTACTGTTTGCATACTTTAATTATAACTAACTTTTCTCAAAATACGAAGTGATTCCTTCGTAAGCTGATACGCTCCCTCGTGGTAATCTCTTAAATATTCTTTTGCTTCCTGCAATTTATCTTTGGCATCTTCAAAATCGTTTAAATAACAAATAAGGTACGTTGACGGAAGGTTTCGCAAATCCTTTTCTTCGGAAGCGTTCAGCGGAATATTCTTTTTCAATTTTTCCAGCACGGCATTATTCGCATTATAAATATGAAAAAGTGTTTTTTTATTGAATTTAGGAGCTTCAAAAATAAGTTTTGAATCCATTTGATACGAACCGTTTTCTTGAAAATGAATAGTCACCTCTTCCAACGGATAATATTTAAATTGTTCATTCAACCCCAAATGCACATATTCAACCGTTCTAAAATAATCATCGGTAAACTCAATGCTCACTTCATCTAAAGCCGAATAAAAAAGGCGCACCTGCTCGTTAATAAGCTCAATATCCACACGAGAATAGTAACTGTTATTTTTCATCCGCTTAAGATTTCCAGCCCAACAAACAACAAACTGTTCTTTGAAAACCTTATAATGGCTATCCAAATCTTTATGCCGATAGTTTATAAAATCCATTACGCCGTCCAATGTAAGTTCAATATTATTCTTGGCGGCGTTTTCGATAGATTTTACAATCTGTGAATTGACATCTTTAATTTCAATATCGAAATCTTTCGGCATAGAAATGCTACCATCGCGAAGAAAAATAGAGCCACCCCAATACTTCCAAATATTTTTGCGCAACGAAGTTATTTTTCCATTGGGTCTAATTGTAACCAATCCCACCACTTTATCTAAAGGCAAATTTGGAAACGCCACGTTTTCATAAATAATCAACGGCGCATTAGTAAGATAGGCGTTCACCAGATTTTGAATTTTGCTATCGTCAAAAAAATCTACACCTCTAATTTCATTAGTTTCATCCTCAACACCCACAACAATAAAGGAGTTATTCGCGGGATTGCTATTGCTAAGCGCACAAATATGTTTCAAAAACTTCGCTTTTCCTTCTTTGTTGCCAAGATCAATTTTTCGCTTTTTATCATAGAAACTACTCTCGTCGTTATGGGCGAGTAGGTTTTTTATGAGTAGTCGTTTGTTGATCATAATTCCCGCGCAGACGGGAATCTCTTCCCAAACTGCAATATTTTAAATCCTTTTCAGAGAATGAAACCCTGCAAAGAATGATTAAATTAATTTTTATTCACAATCGTACTACTTGCCTGATCCAAACACATAACCGTTAAATCTGCAATATTTACGTGTGGTGGTCGTGTAACGGCAAACCAAATAATATCTGCAATATCTTCGGGTTTCAAAGGTGTAAAACCTTGGTACACTTTTTCGGCTCGGTCGCTATCACCTTTAAAACGCACTTCGCTAAATTCTGTTTCAACCAAACCTGGATTTATGGCACCAACTTTTATTCCTTTTCCGTTTAAGTCAATTCGCATTCCTTGGTTAATTGCATCCACGGCGTGTTTGCTGGCGCAGTAAACATTGCCTTTCGGATAAACTTCTTTTCCAGCTGTGCTGCCAATGTTTATGATGTGGCCGCTTTTGCGTTCAATCATTTTCGAAATAATTGCTTTGCTAACATACAGCAAACCCTTCACATTAATATCGATCATCGCATCCCAATCGTCGGTATTTCCTTCGTCAATAGCATCCATTCCATGGGCATTACCGGCATTATTTATTAAAATATCTATGTCTGAAAAATTCTTCGGAAGTGATTGTATCGCTGAAAATACTTCTTCTTTATTACGAACGTCAAAACTTAAAGTGTGAACTTCCGTCATCGTTGAAAGTTCATCTGAAAGCTTTTTTAATCGTTCTTCCCTTCTTCCGCAGAGAATTAATTTTACTCCGTTTTTGGCGAAAAGTTTTGCAGTTGCCATTCCAATTCCAGAGGTTGATCCAGTAATAAAAGCCGTTTTATTTTGCATTTTAAGTTTTTTCTAAAAGTACATTTATGAATTCTTTAGAAGGTTAAATTCTGTTAATATATAGGTTAATAATACCTAACAGACATAAAACTCCAAAGCCGAGACAATATGTTTGTAAAACTAATTCTAAAAACATAAATATGAAATCCCTATTAAAATTAAGTTTAATTGCATTAGTATTTGTAGGATTTGCATCCTGCAGTAGTGATGATGATTCCAATAATAGTGAAGGAAATGCAAAATTGTCAATTCGCTTGACAGACGCTCCTGGCGATTATGATGCTGTCTTCATTGATGTTGAAGAAGTGGTAATAAAATATAATAACGGCCAAGACGATGTTGTTCTAGGCATTAATGCTGGTGTTTACGATCTATTAGAGTTAACCGCAGGTGTTAATGTACTATTATTTAATGATGAAGTTCCCGCTGGAAACATTAGCCAAATTCGTTTGATTTTAGGTGAAGAAAACACTATAGTAGTAGATGGACAAACCTTACCTCTTGCAACCCCAAGTGCGCAACAATCTGGTTTAAAAATTCAGGTAAATGAAAATCTCGAAGCTGGAATTTTATATGAATTCATGCTCGATTTTGATGTTGACAAATCTATTGTTTCACAAGGAAACGGAGAGTATAGCCTAAAGCCAGTAATTAGAGCAAGCACTGTTGCTGAAAGTGGTGCCATTTCTGGAAATGTGCTTCCTGCCGGAATGTTAACCATGGTTACAGCGGTTAATGGACCTCTTGAAATTTCAACTTATATGAATCTTCAGGGTAATTTTCTGCTAAGCGGAGTACCAAACGGAGTTTATACCGTAACAGTTCAAGCAGATTTAAGTTTGGGAATTCCCCCATTGGTTGTTGATAATGTTACAGTTGTTCAAGGTGAAGTAACAAGTATGGGCGAAATTAATTTATAACCGTAAAATTTCAAAATAATACATTTTTAAAGAGAGGAAAACTTAATGTTTTCCTCTCTTTTATTTTAACCAATTGTTAACAGGCTTTTAATCAATAAATTTTCAATTTGCACCGTCTTTTTAATAGGCATTCTACATTGAATCTAAATACAGTATGGAAAATACAAATTCGACCTTTGATATCGGGGCATTAAATGAAAAAATTGAAAGGGAAAGTGCCTTTGTGGACGTTCTTTCAATGGAAATGAACAAAGTAATCGTAGGCCAAAAACACATGGTGGAGCGGCTAATGATAGGTCTTTTGGGCCAAGGACACATCCTTTTAGAAGGTGTTCCTGGACTAGCAAAAACACTGGCAATCAACACGCTTGCAAAAGCGGTTCACGGATCTTTTAGTCGTATACAATTTACACCAGATTTGCTTCCGGCAGATGTTGTGGGAACGATGATTTATAATATGAAGGTGAATGACTTCAGCATTAAAAAAGGTCCCATCTTCGCCAACTTTGTACTTGCTGATGAAATTAACCGTGCTCCCGCAAAAGTGCAATCGGCTCTTTTAGAGGCGATGCAGGAAAAGCAGGTTACTATCGGCGAAACTACTTTTAAACTAGATAAGCCATTTTTGGTAATGGCAACACAAAACCCAATTGAGCAAGAAGGAACTTATCCGCTGCCCGAAGCCCAGGTTGACCGTTTTATGTTGAAAACGGTAATAAAATACCCTAAAATTGACGAAGAACAATTAATTATTCGTCAAAACCTAAAAGGCGATTATGAACAAATTAATCCCGTTGCAACGGTCGAACAAATTTTAAGAGCACAAGCTTCTGTTCGCGAAGTTTATATGGACGAAAAGATTGAAAAGTACATTCTCGATATCATTTTCGCCACAAGGAATCCTGAAAATTATGGCCTTGCAGACTTAAAACCACTTATCAATTTTGGAGCTTCCCCTCGTGGAAGTATCAACCTTGCAATTGCTGCTAAATGCTATGCCTTTATCCGCCGTCGTGGTTATGTGGTTCCCGAAGATGTTCGCGCAATCGTTCACGATGTACTTCGCCACAGAATTGGAATTACTTACGAAGCCGAAGCTGAAAATATTACTTCCGAAGACATTATTAACAAGATTGTTAATGTAATTGAAGTACCGTAAAAAGAGTATGCAGTGTTCAGTGGCAGTAGGCAGTAAATATTTTATTACGCGCCTACACTGCTAACTGTAACTGCCAACTGGCTACTACAAAGAAATGGATACAAAGGAACTTCTTAAAAAAGTACGTAAAATCGAGATCAAAACGCGACGCTTGAGCGATCACGTGTTTGGTGGCGAGTATCACAGTACTTTTAAAGGTCGCGGGATGACGTTTAGCGAAGTGCGCCAATACCAATTTGGTGACGATGTTCGAAATATTGATTGGAACGTTACCGCCCGCTATAACGAACCTTTTATAAAAGTTTTTGAAGAAGAGCGCGAACTAACTTTAATGCTGATGGTAGACATTAGCGGTTCCGAATTTTTTGGAACGCAGGAACAATTTAAAAATGAAATTATTACTGAAATAGCTGCAACGCTCGCTTTTTCAGCAATGCAGAATAATGACAAAACAGGATTGATTCTTTTTTCAGATGAAATTGAATTATATATTCCACCGAAAAAAGGAAAATCGCACGTACTCCGAATTATTCGCGAATTGATTGAATTCAAACCAAAAAGCAACAAAACAGATATCGCAAACGCACTTAAGTTTTTAAGCGGCGTAATGAAAAAGAAAGCAATCGTTTTTGTGCTTTCAGATTTTATAGCAGACAATTACCGAGATACTTTGAAGATTGCCGCAAGAAAACACGATGTTACGGGAATCAGGGTTTACGACAAGGCAGAAGAAAACATCCCAAATTTAGGAATGGTGCAAATGCAAGATCAAGAAACAGGAGAGCTTTTATTGGTAAACACAGGATCAAAAAGTGTGCGAAATCAATATTATAGCTATCACCGCGAACGTGTAGATTATTTCACCGAAGCCTTTACAAAAAGTGGCGCAGGTGCTTTAAGTAGTAGAGTTGACGAAAGTTATGTGAAAAAATTATTGGGTTATTTTAAAAGACGCTAAATTTTAGATGTTAGATTTTAGACAATATATTAATTTGAACAACAGAAATTTAAATTTTCAGGGCAACCGCTATTTTCTATTTTCTCTGTTCTTCTCTCTTTTCTCTTTCATCGCAACCGCTCAAGTAACTTCTTCGGTTGATTCAACAAAAATTAAAATTGGTGAAGAAATTCTTTACACCATAAACGTACAAATAGATTCAACCGACATAGTAGTATTTCCAGAAGAGCAAACTTTTGCGCCATTGGAAATGATTGAGTCCTATAAAACAGATACAACTTTTGAAGGCGCAAAATATCGCCTCATTAAAAAATACGGATTAACGCAGTTTGACAGTGGCAAATACACCATTCCGCCGCAGCGTATTTTCATCAATAACAAACCGTTTTTAACCGATTCAATTTATGTAGAAGTGAAAGATGTTATTGTTGATACCACCAAGCAGAAAATGTTCGACATAAAACCTTCGGTTGAAGTAAATGGTCCTCCGTTTAATTGGTTGTTGCTTCTGTATTGGTTGCTGCCACTTCTTTTAATTGTTGGGATTGCCATTTATTTATTCCAAAGAAAAAAACGTAGAGACGCCGCAGAAAAGCAATTGCCGCCATACGAAGAAGCGATTGTCGCGCTGAAATCTTTAGATAACAGCCAACTTCTAAGTGAAAATAAAAGCAAAGAATATTATAGCAATCTAACAGAAATTGTAAAACGTTATTTAGATCGCGAGGTAGATGAAGCGGCACAGGAAAGTACCAGTGATGAGCTTATTTCGCGTTTAATGATGCACAAAGACGCTGGAAGTTTTGACTTTGATTTGGAAACAATTCGAAAGCTAGATTCAATTTTTAAACGTGCCGATTTGGTGAAATTTGCTAAAATGAATCAAGAATCTGGGCAAGCCGAAGTGGATAGAAATACCATTGAGGAAATCATTAACGAAACCCACGAAGCTGTTCCGGAGCCTACCGAAGAAGAGCTTTTGAAAAATCAAGAATACCTTGAAAAACTTCGTAAAAGACGCAAACGCAGAAAATGGATTTTGGGTATTTCGGGCATCGTGGCAGCTGTTATTTTGGCGGGAGCTATCTACGGTGCAGTTACTGGTTTCGATAATCTAAAAGATAAAGTATTAGGAAACGAGCTCCGCGAACTTGCAGAAGGAAGATGGATTAAAAGTGAATATGGAAATCCTGCCGTGATTTTGGAAACTCCCGAAGTTCTATTAAGAGTGGAAGTGCCGGTTACAGATGCTTCTAAAAGTGCGGTGAGCGGAAGAGATATTTTCACTTACGGCGAAATGAATTCGCCACTTTACATTATGATTACTACAATGCAGTTTAGCCAGAAACAAGACATTGCTTTGGATACCGCGCTGGATGCTGTTTTGGACGATTTAGAACAAAGTGGCGCTAAAAACATGATTGTAAAACGCGACGATTTCGAAACTGAAAAAGGTATAAAAGGATTAAAAGCTTACGGCGAATTCAACGTACAAGTTTCAGATAAAAATATTTTGAAAGAGAAAAGCACGTATGAATTGTTGCTTTTCGCACAAGAAAATGGTTTGCAGGAAGTTTTGATCGTGTATCAAAATGACGGTAAATACGCCGAAGAAATATTAAAAAGAATTGAAGCTTCCATAGAGCTTGAAATTTCAGAAAAGAAAGATGGGCAGTAATTTTGAATTTGTAAATCCGCAGTTGTTCTGGTTGTTTCTTATACTTCCGGCGCTTGTGCTTTGGTATTTATGGAAGCGGAAACAGCAATCTGCTTCTCTAAAAATATCAAGCGTTAGCGGCTTTAAATCTGGAAAAAACTGGCTAGCAAAAATAAAACCACTGCTTTTTGCACTGCGCCTTTTGGCTCTTTCGGCATTAATTATCGCAATGGCTAGACCTAGAACTGTTGACGAAACCACAAAAACAAAAACCACTCGCGGAATAGATATTGTCATGGCGATGGACCTTTCGGCAAGTATGCTAGCTCGCGACTTAAAGCCAAACCGTCTGGAAGCTTTAAAAACCGTTGCGGCGCGTTTTATAAACAGCCGGCCAAACGATCGTATTGGCTTGGTTGAATATGCGGGAGAAAGTTATACCCGTACACCTTTAACCAGCGATAAAACCATTGTTTTGTCTTCATTAAAAAGTATGTCTTACAACACTGTTATTGAAGGTGGAACGGCAATTGGTTCAGGATTGGCAACGGCGGTAAACCGTTTAAAAGACAGTCGGGCAAAAAGTAAAGTAATTATATTATTAACAGACGGAGTAAACAATTCAGGGTTTATCGATCCAAAAATAGCAAGCGAACTTGCGGTTGAATTTGGCATAAAAGTTTACACAATCGGTCTTGGAAGTAATGGAATGGCAATGTCGCCAATAGGAATTCGTCCCGACGGAGGTTTTCAATACGGAAATGTGCAAGTTGAAATTGATGAAGCATTGCTTCAGGAAATTGCCAAAAAAACTGGCGGACAATATTTCCGCGCGACTAGCAATACAAAATTAGAGCAGATTTATGAAGAAATAAATAAGCTTGAAAAAACTGACATCGAAGAGTTTAAATACACAAATTATAACGAAATGTTTCGCCCTTGGGCAATTTTCGCTTTGATTTTGACTGCATTTGAATTTTTACTGCGAACCACAATATTTAAAGGATTTATTTAAAAATGTACCAATTCGAACAACCCATATATTTCTATGTTCTTTTCGCCATTCCGGTGATAGTGGTACTATTTCTCGCGGTTTTGGTTTGGAAAAAAACGGTTCAAAAACGATTTGTAGATAAGGAACTGCTGAAAAAATTGAGTCCCGATCGTTCATTCTTCAAAGCTGTTTTAAAAGTTTTGGTTCTTTGTTTGGCAATTGCTTGCTTAAGTTTTGCATTAGTAAATCCAAAAATTGGAACCAAAATAGAAACCGTAAAACGTGAAGGTGTCGATATTGTTTTTGCGTTGGATGTTTCAAAAAGTATGCTTGTTGAAGATATTGCACCAAACCGTTTGGATAAATCTAAACAACTCATCACCCAAATAATTAATAGTCTTGCTGGCGATAGAGTTGGTATAATTGGTTATGCTGGTAGCGCTTTTCCGCAGGTTCCAATTACCACAGATTTTGCATCGGCAAAACTGTTCTTAAACGGGATGAATACAGATATGGTTTCTTCGCAAGGAACGGCTATTAATCAAGCAATAGAAATGGCGCAGACATTTTATGACGATGAAAGTCAGACCAATCGCGTTATGTTTCTAGTTTCAGACGGAGAAGACCACGGAGGCAACATTACCAGAATTGCCGATGAAGCTTCAGAAAAAGGTATCAGAATATTTACAATTGGTGTAGGATCATTAGAAGGTGGTCCCATTCCCATTAAAAAGAATGGTGTGCTTCAATATTACCTTCGCGACCAAAATAACGAACAAGTTGTAAGCCGTTTAGGTGAAGAAACTCTTAAAGAGATTGCAAAAACAACTAATGGTGAGTATCTTAACGGCGCGAATACTAAAGCTGTTGTAGATCAAGTAAAAGCCATTTTAAATGGAATGGACAAAAAAGAAATTGAGGCAAAGCAATTTACCGATTTTAAGGATCAATTTCAATGGTTCCTTGCTGGGGCATTGTTTTTGTTAGTATTAGATGTTTTCCTATTAGAGAGAAAAACCGCCTGGCTAAAAAAGTTGAATTTATTTAATGAGGCGAAAAAATAAACAGAATCTAAACCTGACAGGTTTATTGATTGATTAATGAAGCAATGAAAATTTCAGAAGTAAAAAATATTAATTTTATAATCAACAAAACCATATTATTGGTAGTGTTGCTGGTTTCCGTTTCCAGTTTTGCGCAACTACCCAAAGAGCAAAACAAGGAATTGAAAGCCGCACAGAATTTTATGAGCGAAGCTCAACAGTCGCTTATGGAGGATAAATTTCCTACGGCAGAAGCAGATTATCGGAAAGCTATTTCTTTAAACCCGAAAAGCGAAACCGCTAAATACAATTTAGGAACCGCTTACTACGGAAAGCAAAAAAATGCTGAGGCTATGCTACGTTTTAAACAAGCTGCCTCTACTGCAGCTAGCAAAAATGAAAAGCATAAAGCTTTTCATAATTTGGGGAATACGTATATGAATGAAAAAAAATATACCGAAGCCGTAGAGAGTTATAAAAATGCACTTCGCAACAATCCAAATGATGACGAAACTCGTTATAATTTGGCGTTAGCGAAAGATATGTTGGATAAAAATCCGCCACCACCACAAGACGACAAAAAAGACGAGAAGGATAAGGACGATAAAAAGGATCAGGATAAAAAAGATCAAAACCAAGACAATAAAAATAAAGAAGGCGACAAGGGCGACGAAAAGGAAGATAAAGACAAGGGCGACCAAAAAGAAGATAAAAAAGAAGGCGATAAAGATAAAGACCAAGGTAAGCCTGACAAGCCAAAAGACGAAGAAGGCGATAAGCCACAGCAGCAACAACCAGTGCCAGGACAACTTTCGCCTCAACAAGTAAAAAGCCTTTTAGAGGCAATGAATAACGAAGAGAAAAAAACGCAGGATAAGATAAATGCTGAAAAGCAGAAAGGTGCGAAAGTGCAATCGGATAAAGATTGGTAGATTATGAAGACGAAGAATTTTTTATTCCTATTAGTATTTGTACTGTGCGGTTTGACCGCCACGGCTCAGATTCAGTTTGATGCCAAAGTGAGCAAAAAGAGACTCGGAATAAACGAACGTTTGCGAGTAGATTTTGAAATGAACCAAGATGGCGACAATTTTAGACCGCCAAGTTTTGAGGGTTTTCGCGTTGTAGGCGGCCCAAACCAATCTATTAGCAATTCTTGGATAAATGGTAAAAGAAGCTTTTCAAAAACATATTCTTACTTTTTATCTCCACAAACCCGCGGAAATATTACTATTGACCAAGCCACTATTGAAATAAATGGCGAAACCTACAAAACACTCCCAATTGAAGTGCAAGTAACTGCCGCCGTAGAAGTTCCGAAAGACGGCAATAATGCAGAATATGTAGCTAGTGAAAACGTACATTTAGTAGCAGAAATCTCTAACGCTAGTCCGTATTTAAATGAAGCACTTACTGTAACTTACAAATTATACGTTTCACACGACGTGAGCATAACGAGCCAATGGCGTGAGATTGACACTCCAAAATACGCTGACTTCTGGAGCCAAAATATAGATAATCAAAATAATTTTAAAGTTTCCGAAGGCAAATACAATGGCGAAGATTATCGCTTTGTGGTTTTAAGAACGACAGTACTTTATCCGCAAAAAACTGGCGAGTTAGAAATAGAACCACTCACGCTGGATGTTCCAATAGACGTTCAAGGCAATCGTCGCGACATTTTTGGCCGCAGAGTAATGGAACGTGTTAATAAAACCATTTCGGCCGGAAAGCGCACTATTAATGTAAAACCGCATCCTTTAGAAGGAAAACCTGATGGCTTCAATGGCGCAGTTGGCGATTTCACTTTTAATATAATTACAAACAAAACAACACTCAACGCAAACGAATCGTTGCAACTTGATGTGAAAGTTTCAGGAAAAGGTAATTTAAAATTATTTACTGCTCCCACTATAAAACTTCCCAGCACACTGGAAGTTTATGAGCCGGAGCACAGTGAAAGTGTAAATATTACCACTGGCGGAATGCAAGGCTCCATTATGGACTCGTATACTATCGTGCCGCAGTTTAAAGGCACCTACCCAGTTAACCCGATTACCTTTTCGTTTTTCGATCCAAAGACTGAAAAATATAGAACCATAATTTCAAAAGAGTTTACGATTGAAGTTGAAAACGGGCCAATATCTTCAAACCCTACTAACAATATAAACGACACGAAAAAGGAAGTTGTTTTTTCAAAAGACAACTTTAAATACATAAAACTAAATGCAAATTTGCAGCCAATTGCGCAGCAAAGTTTCTTTAAATCTCCCTTATTTTGGTCACTTTTAGGCGGTCCCTTTTTGTTGATTCCGCTTTTTATACTTGCGGGTAAAAAACGAAAAGCACGTTTAAACGATTTGGAAGGAAACAAACTTCGTCGCGCAAATAAACTTGCAAAAAAATTCCTTTCAGAGGCAAAACGAAATATTTCAAATCCAGTTGCATTTTACGAATCTATGGAACGCGCGCTTCACAATTATTTGAAAGCGAAATTGAATATTGAAACTTCAGAAATGGAAAAGAGTCTTATTTCAAAAATGTTGCTCGAACGCAATGTGGAGACTTCAGTTGTTGAAAATTTTGTGGATTTACTGAAAAGCTGTGAATTTGCACGCTACGCATCTTCGTCTGAAGCTACTGTGCAACAAGATTATTCTAAAGCAGTTGAAGTGATTTCAAACATTGACAAACAAATACAGTAAAAACGAAGAAGATGAAAAAGCTGCTGTACATATTAATTTTACTCATTTCCTTCTCGAGTATTGCTCAAAACCATAACCTTTTCGACCAAGGAAAAGAGCTGTATAAAAACGGAAAATATCAACAAGCAATCAATGCTTGGATGCAAATTTTAGACAAAGGCGAACATTCTGCCGAACTGTATTATAACCTAGGAAATGCGCAGTATAAACTGAACCACATTGGACCAAGTGTTTATTATTATGAAAAAGCGCTACAGCTTTCACCAAACGACCAAGACATACAAAATAATCTTGCTTTTGCCGAAAATGCACGAATAGATTCTATTGAACCACTGCCAAAAACAGTTTTTTCAAAGTGGTACAAAAGCATTGCTGGGGTTTTTACTTTTAATGGCTGGGCTATTTTGGCGGTTGCTTTTTCAATATTTTTCGTGGCTTTATTTCTTTTTTACTATTTCGCTTTTACCGAAAGAAGAAAACGTTTACTATTTGCCAGTTCTATGTTTATCGGGATCTTTTTAGTTGCCTCGTTAACAATGGCATTTTTAACTTATGGCGATTCTTCCAAAAAGCAACCAGCAATTATTTTTGCTTCAGAAATTGAAGTTAAAACCGAACCATCTATGGGAAGCAATGTGGCTTTCACGCTTCACGAAGGCACTAAGGTTCAAATTTTGACACAGGATGGAAACTGGTATAGAATTACTTTAGCAGACGGAAAAGATGGTTGGATTCCCGCTACAGACCTAAAACAACTTTAGAATTAGTATTTACTTAACAGGAAATTGAGTGAATTCTGCTATTTTTGCTTTTTCTAAAAAATCGCGATTGAGATTAATCAGTATTTTTCTTTTAATAATATTTACAAGTTTTCTTGTAACGCCTGCTATTATTAGTATTTCGGGTAATCAAAATGATTACTCGACCTTTTTTTCAATGAATGAAGAAGAGAATTCAAACAAAATGCCGAAGAGTAATTTTGTTTTCGATACTGAAAAACTTCAATCTAATTACGACAGCTTAGAATTTCTGAAAAAACAGAGAAACCTAGACGGTTTTCAAATTGATAATTATTCCAAAGTCTTTTTAGACGTTACTTCGCCACCTCCGCGAATGGTTTAATACTTTCCAAAAACACCCTTATTTTATTTTTCCAAAAAAAATCCATTGCGTAAAGCAACTGGATAACCTTGTCAATTTTCTTGATTTTGGAAAAAATCCCTATCAATTTAAAAAAATATTCAGATGAAATTATACGATACACTTATAGAAAACAACAAAAATTGGGTAGCAAGCAAATTAGATCTTGACCCAAATTATTTTACAAATCTTGCAAAAGGCCAGAGTCCGCCAGTACTGTGGATTGGTTGTGCAGATAGCCGCGTGCCTGCAAACGAAATTATTGGCGCTCAGCCAGGCGAAGTGTTTGTGCAACGCAACATAGCAAATATGGTTGTGCATACAGATATGAATATGTTAAGCGTTCTAGATTATGCTGTTAATGCCCTAAAAGTAAAACACGTAATTGTTTGTGGTCATTATGGTTGCGGTGGCGTAAAAGCTGCAATGCAGAACCAATCTATTGGGTTAATAGACAATTGGCTTAGGCACATAAAAGATGTTTACAGACTTCATAAAGATGAACTGGATGGAATTAATGATGAAGTAGCGCGATTTGATCGCTTTGTGGAAGTAAATGTAAAAGAGCAAGTTTTTGATCTTGCAAAAACGTCTATTGTTCAGAATGCGTGGCACAATAATCAAGAGCTATATCTGCACGGTTGGGTATACGGTCTCGATTCTGGATTGATTAAAGATCTAGGGGTAAATGTGAGCAATGACTCTGAACTGGATAAAGTATATCAGTTAAATTTTTAGGATTTCCTAAAGTTTGTAACGCATCCATTTTAGATTAACTTTTAATTAAATAGCTATGACTAAAAATATATTTTCTAATTTTCGGGGTAACCTATTTGGTGGAATTACTGCCGGTATTGTTGCTTTACCACTAGCACTTGCGTTTGGTGTTCAATCAGGACTTGGGCCTGATGCAGGTTTATACGGCGCAATTTTTATTGGTTTTTTTGCTTCACTTTTTGGCGGAACCAACACTCAAATTTCCGGACCTACAGCCCCAATGACAGCTGTCTCCATGGTCATGATTGCCGGTATTATTGCTGCAAACAATGGCGATGTAGAAAAAGCGATACCTTACATTTTACTTGTTTTCCTCATGGCGGGTTTAATGCAGGTTTTGTTGGGAATAACAGGCGTTGGGAAGTATATAAAATACATTCCCTACCCAGTGGTTTCAGGATTTATGACGGCAATTGGTGTAATTATTTTAATCACTCAATTGTTGCCAGTGTTAGGTTATTATACTGAAGAAGACACTGCATTTATTGAAACCTTTAAACCTAAGGCCGAAGAAGTAATGATGAATAAAATTCTGCAAGATGAAGCTGGTGAAGGCATCTTGGTTCTCGAGGATTTTAGAGAAACTATAAGCAGGTCTGAACAGATTACCGAAGAAGAAATTCTTCAAGAATCTAAGACACTCGCAAAGGCGGAAAATTCTGGTGTAGCTGGAGCAATTACGGCCCTTCCGCGAGCAATTGCAAACATTAATTGGTTGGAATTCATTTTGGCTTCGCTAACAATTTTTATCATTTACGGTTTCAAAAGAATTACCACAAAAGTACCCAGTACATTGGTGGCGCTACTTGTGGTTTCCGTCGGGGCGTATTTGTTGAAACTAGATTACCAACCAATTGATCAAATTCCGGGTGGTTTCCCAATTCCAAATTTAGATATGTTCAGTCAATTTCAGTTCGGGCAAATTTCACCCTATGTATTTACAGCACTAACGCTAGCGTTCTTGGGTAGTATTGATTCGCTTTTAACCTCTGTGGTTGCAGACAATATGACCAAAACAAAACACAACCCAAACCGTGAATTAATGGGTCAGGGAATAGGGAATAGTGTAGCTGCAATATTTGGTGGAATTCCAGGAGCTGGTGCAACTATCCGTACTGTAGTGAATATAAAATCTGGAGGAACAACAAAACTTTCGGGAATGATTGCAGCATTGCTATTGTTAGTGATACTGTTGGCTTTAGGGCCCGTGGCATCGCAAATTCCAGCGGCTGTACTCGCAGGAATTTTAATAACCGTTGGTATTGGGGTAATGGATTACAAAGGCTTAAAAGCAATTCCAAAAATGCAGAAAGCTGAAGTTACTATTATGATTGTGGTATTACTACTTTCCGTGTTTTGGAACTTGGTTTATGCCGTAGGAATAGGTTTAATTTTGGCCGCTATAATTTTTATGAAAAAGATTGGAGACCTTACTGCCGACCATTCTAAAGTTATGCCTTTAAAAAGTTCTGACGAACTTTCAATGGCCTGGAGCGACGAAATGAATTTTCCTGAAAAACTTAAAGAAGAAGTTTTTATTAAGCGTTTGGAAGGTCCGTTATTCTTTGGTTATACTTCAGATTTTCAGCAATTGGCAAATCAAATTCCTGATACTGCAACCCACGTAATAATACGATTGGGTAAAACCACATATATAGATCAATCTGGGCTTTATGCAATGGAGGAAGTGCTGATGAATATTTCAAAAAGAGGAATTACACCTATTTTTGAAGACCTACAGGCACAACCGCGTGTAATGATGGAGAAGATAGATATTATTCCAGATTTGGTTCCTAAAGAACTTATTTTTAAAGACTTTAAAGAAGCGATTACTTATGCACGCGATAATGTGAAAAATATAGTTTAGGCTAATTTTACTCAGAAGGAAGCTCCGTTTCGGCGGGGCTTTTTTCAGGAGTAAATTCTACATCTTCAATATTTAGATCATTTACTTCCTTCATTATTGTGGGTAATAAAGTTGGCGCAATAGCTGCCACCGGCGTATAAAGTATAGAGGAATCTCGTTTCTCTTCACTAAGGATTCTATAATTTTCTGATGCGTTTACAAACATAAAAACCACGCTTAGCAAAAATGCATATTTCAGCAAATTAAAAATTCCACCAAAAATTTTATTGAAAATACCCAGCATTGCAAAGTCCGCCACTTTGGTTAAAAGCCTTCCCAATAACCCAAAGACGAACATTATTATGAAAAAAGTGATTAAAAAGGAAGCGATACTAGTTAAATCTTCGCTCCAATCAAACCATCTTTCAATATAAACTCGCACATAATCTGAAAAAAACATGGCGCAGTAAACGCCAACAACAAGGCCTATTAACGAAGCAAATGATCGTAACAGCCCCTTCCGGAAACCAAGGAAAAAAGCGATGATTAAAATTACTCCGAGAACGATATCTATAGTATTCATGGTTTAAAATTTTTCATAAATATACCATTTTCAAATTCTGAATTCTGTATTCACAATTCAGAATTGTAAAATGTATCTTTGCAGACTAATTTATTTATAAAAAATGGCACGCGACGAACAATTAAAGATACAATGGGAAGCTGTGGTAAAACTACTGAGCAACCGCTTTGCAGATGGTGATGTTTTAGATTTGGACGCAATTATCTATTTAATTGGTTTGCAGGAATTGGGTCAATTACACCGAAAATTTAAAAAAGACGAAAAATTAAACTTAATGCACATTGCCATATGCCGAGTGCTAGAGCCTTACGGCTACTATCAATTTGACTATGTTGACGAAGAAGGCTGGCCGCATTACCACGTTTTAGAACAATTGCCACCATTAAAAGCTGGCGAACAAAGCGTTTTAATGAAAGAAGCGATTGTACATTATTTTGTGGAGAAAGAGGTTATAATATAATACAACCATAAGTTTTATAAAAATAAGTAATTGGTGATTTTGTAGCCAAAATATATTGAAATGATAGAAACAATAAAAAATCACATAACCGAAGTACAAGCATTTTCTTCAATTAGTAAAGAAGAAATAGAAAACTTCCGCATAAAATATTTGGGTAAAAAAGGAATCTTAAACGACTTTTTTGCAGAGTTTAAAAACGTGCCAAACGAACAGAAAAAAGAGTTTGGACAAGTAATAAACACGCTTAAAAACGCAGCTCAGGAAAAAGTAGATTTGCTTAAAGACGCCTTAGAAAGTAAAACTGAATCTAAAGGCGTTTATGGCGATCTTTCCCGTCCGGGCGAAGTGATCCCATTGGGCTCTCGTCACCCTATTTCCATCGTAAAAAACAAAATAATCGATATCTTTTTACGTATCGGTTTCAATGTTTCGGAAGGACCAGAAATTGAAGACGACTGGCATAATTTTACGGCATTAAATCTGCCCGAATATCACCCTGCCCGCGATATGCAGGATACGTTTTTTGTACAAACAGATCCAGATGTTTTGTTGCGCACGCATACTTCGTCTGTGCAGGTTCGGTATATGGAAAATAACAAACCGCCCATCCGTACAATTTCACCGGGTCGCGTTTATAGAAATGAAGCTATTTCAGCACGCTCACACTGTTTTTTCCACCAAGTGGAAGGTTTATATGTAGACAAAGGTGTAAGCTTCGCAGATTTAAAGCAAACGCTGCAATATTTCACTACTGAAATGTTTGGAAAATCTAAAATACGATTGCGTCCATCCTATTTCCCGTTTACGGAACCAAGTGCCGAAGTAGATGTTTATTGGGGTCTGGAAACCGAAACTGATTACAAAATGACCAAAGGCACGGGATGGCTAGAAATTATGGGTTGTGGAATGGTAGATCCTAACGTTTTAAAAAATTGCGGTATCGATCCAGAAATCTATTCTGGCTTCGCATTTGGAATGGGTATAGACAGAATTGCCATGCTTTTACACCAAATTCCAGATATCAGAATGTTTGCTGAAAATGACGTTCGCTTTTTAGAACAGTTTAAAAGTGAACTATAATATGCGATGAGAAATGGGTCAAATCTACTGCAAGCTATTGCGGACGAAAGAGGCTCATTGCTCATAATAAACCAAAGGTGTGTTAGTTAAAAATTTAATTATTTTAAAACGTACGCTATGAAAAAATACCTCGTTATCGCCCTACTCGTAATTGTAGGTTTAGCTTTTGCTTATCTTACTTTTATAATTGCAGCCATCAAAATTATAATTGGTTCTATTTTGCTGGGCGTTGCGGCAATTGCACTGATGGCGGTATGGATTATGTGGAAAATTGATGATTAATTATGAAAAAAGATATTGAAATTCCTAAAGCCGAAAACATTCACATTGTTGCAGTAAAGGAATGGGATAAAGATTTTACCGGACAGCAATGGAATATTTATTTTGTTAACGACCGTGAAGACGAAATTTCTACCGTATTAGTTATGTCTCGTGGAAAAAGTGACGACAGAAAAACCTCAACATTGCGTCATGGCTTAGGAGATTTGCAGCCAAAAACATCAGTGAAAGTAGAATTGATTCCCGAAGAAGTTTTTGGTTTTACCAACGAATATTTGGTTACTTTCTTTGCCGAAAATAAGCTCTACGAACGAAAATTTATCTTTGAACCCAACAGTATTTCTGAAGAAAACGTAGTTGCTTTACCCGTTATGGAAAGCAAAGGAATTTTGGCAAAATAAAATTTCACGAAATGCTAAAAGTTGAAATCGATTCCTTTTCATATTCCGAAAAAACCATTTTAAAGAATATCGCTTTTACTTTAAATCCTGGCGAGCACCTCAGCATTCTCGGTGAAAGCGGCTGCGGAAAATCTACACTTTTACATCTTGTTTACGGCCTACTTCATTTAGAAAATGGAAGTATTTATTACAACGAAAAGAAGCTATTCGGACCCACCAAAACACTTATTCCGGGTGAGCCATTTATGAAGCTCGTATCGCAAGAATTCAATATTATGCCGTTTACAACCGTTGCCGAAAATCTTGGTTCGCATCTTTCAAAATTGGATGAAGAAAAAGATGAAAGAAGAATAGACGAACTTCTGGAAGTTGTTGAAATGGAAACTTTCAAAAACACATTGGTGAAAAATTTAAGCGGCGGACAAAAACAACGCGTAGCCTTGGCGAAAGCGCTAGCAAACGAACCCAAAATTCTTTTGTTGGATGAGCCATTCAGCAATATTGATACTTTCAGAAAAAATAAATTACAGCGAAAAATTTTCAGTTATTTAAAAGAAAATAAAATCAGCTGCGTAACCGCAACTCACGACAGCGAAGAGGCTTTGGCATTTTCTGACACTATTATAATGCTGAAAAACGGAACCGAGGAAATGTTCGGAACACCACAATATATTTACGAAAATGTTTCAACTGAATATCAAGCCGGTTTTTTCGGTGAAGCGAATCTGCTTCCAAAAAACATCTTTTCCTCCGCAAATACTTCCGAAGAAGTTGTTATTTTTCCACACCAATTAGAAATTTCTGAGGAAAAAACTAGGCTTAATGTATCTGTAAAAAAATGCTATTTTAAAGGAAGTTATTATTTAATTGAAAGTGATTTTAATAACAAAACTATCTTTTTTAATAATTCACATCTCGTTAAAAGCGGAGAATCGTTTTGGCTTAAAATCTCTGTTTAGCTTAAACTACAACTATCATCTTTCCTTTATTTTTTCCATCAAACAGGTCAATAAACGCTTGTGGAATATTTTCAAAACCTTCCACAACTGTTTCCAAATAGTTGAGTTTATCTTCTTCCATCCATGTGGCAAGTTGTTTTTGGGCGGGGCCAAAATCTTTTACAAAATCGCGTACCGTAAAGCCTTGCATTAAAACACTTTTTTTAATTAGCGTAGTTTCAACTCGTGGACCCGTTGGAGTTTCAGTTTTATTGTAAAGTGAAATCGCGCCACAGTTTATTACACGGCCGTACTTGTTCATATTTGCTAAAGCTGCATCCAGAATTTCGCCACCCACGTTATCGAAATAAACATCAACGCCATCGGGACAAGCCGCTGCAATCGCTTTTTTCATATTATCCGTGGTTTTATAATTTATCCCCGCGTCAAAGCTGAATTTTTCTTGAAGGCGATCAATTTTTTCTTCGGTGCCTGCAATTCCCACAACACGGCAACCTTTTATTTTTCCTATTTGGCCTACAACGCTACCAACGGCACCCGCCGCGCCAGAGACTAAAAGTGTTTCTCCTTTTTGTAGTTTTCCTATTTTTTCTAAACCTAAATAAGCTGTCAGACCAGTTAACCCCAAAACGCCCAAATACGCTTTTAGCGGTGCTTTTTCGCGATCAACTTTGTTTAGTCCAGTTCCGTTAGAAGTTTGAAATTGTTTCAATTGAAGCATTCCATTTACAAAATCTCCCTTTTTAAAATTCTTATTGCTTGATTCTACAACTTCAGCAATAATGCCAGATTCCAAAGGTTTACCAACTTCAAAAGGTGCTATGTACGATTTTTCGTCGCGCATTCTTCCGCGTAAATATGGATCTACAGAAACATATTTCATTTTAAGTAATATTTCGCCTTCTTGGGGTTGTGGTTTTTCTTCTTCGGAAAACTCAAAATCATTGAGTGAAGGTTTTCCTTTTGGGCGATTTTTCAGCAAAATTATTTTGTTCATCAGAATTGATTTTAAAATTTAAAATAAAGTTTCCTAAAGTTAAAGCTAATAAAAGCATCGGCAACACCGCTTCCACTTATTTAATAAAAGAATAACAAACTTACATTTCTGAAAAGATTAACGAACTTCGCTTATATAGACGATATCTTTGCGCGTTCTGAAAAACCATTAATTGAAACTTTCAAAAAACATAGTAGCCACATCTATAAAGGACCTTTCGGAGTTCTTTAAAAGTACCGATTTTTCAAAAGCCATACTTTTAGGAATTGCGCTAACACTTCCTATTGTTGCTGGTGTAAAACTTGATGCACTACATATTGGTATTACCATTACGGTTGGGGCTTTGCTATCATCACCAAGCGATGTTAGCGGTAGTATACGCCATAAAATAACAGGTATTTTATTTGCTACTTTATTGGCAATGATTGTGAGTTTGGTGGGAGGATATCTGCATCTTTCGCTTTGGTTGCTATTCCCGATTTTAGGGTTTTTAATGTTCTCTATTTCCTATATTTCAATCTATGGTTTTCGTGCCTCGCTTATAAGTTTCTCAGGTCTTTTTGCTTTGGTGTTAAGTTTTTCAACCGTTTCTGGCGGAATGGAGCCTTATGAAAGAATGTTGCTCGTTGGTATTGGTGGAGTTTGGTATGCTTCATTAGCCTTGTTGTGGCATTTTATTTTTCCGAAGGCACCTACAGAATATTATCTTTCAAAAACGCTGAAACTTACAGCAGAATATTTAAAAACTCGAGGCGAATTAGTTGCTGAAATCAACGACCGGACAGACCTTTTAAAGAAATTGTTAAACACCCAAACCGAGTTAACCACTATTCACGAAACGCTGCGCGATATTTTAATTGCAAGCCGAAAAGGTTCTGGTAAAAGTGATTATGAAGGCAAGCGATTGCTCATTTTTGTGCAGTTAGTAGATATGTTGGAACTTGCAATGGCGAATCCCGTTAACTATTCCAAAACCGATGAGTTTTTCGAAAAGAAACCAGAGCAGTTGGCAGATTTTCAAGGTTTACTTTTTGCAATGAGTAACAGATTGAATGTTATTGCAGATAATATTTCCACCCCTAAAAGACTTCGGAAAAACACTACAATAGAAGAGTTTCAAAAAAAGATTAGAAAGGATATTTCAGAATATACTTCCTCTTCAAACGAAACTTTTGACGAAAATTTGTTGCTTCTCAAAAATCTTTTCAAATATCAAAAAGAGCAAATTAAAAAGATTGAGAAAATTGAATGGTTGTTGCAAAACCCCGCACAACGAGAGCTATCATTGCTTAAAAAAGAAGATTCTCGAAGATTTTTAACCAAACAAAATTACGATTTTGAAATACTCGTAGAAAACTTCAATCTCCGCTCCCCTATTTTTAAACATTCGTTGCGGTTAGCTGTTATGACAATGATAGGTTACGGCGTAGGTATGTTGTTTGCAGTACAAAATCCGTATTGGATTTTACTTACGCTAATTGTAATTATGCGCCCAACTTTTGGGCTTACAAAAACACGTTCCAAAGAAAGAACTATTGGAACTTTAATTGGCGGTGCATTGGCGGTAGGTATTGTATTTCTAACTCAAAATACTACCGTTTACGGCATTCTGGCCATCACCACATTGGTTATTGCGTTTTCAATGATACAACGCAATTACAAAGCTGGAGCTACTTTTATTACGCTGAGTGTCGTTTTTATTTATGCGCTAATACGGCCAGATATTTTCAATGTAATTCAGTTTAGGGTGATGGATACGTTAATTGGAACTGGATTAGCGACTCTCGGAAACTTATTTCTTTGGCCTGCCTGGGAAATTCAGGGTATGCAAAAAACCTTGTTGGAAACCATTAAAGCCAATAGAATTTATTTGGAAGAAATCATAAACTTTTATACAAAAAAAGGTACTGTTCCTGGGGAATATAAATTAGCTCGAAAAAAGGCTTTTTTGGAATTGTCTAATCTCAGCGCCGCCTTTCAAAGGATGACGCAAGAGCCGAAATCTAAGCAGAAAAATCTAGACAAAGTTTACGAAATTGCTGTGCTAAACCACACTTTTTTATCGTCAATGGCTTCTTTAAGTGTCTATATTTTGAACAACCCAACGACACCTGCTTCCAAGAATTTTGAAAAGGTTTCTGAAAGAATAATTCAAAATTTGGAGGAGGCGGAAAGAATTTTGACTGAAGAAATAGCGAGTAATCCTACTAAATATAACTCGGAAGAAAACGAAATAACTTCATCATCTGAAGATCTTTTTGATGCTACTTTTGGACAAAGTCTTATATTTTCGGACGAAGAAAAAGCATCCAAAACAGAAGGGTTTCATTCAAAAATTGAAGAAGCACATTTGGTTCGCGAACAATTAAAATGGTTACTATCTATGAGTGAAAAAATGCCAAAACTTTTACGAGAAACGGAATTTTAAAAACAAGTTTATTTCACGTTCGTAATTGAATAAATAGTCCCGTTAAGGTTAAACTCATCGCCTTTTTTCTTCCCAGATAGTAACACGCCAACTGGCGAATTTAAAGCCACGCAAAGATAATCTGTCTTTCCAATTGCTACTGTACCAATAGAAATACTGATGAAATAAATAAACTTATCTGTATAAACCAAACTTCCCAATCGCGCATAATCTGAGACAGCTTTTACATCAATTTTTTTAAGAATCTGAACCACTTTTTCAATTTCCTGCAACTGTTTTCCTGCATTTTCACGATCTATTTGAAGCATTGCGCGACCAGTTTCATGCTTATCGCCACTGCTACTTTTTGATTCTTCAAGTAAAGATTCTTCAATCCCACTAATGGTTTGCTTTATTCTGGAATATCGGTTGTCAACCTGATTTTGGCAGTGTTGCAGCAATTCGGTTTTAAGTTCTACTGCGGTCATTTTTTCTTTTTATTAGTCTCTACTTTAGCTTCTTGTTTTTCCAGTCTAAAAGGGCCGTAATAGCGCATCTGTCGCACAATCCATTGTGTTCTTCGCGCCACATACGGACCAGGCGGATTAGCTTTATAGCGCTGTGGACTCGGTAAAATTGCAGCTATTGCGGCGGCATTTTCGGCTCTCAAGTTTATTGCAGATTTTTTAAACCAATATTGCGAAGCAGCTTCAGCGCCAAATACGCCGTCACCCATTTCAATGCTGTTTAAATATACTTCTAAAATGCGCTCTTTACTCCAAAGGGCTTCTATTAGTACTGTAAAATAAGCTTCCAATCCTTTTCTAAACCAAGTGCGGTCAGGCCATAAAAAAGCATTTTTAGCAGTTTGTTGCGAAATGGTACTTCCGCCACGAATTTTCTTCCCTTTTTCGTTGTTCTTTAGGGCCTTTTCAATTGCTTCGCGATCAAAACCGCTGTGACTTAAAAAGGTTTGATCTTCAGCGCAAATAACGGCGAGTTTTAAATTTGGTGAAATTTCATCAATCGGGACCCAATCGTGGCGTGTTTTGTAATCTTCACCGCCTTCTATCGAGCGAATTGCCATTAATGGCGTGTACGGTACGGGAACGAATTTATACAGTAAAACCCATAAAACAGTAAGCCCGATGAACCAAAGTATAATTTTAAATAGAAATTTGAATAGTTTTTTAATCATATTTTTTCTCTGTGGATTTCTGTGCTTTCTTTGTGTAGCTCTGTGAAACCGCTATTACACAGCGAACCGCAAAGTTACTCAGAGAAACATGTTTTTAATCAATTAATTCTGACAGTTGTTTTCCAATGGAGCTCCCAATAGCCACGCCCATTCCCCCCAAACGCACTCCACAATATACATTTTTTGAAACCGCTTTTAAAATAGGTTTTTTCTGTTTTCCAATGCCCATAATACCACTCCACCGCTGTTCAATTTCGAAAGATTGGTTTGGTAAAATTACGGTTTTAAGCAATTGCTCCAACTTGTTTTGCACCAATTGTGTCACCTCCATTTCAGTGGTTTCTTCAGTTTTAAAATCTAAGTTTCTGCCACCTCCAAAAAGAATTCTATTATCAATATTTCTGAAATAATAATAACCTTTATCAAGATGAAAAGTACCTTTTATTTGTAAATTTTCAATCGGTTTAGTTACCAAAACTTGTGCTCTCGCAGGTGTTACATCTTCTTTTAAAAATTGCTTTGCAAAACCATTTGTAGCGATAAATACCTTTTTTGCGCTAATTACTTCTGAGGTGTTTAGTTGAAATGAAACGGCTTCTTCAGTGTCTGAAATATTGCTTATTTCGGAAGAATTTAAAATTAAAATATTTTCTTCCGAAGCTTTTTTAATAAGGCCAAGCATCATTTTTCCGGTATCTATCTGACCTTCAAATTCGCTAAAAATAAGTTTTGTTTGAATATTTTTAAAGCCAAAAGGGTTTGCCTTTTCTGAAAAAATGTCTGCTTCAAATATGGGTTTTAATAGTTCATTTACATAACCAATCTTTGAATTACAGGTTTCAAAAAGCGCTTCGTCTTCCTTTGTAAAAAGTTCATAACCACCGTATTCTTTGTAATCTAATTGCTGGTCTCCTAAAGTATTACGAAGCAATTTTAAGCCTTCCACTCTGCTTTTTACCAGTTGGATAACTTCTTCTTCCGAATGGGTTTTTAAATCATCTAATATTTCAGAAATACTTCCGAAACAAGCAAATCCAGCATTTTTACTGCTCGCACCACTTGGAAGCATCCCGCGTTCAAAGACAACGATTTTACTTTTTGGAAATCTTTTCCGAAGAGAAAGGGCACAATTTAATCCTACAATTCCACTTCCAATCACCGCAAAGTCGATGTTTGAAAGCCAAGTATTGCGTTCCCAAAAGCTAAAGTTCATCATAAAATATATTCAAATTTAAAAAGCACCAAGATCCAAAGATAGTTTTTTGGAAATTGGTGCTTTTAAAAAGTTGTAGTTAACAATAAGACAGTGTCTATTGCCACTGCCTACAGATTTATTCCTCTTCAGGTTCGTTCATTTTAAATGTATTCATAAACGCTGTGGTGTAATTTCCGGCTACATAATTTGGCTCATCCATCAATTGACGGTGAAACGGAATTGTAGTTTTTATACCTTCAATTACGAATTCGTCCAGAGCACGTTTCATTTTACTTATTGCCTCTTCGCGTGTTTGTGCAGTTGTAATAAGCTTTGCAATCATAGAATCGTAATACGGCACAATAGTGTAGCCAGCATAAACGTGTGTATCTAGACGAACACCGTGTCCTCCCGGTGCGTGTAAAACGGTTATTTTACCCGGCGAAGGGCGGAAGTCGTTATACGGGTCTTCTGCGTTAATTCGGCATTCTATTGAGTGCAATTGTGGTGTGTAGTTTTTACCTGAAATTGGAATACCAGCAGCCACTAAAATCTGCTCACGAATAAGATCGTAATCTATTACTTGTTCTGTAATTGGGTGTTCTACTTGGATACGCGTATTCATTTCCATAAAGTAGAAATTGCGGTTTTTATCCACCAAAAATTCGATGGTTCCGGCGCCTTCATATTTAATGAATTCGGCAGCTTTTACGGCAGCGTTACCCATGTCTGTACGAAGTTTTTTCGTCATAAATGGACTTGGCGTTTCTTCGGTAAGTTTTTGGTGACGACGCTGAATGGAGCAATCGCGCTCACTTAAATGGCAAGCTCTACCCGTGCTATCGCCTACAATCTGAATTTCGATATGGCGTGGTTCTTCAATAAGCTTTTCCATATACATGGCATCATTTCCGAAGGAGGCAGCAGCTTCTTGACGAGCACTATCCCAAGCCTTTTTAAGCTCTTCCTTTTTATATACGGCACGCATACCTTTTCCACCACCACCAGCGGTGGCTTTCAGCATAACGGGATAACCAACTTCTTGCGCTAGTTTCTCACATTGCTCGAAATTTTCTATAATTCCCTCGCTTCCTGGAACTGTGGGAACTCCGGCGGCTTTCATTGTAGCTTTCGCAGAAGCTTTGTCGCCCATGCGTTCAATCATTTCTGGAGAGGCGCCAATGAATTTTATACCGTGTTCATGACAGATTTTTGAAAACTTGGCGTTTTCTGAAAGAAATCCGTAACCAGGGTGGATTGCGTCTGCATTTGTAATTTCTGCAGCTGCAATAATATTAGACATTTTAAGGTAACTCAGGCTGCTAGAAGGCGGTCCAATACAAACGGCTTCGTCTGCAAAGCGTACGTGTAGGCTTTCTTCATCTGCCGTAGAATAAACCGCAACTGATTTAATACCCATCTCGCGGCATGTGCGAATAATTCGCAGTGCTATTTCGCCCCTATTTGCAATTAATATCTTTTTAAACATAAGGTTTCTTAAATAACAAATTTCAAATAGCAGATTCCAAAGGTTTGGAATTTAGGATTTGAGATTTGGAGTTTATACTAAGATGGATCTACTAAAAACAAAGGTTGATCAAATTCTACTGGTGAAGAATCATCGACCAAAACCTTCACAATTTTTCCTGAAACTTCGCTTTCAATTTCGTTGAAAAGTTTCATCGCTTCAATTACACAAAGCACATCACCTACGTTAATGTTATCTCCAACTTCAACAAAAACGGATTTGTCTGGAGAAGGTTTTCTGTAGAAAGTACCTATTATTGGCGACTTAATAGTTATGTATTTAGAATCTACAGCATCTGTTGCTGGAGCATCTGTTGCAGGAGCTGTTTGTTGAGTTCCTGTAGCAGTTTGAGGCTGCATTTGCATTTGCGGTTGCCCCATTGTAGGTATTTGCTGAATGTAAGTTGTTTCACCTTTAGCGTCTTCAGATCCTGTTTTAATGGTGATCTTTATGTCTTCAGTTTCAAGTTTTACTTCGCTGGCACCACTTTTTGCCACAAACTTGATCAAGTTTTGAATGTCTTTTAAATCCATATTACAAGTATTAATCTTTTGAGTTATAAATTATTTTGAATCATAGGCCCATTTCACATAAACGGCGCCCCAAGTGAAGCCTCCTCCGAAGGAAGCAAATATCAAATTATCTCCTTTTTTAAGCTGTTTTTCATAGTCGGCCAAACACAGTGGCAAGGTTGCAGAAGTTGTATTGCCGTATTTGTGAATGTTAATCATTACTTTTTCTTCAGGTAATTTCATACGTGAAGCAGCCGCATCAATAATGCGTTTATTGGCTTGGTGAGGCACTAACCAATTTACGTCCTCTCCTTTTAAGTTGTTCCGAAGCATCACTTTTTCGCACACATCTGCCATGTTTGAAACTGCGAATTTGAAAACGGTTTTTCCCTCCTGAAAAACGTAATGTTGTTTATTTGCAAGCGTTTCAGTTGAAGCAGGAAGTAAAGAGCCGCCGGCATCAATTTTTAAGAATGGTCTACCCACACCATCAGAACGCAGGTACTCATCCTTTACTCCTAAACCTTCGGTATTGGGTTCAAACAAGACTGCTCCGCCGCCATCACCAAAAATGATACAAGTAGTTCTATCGGTATAATCAATAATTGACGACATTTTATCTGCGCCAATAAGTAGTACTTTTTTATATTTTCCGGATTCAATGTATCGCGCAGCAGTTGACATTCCGAAGAGAAAACTGGAACAAGCTGCAACTAAATCAAAAGAGAATGCATTTACTGCTCCAATTTGTGTAGCCACATAAACGCCTGTTGCCGCCACTGGCATATCTGGCGTTGCTGTTGCCATGATAACCATGTCTATTTCAGCAGGGTCTGTGTTACTTTTTTGGAGAAGGTCTTTAGCTGCTTGTATAGCAAGAAAGGAAGTGCCTTTGTCTTTATCCTTTAATATTCTCCTTTCCTTAATTCCGGTCCTGCTGGTAATCCAATCGTCGTTGGTATCTACCATAGTTTCCAGAATTTTGTTGGAAAGTACGTAATCTGGAACGTAACTGCCTACAGCGGTAATAGCTGCCGTGATCGTATTCATAAAGCTGAATTAAAATTCACAAAAAAGACCAAAAATCTTTTAAAAAGAGTGAAAAATACTAAATTTTACTTGAAATTCGGCACTAATTAAGTTGTTTTTGACTTTTTGCAAAGTTAAAAAACAAAAAAACCCTCACGGTCGGGTGAGAGTTTTGAATAAGATTATTGAATGTTATGCTTCTACCTGCTCAGTTGCATCAATTACAACTTGACCACGATAGTACATCTTGCCTTCATGCCAGTGTGCTCTATGGAAAAGATGTGACTCTCCAGTTGTAGGGTCTATTGCAAGTGTAGGGGCAGTAGCCTTGTAATGCGTTCTTCTCTTATCTCTTCTGGTTTTCGAGATTTTTCTCTTAGGATGTGCCATTGCTATTTATTATTTATCCGTTAATAGTTTTTTTAATGAATCCCAACGGGGATCGGTATTGTCGTCTTCGGGCGCTTCTTTTTCTTCTATCGCTTTTAGACTAAGTTCTTCAAGTTTATCAAGTATGTCACTTTTTAATGTGCCGTCTTTTACTCCGGGATGAATTTTTCGGGAAGGCAAAGCCAACACGATAGATTCATATATATATTGCTGAATATTCACTTCGTAAGTTCCGTGAGGCAGAATGAGTAAATCTTCATTTTCATCATTATATTCCTCACCAAATTTTACTACAAAACTATAAGTACCTGCAATCGCTAGATCAAAAGGCTCATTTGTTGTGTCGCAAGCAACGTTTACAGTTCCATTATATGTTAATGTGAACTCTAACAACGTGCTCATTTTTTCCAGCAGTACATCGAGATTAATGGCAGCGTCATTAAATTCGTCATACTCAAAATGCTCAAAGAACGCTTTATTTAATTCAAAGTTAAACTGGTGTTTGCCTAATTTTAGCCCTACGAAAGGGATGGTAAACTCTTTCAAATCCTTCATTTTCACACCTATTTAAGACCTTAACCTTACGGATAAGGCGGGTGCAAAGATAAAAAATTATTTGAATAGCAATTAGTTTTTCTATTTCTTTTTTGAGAAGCCTCTTTTACGGTTAGTTTGAAGCGGATTTTTTGAGATTTCTGTGTATTGTTCGCGGGTCTCAAAAATTGAAATAGCACTGAAAACAGCTTCGCGAAAAGATTCAAAATTGGCAGTATTTTTACCAGCCAAATCGAAGGCGGTACCGTGATCTGGCGAGGTTCGGATGCGGTTAAGACCTGCAGTAAAGTTTACGCCTTTTCCAAAAGCAAGCGTCTTAAAAGGTATCAAACCCTGATCGTGATAGGAGGCTATAATGGCATCAAAATTTTTATAATTACCCGACCCAAAAAAGCTATCTGCAGCGTACGGACCAAAGACCATTTTGCCATTTTTGCGAATATTATCTAAGGCAGGACGCAAAATTGTGTCGTCTTCATCGCCAATTACACCATTATCTCCTGTATGAGGATTAATTCCTAAAACAGCAATTTTTGGTTTTTCGATTCCAAAGTCTTCAACTAAAGTATGGTAGATGGTATTTATTTTTTTATCGATGCGCGCTCGGGTGATGTTTTCTACCACATCTTTAACCGGCACGTGATCTGTTAAAAGACCGACGCGAAGATTTTCAGAAATTAAAAGCATTAAACTATCGCCTTCAAGTTCTTGTGCTAAATAATCTGTGTGACCAGGAAAATTAAAATTTTCAGATTGTATGTTTGATTTATTTATGGGCGCAGTAACCAAAGCATCAATCTTTTTTTCTTTTAAAGCTGAAACGGCGGCTTTTAAAGATGTTATAGCATATTCTCCACCTGTTGAAGTTTCTTCGCCAAAAGCAACATCAACGTGTTCCTTCCAAACATTCAAAACATTTATTTTCTTCGGAATAAGATCTTCTATTTTATCAATTCCGTGGAAGTTTATATCGGTTTCGTATTGTTTTTTATAGAAAGACATCAACTTAACAGAAGCAAAAATAACGGGCGTACAAAATTCTAGCATGCGCAAATCCTCAAATGTTTTCAGAATTATTTCACTTCCAATGCCATTGATATCTCCAATGGAAATACCCACCACTATTTTATCTTCTGTGCTCATTATGTTTGGCTTTTTAAATTGTTACTTTTGCAGTACAAATGTAACCAAATACTACGATGTTTACAGGAATTATTGAAACCGTTGGCGAAATAGCCCAACTTACACAAGAAGGTGAAAATCTTCATATAGAAATAAAAAGCCCTTTAGCGACGGAGCTTAAAATAGACCAGAGTGTATCTCATAATGGAGTGTGTTTAACCGTGGTAAAAACACGTGATGCATCTTATATAGTTACCGCTATTAAAGAAACTTTGGACAAAACAAATCTGAAAAACTTAGAAAAAGGCGCTTTAATAAACTTGGAGCGTGCAATGAAAATGGGTGACAGACTAGACGGCCACATAGTTCAGGGCCATGTAGACGGGGTTGCTATTTGCAATAATGTTGAAGAAGCAGACGGTAGTTGGGTTTTCACTTTTCAATATAAAAACACAGATTTCAGTACTGTTGAAAAAGGTTCTATTACCGTAAATGGCGTTAGCTTAACGGTGGTAAATTCTAAAAAAGACGAATTTAGTGTTGCTATTATTCCCTACACTTATGACAATACAAATTTTAAAGAAATTAAGGAAGGAAGCGAAGTAAATTTAGAATTTGATATTATTGGGAAGTATGTAAAAAACCTTATGATGCCTTATTTGTAGTTTGATTGCGATTGTAAACTACATAAAATCCAAATGACAAACCGGCTATTAAAAGAATCCAAATATGATCATCTATAGGCAACTGCGGTCCAGGTGGAGGCAGATCATTAGGGGGTTCAGGCAACGAATCCGAAGCCTGTAATGCCAATAGAATAAAGCCATATATAAATGAAAACATGGTTAAGTTTCAACAATTTGGGATCGTTAGAATCTGCTAAAATACTAAAAAAAATATATAGTAAATAAAAAATGAATTATCGCAACAGTAATAACTCACTATTACACTGTAAATTGTACAGTAAATATATTTTTTATTAGCTCGTTATTGAACAATAACTAGTTTGGTATTTTAAGTCGATATACTTAACATTTTTAAGAACATTCTTCGAGAGCGCTAATTGCAGACTTTTTAATAAAAAGTAATAAATCGCTCGTTTGATGTTAATAATTGCAAAGAAATTGGATATCAATCAACTTTCATTCGGAAAAAATGTGGTCCCACATGGGCTCGAACCATGGACCCCCTGATTATGAGTCAGGTGCTCTAACCAGCTGAGCTATGGGACCTTTATAATATCAATATTTCAATTATCTGCCTAAACTTATACCAAAGCGAAAACACTAATGGGTAGGTTTAAGGTTTGCAAATGTAAAACACTTTACAAATACAGCAAAACTATTTTTAGTTATTCTCAATTTCTTGGCACAATTCGATCAAAACTCCATTTGAAGACTTAGGATGAAGAAAGGCTACTAGCTTATTATCAGCACCTTTCTTGGGTTCGTCGCTCAGTAAAATAAATCCTTCATTTTTCAGCCTATTCATCTCTGCTTTAATATCCTTCACTGCAAAGGCTATATGGTGTACGCCTTCCCCTCTTTTATCGATAAATTTCGCAATCGCACTGTCCGGGTTAGTAGCCTCCAAAAGTTCAATTTTGCTTTCTCCGCATTTAAAAAATGAAGTTTCAACACTTTCGCTTTCCACTTTTTCGCTCTTGTAGGGGGCACTTCCTAACAAGGCTTCATATATTTTATTAGCATCGGCGAGGTTTTTAACCGCAATACCAATATGTTCTATTTTTTCCATCAAGAGTTTCAAATTTCAATTCCACGAGGGTGGAAATACCTATTAAAAACGTAAAAATACAAACTTAATTCTATTGAATTTCAACAAGCTTGCCACTTCATTAACATTCCGTACGGTTTTATATTCTATTTTTGCACTATGGAAGAAACTAACAGACAGAAAAAAATAGGTAGCGTTTTGCAGAATGATCTTGCAAACGTATTGCAGAGTATGCTTCGCGAAGCTGGTCAAATGGGCATTATTATTTCGGTGAGCAAAGTGAGCACAACTACAGATCTTTCCATTGCGAAAGTTTACGTAAGCATTTTCCCCGCAGATAAAGCAGAAGCTATTGTGGCAGAACTGAACAAATTAAAACCAAACATAAAACACCAAATTGCGCAATTAACAAAAAATCAACTGCGCAAAATGCCCGATCTTTCCTTTTATAACGATGATTCTTTGGAATATATTGAAAAGATTGATAGAGCCGTAAAAGGCGAAGAAAACCCACTAAAAAACCCAGATTTGCTTCCGAATAGAAAAAAATCGTAAGTTGAATTTTTCGCTCTACATCGCCAAACGCTATTTGTTTTCAAAAAGCAGCAACAATGCCATCAATATTATTACAGGTATTGCAGCCTTGGGCGTAGTTGTAGGCGCAATGTCTTTGTTTATAGTTCTTTCGGGCTTTTCGGGTTTGAAAGATTTCAGCCTTCAGTTTACGAACCAATTTGATAGTGATCTTAAAATACTTCCCGAAAGCGGAAAAACAATCGTTTTTTCTGAAGCACAAAAATCGCAGCTGAAAGATATTGAAGGAATTGAAAACTTTTCTGAAATAATTGAAGAACGTGTTTTTCTTCATTATAAAGGAAAAAATCACATTTCGTACATAAAAGGAGTGGATTCACTTTACGGTAAAGTAACCCAATTAGACAGTATAATGTATTACGGCGATTGGTTGGTACCCCACGAAAATGAAGTGGTAATTGGCCTTTCCACCGTTGCAAAATTATCTTTGGGCGTTCGCGATTATGGCGAATTGCTAGAAATTTACGTTCCAAAACCTGGTACGGGACAATTAAATGCTTTGGATCCTACCGATGCGTTTACCCAGGAAAAGGTGGTGGTTTCCGGCGTATATCAAGTAAACGAAGATTTAGACTCTAAATATGTTTTTTCTGATTTAGAATTTGCTCGCAACTTGTTGTCGTTAGACAGTACTAAAATATCCGCTGTTGAAATTAAACTGCTTCCAAACGCTTCTGAAGAAAACGTACGAGCCAAAATTGAATATATTTTTCCCGAAAAAATCAGTATCAAAAATCGAATTCAGCAAAACGATGCGCTTTACAAAATGCTGAATACTGAAAATATTGCGGTTTATTTAATCTTCACTTTAGTATTAATAATTGCGCTTTTCAATGTAATTGGTTCCATAATAATGATGGTTTTGGACAAGCGGAAAAATATAAAAACACTCTATAATCTGGGTGCTTCCTTACCCGAAATACGCCGCATTTTTTTCTTACAAGGCACGCTAATGACCGTGCTTGGCGGTTTACTGGGAATATTCTTAGGAATTCTTGCCGTACTTGCGCAATTAAAATTCGAGTTCGTGGCTATTACCAGCACCTTGCCCTATCCTGTAAAAATGGACTTCCTAAATGTTGCGATTGTTTTTGTAACGATAACAGTTTTAGGGGTTATCGCTTCAAAAATTGCATCGAGTAGAGTTAGAGAAAAGCTGTTGGTTTAATACCACTGGTTTGCACCGTGCCTATTTAAACGATTAGGAATTCCGGATCTGCTCCCAAACTTACTAAGGCTGCACAAATCTCTTCAGTAAAAATCTTGGGACCACATACGTAAAAGCGAGAATTAAAATCGCCAATGGTCTCTATTAGAAATTTTCGATCAATTCTGCGCTCGCGAAAACCAATTACTCCCTCTTGGGTAAACACATTTCTATAGGCAGGTCCCAACATGTTCGTCAATTCATCGTGCAAAATTATATCCTCTTTGGTTTTATTTGAATACAAAAGCGCGAGATTCCGCAGATTTCCACTCTCCAAAAGCGCTCTAAATATTGCAATAAAAGGCGTAATACCTGTTCCGCCAGCAATAAAAATGCCCGGTCCTTTATATTGAATTGTACCATAAACGTCGTGAAGTAGCAACTCGTCGCCCGTATTGAGCTTACCCATTTGCGACGTAACGCCTTTATGGTCTTCGTAAATTTTGACTATAAATTCTAAGTAATCCCAATGTTGTAACGAAGTAAACGTAAACGGCCGAATCTGTTTCTCCCATTCCGGCAGATTAATAGAAATATGTGCAGATTGTCCCGGAGTATAAGTAAACTCCGATGGTTTTTCTAGTACAAAGCGCTTAACGTTGTGAGAAATAAAATGTGTGTTGAGTATCTTGAGCCGCTGCATGACGATAGTTTGGTCCCCAAAGATAGAAGGATTTATAAGAAAAACAGTTTAGAGGTTAAGACACTTAAAAATTGTTATTCATTTAAGCAAACTCAAAATCACTAAACACTTCCAAAACCTCATCAAATGCTTCAAATACCGACGCAGAATCATCGCTGGTAACCATCTTCATTCGGTATTCTTTAAAATTTGGAATGCCTTTAAAATAGTTTGTATAGTGACGGCGTGTTTCAAAAACGCCTAGTGTTTCACCCTTCCAGTCAATCGCCATTTGTAGGTGACGTTTGGCGGCATAAACACGTTCAGCCATTGTGGGTGGCGGTAAATGTTCGCCAGTTTTAAAATAGTGTTTTACCTCTTTAAAAAACCAAGGATAGCCAATACTTGCACGGCCAATCATTGCGCCATCTAAACCGTATTTATCGCGCATTTCCATTGCTTTTTCGGGCGTATCAACATCGCCGTTTCCGAAGATTGGAATGTGCATTCGTGGATTGTTTTTTACATCTGCAATCGGTTTCCAATCGGCATCGCCTTTATACATTTGAGCGCGCGTTCGACCGTGAATAGACAAAGCTTGACAGCCAACATCCTGCAAGCGTTCGGCAACTTCCATAATTTTTATGGAATCGTGATCCCAGCCCAATCGGGTTTTTACGGTTACTGGAAGTTTTGTGTGCTTCACCATTGCTTCGGTTAGGCTTACCATTAAATCGATATCTTTCAAAATACCAGCACCGGCACCTTTTGAAACTACTTTTTTTACCGGACAGCCAAAATTAATATCAATCATATCTGGGCCGCTGGCTTCAACTATTTCTACACTACGAAGCATAGATTCTAAAACAGCGCCGAAAATCTGGATACCCACGGGGCGTTCCTTTTCGTAAATATCTAGCTTCATCACACTTTTGGCGGCATCGCGAATAAGTCCTTCCGAAGAGATAAATTCAGTAAAAACCACATCGGCGCCCTGTTCTTTGCAAAGTGCGCGGAATGGCGGGTCGCTAACGTCTTCCATTGGTGCAAGCAGCAATGGAAAATCTGGCAGTTGTATGTTTCCTATTTTTGGCAATTCTTTTGTTTTTGGAACTGCAAAAGTAGTAAATATCAACTAATAAGCGATGAATGAAAAAGCTTGATAACTATTAAGGTTTGTCGAAGCCAAAAAAACTGAATCTTCTCTAGCAATCGGTCGGGGTTAGTTTTATTCAATAGCGAAGAAATTAGCTATCCTTTAAGCCTATCGCCCTCATCCGTTTGTATTTCTTTGTTGTTGTCGCGAAGTCGCGCATTTCCGAAGTTATACTTGAATCCTAAACGAAATAACCTACTCTCTTGAAAACTGGTAAACCGATTGTCTTGATTGTAATATTTTGCAACAGATTCAACATTGTTAAGTGTATCGAAAACATCATCTACACCAACGGTTATACTTGCACGCTTATTCCAAAATTCTTTTCTAAAAGAAATATTTACAAAATTCTGGTTTTTGAAATAGCGGTTTCCGAAGACAAAATTAGAAATATAAAGGGCGGTAACATCTGCAGTAAACGATCGATCTTTCGTAAGCGTAAAGCTGTTATAGGTTTGCAGATATTGCCCAAAAGTATCATTAGTATAAGCATCTTGTGAACTTTCCAATGCTTCAAACTTATTCGATAAATAGAAAGATGAGGTGGATAAATGAAAATACCACCAAGACGTTAGCGAATTAAAGTAACCAATATCAAAACTGTACTGATACGCTTCAATTAAATTTGCATTCACGCTCCGTAAAACGCTTTTTTCATTATCCTGAAAAGACAAGTAAGCCAATTCGTTGTTTACGTTTTCATAATACAAATCAAAGAACCACTTATTATTTAGGGAATAAGTTAAAGTAATTTTATCTTTTATAGATGGAACTAGATTAGGGTTTCCGCCTATGTAATTATTTTCGGTTATAAAATATTTAAAAGGGTTTAAGCTTTCATACCTCGGGCGTTGGATGCTTCGGTTGTAAGCAAGACCAATGCTGTTATTATCATTAATACTATAATTTACCGATGCCGATGGGAAAACATCAAAATAGTCCTGATTGCTTGTTGATCCAAGCCTACGCGAAATAGCATTAGTTTCTGTGTATTCCGCACGCAGTCCGGCAGTAAAGCTCCATTTCTCCCATTCCTTTTCGAAGTTTATATATTCGGCGTAGATATTTTCATTATAATTGAAATCATCTGAAAGTGCATTATTGAAAGTATTTATATTATTAAGAGTATTAAAAAAGTCTATTTTGCTTTCAGTATCTATATTGCTCACTTTAAAACCAACTTCCAATTTACCACCCCAATAACCTGTAGAAACATCTGTTTGTCCCGTAAAAATATTGCTCTTCTGTGCTGAATTTGTAAAAAAGCTGTAGTTCCGTAAAAACTCATTGTCTGCCAAAAAGTAATCGGTGCTTAAACCTTGATCTTGATAGCTGTTGTAATAAATATAATTGGCCGTTGCAGAGATAGTTGCTCCGCTTTCGTTTAATTTTCTTTGATAATCTAGGGCAAAATTTAAGTTATCCTTTTTATAATTCACCTCGCTCATGGTAGTGTTTATAGAGTCTAACTGTTTTTTGGCATCATAAATAGAGGCATTCCCATTGTTATAATACGTACTTGTCGGAGCCACCGAAATACTTGAGGTTAGACTAAGTGTATTTTTTTCATCTAAGGAGAAATCTAAAACTATATTTCCATTATGATTTTCAGAATTTGTAGTTCTATTAAATTCTGTTTCCCAAATAGATTTTGTAGATACCTCATCTGGCTCAAAAAAACGGATGAAGTTATCGTCTTCTTTATACTCCTTTTTGGTATTGTAATTATAGCTGGCGTATAGGTTCAGCCATTTGTTTTTATAGAAATGTGAAGTTCCGAAATTATATTTCGGATAAATACCTTGGGTGTATGTAGTGTTTACCGAACCTTTATAACCTATTGAAATTGCCTTCGAAGTAACAATATTTAGTACTGTTCCCGCCTCGGCATCGTACTTTGCAGTAGGGTTTGTAATAACTTCAATAGATTTAATATTTGTAGCATCGGTATTTTCCAAAAGTGAAGTTACTTCCGAATCTGAAAGATAAACCCGTTTTCCGTTAATATAGATAATCGGAGATGAAAACTTTACTTGAATACTTTCGCCAATAACGACGACACCGGGCGTTTTTTTAAGAAGATCCATTGTACTGCCAACGGAAAGTGAAGTATTCTCAACATTGAAAACTAATTTCCCGACGGTTTTTTTTATGGTTGGTAGTTTTGCAACAACCACGGTCTCGTCCAGCATTTCTTGACTTGCTTTTAGAGTAATATTTCCCAAGTTCTCGTTTGAAGAAAGTTCGACGGTTTGCCGATAGTCTTCAAAACCAATATAACTGAAGATAATGCTATAGCTTCCAACTGGTAAACCCTTGATAAAAAAAGAACCATCCTCATCTGTGGTAGTTCCCTTAAATGGGCTTTCGGCTTCGGCCTTATAGACCAACACGTTTACAAAAGATAATGGAGTTTTTTCTAAATCGCTCACCTTCCCAGAGACTGTTAGGTCCTGAGCCATCATAACACTTGCCTGAAGGCAGGATAAAAATATGAATAATCTTCTCATAACAATAAGTAGACATCTGGGGCGATACCCGTTACTATGACTTTAACTTGGGGAGAAAATGATAAATCTAGCTGAAATATATCAACCGTACTACAAATATGTTAAAAATATATTCAAAACAAAATCTTGAAGGCTATTTTTTTAACTCTTAGAATGATAATAAATATAGTCACTCTTTTAATATATATTTGCAACTTATAGCACGAGAAGGAATTTTTATGAAGAACATCCGCAATTTTTGCATTATAGCCCATATAGATCACGGAAAAAGCACCTTGGCAGACAGACTTTTGGACGCCACCGGTACAGTGACAGATCGCGAAAAACAGGCCCAATTATTAGACAGTATGGATTTGGAGCGCGAGCGTGGCATTACCATTAAAAGCCACGCCATTCAAATGGACTATGTTTATAAAGGCGAAAAATATACTCTTAATTTAATTGACACTCCCGGACACGTAGACTTTTCATACGAAGTTTCACGATCTATTGCTGCTTGCGAAGGTGCGTTGCTTATCGTTGACGCGGCACAAAGCATACAGGCGCAAACCATAAGTAACTTGTATTTAGCGTTAGAGAATGATTTAGAAATTATTCCGGTGCTAAACAAAGTAGATCTTCCTTCAGCAAACATAGAGGAAGTAACAGACGATATTGTTGATCTTTTAGGCTGTAAAGCTGAAGAAGTAATTCCTGCAAGTGCAAAAACAGGTCTTGGAATCGATGAAATTTTAAGCGCTATTATTGAACGTATTCCGCCGCCAAAAGGTAATCCGGATGAATCTTTACAAGCTTTGATTTTTGATTCTGTTTACAATCCTTTTAGAGGAGTTGAAACCTATTTTAGAGTCCTTAATGGCGAAGTAAGAAAAGGGCAACACATTATGTTTATGGCTACCGGAAAAAGCTACTACGCAGATGAAGTGGGAACTTTAAAACTGAAACAAGTACCAAAAGATGTTATTAAAACAGGCGATGTAGGTTATCTAATAACAGGTATTAAAGAAGCCAAAGAAGTAAAAGTTGGTGATACAATTACAGATTCTAAAAGCCCAACAGTCAATATGATTGAAGGTTTTGAGGATGTAAAACCAATGGTTTTTGCAGGTATCTATCCTGTTGATACTGAAGAATACGAAGAGTTGAGAAACTCGATGGAAAAACTACAACTTAACGATGCTTCTCTCGTTTTTGTTCCAGAAAGTTCTGCGGCACTTGGTTTCGGTTTTCGTTGTGGATTCTTAGGAATGCTTCACCTAGAAATTATTCAGGAAAGGTTGGAAAGAGAGTTTAATATGACGGTAATAACAACCGTTCCAAACGTATCTTACCACGCCTTTACCAACAAACAACCGGATACAGTAATTTTGGTAAACAACCCTTCAGATTTACCAGAACCTTCATCTTTAAACCGCGTTGAAGAGCCTTATATTAAGGCTACAATTATTACAAAATCAGACTTTGTTGGTTCGGTGATGTCACTTTGTATTGAGAAAAGAGGTGAAATTACCAATCAAACATATTTAACAACAGAACGGGTTGAATTAACTTTCGACATGCCTTTAGCAGAAATTGTTTTCGATTTTTACGATCGTCTAAAAACTGTTTCAAAAGGATATGCTTCTTTTGATTATTCACCAATTGGATTGCGACAGTCGCACCTTGTGAAAGTAGATGTGCTACTTAATGGAAACATTGTAGATGCACTTTCTGCTTTACTTCACCGTGACAATGCTTACGATATTGGTAAAAGAATTTGCGAAAAATTGCACCAACTTATTCCAAGACAACAATTTGATATTCCAATTCAAGCGGCTATCGGCGCAAAAGTTATTGCCCGTGAAACTGTAAAAGCATTGCGAAAAGATGTTACTGCAAAATGTTACGGTGGAGATATTTCACGTAAACGTAAACTTCTTGAAAAGCAGAAAAAAGGAAAGAAGCGAATGCGCCAAGTGGGTAATGTGGAAATTCCACAGGAAGCCTTTATGGCAGTACTTAAGCTAAACGATTAATTATAAAAGCCCAGAATTTCTGGGCTTTTTCATTATATAATTTTAGTAGTTTTATTCGAAATTTTACTGCCCACAAGTAGCTCCCGCTTCTTGTAAACCTTGAATATAGACATCATAAGGTGTTCCCGTATTTTGGCCGTTAACAGATGCATTCCCATTACTTTCTTCGCAAACTTGAAAATCTGCCGTCTCAGGAGAGGAACAGGTAGTACAACTGCCGCCATCATCCTTCTTGCAAGATATAACTGACAGACCGCAAATAATAGCTATAATTAAAAAAGAGTTTTTCATTAAAAAGTAGTTTCTATGAAAACGTTTGTATTTCAAATTTATTTCTAAGCCTTTCCTTCGTTTTCGGTTCTGGTGGCGTTTACAACATCTTCAAAATCCATTGGTTTTCCTAAATATACAAGACTGCACCCAACTTCAACCTCAAGTTCTGATGGTGCATTTAAGAGGTTTAAATATCCCGTTTCGTGTTTTAGGAAAAGTGGGATCGCATTTTCGTTTTCACTTATAATATTTAGCACTCTTAAAAATTGATTGTGATTTTCCACAGGAATTTCTTGAATAGAAGGGAAGTCTTGAGCAACTTGTGTAAACTTTGTATAATCGTGGGTGTGCGAAAATAATTCTTTGGCAGAGAGCGTTTGTCTTTTCTGCATTTCATCAGAAGTCATCAATCTAAAAGTACCATTTTCACCAAAATATCTTCCAAAACGGTTAATAGCTTGTTTGTTAATTTCGTCGCTCCCAGTCATTGCAAGTAAATAACCTACATCGTTCAATTCTATATTATCTGTTAGATCGTCTGCATAGATGTTTGCCGTAAATGCCTCTAAACCTAATTCTTTTGCTCTGTTTATATTTAATTGGTTGGAATCAATAAGCACAACATGTCGGTTGTTTTTGTGTAAATACGTTGCAATAAGTCTTGATGCTTTTGAAGCACCAACCATTATAATTCCTTCAGATTTTTTTAAATAGACTCCTAGCCAGCTTGCAACAACTCTAGCTGTTGTGGCGTTCATAATTACAGTTATTAAAACCACTGCAAAAACTAAAGGTGTAATATATTCTGCTCCAACTACACCTTTTGAAACCAACTTGGTACCAAATAGTGAGGATATACCTGCAGCAACAATTCCGCGAGGGCCTACCCAACTTATAAACAGCTTTTCATTGGTTTTAAGCGAGGAGCCAATGGTACTGGCAAAGACCGTCAAAGGCCGAAGTATAAAAATTACTATTGCCAATAATATTGCTGTTTTCCAATTATAAACTAGCAATAAGTCTTCAACACTTATGTTTGCCGCAAGTAAAATGAATAATATAGAAACCAATAAAACGCTTAGTGATTCCTTAAAATAAAGAAGCTCCTTTAGGCTTGGCAAATCGCTATTACCAAGAAACATTCCCATTACCACTACAGCCAAAAGCCCAGATTCGTGTGCGAATAAATCACTTATAACAAACACTGCCATTACTAGCGAAAGAGATACCACATTTGATAAATAGTGCGGTACGAGTTTCTTTTTTATAGCGAAATAGAGCGCGTACCCTGCAGTAATTCCGAAGGACATTCCTATTAAAACAATTTTTCCGAAATCTAACAATGCCTGTTTAGTATAGCCAGAATCACCTTCTACACTAATAAATTCGTATACAAGTACAGCAACTAAAGCACCAATGGGGTCAATGAGAATTCCCTCCCATCTAAGAACAGCAGCCACATCTTTTTTAAGTGGAATATTTCTTAAAATAGGAGTAATTACGGTTGGTCCCGTAACAATTATTAAGGCCGAAAAAAGAAAAGCAATACGCCAATCGAGTCCAAACACATAATGAGCAGCAACACCAGCACCTATAAAAGTGATGGCAGCACCAATACTAATCAACTTACCAATGGATGGTCCTACTTTTGAAATTTCGTCTCTTTTTAAGGTGAGTCCACCTTCAAAAAGAATAATTCCTACGGCCAAAGACACAAAATAGAAAAGATTTTCACCGGGAAATAATCCCTTTTCGCCATTCCAAATAGGTTGAAGCCATTGAGTTCCATCTTCTGACAAAAATGTGGAAATCGGACCAACTAGTAGTCCTATCAAAATTAAAGGTAAAATAGCCGGGATTTTAAATTTCCATGCGACCCACTGGGCCAGGATTCCGAGAATTATAATTCCTGCAAGTTCTACCATTCAGTTGGGTTTTCGGTAAAAATAAAGATTTTTCGCTTCCACGAAACACTAATGAATTGTTAAAAATAGTATAATTAAGTTATACTTCGGTCTTTGGTCTCTAAGGCTTTTGTTAATTTGCGATTCATTTCTTCAAATTATGAAATTATTCCCTATTGAATCCGGCAATTTTAAACTAGATGGTGGCGCTATGTTTGGCGTTGTACCAAAAACTCTTTGGACCAGAACCAACCCAGCTGATGTAAATAATATGATAGATATTGCCGCGCGATGTCTTCTTATTGAAAACGGCGATCGGCTAACGCTAATCGACACTGGAATGGGTAATAAACAAAACGATAAATTCTTTAGCTACTATTACCAATGGGGCGATCATAATTTGGACGATTCCCTTAAAAAATATGGGTTTCATCGCGATGACATAACAGATGTTTTTATGACGCACCTACACTTTGACCATTGCGGAGGAAGTGTACAACGGAATAAAGACCGAACGGGTTACGAGCCAGCCTTCAAAAATGCTACATATTGGAGCAATAAAGATCACTGGCAATGGGCAACCGAACCCAACCGACGGGAACAAGCTTCCTTTTTAAAAGAAAATATCATGCCCATGCAGGAAAGCGGGCAGTTAAAGTTTGTGACGCAACCCAACTCAGATTTTGCAGAGGCAAGCGAACTCGATTTCGGAATTTTATTTGTTGACGGGCACACAGACAAGCAAATGATTCCGCATATAAATTATAAAGGAAAAACGCTGGTATTTGTGGCAGATTTATTGCCTACAGCGGGCCATTTACCACTTCCGTTTGTGATGGGTTATGATACTCGACCGTTGCTGACACTTCCCGAAAAAGAAAAATTTCTAAACAAAGCAGCGGAAAACAATTTCTATCTTTTAATGGAACACGATGCTCACAACCCAATAATTACCGTAAAAAATACTGATAAAGGTGTTCGTCTAAACGAAACATTATCACTCACCGAATTTTTTAATTAATTCCTTATTTCAAAAATGAAAATTTTTAAGATCACTCTTTTTGCAGTTGCATTATCAACTGTATTTGCAAGCTGCGGTAGTGGAGCAACTATTGTTGCCACACCAATTTCAAACATTGATTCAAACCCCATAAAAATAGTACCGCTTACAGATGCGCAACTTAAACACTGGCCAGCGATGGATTTAGTGAAAGATACCGTTCCAGGTATGAGCGTAGATAAAGCCTACAGCGAAATAATTAAAAAACGTAAAGGCACAAAAGTAATTGTAGCTGTAATTGATAGTGGAGTAGACATTGAACATGAAGATCTTAAAAACGTAATCTGGACCAACCCAGGCGAAATAGCCGGAAATGGTATTGACGACGACAATAACGGTTTTATAGACGATATTCACGGTTGGAATTTTCTTGGCGATATTACCGATGAAAACATGGAATATGTGCGTATCATCAGAAAATTGAAGCCAAAATTTGAAGGGAAAAGTGAATCTTCAATTAGTGCTGCAGACCGCGAAGATTACGCATTGTATCTAAAAGCAAGTGCTGAATACGAGAAGGAAGTTTCAGAGATAATGGCTAATAAAGAACGTTACGGGCAGATTGTTTCGCAACTGAAGCCAACGCACCAATCAATGGCTAAGAAACTTGGTAAAGAAAATTATACGCAAAAAGATTTAGCCGCTATAACTAATCCTTCACCACAAGAAAAGCAACAAATAGCAATGCTTAACCAAATGCTGAACTTTGCAGAATCCGTACCTGAAGTTTTGAAAGAACTTGAAGGCGGTTTAAAATATTTCGACGGAAGATTGAAGGGTAATTTTAATATGACTGAAGATTTTCGTGGCGTTTTAGGCGATGATCCAGACGATATTACGGATAATGTTTATGGTGATAACAATGTAGCAGGACCAGACCCTACCAAAGAAAATGTAAAACACGGAACTCACGTTGCAGGTATAATTGCCGCAGAACGCAACAACGGTATTGGTATGGACGGCGTTGCAAATAATGTAGAAATTATGGCTGTTCGCGCAGTTTCTGAAGGCGATGAGTATGATAAAGATATTGCGTTAGCAATTCGTTATGCCGTAGATAATGGTGCGAAAGTAGTAAATACAAGTTTCGGAAAATACTATTCTCCACATGCAGACTGGGTTTATGAAGCTATAAAATACGCAGCTTCAAAAGATGTTTTAATTGTGAACGCTTCTGGAAACGACGGTTTCGACTTAGATACCGTAAACATTTATCCAAACGATCAGATTGATAATGGAACCGAAATGGCAGATACATTTTTATCTGTGGGTGCACTTAACTTTGAATATGGAAGCGAAATTGTGGCAAACTTTTCAAACTACGGAAAAACAAACGTAGATGTATTTGCTCCAGGCGTTAAAATTTGGGCAACCACACCATTAAACACTTATGAATATTTACAAGGAACTTCAATGGCATCTCCTGAAGTTGCTGGAGTAGCTGCAATGATTCGTTCGTATTATCCAAACCTTTCCGCAAAACAAGTAAAGCAAATTTTGATGGATAGTGGACTTTCAATAAATACAAAAGTAATCTTGGCTGGTGAAGCTTCCAATACCGAATCTTTCTCAAATATTTCAAAATCTGGTAAAATTGTAAATATGTATAACGCCTTAATAATGGCCGATAAAATGTCTAAATAATGAAGCTAATTGTAAATCTATTTTTCTTATCAGCAGTATTTTTTTCGGCTGTAGCTCAAAATAACACTAGCTATTGGCAGCAAGAAGTTGATTATAAAATGAACGTTCAAATGGACGTGAAAACCTTTCAATATAAAGGTACGCAAGAGTTGAAATACACAAACAACTCTCCCGATACTTTAAACAAGGTTTTTTATCACCTTTACTTTAACGCCTTTCAACCCGGAAGCGAAATGGATGTGCGTTCGCGCAATATTGCCGATCCAGATAGCCGAGTGACGGATAGAATTTCAAAATTGTCTCCTGAAGAAATTGGGTATATTAAACCTACATTATTCACTCAAAGTGGTGTTGCAGCAAAATATAGAATTAAAGGAACAGTGATGGAAGTTATGCTTAACCAACCCATCCCACCAGGCGAGAGCACCGTATTTAATATGGAATGGGATGCACAGGTTCCATTGCAGGTTCGTCGTTCAGGCAGAGATAGTTCAGAAGGTGTTGCATTAACAATGACGCAGTGGTACCCAAAACTAGCAGAATACGACTTTGAAGGTTGGCACGCCGATCCTTATATTGGCCGTGAGTTTCACGGGGTATGGGGTAATTTTGATGTTACTATCACTATCGACGCAGACTACACTATCGGTGGAACTGGTTATTTACAAAATCCGGCGGAAGTTGGCCACGGCTACACAGCCCCCGGACAAAAATGGATGAAACCTAAAAAAGGAAAATACACTTGGCACTTTTTAGCGCCAGATGTTCACGATTTCGCCTGGGCGGCAGATAATGAATATGTGCACGACACTTACCCAGGACCCAATGGCGTAACGCTTCATTTTTTCTATAAAAATGATCCTGAAATTGCCGAAAACTGGAAAAATCTTCAGCCTAAAACTGCAGCATTAATGGAATTTTTCAACGAGCAAGTTGGGCAATATCCTTATGAGCAGTATTCAGTAATTCAAGGTGGAGACGGTGGAATGGAATATGCCATGAGCACGATGATTACCGGTGGTCGCGAGTTTGGAAGCTTAGTGGGAGTAACAGCTCACGAGCTGGCACATTCTTGGTTTCAATTTGTTTTGGCAACAAACGAACTTAAGCACGAGTGGATGGATGAAGGTTTTACCTCATACATTTCAGACGAAGCGATGAATTATGTTATGGAGGAAAACAAGCCAAATCCGCATGCTGGTTCATACAGAGGTTATTTATATATGGCCACTAGCGGAAAGGAACAACCACTAACCACGCACGCAGATAGATATGCTAGCAACCGCGCTTATGGCGTAAATGCATATAGCAAAGGCTCTGTATTCTTAACGCAATTGGGGTACATTATTGGCCCAGAGAATCTTTCAAAAACGTTGAAGCGCTATTACTCAGATTTTAAATTCAAGCATCCAACGCCAAACGACTTTATTCGCACTGCGGAAAAGGTTTCAGGATTTGAGTTAGATTGGTATTTAATGGATTTTACGCAAACAACAAATACCATAGATTACGGCATAAAAGCTGTTGAAAATGAAGGAGAAAACACGAAGATTACTTTGGAAAGAATTGGTTTAATGCCATTGCCAATAGACCTTTATGTAAATTATGAAGACGGGACGCAAGAGTTATTTTACATTCCATTGCGAATGACTTGGGGCGAAAAACCAAATCCGTTTACAGATTTAAAACGAACTGTTTTAGAAGACTGGGCGTGGGCATATCCAACCTATACTTTTGAAATAAAAAACGGTAAAAAAATAAAAAATATGATGATTGATGCCACACGACGAATGGCCGATATTAATCCTGACAATAATTTATGGGAAGCCCCCTAGCCCCCAAAGGGGGAAATTGTTGAAATGACATTAGACCTCAAAGGTTTTAAAAACCTTTGAGGTCTTTCTTTTTATATATTTACAGCGTGAACCAAAAATTTCCAAAACCTCAAAAATTAAAAAGTTCTAAAACGATTGAAAAATTGTTTTTGGAAGGTGAAACGCTTTTTAAATTTCCTATAAAAATATTTTTTCTTCCGAAGGAAAATATTGAAACTCACCTTGCCGCATTCGCTGTTCCGAAACGGAATTTTAAATCTGCTGTGGATCGAAATCGGGTAAAAAGACAGCTTCGCGAAGCATACCGACTTAACAAACATTTGCTTGAAGAAATTCACGGCAAGAAATTTGTGATGCTCATTCTTTATTTAGGAAAAGTAAAACCGCAGTATGCCGAGCTGGAAAAAGCAATGCAAAAGCTGCTTAAAAAATTAGGGGATGAAAATAATTAGCACGTTACTTTTATTGTTTGTCTTGGGATGTTCGGATGGAAGTTCCAATAAAAATTATGCGGGAGATTCTTCAATGGCAGATGTAAAGATGATGACAGAAGCTTCATTTACGCAGCAACTCACGCCTCCGCCACAAGAAGAACAGAAAATAATTAAAACTGCCCGCTTAGCTTTTGAAACAATTGATGTAGAGGCCACGCACAAAAAAATTCTTCAGCTTGCATCGCAATACAAAGGCTTGGTGCAAAGTGACAATAGTGGAAAAGATTACAACCGTCTTTATAAAAACTTAATTGTTCGCGTTCCCACAGAAAACTTTCAACCCTTTATCGATGGTGTTTCTGAAGGGGTGGCTTATTTCGATAGTCGCGAAATTAACCGACAAGATGTTTCCGAAGAATTTGTAGATCTGGAAGCGCGTTTAAAAGCAAAACGCCAACTTGAAAGCAGATATCTGGAATTGCTGAAAAAAGCCAACAACGTAAAAGATATGCTTGAAATAGAACGCGAACTTTCAAATATTCGTGAAGAAATTGAAGCAAAACAAGGGCGTTTGCAATATTTGCAAAGTCAAGTATCTATGAGTACCGTGAATATTGAATTCTATAAAACCACTGCCGAAACTGGAGTTACTCAATCGTACGGTCAAAAAATGAAAAACGCTATGCAAGGCGGCTGGAATGGTATTTCGGTGTTTTTCTTAGGCATTTTATACCTTTGGCCTTTATTCCTCGTTGCAATTGTAGTTGTTGTCATTCTTCGTATATTGTTAAAAAAGAAAAGGAAAACGCATTAAAATTTCAGAAAACTGCAGGGTCTTTTTCCCGACTTTGTAGGTTTCGAGATCAGTCATAAAGACCTACAAGGTTTTTGAAACCTTGCAGGATATATAAATTTCAACAAAATGAAAAAAAGAATAATAATTCCCATTGTGGCCCTTGGTATATTTTTTACCACGGTAAGTTTTAAAAGTGACTTTTTCGAAATTGCCAAACAGATTGAAATCTTCACAACGCTATTCAAAGAATTGAACATGAATTACGTGGACGAAGTTACTCCTGCCACGCTTATGGACAAAGCCATAAAGGGAATGTTGGAAGATTTAGACCCTTACACTGTCTATTGGAACGAACAGCAAGTAGAGGACGCTAGAATCAATAATTCGGGCGTTTATACAGGCATTGGCGCAATTGCACAAAGCAGAAAGGATAAAATTATTATTGTTGAGCCTTATAAAGATTATCCAGCCGATAAAGCAGGTTTAAAAGCTGGCGATGAAATTGTAAAAATTGGCGATATTACAGTTGCCGATTTGCAAGACGATGCTGGCGAATTATTAAAAGGTGCCCCAGGTTCTAAAGTAGAAGTAACTTACAAACGCCAAGGAAAATTAGCCACAACCATCATTACCCGCGACGCGGTAGATATTAAAGCTGTACCCTATTACAAACTAATAAATAGCGACATTGGTTATATCGTGCTTTCGCAATTCAATAGTAAAACTACAATTGAAACCAAGGCGGCGCTGGTAGATTTAAAGTCGCAGGGAGCCACAAAAATTATATTGGATTTACGCGGAAACCCTGGTGGATTGCTGAATGAAGCTATAAATGTGGTAAATCTTTTTGTTGATAAAGGCGAAGTTATTACAACTACAAAGTCTGTAATTGAAAAATACAACCAAGTTTATAAAACCAAATACGACCCAGTTGATAAAGAAATTCCTGTTGTGGTTTTGGTAAATGGAAGAAGTGCTTCCGCTAGCGAAATTGTTTCCGGTGGCTTACAAGATTTGGACCGCGCAGTAGTTGTGGGCGCACGTAGTTTCGGAAAAGGATTGGTGCAACGACCAAAAAAACTAACATACGGAACGCAGTTAAAAGTTACCATTTCTCGTTATTACACGCCTAGTGGCAGGTCTATTCAGGCTTTAGATTATTGGCATCGCGATGAAAATGGAGACCCTATCAGGAAAGATGCAAAAGAATACAACGCGTACAAAACCAGAGGCGGCAGAACGGTTTATGACGGCGGCGGAATCCTTCCGGATGTTGAATTAAAGTCGGCTGTTTTTAGTCCAATCACCACAGCACTTTTGAAAGACAATGCTATTTTCGACTACGCAACAAAATATTATTACAGCCACCAAATGGCAGATTGGAAGGATTTTAAATTCACCCAAGCCGATTTTCAAGATTTTCTTAAGTTTTTAAAAGACAACAATTTTGAATACGAAACCGAGACAGAAAAGAAGTTTGCAGAAGGTTTAAAAATTTCGGAAGGTGATGATATGAGTAAAGAGATTGCGACGAGTTACAACCAACTTATGGCCGCAATCGACAATGCAAAAGATAAAGCCGTTATTGACAAAAAAGTAGAAATAGAGTCTTTATTAATTGATGAAATTTTGAAACGATATTTCTATAGAGAAGGATTGTATAATTATCAAATTGAGCACAATCCAGAGATTTTAGAGGCTGTTTCAGTTTTGAATGATGCAGGGAGGTATAAGAAAATTTTGAAGTGAATTTTGTCTCGGTCGAGGTCAGTCGAGACCTATTAAGGTTAAAAATTTTGATTTTGAATCTATACTTAAAATGTCCGAATTGTAAATACGAGAATAGCTTTAAATCTACTACAGCTACTCGTGTTGAATATGCAATGAAGTATGGAAAAACTAAGACACTAAATTGTAGCAAGTGTAATTCGAAAATTAAAACGCGATTGAATAAAATTTATGCTAAGGAATCAAAATTGGCATATCTATTAGCTGGTACTATTTTCTTAATCGGTTCAATTTTGGTTTTGGTATTTTGGTTAAAAGTTCTAAGATATTCTAATAATTCGATGGGATTGTATGCAGTTGCTTTAATTTTTTTAATTCCTGTTTACATCTTTATAATAATAGAAAAGGAGGAAAGAAATAGAGTAAATACTTTTAATCATTCTTATGTTAGTGAGTAGTACTAATTAAAAACAAGCAAAACAATATATTGTGTCTTTATGCGAAAATAAAGGCTGTTTTTAAAAAAGTTGCTTTCGGTTTTAAAGGATTCCAAAGCTTAAAAGAAAAAACTATTCCTTTATAATTTTAAATGAATTCGACGCTTTTTCCCCAATTTTTAAAATATAATTTCCCGTAGACAATTCCGAAACGTTAATGGTTGAATGTTGGGCTGAGAGCGTACCTTCCTTCACTTTTTTTGTAGCAGAATCAAAAATGATATAATTTAAAGGAAACAAATTTTGAGTATCTACAATTTCAAGCAAGGAAGTTGTTGGGTTAGGAAATATTTTAAACTGCTCATTATCTTCAATTGATAAAATGCTAAGATGTTGATCTAAATACGGAGTAAGGTATAAAGTGTGCAATTTTTGGATTGTTCCCGTGCTGTCAAATCTTTCGTTAGAAATATAATAATTTAGACCGTCACTGGTGGTAATTCCTTCTACTTGATGAAATGGCAAGTTTATACCTAGTTTCCGTTTGTTCGCCCCAAAAAAGTCCTCTCCAAAATAATCATATAACAGAAAAACAAAAGGTTGTAAAAAGTTGCTATAGCCTGAAAGAGCAATAATGTTTTCATCTTTTTTATATACTGCACCAGTTAATAACCCATCAATATCATATGTATCTTGTAATTCAGCCTGATATGTACCAGGGATCTTAGGGATTTTATAGAGCCTAGTTTTATTACTTACCCATTCCTTTGTAAAAAGAAAAATAGCATCAGTAGTTACAATAAAAGCTTCACAGTCATAATCGGTATTATTGGGTTCCTGAGGAGTAAAATCGACCTGATCTTCATATGCAAAATTTATAAAGTCAAATTCAGGCGTTCCAGCTTGTATTGAAACCTTGGTAACGCGAATAATTTTTAAATCTATACGATTGCCATTGAGATTATTCCCAAAATCCCCCAAGTATATATAATCGTCATCTTGCGATATTTCCTCCCAATCTACATTTATTAGAGGTTCTAAGGAAATTTCACTCTCAATTGAACCATTTGAAGGGTTAAGTTTATAGAGATTGTTATCGTCACTATCATTATGCGTCCAGAGGTTCTCCTCCCAATAAATTAGTCCCGAAGTTTCTGCAAGTTCGGCGTCCAACTGATAGCTATTTGTAGTAGAAACTGCTACAGAATTGTACGTACAACTCCCATCGTTTTGCATAGCATCCGGATTATAATTATTAGCTAGAGGATCTGTACAGCCCGTTTGGGAATAAATTTGACCCATTCCCATAAAAAGTATAGAAATAGAAATCGTAGTTATTTTGACCAATGAAATATTCACAATTTTAAATGATTTAATATATTATGCTAAAGTACTTTTTAGAAATTACTCCTTCCCGAATGACAATATCATTTCGAATAGATTACTTGGATAATTTCATTTAAAAAATAAAATGAAACCATCAATATATATATCCCTAACAAAACTTTTTCTTCACTTAACATAAGCTTAACTCACTGTTTATCAATATTATCGTACTTTAGGCCTTATGTTAAAAGTAGACAGAGATGAAAATATGGAGATTCTAAAAGAATCTGTAGCCTATTTAGAGAACAGGGGTTTTGAACACATTCAGGCTGATGTGGACGGTTATGAAACTCCAAAATCCTATCATAAAAAAGATAGCGATGTAGTAATTACCCCAGACATTGTTGCTGATCGTGCTGGCATAAAACATTATTTCGAAATAAGTTTAAAATCAGCAAAACCGCGATTGCTTAAATCGAAATGGCAATTTTTAGATACTTTAACGCGAATGAGAAATCAGCGTTTTAAAATAATTACCCGTCGTGGTCATTATAAATTTACAGACGAAATGCTGAAAGACCTTAATTTGGAAAAAAACCTTATTAAGCTCTAACCATAGCAATGTGCGGGATTCCATCCTCCATATAACGGTCGCCAATAGTTTTAAAACCGTGGCTTTCGTAAAAAATGACTAAATAAATTTGAGCCGATATCTTAATGGTATTGGCTTTATAATTTGTTTTAATAGCCTTTATGGACGCTTTAGTAATTTCATGCCCATAACCAAGTTTTCGATAATTTTCACGCACTAAAACTCTTCCTATAGATGCTTCATCAAAATAATCGCCAGCTTTAAAGCAGCGCGTATAAGCAACTAATAATTCATTTTCCCAAGCCATAACATGCAAAGCACGTTCGTCTTTTCCATCAATATCTTGATAGACGCAATCTTGCTCTACTACAAATACTTCACTTCGTAATTGCAAAACTTTGTACAGTTCATTTATGCTTAATTCCTCAAAATTCTTTACGTCAATTTCCATAGCTTTTTAAATAAAATCAATCTTGAACAATTATATCCTTTGGGTCGTCTTTTTGATGTTCGGGCTGAATAGTAACGTGATTAATTCCGTAATCGCGATAAAGAACTTCCTCAACCTTCGTAAGCACAGCGTCAAATTGTGAAAGGGTTACGTCTTCATAAAAATCGATATGTGCTTCTAAATGTGTCTCATCTTCATTGAGCTGCCAAATATGCATATGGTGCACGTTTTTTATCTCAGGAATTTCACAAAGCGCATCACTAATAACAACCAAATTTAAATCTCCGGGAGTAAATAACATTAAAACTCTGAAAGAAGTTTTAAGTAAATCGTAACCCATTACTAATAAATATAGTGCTATTAAAACTGTTAGTAGGCTATCCACCCAAAACCACTCGTAATACTTCATTAATAAACCGCCAATTAAAACAGCTACTGATGCAGCCATATCAGTAATTAAATGAAGATATGCTGAGCGCATATTCATATTACTTTTTGAATCTTTAAAAAGTAATAAAACACTAAAACCATTAAAGAAGATACCTAAAATAGCTAACCAAATAACTAAGTTACTTTCAATAGCTTGTGGATTGAAAAAACGAATAGAAGCTTCGTAAATTAGATAAATCGCAACTACTATTAAAGTAGCAGAATTTACAAAAGCAGCTATTATTTCGGCGCGTTTGTAACCGAAAGTCTTTTCTACAGATGCCTCTTTTTTTGAATATCTATCGGCAATATAACTAACCACCAATGAAAGCACATCGCTAAAATTATGAAGCGCATCAGATAACAACGATAAGCTACCAGAAATAATACCACCAATTGCTTGTGCAACGGTAATACCAATATTTAAAAGAATGGAAAGCAATAACTTTCTTCCTTTCAAATCTGGATGTGAATGGATGTGAGAGTGTTCGTGATTGTGAGGCATTTTAAACGGTTATGAACAGGCAATTTTTTCTACCCGGTTTTGATGACGACCGCCTTCAAATTCAGTTGCTAAAAAGGTTTTAACCATTTCTACAGCTTGTGGTTTGCTAGTGAATCGTGCCGGAATACTTAAAATATTTGCATCGTTATGTTGACGTGCAAGTTGGGTAATTTCCTTTGTCCAGCAAAGTGCCGAACGCACTTTTTGATGTTTGTTAGCGGTCATATTAGCGCCATTACCACTACCACAGATTATAATACCTAAATCTACTTTTTGGTTTTCAACATCATCTGCTACTGGATGTACAAAATCTGGATAATCAACACTCGATTCAGAATCGGTTCCATGATTAATAACAGTGTGTCCTTCCTTTTCAAGAAACGAAATTATTTCATATTTATACTCTGTGCCTGCGTGGTCGTTACCGATGGAAATTTTCATAATATCTATTTTTTTTCAAAGGTAATGATTTCGGATTCAGAAATTTTCTTACATAAAATTTTAAGAGTAAAAAATTATATTTTAATCACTATTGAAGACAAAGTCAGTGAACCCGTTTTAACCAATTGGTTTTAAAATAGTAATGATTTCTTAACCACAACTTCACATTATAGTTAACAACATTGTTGATATTTGTTCACTGAAATACGACAACTAAAATTGCAGATGTGGTTATTATTTACAATAGGTTCAAGTATTTTAATAAACCTAAATAATAACTCCTTTTTTACATATTAGTTGTCATCAAAAATTCTTCCCTTCCAAACAACATTTCTAAAAAAACTTATAACAATTCACTTATCAAATTACGTTGTTCACAGTTGTTAATTACTATTTCTATTCTATTATTTTCAAGGCTATTAAATCTTAAATCTATGTTAACAACCTATTATTAAAAGAGGATAAATTAATTTCAAAACAAATCTTCAAAAAGTTATTGTACATATTAACACCCCATAATCATCACCATTTTTTATTTTAATAATTTCAAAAAAACAAATGATGTATTAATATATGTTGATAACTCAAAAAAGGGATTTATAATGAAATTTAAGATGAAGGAATAAATGAAAATTGTATTACGCACTTTATTAAACTATTTTAAGATTGGAAGGATGATCAAGATTTTTAATAATTTCTTCAGCTTCTTCTATATCTTCAATATGAACTTGAAGTCTAATACCACCCATAGCGTTAGAATAGAAAGGAAAAACACCAATCATGGTTTCATTTTGAAAGAAATACCGAATTTCCGCCTGATCAAACAAAAGTTGAAGCACCGCGTATTCTGCAGGATATTGAAAGATTGCTATGGTTTTAAAATGCTTCATTTTCGGTTTACTGAAATTATAAAATAATATATAATCAATTCAAAATATGTCTAACTTTTCAAAAATATAATTTAAAGTGGTGGGGTTACTTAATTATTTAGACGAAACCCTAATTAACTACTAACTTAATAAGCTATTAACCTACCATAAGGTACTAAATCTTTGCTAATGTAAACACGTCATTCTACGAGAAGTAGTACTTTTACGATTATTACAAAATATACTATGCCAAAACAAAAACGAAAAAAGAATAACAATAAAATTGAAAATCTTTCCCAAACCATTTTAAACATTCTTCGGAAAGATCATTCACAAGCTTTCAACTACAAACAAATTGCCGCAAAATTACAACTGGACGACGCCAGTAGCAGAAACCAAATAGTAAAAAAACTAAAGGATCTGCAAGGAAAAGGTAGCATTCAGGAAATTGAACGCGGCAAATACATACTTACCCCTTCACAAAATTATTATACCGGAAAAGTAGATATAGCTGGCCGTGGCCAAGGTTATATTATTGTTGAAGATTTAGAAGAAGATATTTATGTGAAAAATCAAAACTTAAACAAAGCGCTAAATGGCGATATTGTTGAAGTTTATGTTTTTAAACGCAAAAAAGGCAGCAAGACTGAAGGTGAAGTAACAAAAATTATAGAACGCAAACGAACAGAATTTGTAGGTACCATTCAAGTACAAGAAAATTTTGCCTTTGTTGATGTTACAGATTATAAAATGTACACCGATATTTTTGTTCCAAAGAATAAAATAAACGGCGCTAAAAATGGCGAAAAAGTACTAGTTGCAATGGAAGATTGGCCAGAAAAAGCTGATTCTCCTTTCGGAAGTGTTATAAAAGTTCTGGGAATGCCAGGAGAACACAATACTGAAATTCATTCTATTTTAGCACAATACGGCTTACCGTATGATTTTCCACCAGAAGTGGAAGATTTCGCTAATAAAATTGATACTTCAATTAAAGAATCTGAAATTAAAAAGCGTCGCGATATGCGAGAGGCGTTAACTTTTACTATAGATCCGAAGGATGCGAAAGATTTTGATGATGCCCTATCTTTTGAAAAATTAGACAACGGAAACTACGAAATAGGAATTCATATTGCAGACGTTTCACATTATCTTACTCCAGGAAACGAGTTGGATAATGAAGCTTACGAACGCGCAACCTCGGTTTATTTAGTAGATAGAGTAGTGCCAATGCTTCCGGAAATTCTTTCAAACAACGCTTGTTCACTTCGTCCAAACGAAGAAAAATATACTTTTTCTGCAGTATTTGAAATGAATCAAAAAGCAGAAGTTGTTAATCAATGGTTTGGAAAAACGGCAACGTATAGCGATGCCCGTTTTGCGTATGAAGAAGCACAACATGTTATTGAGAATCCTAAAGAAGAAACACATATTATTCCTTCAAATATTTCAATTACAGATACGGAATACACGGTTAAACCAGAAATAGCTTCGGCTATTATAGAAATGGATCGTTTAGCTAAAATATTACGTACAAAACGTATGCGAGCTGGCGCTATCTCTTTTGATAAAGTGGAAGTAAAATTCATTTTAGACGAAAAGAGTAATCCCGAAGGTGTTTATTTTAAAGAGAGTAAAGACGCCAATAAAATGATTGAAGAATTTATGCTTTTGGCAAATAGAAGTGTAGCTGAATTCATAGGAAAACAACAACCAAAAAAGACTTTTGTGTACCGTGTTCACGATGAACCGGACGATGAAAAGATAGCAGCTTTAGAAAATATTATAAAGCGTTTTGGTTATAAATTAAACACCAAAGACCGTCATACTACAGCTACTTCAATGAACAAGCTTTTAAAAGATGTTCAAGGTAAAAAGGAACAAAACTTAATAGACACACTTACCATCCGAAGTATGAGTAAGGCTATGTATACCACTCACAACATTGGTCACTATGGTTTGGCGTTCGATTACTATACGCACTTTACTTCACCTATTCGTCGTTATCCAGATGTAATGGTGCACCGTTTATTGCAGCATTATTTAGAAAATGGAAAAACTGCAAAAGAGGAAGAATTCGAAGAAAAATGTAGCCATAGTAGCGATATGGAAAGCCTAGCTACTAATGCCGAACGCGATAGTATAAAGTATATGCAAGTAAAGTATATGCAGGACCATAAAGACGAAGAATTTTTAGGTGTAATTTCTGGAGTTACTGAATGGGGTATTTATATTGAAATTATTTCGAATAAATGCGAAGGAATGGTCAGATTACAAGATTTACAGGATGACCGTTACGAATTTGACAGAGACGAATTTGCAGTAATTGGTCAACGAACGAACAACGTTTATCGCCTTGGTGATGAAGTTTATGTGAAAGTAAAAAATGCAGATTTAGTTAAGAAACATTTAGATTTCACGATGATTGGTCATCAAAACTAAGTTAAAAACTAATAAATAGTACCGATGAAAAAACTGATTTTAATAGCTATACTTTGCGTATCAGCTATTTCATTTTCACAGCAAACCACAGAAGTTGGCGATTTTAGTGAATTGAAAGTTTACGATCTAATTACGGTAAAACTTGTACCTGCAGACAAAAACGAAGTAGTTGTAAACGGCATTAATTCAGATTATGTAAAAACAATAAACGACAACGGTGTTTTAAAAATACGAATGCAGTTGGAAGAACGTTTTGATGGGAACGCAACCAATGTAACGCTTTACTTTAAAAATATTTCGGTTATCGATGCTAACGAAGGTTCGGTTATTTATTCAGAATCTGAAATAAAAGTACCTTCACTAGTACTTAGGTCCCAAGAAGGCGCTAAAATAAATGTAGAAATTTCTTCTGAAAATATCATTATAAAAGCTGTTTCTGGTGGAATTATTGAAGCGAAAGGAGTTGCAAACAAACAGGATATTACAATAAATTCTGGTGGAGTTTACGAAGGTTTAAATCTTATTACTGCAGAAACAACGGTTAGTGTAACTGCCGGTGGAGTTGCTAATATTTATACTACTGAAAAAATAGATGCCAAAGTAACTGCAGGCGGTTCTATTAAAGTTCACGGTAATCCCGAAGACATAAAAAGGAAAAGACGTGCAGGCGGAAATATTGAAATAGTTAAAGCTAAAAATTAAAATTTTAAAGCGTTTGGGTAAAAGTAATTTGTATTTTTACCCTTACTATGTTTGACGGTTTACTCTACGCAGCATTTTACGGATTTTTATTGGCATTTGCAGTCGGACCAGTGTTTTTTACATTGATTGAAACGGCAATTACCAAAGGAATTAAAGCCGCTATTTTTTTTGATCTCGGGGCTCTTGTTGCTGATGTTATTTTTATATTAATCGCTTTTTACAGCACCAGCAGAATTCTTGAAAAAGTTAAGAATGATCCAGGGTTACTTATCTTTGGAGGGGCTATTTTAATAGCTTACGGAATCATTTCCTACATACGTACTAACAAATCTATTTTCAAAATTGTCCGCGAGCATTATGCGGTTAAGGTGAAGAAAAATCTTGGTGGTTTATTCCTAAAAGGCTTTCTTTTAAATTTTGTAAACTTTGGTGTTTTAGCTGGTTGGATAGGTACATTAATAATGGCCAATGCGCTAACCACTTCAGATAATGGAGTGTTTCTGTTTATTGCTACGGTGTTGGCTACATTTTTTCTCACCGATCTTTTAAAAATGATTTTAGCAAAAAGACTGAAGAATAAAATGACTCCCCGCGTAATTTTCAAAACCAAAAAATGGATTAGTATTTTAATACTGGCGTTTGGTATATTACTACTTACCCAAGGAATTTTCCCAAAAGGAGTGGAGGCGGGACTTGAAAAAATTCCTGTAAATCAGCATCCGCTGGAGAAGCCTATTCCACCTATTGAAGAGCCGTTATAATATTATAATTAGTAGATTATTAATTTCTGTAATTATATTTTTTACCACCGTCCTGTATTTCTATTTGCACAATGCTATCCATAGGAATTTCTCTCGTTAAACCTTGCAAAAATCGCGAACGCACACCTTTCAATGTATCATTTTCCAAAATAACTGTATCAAAATAGAATTGATATTTTTTTGAATTTACATCCGTAACCCGCAGTTCGATTGATGGTGAGTTGTCTAAAAATGTTGTATTCCCATCTTTATCGGTTACAATAATTTGTCTGATATTATTTGAATTATATTTAATATCCCGATGAAAAAGTGGGTTATTAATTTGGGTGTTTTTTACATTTTCCGAAGTTTCACCAATCATTTGTTCTCGAAAACTTTCTACCGGAATTGTATAGGTTTTGCAGGAGATAACCATAAGTAAAACTCCAATTGCCAATAATCTATTTTTAAATCTTTTCATATTTCGAAATTTATAATAAATAGAAACACCTTCCAAATTTATATTGAAGGTTTCGTAGGGAACTACTGTAACACTTCTTATAAATAAAAAAACCCCAACGTTATGTTGAGGTTTTTTTGAGGCATCGAGCGGATTCGAACCGCTGTAGCAGCTTTTGCAGAGCTGAGCCTAGCCACTCGGCCACGATGCCTTATTAAGGCTTGCAAATGTAAAAAAATTAAACTTAAAAATCCTATTAAAAAAGCAAATTACCTTTTCCTTTTCAATGTAACGCTCACTTCGGCTACATCGCCTCCAGTTGGCGGATTTCTTTTGGCTACAGAAACTTTTACTTCAGTTACCATTTCAATTTTTAAAAGAATGGAATCAATTATTCTTTTTGCAACCTGCTCTAAAAGTTTGGCGCGAACCGCCATTTCTTCGCGAACAATATTTTGCAGCATAACATAATCTACGGTATCTGCAAGCTCATCAGTGTTTGACGCATTTTTTAAATCTGCTTTCACAGAAACGTTTACTAAATAGTCTGAACCTATTTGCCCCTCTTCAATTAAGCAGCCGTGAAAGGCATAAATCTTTATGTTTTTTAAGCGAATAGTTCCCATGTAATTAGTTTTCGCAAAGATACTTTTTTATGTTATTTGGTTACCTTTGTAGCACTAAAATCAAAAGCATTATTTACAAGACAGTTTACGTCTTTAAACTAAAATATATGACAAAGGAAGCCGCGCCGCTGAATTTTATAGAGCACATTATTGAAGAAGATCTTACAAAAGGTTATAAAAAAGAAGAACTGTGTTTTCGTTTTCCACCAGAGCCAAACGGTTATCTGCACATTGGTCATGCCTCATCTATTTGCTTAAATTTTGGTTTGGGTGAAAGATACAATGCCCCCGTTAATCTACGTTTTGACGATACAAACCCAGCAAAAGAGGAACAAGAATTTGTTGATTCTATAAAACGCGATATTTCGTGGTTAGGGTATGAATGGGCTACTGAATGCTATGCTTCAGATTATTTTCAGCAGTTATATGATTGGTCAGTTCAACTTATAAAAGATGGAAAGGCATATGTAGATTCACAAACTTCTGAAGTAATTGCAGAACAAAAAGGAACACCAAATACTCCTGGAAAACCTAGTCCGTTTAGAGCGCGTTCGGTTGCCGAAAATTTAGAATTGCTTGAAAAAATGAAGAATGGCGAAACCAAAGAAGGTGAACACGTACTTCGTGCTAAAATAAATATGGAATCGCCAAATATGTTGATGCGCGATCCTGTTATGTATAGAACTATTACTAAGCATCACCACCGCACAGGTACAGATTGGAAAATCTTCCCAATGTATGATTGGACCCACGGTGAAAGCGATTACATCGAACAAGTATCTCATTCCTTCTGTACGCTCGAATTTCTACCCCATAGAGAGCTTTACGATTGGTTTTTGGACCAAGTGTACGAAAAAGAAAAATTACGCCCTAAGCAGCGCGAATTTGCCCGTAGAAATTTAAGTCATACTTTAGTTAGCAAACGTAAACTTGCACAGTTGGTAAGTAGCGGTGTTGTTACTGGATGGGACGATCCGCGAATGCCAACAATTTCTGGTCTTCGCAGAAGAGGATATACGCCAGAATCCATCAAAAATTTTGCAAATAGCATTGGTGTTGGTAAGCGCGAAAATTTGATAGATGTTTCACATTTAGAATTCAATGTTCGTGAAGATTTGAACAAAAAAGCACCTCGAATAATGGTGGTTTTAGATCCGGTGAAATTAATTATAGACAATTACCCTGAAGGCAAAACCGAAATGCTGGAAGCGGAAAATAATCAAGAAGACGAAAGTGCAGGCTATCGCGAAGTTCCTTTTTCAAAAGAACTTTTAATTGAAAGAGATGATTTTCTTGAAGAAGCGAATCGTAAATTTTTCCGTTTAACAATTGGGAAAGAAGTGCGTTTAAAGAATGCATATATTATTAAAGGCGAAAGTGTAGTTAAAGATTCCGAAGGAAATATTACTGAAATACATTGTACCTACGATCCCGACAGTAAAAGTGGAAGTGATTCTGAAGCTTCACTTCGCAAAGTAAAAGGCACGCTTCACTGGGTTTCTGCGCAGCACGCATTAGCTGTGGAAGTACGTCTTTACGATCGTCTTTTTACTGAGGCATCTCCAGATACCCATAAAGAAAAGGATTTTATGGATTTTATAAATCCAGACTCATTACAAGTAATTACAGGCTATGCAGAACCAAGTGTGAAAGATTCTATTGCGGAAGATAAATTTCAGTTTCAACGTTTGGGCTATTTTGTGGTTGACCGTGATTCAACTGCGGAAAAAGTAGTTTTCAACCGTACAGTTCCGCTACGCGACTCTTGGGTAAAATTGTCTGAATAATTAACATTTAAATTTGAAAATAACTCATATTTTAAGATAATTTGGCTATAATTTGCACTTTTTAAGAGAAATTTATAGTTTAAAAATTAACTATTAACCGGTTGTTAACAACAAGATGAAAGTCCGTTAACTACCTTTGATGTTATTAACTAATAAAATTATAAAACAATGGCATCAAATACAGGTCAAACACTTCTTGCATTATTAACAGGCGCAGCAATCGGTGCTGGTATCGGAATTCTTTACGCACCAGATAAAGGTTCAAAAACAAGAGATAAACTTAGCAAAGAAGCTAAGAATGCGCAGAAGCAGTTAAATAAGCAAATACAGGAAACAACAAGCACTTTAAGCGAAAAAGCCCAACGTGCTCGTCATAGTTTTGAAGAAAAATTAAATGAGACACTCTCATCTGCTAGTTTTAAAGCTGATGATATATTGTTGGCAATGGAAGACAAGTTGGAAGCATTAAGAAAGCAAAATGCTAAGTTTCATACAGAGGCTTCCGTAGATAAGGCCAAAGCAAAGGCCAAAAAAGTAACTTCATAATATGGCGTTTAGCGACTTAAAAGAAAGTCTAAATCGGGTAACCGAGAGATTAGAAGATTATAGTGTAAGCATGGCGGAGTACTATAAACTCCGCCTGTTTAAGTCTGCTATGAAGTGCTCTATATCACTAGTTAACTTACTTGTATATGGCAGTCTTACACTTTTTGTTATGCTTTTCTTTTCAGTAGGCGCAGCATATTGGCTGGCAACTTTTTTTGATGAAGTCTATATTGGTTTTTTATTAGTTGGAGTCTTTTACGGGATAATCCTAATATTCATGTTTATTTACGGCAGAAAAATTATAGAACGTAAACTTCTTATAAAATTCTCTGATATTTTATACGATGAAGATGATATTACTCCAAAGGCGGCAGCGGAGAAAGAAATTGAAGAATATCAAGAAATCCTGGAAGAAGAGGAAAATAGTAAATAAAACACTTCAAATCAACTTTTATGAAGCGATACACTACTTTTGAAGAAATAGATAGAGACTTAAAATATCTTAGACTTAAATCTCAAATAGATCTTGAAGAATTTAAACTTGGTATAAGCGAAAGCAAAAACACTATAAGTGAAGCATTTTCGCCAATCAATTTTATTGCAAATACAGTTGGCTCTATTCTTAAGAAAGCTTTTGTTTATAAGATAGTAGATAAACTGGTAGGAATAAAACCAGTTAAAAAGGAAGAATACGAAGATTAATTATTTTCAAACAATAATACTTCAATAAAATAGAAGCGCCCCTCAATATTTTGAGGGGCGCTATTGTTTTTACAATTGTTCTATTTTAATAATTTAAATCATCACCTTCTTCGGCTCTTGGCGGTGTTTTACGTTTAGATTTCTTTTTTATAACAATGCCATTTTCAATGTTCTTTTTCTTCATTTCCTCACCAATTTGATTACTTGCCACGAAGGACGCAATCATATTATTCAGCATTTCGCTACCTGCTTGTGGTGAATTTGGCATAAGTATAAGATTTGTATTAGTTGCTTCCCCTATAGATTGTAGCGTATCGTAGTGTTGCGTAACTACAATCAAAGCTGAAGCTTCTTGCGAGTTGATTCCAACATTGTTTAAAACGTCTACACTTTCCTCTAAACCACGCGCAATTTCGCGACGCTGGTCTGCAATACCTTGACCCTGCAAACGCTTACTTTCGGCCTCTGCACGCGCTTTGGCAACAATTTTTATTCTTTCCGCTTCGGCTTCAAATTCTGCCGCAACTTTTTCGCGTTCGGCGGCATTAATTCTATTCATCGCTGCTTTTACTTGAATATCCGGATCAATATCTGTAACTAAAGTTTTAATAATGTCGTAACCATAGGTGCTCATAGCTTCGTTTAATTCTGCTTTCACAGCAATTGCAACGTCATCTTTTCTTTCAAACACATCATCGAGTTTCATTTTAGGTACCTCTGCACGAACCACATCAAAAACGTATGACGTTATCTGATCGTGCGGATTTTCCAGTTTGTAAAAGGCATCATATACCTTCTGTTCCAAAACCTGAAATTGCACTGAAATCTTCAATCTAACAAAAACGTCATCCTTTGTTTTAGTTTCAACAATTACATCTAATTGCTGAATTTTAAGGTTGATACGTCCAGTAATACGGTCTACTAAAGGAATTTTTAATTGTAATCCCGAATGGCGTATACTTTGAAACTTTCCAAACCTTTCTACTATTGCGGCCGTTTGTTGTTTCACGGTAAAAAAACTCGCAAAGAGAATAAACAAGCCAATAATTAAAATTGGCACTAAAATAAACCCACCCATATTTCTTAAATATTTATAAATTATACGTTGTGGAAGATACAAAATTAAAGCTATTTTCACGGTCAAAAATATCCCCAAGCATGAGTTTTAAAAAAATACTATTTGTTGCGTCATTATTATTTATTTGGCAAAATTCTTTTGCACAGCGAAATTATAGGGGCTATAATCTTTTGGGAATACAGGGTGGAATTGCCTTTTTTAATATACAAACTGATGATTTGGTTACCGAACAACGCCAAGGTATAACCGCAGGATTTACTACGCGTGGCGCATTTAGAAATAACTTCGATTTAATTTATGGACTTAGTTTTGAAAGTGCAACTATTGGGGTTGAAGGTCAAAATGTTTTAGGAACCGATACTCAGAATATCGGGTATGCCATTCAAGGGGTGCATCTAAATTTATTAGGGAGTTATAATATTATTGTGCAACATTTAAGCTTAGAGTTTGGACCTGTTTTCGGACTAAACGGTAAGATGAAATTAGATAATGACAAATTTGAAGATTATATACTTTCAGGTTATAACACCCTAATAGCAAAAGAAATTCAGGATATTTCTAAATTTAATGTTCGCCTGGCAGCTGGTGTTACTAGTGGCTTTGAGCATTTTAGAATAAGTGCACAGTATCAATACGGCCTAACAAATATGCTAGGCGGATTAAACGAGAGAAGTCTAGAATACAACAATTTTAAAGGCAATAGTTCCACCATTATTTTGATGGGTATAATTTACTTTTAACCTATAGTTTGAATTGCCTTTTCAATGCGTGAAATACTTTCTTCTTTTCCTAAAATTGAAATTATATCAAACACATCTGGTCCTTTCATTTCGCCAACTAAAGCTAAACGCAAAGGCATCATCACTTTTCCAAAACCTATATTTTCTGAAGTAATCCATCCTTTTGTTTTTTCAGATAAGTTGGTTACTGAAAAGTCGTCGGCTTCCTTTAAGATAGAAACTACATTTTGCAATAATTCGGGAGTTTCAGGTTTGAAAGCCTTTACCGAAGCTTTTGCATCGTAAGTTTGTGGAGCTTCAAAAAAGAAACTTCCCTGTTCCCAAAGATCGCTAACGAAGGTTGCGCGTTCTTTTAAAAGTGAAACAATCGTTATTAGGTTGAGCGCAGTCGAAACATTTTTCTCACTTAAATATTTGGAAAAATCTTCCGCGAGCTTTTCATCTTCAACAGTTTGTAAATATTGATGTTGAAACCACTTTGTTTTTTCTGGGTCGAATTTAGCACCTGCTTTATGAACACGTTCTAATTCAAAAGCGGCTATCAATTCGTCCAAACTGAAAATTTCCTGCTCTGTACCTGGATTCCAGCCTAAAAAGGCCAACATATTAACTACAGCTTCTGGTAAATAACCATCTTCACGATAACCTGAAAATTCATCGCCTTCGGCAGTTTTCCATTGTAGTGGAAATACGGGGAAACCCATTTTATCGCCATCGCGTTTGCTTAGTTTTCCGCTGCCGGTTGGTTTCAAAATTAGTGGTAAATGTGCAAATTGTGGCGCATTCCAACCAAAAGAACGATACAACAAAACGTGTAATGCCAAAGAAGGCAACCATTCTTCGCCACGGATAACGTGGGTAATTTCCATTAAATGGTCGTCTACAATATTTGCCAAATGATACGTTGGCATGCCGTCACTTTTAAAGAGAACTTTATCGTCGAGAACATTGGTTTCAACTTGCATACTTCCACGAATAATATCGTTTAAATAGAGTGTTTCATCTTCCGGCGTTTTAAAACGAATTACGTATTCTTCGCCATTGGCTATTTTTTGGTGTGTTTCTTCCGCAGAAAAAATGAGGGAGTTTTTTAATTTTAAACGGTTGTGCCAGTTGTAAATGAAGGTTTTTCCCTTTGCTTCATGGTCTTTTCGGTGTGCGTCAAGTTCTTCCGCAGTATCAAAAGCGTAGTAAGCGTTGCCTGATTCAAGCAACGTATCTGCGTATTGTCTGTAAAGATCTTTACGCTCGCTTTGGCGGTATGGTCCGCAATCGGCTTCTTTTCCCGGACCTTCATCGTAGGGAATATTTAGCCAGTTTAAAGCCTCAATTATGTAAGCCTCAGCACCTTCTACATAACGGTTTTGGTCGGTATCTTCAATTCGTAAAAGAAAATCGCCACCGTGCTTTTTCGCAAATAAATAGTTGAATAAAGCGGTGCGAACACCACCAATATGTAAAGGACCTGTTGGACTTGGGGCAAAACGCACCCGAACTTTTTGAGACATAATCTGCATTCTTTTTATGAAGGTGCAAAGGTACAATTATGCGACGTAATTTTAAAGCTATTGCGCTATGTGGTTGTTTCTTTTTTTGGTGTAGGTTTTGGGAGGTGTTAGGAACAAAATATTATTGTATTTTTAGCCTCCTGCAAGGTTTTTAAAAACTTTGTGAGATAAAAAGTTGGATAGAACTAAAAATTACACAAATGGAAATAATTTGGGTTATAGCATTAGCAATATCACTATTTTTTATTTACCTATTTCTTTTTTGGAGGTGTACAAAAATTCCACTAATAAAAGAATATGGTAAAAAATCGTGGATAAACTGGCGTTCAAGGCTATATTATTGGCAAGCGGCAATATATATTAGTACAGGATTTACATTTGTTACATTGTTCCTTTTAAGATGGAGCAATGTATTGACTTTTTGAAGTCTATATACCAATAAAAACAGAAGCTTTCAGTAGCAATTAAACAGTTTTGAAAATTTGAAGTTCTAATTTTATGACATATAAAATTTCCTAAACGTTTAGGAAATTTTACAGAAAAAGAATATTTATTTATGAGCACTTTTAACATCATCCAGCAAAAACTGGAAGAATTTATTAAGAAATACTACACCAATGAGCTTATAAAAGGAGCGATTCTTTTTTTCGCCATTGGCTTGCTGTATTTGTTGCTCACCTTGCTTGTTGAATATTTTTTATGGCTTAGCCCTCTAGGTAGACAGCTGCTCTTTTGGGCTTTTGTAGTTGTTGAATTGGGTTTATTCGTTCGTTTCATAGCTTTTCCGCTTGCAAAACTCTTTAAACTTCAAAAAGGAATTGATTACACCGAAGCTTCAAAAATAATAGGGAGTCACTTTCCGCAGGTTAACGACAAATTGCTGAATGTAATTCAGCTAAATCAAAATCAACGTGAAAGTGAATTACTCGCTGCAAGTATTGACCAAAAAGCTACCGAATTACAACCTGTACCCTTTAAAAGTGCCGTTAATTTTCAGAAAAATGCCAAATATTTAAAATACGCCGCCATTCCGGTTTTTGTGTTTTTGGCGTTTAGCGTCTTAGGCGGAATGGATATTTTTTCTAGCAGTTACGAACGTATGGTGCATTATGACACCGCTTTTGAACCGCCAGCACCATTTTCGTTTATTGTGATGAATGAAAATCTGAATGCAGTAGAAAACAAACCTTTCACTTTAAAAATCCGAACTCAGGGAACCGCAGTTCCAGAAAATGCAAGCATTAATTACAATGGCGAAACGTATTATATGCAGCAAACTATGCCTGGTTTGTTCGAATATACTTTTCAGCAACCTGTTGAATCTCTTGATTTCAACTTAAAAGCGAACAAAGTAAATTCACGCAATTATACTTTGGATGTTGTAAAAACTCCGTCTTTACTAAATTTCGAAATGGTATTAGATTATCCTTCTTATACAGGGAAAAGAGATGAAACCTTGAAAAGTACCGGAAACGCTACAATTCCCGAAGGAACAAGGGTGAAATGGAATGTTACTACAAAAAATACACAAGCAGTTACTTTGAAAACTTCGGACACGGCGTTTTTCTTTAATTCAAAAAAAGAAAACTTCAGTTTTGAAAAAGGTGTTTACAACAAACTAGATTATGCCATTACCACTTCCAACGAAAAATTAAAGGATTACGAGAATTTAGCTTTTACTTTAAATGTTGTAAAAGATCAGTTTCCTGAAATTGATGTTCAATCAAAACAGGACAGTACCAACAGTCAGCGTGTTTTCTTTTTAGGACAGATTTCCGACGATTACGGACTAACAAAACTTCGTTTGGTGTATTTTCCTGAGGGCGATGAAAAGCAGGCTAAAACGCAAGGTTTACCGCTTAGCAAAACTAATTTCGATCAATTTACTTATACCTTTCCAGGGAACCTTTCTTTGGAAGAGGGCATTGCTTACGAGTACTATTTTGAAGTTTTTGATAACGACGCTATTCATAATTACAAATCGTCAAAATCTGGTATTTATTCATTCAGAAAACTTACAAATGATGAATTGGAGGATGAGCAACTTCAAAATCAACAAGACGCAATAAAAGGTTTAGACAAATCTTTGGAAGAGTTTAAGGACCAAAAGCAAACTTTGGAAGAATTGTCCAAAACTCAAAAGGAGAAGAATGAACTTAATTATAATGATAAAAAGAAACTTGAATATTTCTTAAAGCGCCAAAAGCAGCAAGAGGAAATGATGAAGAATTTTTCAAAGGAATTGAAAGAAGAACTTCAGAATTTTCAACCTGAAAAGGAAGAGAAGGATTCGTTTAAAGAAGAACTTGAAAAACGTTTGGACGAAAATGAAGAACAATTAAAGGAGAATGAAAAATTGCTTGATGAATTGGAGAAGCTTCTTGAAAAAATTCAGAAGGAGGATTTAACCGATAAACTTGAAAAGCTCTCGAAGCAAAATAAAAATCAAGAGAAAAATTTAGATCAATTGCTTGAATTGACTAAAAGATATTACGTTGAAAAGAAGGCTGAAAAACTAGCTGAAGAACTTTATAAACTTGGTGAAAAACAAGAAAAACTCGCCGATAAGCCAGCTGAAGAAAATACGAAAGAAAAGCAAGAGGAGCTTAATAAAGAGTTTGAAGAACATAAAAAGCAGATAGATGAGCTTCAAAAGGAAAATGAAGATTTAAAGAAACCGTTGGATATTCCAAAGGATAAACCCGGCGAACAAAAGGTTGACGAAGAGCAAAAGAAAGCCACGGATAAATTAGAGGAACAAAAGCCAAAAGAAGCGGGTAAAAGCCAGAAGAAGGCTGGTGAGAAAATGAAAGAAATGGGCAAGGCGATTCAAATGCAAATGAAGTCTGGCCAAATGGAATCGATTGATGAAGACGTGAAAATGCTTCGGCAGATCGTTGATAATTTGGTGGTTTTCTCCTTTCAGCAAGAAGATTTGATGGAAGTCTTCAAAAAGATTGAATATGGAAATCCAGTATTCGGGAAGAAGTTAAATATTCAAAACGATCTAAAAACCAATTTTGAACATATTGACGATAGCTTGTTTGCACTCTCGCTTCGTCAACCATTGCTTGGAACACAAATAAACTCCTCATTGACTGAAATTCAGTATAATATAGATAAATCTTTAGACCGTTTAGCACAGAATCAAGCACGTCAAGGTATTGGCAATCAGCAATATACAATTACTGGTTCCAATGATTTGGCCGTTCTATTAAGCGATATTTTAAGTAATATGCAAATGCAGATGTCCATGTCGTCGGGCTCTGGTTCAGGTAAAGGAATGCCAAGTCCTGGATCTGGTAGTGGTGAAGGTTTTCAACTTCCAGACATTATTAAGAAACAGGAAGGATTGAGCGAAAAAATGGAGGAAGGTATTAGTAAAGGAAAGAAAGGTTCAAAAGGAGAAGGTGAAGGAAAAGGCGAAGGTGAAGGTAGTGGAGACGGTAAAGGTAAAGATGGCAAGAATGGAAAGGATGGCGAAAAAGGTGATCAAAAAGGAGATGGTAAAAATGGGAAAGGTGAGAGTGAAGATATGAATGGTGAACTTTATGAAATTTATAAGCAACAGCAGGATTTACGCCAGCAACTTCAAGACAGGTTAAGCAAGGAAGGATTGAAAGGAATTGGTGGCGATCTTCTGAAAAAGATGAAGGGTATTGAACAACAATTATTGGACAAAGGTTTTAATCAAAATACACTCGAGAAAATGCGTAATTTGAATTATGAATTATTAAAACTTGATGAAGCAGACCTTGAACAAGGACAAGAAAATAGAAGAGAATCTAAAACCAATAGAAGAGATTATCGCAATAATACGCAGCTAGCTCCGGAGGACATTAAAAAATACTTTAATACTACCGAAATTTTGAATCGTGAGGCCTTACCTTTGCGCCAAGATTACAAAAATAAAGTACAAGAATATTTTAAAGAAAGCAATGATTGAATTTAATTTTGAAACAGATTTTCAATTAGAAAATGAACCGAAACTTATCCAATGGATTTCCGATATTATTATTGAGGAAGGTTTTGAATTAGGTGAAATATTATACGTTTTTTGCGATGATGAATATCTTCTCAAATTGAATATTGAGTTTCTAAATCATGACACTCTTACGGATATATTAAGTTTCGATTATTGTCTGGGAAAACTAATTAATGGTGAAATTTATATTTCAGTGGATCGAGTTGCGGATAATGCAAAAGATTTTAAAACAGAATTTATTGACGAACTTCACCGTGTAATGATTCATGGGATTCTTCATTTCTGTGGTTATAAAGATAAGAGCGACACTGAAGAAGCACTTATGCGAGAGAAGGAAGAGGAATCCCTTAGAATTCTTTCCAAATTGTAGCATCAACTTGTTTTACTTAAAAGCTTTATAATAAGATATTTATTGTAATTTTGCACCCCCGAAAAAAATTGATATTGTTAAATGTTCCACGTGGAACAATTTAGAAAATTTATGTTTCAAGAAGAGTATGATGTTATTGTAGTAGGAGCGGGTCACGCAGGATCTGAAGCAGCAGCTGCGGCTGCGAACTTAGGATCTAAAACCTTATTAGTTACCATGAATTTGCAAACCATTGCCCAAATGAGCTGTAATCCGGCTATGGGTGGTATTGCTAAAGGCCAGATTGTACGTGAAATTGATGCAATTGGTGGTTATAGCGGGATAGTTTCCGATAAAACCGCAATCCAGTTTAAGATGCTTAATAAATCGAAAGGTCCCGCAATGTGGAGTCCCCGTGTTCAAAGTGATCGCATGCGTTTTGCTGAAACTTGGAGATTAATGTTAGAAGGCACCCCAAACTTAGATTTTTATCAAGAGATGATTTCGGGTATTATTGCCGAAAATGGAATTATTAAAGGCGTAAGAACTTCACTGGGTTTAGAGATTCGCGGAAAAAGTGTAGTACTAACAAACGGTACTTTTTTAAATGGTTTAATTCATATTGGTGAAAAACAATTTGGAGGAGGTCGTGCAGGTGAAAGAGCGTCTACAGGTATAACAAAAGATTTAGTCGATTTAGGCTTTGAATCTGGAAGAATGAAAACAGGAACACCACCGAGAGTAGATGGACGTTCTTTAGATTTTTCTAAAATGATAGAACAGCCAGGAGACGAAATTCCAGAAAAATTTTCGTTTTCTGATGAAACTACAACACTCAAAAAGCAACGTTCTTGCCATATGAGTTATACTAGTCTTGAAGTTCATAATATTTTGAGAGAAGGTTTTGATAGATCTCCTATGTTTAACGGATCAATTCAAAGTCTTGGACCAAGATACTGTCCTTCTATTGAAGATAAAATTAATCGTTTTGCCGATAAAGACAGGCATCAACTTTTTGTTGAGCCTGAAGGTTGGGATACTGTAGAATATTACATTAACGGCTTCTCCACTTCATTACCGGAGGATATTCAATTTAAAGCTTTGAAACAAGTAGCTGGTTTCGAAAAAGTGAAATTTTTCCGACCTGGTTATGCTATTGAATATGATTATTTCCCACCAACACAATTAAAACATACGCTAGAAACTAAATTGGTTTCCGGACTTTATTTTGCTGGTCAGATTAACGGAACTACAGGTTATGAAGAAGCAGCATCACAAGGTTTAATGGCCGGTATAAATGCGCATTTAAAAGTACACGAAAAAGAACCTTTCATTTTACAACGAAATGAAGCTTACATAGGTGTATTAATAGACGACCTTATTACAAAAGGAACAGAAGAACCTTACCGAATGTTTACTTCTCGTGCTGAATATAGAACCTTGCTTCGCCAGGATAATGCAGATTTTAGGTTAACTCCTAAATCATTTGACATTGGTTTAGCTAGTGAAAAACGTTTGAGAAAAATGGAGGAAAAGAAAGAAAAGTCTGATGCTTTTGTTCAGTTTTTTAAAAACACAAGTGTCGCACCCGAAGAAATGAATCCTATTTTTGAAGCTAGAGAATCTGCGGTTGTGCAGCAGAGCGATAAAATGTTCAAGTTCTTTTCGCGTCCGGAAGTAACTATGGAGGATATGAAAAGTATTTCTTCGGTTGAAAAGTATATTAATGAAAATGATTTGAATGTTGAAATGATAGAACAGACCGAAATTCAAATTAAATATTCTGGTTATATAGCGAAGGAAAAAAACAATGCAGATAAATTAAACAGATTAGAAGGTTTGAAGATTCCGGCTACGTTTGACTATTCTAAATTGAAATCACTTTCCTATGAAGCCAGAGAAAAACTCACTAAAATAAAACCTGCAACAGTTTCGCAAGCTTCACGAATTAGTGGTGTTTCTCCAAATGATGTTTCTGTGCTTCTAGTGTATATGGGGCGTTAGCCTCATTGTTTCACGTGGAACAATGGAGCGTTGCAAAATCTAAACTTTCAACACTACTTCTTAAATAATTCAAATTTTCTTTCTTGCAGAATCACGAAAATATATACGTATCGGTCAAAGACTATTTGGTCTCCGGAGAAACTTTTAGTTTAGTCTACGACGAAGATTTAGATTTTTTGAAAACTACCCCAAAGCCAAAGGAGGAAGATCTTTCTAAATATTACGAGAGTGAAGATTATATTTCGCACACAGATGAAAAGCGTGGTTTGCTTTCTAGCTTATACCAATTCGTAAAAAAATGGTCGCTTCAGAAAAAAACTAATTTGATATTAAATCAAAATAAACGAGTTGGATCTTTATTAGATGTTGGTGCAGGAACCGGAGATTTTTTAAAAGTTGCTAAAGAAAAAGGTTGGGATGTAAATGGGATGGAACCAAATAAAAGTGCTACTGAGTTGGCATTAAAAAAAGGAATTCAACTTGAACCTTCTTTAAACGAATTCTCAGGAAGCGTTTTCGATGTCGTTACAATGTGGCATGTTTTAGAACACGTTCCAAATTTGGAAGAAACTATTTCTACTTTATCAAACTTAGTTGAAAGTGGAGGAACTTTAATTATCGCTGTTCCAAATTTTAAAAGTTTCGATGCAAAACATTACGGCAAATTTTGGGCAGCTTACGATGCTCCTCGACACCTTTGGCATTTTTCTAAAGAATCAATGGAAAAACTTTTTGCAGAAAATTTTATTCTTCAGAAAATAGAACCAATGATTTTTGATTCGTACTATGTAAGTTTACTTTCAGAAAAATATAAAACGGGCAATAAATTTTCTTTAAAAGCATTTTGGATAGGATTATTGTCAAATCTTAAAGCGACTCGTTCAAAAGAGTATTCTTCCCACATATATTGTTTCAGAAAGAGGTAATTTGGCTTTTTGGAGAGATTTGAGGCGTTTTTAGAGTCAAATAAGTGTTACGCCTACTGCTAGCAAAAATAACCCCACAGAATCGTTAATAATGAGTTCTTTTTAATTGAGTATTTCTATCGCAAAAATCAATTCAATAGATGTTATTTATACTAATTCTTTCTTATGAATTAGGCGAGTCAATTTTATAGAAAGGTCAGTAAAAATTATTTTAGCATTTCCGTTTCTTTCAATATGGTAAGAAGCATCTTCTAATGCTTGGGTTATTTCAAAAATATTATTTTGATGTACAAAAGGCGCGAATTTTGGAAGTGAAAATGTTGCATCATTCGCTTCAAAAAATAATAGTGAATTGGCGCCGTAATTATTTAGCAATGCTTGTCTGAAAACTTCGGTACAATACGAAAGAAATTTTTTCTGTGTTTCGCGACCTTGTTTTGCCAGTTCTTCACTCCAATCCAGCAAATTGTTGATAGCGCCTTTATTTCCTTTCGCTCTAAAAGCTGTACGCACCCAACTAATAAACCACTTCTCAAAAATTTCGTCTTCACCAGTTTCTTCAAGTAATTGTAGCGCTTTATTATAATCGCCGCGCGATCTACGAGCGGTGTGAGTAGCGGCACTTTCTTTAATCTTCAAGTTTTGAATTAAACTTTCGGCAATATCGGCTTCTGAAAGGAGTGGGAATGTTATTTTTTGGCAGCGGGATTTAATTGTTGTGATAATTTGCTCTTCTTTTTCGGTTAAAAGTAGAAGCACAGTTTTGTCGGTAGGCTCTTCAACTAACTTTAAAATTTTGTTGGCACATTCACCATTCATATTATCTGCCATCCAAATAATCATCACTTTATAACCGCCCTCAAAAGCTTTTAAAGAAAGTTTTTTAGAAATATTTTCAGCTTCATATTTGCTAATGTTTCCTTGTTTATTCTCAATACCAATACTTTGCAACCATTCAAAAAGCGACGCATACGGATTGTCTAAAACGAAATTTCGCCAACCTTCAGCATAATTATCCGAAACAGCATTCTTTTTCGCTATATCACTTGTGTTTACTGGGTAAACAAAATGCAAATCTGGATGCACCAATTTTGAAATTTTACTTTTACAGGAAAGATATTCGGCACTTCCTTTTTCATAGCGACTACATAATAATTCTGAAGCGTATGCAATGGCCATAGGCAATAAGCCACTTCCGTTAACGCCCGAAAAGAGTTGTGCGTGCGGAATTCTACCGTTTTCGATAGTTTTTAAAAGATGCGATTTTATGTGTTGCTGCCCTATTACTTCTGAAAAATCCATCGGCAAATCTAATCAATTTTAAGCTTTTTCTCTTGATTGAGATTTTTCAATAAATGAAATTATTTAATTTAAGAAAGCGAATTTCTATGCAGATATCGAAATGATTATAAATATCAAAATAAGTATATTTGCTCGCTAAATTTATAAAGATGAAAACCGTAAACGACATAGATTTTAAAAATAAAAAAGCTTTGATTCGAGTAGATTTCAATGTGCCGCTCGACGATGATTTTAAGGTAACAGACGATACACGTATTCGTGCAGCAAAACCTACAATTTTAAAAATTTTAGAGGACGTCGGAAGCTGTGTTTTAATGTCGCATCTTGGTAGACCAAAAAATAAAGAAGCAAAATTTTCGCTTCATCACATTTTAAAATCACTCTCGGAAATTGTGGGAGTTCAAGTAAAATTCGTAGATGATTGTGTGGGACCTAAAGTAGAAGAGGCCGTAGCGAATTTAAAAACTGGAGAAATTCTTTTACTTGAAAACCTACGTTATTACGAAGAAGAAACGAAAGGAGATCGCGCTTTTGCAGAAAAGCTTTCAAAATTTGGTGATGTTTACGTGAATGATGCCTTTGGAACCGCACACCGTGCGCACGCTTCCACGGCAATAATTGCTGAATTTTTTCCTGTGAATAAATGTTTTGGTTTATTATTAGCTTCAGAAATAGAAAACGTAAAAAAAGTATTGGAAGCTAACGAAAAGCCCGTTACTGCTATCATTGGCGGCGCAAAAGTTTCTTCAAAAATTACAATAATTGAAAACATTCTCGACAAAATTGATCATTTAATTATTGGCGGTGGAATGGCTTTCACATTTATAAAAGCACAAGGCGGAAAAATAGGTAATTCTTTGGTTGAAGATGACAAGCAGGATTTGGCGCTTGAAATTTTGGAAGAAGCAAAAAAGAAAAATGTTGAAGTATACCTTCCAGTGGATGCAATAATTGCCGATGATTTTTCAGAAAGTGCAAATACACAAATATCAGCTATAAACAATATTCCCGATGGCTGGATGGGTCTCGACGCAGGACCAAAGACAAACGAACTTTTTGCCGAAGTACTAACTAAGTCTAAAACCATTTTATGGAACGGGCCCGTTGGTGTTTTTGAAATTGAGAAATTTGCAGAAGGCACTAAAACTCTAGGAAAAAATATCGCTAAAGCCACTGAAAATGGAGCTTTTTCGTTAGTTGGTGGTGGCGATTCGGTAGCTGCGGTTCAGAAATTTAACTTAGCAGATAAGGTTAGTTACGTATCCACCGGAGGAGGCGCAATGCTCGAAATGCTTGAGGGAAAAACATTACCAGGTATTAAAGCACTATTATAAGAAAAGTTAAATATCAGCGTATTAGACTTTTGAGTCTAAAATTTGCGTAGTTTCGCGAAATCATTATTTTTGATAAAATTTTTTATTAAAATTTACGTTACAACTCTTGAAGTATATTAAAAGCGCCTCATTTTAAGGAGTAATAATCAGGCGAATTTGCCTTTATCCCCAAACGCAATAAATAACTGATGAAACTAAACAAAATCCTTCCCCTTATGCTGTTGCTGGTCTGCAGTATGAGTTTTGCCCAACAGGGTAAAAAGCAGACCAACAAACTGAATACAAAAAAAATTCAGGTTGTTGATTCCATTAAGGTTTCTAAAATCGCCAAAGAATTGCCCACAACAGTGGTAGCTACTTCTTTTAAAGACAGTATTGTCTATGATTTAAAAGACATAGCTTCGGCACGTAAAAAAGACAGCCTTTGGTTAAAAGAACTCTACAAATCTGATCTTTTTGAAGATATATACAACAGCGTTGCAAACCAAGATTTCACTCCCGTTGACTACGACGAACTCCCTACTGAGCTACTTAAGCAACGACTAAAAGAACTAGATGCACGTACGCCGTTTAACGTAGAATACAACCCTTCGTTAGAAAGTGTAATTAAGCAATACCTTAAGAACCGCCGCAGAGGTTTAGAGCGATTAATGGGATTAAGTGAATATTATTTCCCTTTGTTTGAACAAGAATTGGACAAAAATAACTTGCCTTTAGAATTAAAATATTTAGCTGTAATTGAATCAGCTTTAAATCCGAAAGCACAATCTAGAGTTGGAGCTACCGGGCTTTGGCAGTTTATGTTTCCTACTGGTAAAATGTTCGGATTGGATGTAAGCTCTTATGTAGATGAGCGTTCCGATCCATATTTAGCAACAGAAGCCGCTTGTAAATATTTAAAAAGCTTAAATAATAGTTTCAACGATTGGGATTTGGCGCTTGCAGCCTATAATTCTGGCCCAGGAAATGTTTCAAAAGCAATTCGTCGCTCTGGTGGACAGACGGATTATTGGAAACTTCGCGATTATCTTCCACGTGAAACTGCAGGTTATGTACCCGCATTCTTGGCTACCATGTATATTTTTGAATATGCACAAGAGCACGGCTTTAAAAAACAAACTGCGAGAATTCCTTTCGTAGCTACAGATACCATCCGTGTTAAGCAACAAATTACTTTAGAGCAAGTAGCAAAACTTACTAATCTAGACATAGAAGAGCTTGAATTCCTTAATCCAGCTTACAAACTGGGTATCATTCCAGTAGTTAAAAATGAAAACTACGTATTACGTCTTCCGCTAACTGCTGTAGGTGCTTTTGTAAATAATGAAGATGCAATTTATACTTTTGCAAAGGAAGAAGTTGAAGAGGCTAAAAAGCCAATGCCTGAATTATATGAGCAACCCGAAAAACTTCGCTACCGTGTAAAAAGAGGAGATTATCTGGGAAGAATTGCAGACAGGTACGGTGTTAGTATTAGCCAAGTAAAGAATTGGAATGGTATGCGTAGCAATACTGTAAAAGTTGGCCAAAACTTAATTATTTACCCTAAAAAAAGTACACAGGATATTGCTAGTAACGAACGAGTACAAGCCACAAAATCTTCAGAAAAAACGTATACTGTTCGCAACGGAGATTCACTGTGGAGCATTTCTCAAAAATTTCCAGGGGTTTCAGTCCAAAATATCAAAAAATGGAACGATATTAGTGGTACTAACTTAAAGCCTGGAACTAAACTTAAAATTTACAAAGGATAGTTCCCGATAAACATCCTTTAAATGAAACTATTCACTATTGCATTGTTTTCGCTATTCGTTGCATTTACTTCTTGCAACGGAGGCGGCACCAAAGACAAATCACTTGTTCCCAATTCTGTAGGAAACATTAATGCGCTTCAAATTATCACCCCCAACAATCTATGGAACGGCGTGGTGGGAGAAGCCATTCGAAATAATTTTGCAGCTCCCGCAGACGGACTTCCGCAAGACGAGCCGCTTTTTTCTATGAATCAAATGCCGCCAGATGCTTTTTCGGGGTTCGCCCGTAGCAATCGGCTTTTTTTATATGTGGTTTTAAGTGAAGACGACAAGGTAACTGTAACCACTGATGAATACGCTAAACCACAATCTGGAGCAATTATAAAAGCTTCTTCAGAAGAAAAACTGGTAGAGCTTATCAATAAAAATGCTGCGCAAATTATTGCATCTTTTCACGCTTCCGAAATAAAGGAACGCCAACGCAGAACCGCTATTTCGCTAATGGCAACCGATTCGCTAAGAAAAGTAATGGGCGTTAGCTTGCAAATTCCGAGTGCCTATAGAATTGCAAAGGCAACCGACAGTTTTTTCTGGATGCGTAAAGATCTTAAAGATGGCACTACTAACATACTTATTTATGAAGTGCCTTTATCTATGATAACCAATGACAGTACGGCTGTTGGCGACATTATAAAGATTCGCGATTCTATAGGAAGTAGATTGCTGCCCGTAGAAGATGACGGACAGTTTGTTACTGAAGACGCTTATGCTCCGTATCTTTTTACTACAAAGATTGATGGAAAATTTGCTTATGAAACCAAGGGAACTTGGGAAGTAAAAGACGACTGGATGGGTGGCCCTTTTGTAAACTACGCCGTTCGCGACGAGAAAAACAATCGTTATTTAATTTTAGAAGGTTTTACGTATGCTCCAGCAGTATCGAAAAGAGATCTTCAATTTGAATTGGAATCTATATTGAATTCTGCCAAAATAGAATAATCTTAATAATAGACCCAAAAAAAGAGCCTTTCAGTATATACTGAAAGGCTCTTTTTTTAAAATAGAAACGAGATTTTATTTTTTCTCGTCTATCTTGTTTTCTGTTGGTTCTTCTTTAGAAGCATCCTTGAATTCTTTAAGACCGCTACCCAAACCACGCATTAGTTCTGGAATTTTCTTTCCACCGAAAAGCAATAGTACGATTACAACAATCAATATAATTTGCCAAGGGCCAATAACACCTAAAGTAATAAGTAATGCATTCATAATTTTGATAATTTAATTAAGCAAAGGTAACAAGAAATGTTTAGATAGAACGTTTTGAGGATAACTTTAGCGTGTGGCGCTTTAGTTTATTTTATATTTGTAAAAAGCAATTGCATATTATGATCCAAAAAGAAAAAAGAGCCAAAAAGTTTAGAAAAAAGCTATTGCACAAATACCGATTGGTTATTCTAAATGAAGAAACTTTCGAGGAGCGTTTTTCATTTAAGCTCAACAGGTTTAATGTGTTTGTTTTCAGCACCCTTTTTGCGTTAATTCTTATTCTTTTAACCACTTTTATTATCGCTTTTACACCACTCCGCGAATATATTCCTGGCTATTCTTCCACTGCGTTAAAAAAGAACGCCACACAATTAACATACAAAACAGACTCGCTGCAGCAGATTATAAATGTAAATGAGCAATACCTTGCCTCAATCAAAAAAGTGCTTACAGGCGACGTTAAAACAATAAATTTCAATAAAGATTCCATCATTGAAGTAGCTAAAACAGATCCTTCGGTTTTAATACGAACTTCAAGAAAAGATTCATTACTCCGCCAAGCTGTGGCAAAGGAAGATAAATACAATCCGCTAACTGCACCTCAGGTTCAGACATACGCACTTTTTGCTCCGGTTAAAGGAACCATTACTGAAGGTTACGATTCAAAAACAAAGCATTACGCAGTAGATGTGGTTACAATAAAAGATTCTCCAGTAAAAGCCGTTGCCGACGGCACAGTAATTTTTGCAGAATGGACTGCCGCTACTGGTTATGTTATTATTTTGAAACACGATAATAACTTAATTTCAGTCTATAAACACAATGCAATGCTCACTAAAGAGCAGGGCGAAATTGTTAAAGCTGGCGAAGTAATTGGCACCGTTGGCAATACTGGCGAACTCACCACTGGGCCACATTTGCACTTTGAATTATGGCGCGATGGCTTCCCCGTTAATCCAACTAGTTTTGTAGATTTTAATTGATTAAACTATGTCCTTAAAATCCTTCGGTGCTAAAATATTTGCTAAAATTGAAGTAAATAAAATTCACAAATGGGTTGTAAACCCTATTGAAACCCAGCAAAAAGTTTTTGAAAAACTGCTTTCCGATGCTAAAAATACAGCCTTCGGAAAAGATCATCATTTTGAAAATATCAACTCCTTTAAAGAATTTGCGAAGCTCGTTCCAATTCGTGATTACGAAGAATTGAAACCCTACGTAGATCGTGTGGTTTCTGGTGAAGAAAACGTTTTATGGCCCGGAAAACCGCTCTATTTTGCTAAAACTTCGGGTACAACTTCGGGTGCTAAATACATTCCGTTAACTAAGGAATCAATGCCGCATCATATTCAAGCTGCTCGAAATGCAATTCTGTGTTATATAAATGAAACTGGAAAAGCAGATTTTGTAGACGGCAAAATGATTTTTTTACAAGGAAGCCCAGAAATGCAGGAAAAGAACGGCATTAAGTTGGGCCGACTTTCAGGAATTGTTGCACATTATGTTCCTGCATATTTGCAAAAAAACCGTTTGCCTAGTTGGGAAACAAACTGCATTGACGATTGGGAGACCAAAGTAGATACCGTGGTTGAAGAGACTAAAAATGAAGACATGACCGTTATAAGCGGTATTCCGTCGTGGGTGCAAATGTATTTTGAAAAACTTCAGAAAGATACTGGGAAGAAAGTTGGCGACCTTTTCAAAAACTTCAATCTGTTTATTTATGGCGGCGTAAATTTTGAACCGTATCGCGCCAAATTTGAAAATTTAATAGGAAGAAAAGTAGATAGCATCGAGCTTTTTCCTGCCAGTGAAGGGTTTTTCGCCTTTCAAGATAGCCAGAAAGACAAAGGAATGTTGCTGCTTTTAAATTCAGGAATCTTTTATGAATTCGTTGAAGCTTCATCCTTTTTTGAAGAAAACCCAAAACGATTAACAATCGGCGAAGTTGAAATTGGCGTCAATTACGTGATGATAATTTCAACAGACGCGGGACTTTGGGCGTATAATCTGGGCGATACCGTGCAGTTTACTTCAACTAAACCGTATCGTGTTATTGTTTCGGGAAGAATAAAACATTTTATTTCTGCCTTTGGCGAACACGTAATTGGCAAAGAGGTTGAAGAGGCGATGAAAAAAGCAATAACAAAATTCAACTTTACTATTACAGAATTCACCGTTGCTCCGCAAATAACGCCATCTGAAACAAATCTTCCATATCATGAATGGCTTGTTGAATTTGACGAGGCTCCTGAAAATCTTCAAAAAGTGGTTGAATTTCTCGATGCAGAAATGCAACAACAAAACTCGTATTATTTCGATTTAATAGTAGGAAAAGTGCTGCAGCCGCTTAAAATTACTTCACTTAAAAGAGATAGTTTTCAGCATTATATGAAATCGCAAGGCAAGCTTGGCGGACAAAATAAAGTGCCGAGACTATCTAACGACCGCAAAATTGCAGATGCCTTAATTAAAATTCAGCCTTAAAATTAGTGTTATCTTTGCACCCAATGAATAAATTAAAATCACACACACGTACCCGCGCACAAGAAAGTACACAGGCCATTGAGCGACTGTACATAACCATGCGCCACCTTTTTAACCGTGGATTTTACAAGCCTATGGGGGTCTCTGGAGAAACGCTTCGCGAATCTTTATTAACGCTTCGACCTGAAATTTATGGCTCCATAAAAGAAGACAAAATTGAATTACAGGGCTTGCTTTACGTTATGGACCGTTTACCCTACGGAATAGAGGAATGTAGATTCATAAACTTAACCAGCGATGAAGGCTATAAAAATTCACATTTTGAGCCTATCATTCCGCTGAAACGTCGCAGAAATTGTTACCGGATAGATTCGGAACAGATGAATATTGAAATCACTCGTGGACGTTCAGAAATCTATGATATTCTTACACACTTAACTTTCCTTTTCATTGAATCGCACAAGATTATGAAGCAGGTGCTAATCGATGAGAGTGGAGAAGTAATCCGAGATTGGAAGAAGTTGGAACAAGCCGTACTAAAGAAAGGCAAGTTAACACAGGAAGAAAAGGAAGTAGCCTTAACGCACACCGCCAACTTCCTTGGAAGAACTTTTCAGGAGGTGAAAAATGTGTATCCTTTTTTCGCCAGTGAAAAGAATGAAAATCGTTTTTTCAATATTATTTACTTTTTAGGGAAATTGGCAATCCAGGAGGTTCTGGCAGACAATAAACGTATAATTACGTTTAGCCCGGTATTGCGTGAGCGTTTGGGGCATCATATTCACGGAGAACAATGGGCTTTTAGTATAAAACAAAGACTGCAGCAAGAGGGCTTGTTAGAGCGGCCAGTGCATATTATAAGTGCAAATATGCACAGTGTTATGAACAGCTTGTACGCTCCCACTGCGATTGCTAGCGAGTTTTTAAAGAAGAAACCTATGGAGGTTTTTGAGGCGCTGAGCAGCCCCGTTAATTTAAAATTACGCGAAAAAGTTACTAAAACAGCATTGGCAGAAGGAATGATTTTTATTGAAGATCAGAGCGGAACCAATATTGACATTCAGATTATAGACACTGCTAAAATAAAGGAAAGTGCATACACTGAAGGATTAAAAGAAGTTGAAGATTCAAAAAAACCCGTAATTGTTGTAATGGATTACGCTTTTGGCGAACAAGCCTACGAAACGATGGACGAGCTTTTAAAACCATACATAGATGATAATAAAGAACGACATTTATTAAATGTAGTTTCTGTCTCAATTATGGGAAAAGCAGGAATTTTAGAAGGTGGAAAAGGCGACATTATGATTCCGTCTGCCCACGTTTTTGAAGGAACTGCAGATAATTATCCGTTTAAAAATAAATTGGAAAAGGCAGATTTTAAAGATGATTCCGTAAATGTTTGTACTGGAACGATGATTTCTGTTTTGGGAACTTCGCTTCAAAATAGGGATGTGCTTAAGTTTTTCCACAATTCTACTTGGAATGTAATTGGGCTAGAAATGGAAGGCGCACATTATCAAAAGGCAATACAAGCTGCTGCAAAAATTCGCCGAAGTATTAGCCCAAAAGTGAAGGTGCGTTATGCGTATTACGCCTCTGATAACCCATTGGAAACAGGAAGTACTTTAGCATCGGGCGGATTAGGAACAACGGGTGTAAAACCCACCTATTTAATTACTGAAAAGATGTTAAATCAAATTTTAGACACACCTAAAAAATAACTTCAATGAATGATAAAGTACTGATTACCGGAGGTGCAGGATTTATAGGCTCTAATTATGTGCACTACTTTCTGAAACACTCGAAAGATGAAATTTTTGTACTGGACAAGCTCACTTATGCCGGAAACTTGAAGAATTTGGAGGCCGTTTCAGATAAAATTACATTTATAGAAGGAGATATTTGCGATGACGAATTGATTCAAAAACTATTTTCGGAGCATCAATTTCAGAAGGTTGTTCACTTCGCTGCGGAAAGCCATGTGGACAATTCTATCACTGGTCCTTCGGAATTTATTCAAACAAATATTGTAGGTACGTTCAATTTGCTGCAAAGCGCATATAAAACATGGATGAACGGGCCGAACGATTTAAAAGAAGAATTCAAAAACGCCCGTTTTCTACACATTTCTACTGATGAGGTCTATGGAACTTTAGGCGAAACAGGTCTTTTTACGGAAGAAACATCCTATGCACCCAATAGCCCGTATAGTGCTTCTAAAGCTTCCTCAGATTTTATTGTGCGCAGTTATTTTCACACTTACGGTTTACCTGTTGTAACTACCAACTGTTCCAATAATTACGGATCTTTTCAGCATAAGGAAAAATTAATTCCGACAATAATTCGTAAAGCAATTTCGGGAGAAGCTATCCCTATTTACGGCGATGGAAAAAACATTCGAGATTGGCTCTATGTAATGGATCACTGTAGTGGCCTGTATTTAGCTTTGGAAAAAGGAAAGCTCGGAGAAACCTACAATATTGGCGGCCGCAATGAGCGTGAAAACCTCTATATTGCAAATGTTATTTGTGAATTGCTGGACGAAATGCTCCCTAAGAATACTTCGTATAAAGAACAAATTACCTTTGTAAAGGACCGTCCCGGCCACGATTTTAGATATGCAATAGATGCTACAAAAATTGAAGAAGAATTAGGTTGGAAGGCAGAAGAGAATTTTGAAACAGGAATTCAAAAAACCATTGCTTGGTATTTAAAAAATAGAAATAGATTATAATTTTGCGCCACAGATTCACAAATCATTGTTTAATCGTGAATTAGTGGTAAAATAACAATATATGAAAGGAATAATTTTAGCAGGAGGATCAGGTACACGTTTACACCCAATTACATTAGCAGTAAGTAAACAATTAATGCCAGTGTACGACAAACCGATGATTTATTACCCGTTGTCAACACTTATGATTGCTGGTATTCGCGATATTTTAATTATTTCTACACCGCAGGATTTACCGTTGTTTAAACAACTTTTGGGCGATGGTAAAAAACTGGGCTGCAACTTTGAGTATGCTGAACAGGCAAACCCCAACGGCCTTGCAGAAGCCTTTGTAATTGGCAAGGATTTTATCGGAAATGATAAAGTCGCTTTAATTCTCGGCGATAATATTTTTTACGGTTCGGGTTTAAAAGAATTATTGCAATCCAATAACAATCCCGATGGTGGAGTAATCTATGCCTATCACGTTTTAGACCCCGAACGTTATGGCGTTGTGGAATTCGATAAAAACGGAAAAGCTCTTTCAATTGAAGAAAAACCTAAATCGCCGAAATCTAATTACGCCGTTCCAGGAATCTATTTTTACGATAACAGTGTGGTAGAAATTGCTGCAAACATAAAACCCAGCGACCGTGGAGAACTAGAAATAACAGATGTAAATAATGAATACTTAAAACTGGGCAAATTGAGCGTGAGCATACTCGATAGAGGTACGGCTTGGTTGGATACCGGAACATTCGCTTCATTAATGCAGGCCGCGCAATTTGTGGAGGTTATTGAGGAAAGACAAGGCCTAAAAATCGGCGCGATAGAAGAAGCGGCCTATGAAATGGGCTACATTTCAAAAGAGCAATTAATAATTTTAGCCGAACCATTACTAAAAAGCGGTTACGGAAAACATTTACTTCAATTAGATTAGATTTGGAAATACAAAAAACTCCCTTAAAAGATTGTTTTATACTTAAACCGGCCGTGTTTAAAGATGAGCGTGGCCTATTTTATGAAACTTACAACAAAAAGGTCTTCGAAAAAACTACAGGTTTAAACGTAGATTTTGTGCAAGATAATCAATCTGTTTCCTCAAAAGGGGTGTTGCGCGGACTTCATTTCCAGGATGGAGAAATGGCGCAGGCAAAGTTGGTTAGGGTATTAAAAGGCAAGATTTTAGACATTGTGGTAGATATTAGGAAGGATTCTGAGACTTTCGGAAAATCATTTTCCATTATTTTGGACGATGTAGACCATCTGCAGCTTTTTGTACCAAGGGGTTTCGCACATGGATTTATTACCCTTTCAAAAGAGTCTATATTTTCGTATAAATGCGATAATTATTATGTTAAAGCTTCAGAAAATGGAATCATTTATAACGACGCAACCTTAGCGCTGGATTGGCATCTTCCAAAGGAAGAATTTATTATTTCCGAAAAGGATTTGGAACTTCTCACTTTCGAGGAAGTAATTTCATGAAAAAAATATTAGTAACAGGCGCTAACGGACAATTGGGAAGATGCATAAAATATGCGGCTACCGAATATCCCGACTTCGAGTTTGTCTTTGTTTCAAAAGAAGAACTGGATATTGAAAATGCCGAATTGCTTTCAGGATACTTCTCCAAGAATAACTTTTCACATTGCATAAATACAGCTGCTTACACGAATGTTGAAAAAGCAGAGAGCGAACCTGAAAGAGCTTTCGCCGTTAATGCTGAAGCAGTTAAAAATATTGCAGAAACTTGTAAAGAAAACGATGTCGTTTTGCTGCATATTTCTACAGATTATGTTTTTGACGGCAAAAAAACTTCACCTTATTCCGAAACAGATATCACCAACCCCTTGAATGTTTATGGTGCTTCCAAATTAAAGGGCGAGGAATTTATTCAAGATATCTGCAATAAATACTTCATTTTCCGAACCTCGTGGCTTTATTCGCAATACGGGCATAATTTTTTAAAAACCATTTTAAAAAATTCCGAAGAAGGAAAAGCACTTACTATTACCACCGAACAGACGGGAACCCCTACAAATGCAAATGATTTGGCCATAGCGCTTTTAAAAATAATAGCACAAGATTCAGTAGATTATGGCGTTTACCATTACAGCAATAAAGGTGAAACTACTTGGTTTGGATTTGCAGAAGCGATACTTCAGCAAGCTGGAAAATTAAAAGATACAAATCTTGCAAAAACCAACCATTACCGTACTTTTGCCGCGAGGCCACAGTACAGTGTATTGGATAACACTAAGGCACAGAATAAGTTGAATTTAGACTATGCAAATTGGAAAGAAAGTTTACAATTTGTATTAAAACTAGATACCAATAATTTATAAAATTTTATTTATGGCACAGCAAAACTCATCGGAAGAGGTTGATTTAGGGTATTTATTTCGAAAATCGAATAATTTTTTAAAGCAATTGGCTAGAGCCCTTTTTCAGGCCATGGACTTTATAAAAAAGTACTTTATTATCCTGCTTGTTCTCGTGCTTATAGGTTTTGGATATGGATATTATAAGGATTATAATTCTGAAAAAATCTATGACACTGAAATTATCGTTATTCCAAATTTTGAGAGCGTAGATTATATGTACGGAAGAGCGGAGGCTATTAATATTAAAATAGCCCAAGGCGATTCAATCTATCTTAAAAATATTTTTGGCAACGATTTTAAAAAAATCCGATCCATTGAACTGAACCCCATTGTAGACATTTATAATTTTATTTCAAAATCGTATAGAAATTTTGATGTTTTAAGGCTTATTGCTGAAAACCAAGATTTTTCTAAGTATGCAGAAGATCTTGCAACTAGTAAGTATTATAAATATCACCGCATGAGTATTGCAGTTCGTGGAAACGAAGCTTCTAAAATTGTAAGCAAATTGCTCCAATATTTAAACGACAATGAACACTTTAAGGATTATCAAAAAATCTATAAGGAAAACAATGAGCTTGACATTAAGGAACATTATAATATGATTGCCCAAATTGACTCTGTTATGAAAATGAACGGTATTGCCAATAGTGGCGGTGCTAATGTTTCAATTAATAACGGAACCGATTTATTTAATCTTATTGACAGAAAAAGGCAATTGATAGAAGAAATAGTGGAACTTAAAATGCAGGCTATAGACTTTAACGTACCTATTAAAATGATAAGTGCCGATTATAATTTGGAGTCTAAAAAAATCTTTCAGGTATCAAATAAAATTAAATATCCCATATACCTAGTTCTCCTGTTTTCGCTAGTATTTTTCGTTATGTACGTCTTTAAAAATTTAAAAAAATATTCATCCCAATAATGGTGCTTTAACCATCGCATTTAGTTAAAAATATTTTTTTTAAAGAATAATTTAATGAAAAAGAAAAATCTAATCGTTTTTGGAACAAGGCCAGAAGCTATAAAAATGGCTCCCTTGGTTCAAAAATTTTTAAAGAACCCAAATTTTATCACCAAAGTCTGCGTTACCGCACAGCACCGTGAAATGCTAGATCAAGTTCTTGATTTTTTCGAAATAACTCCAGATTTCGACCTAGATTTAATGCGGCCAAATCAAAATCTGTATTCCTTAACGGCAACCATCATTGAAAATATGAAGGCCGTATTGGACGAGGTAAAACCAGACTATGTTTACGTTCACGGAGATACTACAACTTCTATGGCAGTTGGTATTGCAGCCTTTTATAGCGGCGCGAAAATATGCCACGTAGAAGCTGGTTTACGCACCTTTGATAGGCAATATCCTTTCCCCGAAGAATTTAATAGGCAGCTAACGGGAAAAATAGCAGATTACCATTTTTCGCCTACTGAACTTTCCAAGAAAAATCTTTTGGCCGAAAACACAAAAGAGGAAAATATTTTGGTAACTGGAAATACAGTAATCGACGCACTTCTATATGGAATTGATAAGGTCAATGCCGAAAACTTTAAAGACGCCGAAATTGAAAATTTAAAAACTTTTTTAAATTTTCAGAAAAAAATAATCCTGGTAACAGGCCATCGAAGAGAAAATCATGGAGATGGACTTATTAGTATTTGCGCTGCCCTGAAAACCATTGCAGAAAATAATCCGGAGGTGCAAATAATATATCCAGTTCACCTAAATCCAAACGTTATAGGCCCCGTAAATGAACTTCTTGGAGGCATCGATAATATATATTTAGTAGCACCATTGGCATACCCTGCATTTATTTGGCTAATGGAAAAATCCTATCTTATAATTACGGACAGCGGCGGAATACAAGAAGAAGCACCCAGCTTGGGAAAACCGGTTTTAGTTACTAGAACAACTACCGAGCGCCCAGAAGCGGTAGAAGAAGGCACTGTAATTTTAATAGGAACGGATGCCGAAAGAATTATTGAAGAGACTGGAAAATTATTGAAAAATCACGATTATTATAAGAGTATGAGCATGCTCCATAACCCTTACGGCGATGGGCAAGCAACGCAACGAATCGTAAATTATATAGAAGCATTAAAAGATGGAAAATAAGCCCACTGTTGTAATGATGGGGTTAGGCTATATAGGCTTACCCACTGCCGCTTTAATAGCGAGCAAAAAACTAAATGTAACTGGTGTAGATATTTCACAAAGTGTAATTAATACAATTAACGAGGGGAAAATTCACATTGTTGAGCCCGATCTCGACGGCCTGGTTCATCATGTAGTGAAGCAGGGCTATCTTAAAGCTTCCACAGAGCCAATTGCGGCAGAAGTTTATCTCATTGCGGTACCAACACCCTTTAAAGAAAATCATGTGCCAGACCTCTCTTATGTAGAGAGCGCGGTTAAAAAAATAATTCCTACGCTCAGTAAAGGGGCTTTGGTTATTTTGGAATCAACCAGTCCTGTAGGTACAACCCATAAAATCCAAGAAATAATTTTTGCGGAACGCCCAGACCTAAAGGGCGAAATTTACATAGCTTATTGCCCAGAGCGTGTTTTGCCCGGCAATGTAATTTATGAATTGGAGCAAAACGATCGCGCAATAGGGGGAATAGACGACGCCTCTACCGAAAAAGCTGTTTGGTTTTACAAGCACTTTGTTAAGGGAGAACTACATAGAACCAATTCACAAACCGCTGAAATGTGCAAATTGGTTGAAAACGCATCGCGCGATGTACAAATAGCCTTTGCAAACGAGCTTTCCATGATTTGCGATAAAGCAAATATAAACGTGTGGGAATTGATCCGTTTGGCAAACAAACATCCACGTGTAAATATTCTTCAGCCAGGAACGGGTGTAGGCGGGCATTGTATAGCGGTGGATCCATGGTTTATTGTTTCTGAATTTCCGGAAGAATCTAAAATAATTCGCTCTGCTCGCGAAATCAATAATTACAAAACAGAATGGGCCATTGAAAAAGTAAAGAATGCGGCACTTCAGTTTAAAATTGCAAAGGGCAGAGATGCAACTATTGCGTGTATGGGCCTTGCATTTAAACCAAACATAGATGATTTAAGAGAATCTCCAGCGTTACACGTTGCAGAAGCGCTTAAAAATGATGGTTTTGCAGTTTTATTTGTGGAGCCTAATTTAAATAAACACAGCAAATACCCGTTAACTGAAACCAAAGAAGCTACAGAAAAAGCCGATATCGTTGTGTTTTTAGTCGCGCACACCGGGTTTCGCGGGCTAAAGTTAAAAGAAGATATAGAGGTTTTTGATTTTTGTGGCGTACTCAATTAATAATTTGAAAAATAAATGCTTGTAGAGAAGGTAAATTGGGATAGTGATTTTTTTGGCTATAATGTGGGCAAATTAGTACTATCTAATAATTCAGACTTCAACTGGGAAACATTTCAGAAAGCAAGCGAAGCATTTAAGTTGGTGTATGTTTTTTCCGAGAAAAAACTGAATTATGCACCCTTAAAACTAATGGATGAAAAGGTTGTATTTCAACACAAACTTGATTTTCCAAAAAACATGACTTCCCATAAATGCATAAGCTCTTTCAAATTTTCTGAAGAAGGCTATGAACAATTAAAACAACTTTCTTTGGAAAGTGGGCTATATTCTAGATTCAACCAAGATGAGAATTTTCGAAATGATGAATTTAAAAGAATGTATCTACAATGGATCGAAAATTTGGTTATTAAAAACGAAGCCTTTGAAATAATTGTATACTTAGAAGGCAACGATATTCTAGGTTTTGCATCTTTAAATAAGAAAGACGATACTATTGCAAATATTGGCTTAGTTGCGGTTAGTAATAACGCACGAGGAAAAGGTATTGGTGCCCTAATCATTGAAGAAGCAATACATAGTGCTGCAAAATATGGTTATAAAAGTGTTGAGGTTGTAACACAAATAGATAATCAAGCTGCCGTTGGACTTTATAAAAAATGCGATTTTAAAATAAAATCAATTACAAATATTTATCACTACTGGAATCTATGATACCTTTTAACAAACCATTTCTTTCCGGAAACGAACTTCAATATATATCAGAAGCTGTAACCTCTGGCAAAATTTCTGGAAACGGCATTTTTACTAAAAAATGCCAACATTTTTTTGAGGAAAAATTTGGTTTCAATAAAACGCTATTAACAACCTCTTGTACAGACGCGCTAGAAATGGCAGCGTTGTTAATCAATATAAAGCCTGGAGACGAAATAATTGTACCATCTTATACATTCGTTACCTCCGCCCTCGCTTTTGTGCGTGAGGGAGCTAAAATTGTTTTTGTAGATAGCAGAACAGACCATCCTGGAATGGACGAGCAGAAAATTGAAGCTGCCATTACCCCAAAAACTAAAGCTATTGTAGTTGTGCATTATGCTGGAGTTGCTTCAGATATGGATGTTATAATGGATGTGGCCCTTCGCCACAACTTGTATATTATAGAAGATGCAGCCCAAGGTATAGATTCATATTACAAACAAAAACCCTTAGGTGGCATTGGCCATCTAGGTGCTTTTTCTTTCCATGAAACGAAAAATATTATCTCTGGCGAAGGTGGATTACTGACTATAAATGATAAGAAATTTATGGACAGATCTGAGGTTGTTTGGGAAAAAGGCACCAATCGCTCTGCTTTTTTCAAAGGTGAAGTAGATAAATATGGGTGGGTAGATACTGGTTCTTCATTTTTACCTTCAGATATTATTGCAGCATTTTTATATGCTCAGCTAGAAAATCTAAAAACGATACAAACAAAACGAAAAATTCTGTGGAATACCTATTTTGAAGGGCTTCAAAATCTTCAAAAATCTGGAAAAATTACACTTCCCTCCATCCCCGAATTTGCCACCAATAACGCCCACATGTTTTACGTGGTTACTGAAAACCCGAAGCAACGCGATGGGTTGATTGCATTTTTAAAAGAAAAGGGTGTACATGCTGTTTTTCATTACCTTTCACTTCATAAAAGTTCATTTTATGAAGGATTATACGGCAAGACCGAACCCCTCCTTAACGCAGATAGATATTCCGAGAATTTAATTAGACTACCCTTGTTCTATGAATTAGAAATAGCACAAGTGGAATATATTGTACAGTGCATTTCCGATTTTTATAAAAATTAGTAACAACTTTGCCATAGCATCAATTAAATTCAAACCCTTTGAAAATACTTCATATAACTTCAGATGAAAAGTTTATAAATAGTATTTACTGGCAGTTCGAGAATGTTTTTCCGGGAAAAAATGAGTTTGTGGTTTTTTTGCCCAAAGGAATTACAAAGCCAAAATATGTCGCACTAGAGAATAATCTTCAAATAATTTCTGAAAATGCGCAGGGACTTGCACATTGCTTGAGCACGATTAATAAGTTCGATTTAGTTATTTTTCATGGCTTGATGTACTTCCAAAGCTTAGTTTTTTTGAAATCGAAAAACCCTGAAAAATTTGTTTGGTTTTTTTGGGGTGGTGAACTTTACGACAATCCGGCCGCGAATTTTGCCAGTACAATGGGAGCCAAAACGATCAAAACCCAAACCCGTGAAAGTATTAAGGGTAAAATAAAAAAGGCTATAAGACCCTTCTATTATCAATTAAAACATGCCTCCCTAACTCCTGAAAAATCTGTTTTAAAAGCTGCGCGGCAAATAAAGAATTTTGGGGTAATCCACGAAGAAGAATTGACGTTGCTGCAATCAAAACAGTTATTGCGCAAAGATGTAAGGCATATTAAGATGTCTTATTACCCAATTGAATATATCTTTAAAGGAATTGAGAATAGCACGGTTACACAGCAAAATATACTGGTGGGCAATTCCGCTTCCCGAACGAACAATCATTTGGAAGCTTTCGAGATTTTAAAAATGATGCCATTAAACTATACTAAAATAATTGTACCGCTAAATTATGGCGATATGAATTATGCAGGTAGAATCGTAGAAAATGGAAAGAGCCTTTTTGGAGAAAATTTTCACCCTATTACTACATTTCTGCCTTTACAGGAGTATAATACATTTATTGCCCAATGTGGCATTGTAGTGATGAATCATTACAGGCAACAGGCCATTGGTAATATTCTGGCAATGTTGTGGATGGGCGCAAAGGTATATTTGGATGAAAAGAATACATTTTATCATTATCTAAAAAGAAAACAGCTTCATATATATTCCATAGAAAAAGATTTGCGCCCAGAGAATACGGAAGCTTTGACAAATCTGGAAACAGAAAAAGTTGCCCATAACAGACAAGTTTTAACGACCGAAATAAGTTTTGAAACCTTAGAGACAGACCTTAAAAATCAATTGACAGCAATAGTGAATGAGTATTAGCAAACAGGCAATAAACGGTGTAAAATGGACCACGGTTGCAACCGCGACCATTGCTATTTGCATGTTGTTGAAAATTTCAGTTTTAACCCGGTTTTTAGATAAGGCCGACTTCGGGCTAATAGCACTGGTTACCTTTATTCTCGGATTTATGGATTTGTTTATGGATATGGGCATAACTTCTGCCATACTCCACAAACAGAATATACAAAAGAAGGAATATGCAAGCTTATACTGGCTGAACGTAATTTTTAGTTTAATCCTCTTCGTGCTAATTATTGCATTAAGCCCCCTTTTAGCAGGTTTCTATAATGAGCCATTATTGGTGCCGCTTATTACCCTTATGGGAGTGGGCATCATCTTTTCGGCCGTTGGAAGGCAATACAAGACCATTTTACAAAAGGAAATTGAATTTAAGACCATTGCCTTGGTAGAAATTATTGCCGCCGTAATATCGTTAATTTTGGCTATTGTATTGGCCATAGAAAATTTTGGCGTCTATGCCCTAGTTTATTCTGCCTTGGCGCAATACTTTATTAGCAATGTTTTGTTTTTTATTATTGGGATAAAGAAACAGCCTCTATTGTTTCATTACAATTATGCAGAAACCAAACCTTTTTTAAAAATAGGAATATACCAGGTTGGAAGCCAAGTGGTAAACTATTTCAACAGAGATTTGGATATTTTAATTGTAGGGAAATTTTTCGGAACAGATTTATTGGGTGGCTATAGCCTTGCGAAACAACTTGTATTTAGACCTGCCCAAATATTGAATCCAATTTTTACACGCGTAGCGAGCCCTATTTTGGCAAAAATGCAGAGCAATATAAATTTATTGAAAACAAATTATTTGAAATTATTGAATGCCGTTAGCAGCATTAATATTCCAATATATACGGGTATTATAATTTTTGCGCCACTAATAGTTACCATTTTATACGGCGAGCAATACCTCAACATTGTTCCCGTGGTTCGGATACTTAGTATTTATATGATATTTAGGGCCATCGGAAACCCTGTGGGTAGCCTGGTTATTGCTACCGGAAGAACAGATTTGGAATTTTTCTGGAATGTTTTCACGCTAATCTTTTTGCCAATTGCTATAATTCTTGGCGCACAATTTTCAATAGAAGCGGTAGCAATAGCAATTACAGTTGCAATGGCAATATTGCTGGTGCCAAGTTGGCGGTTTTTGGTTTATAGATTAACGGGTGCCTCGCTCAAGGAGTACCTAGTTGCTATAATCCCAAAGTTTAAGTATGCTGAAATAAGGGCACTTTTAAAAAAGAAATAAACGTACCAATTAAATTATAAGCTAGCTATTTTCACTAATCAACAGCCTCATATTCTAATTCTATTATTACATTTTGCTGAGGGATAGTTATTTTACTCGGATAATTAGCAGCATTGTATTCATATTGAAAAGTAGTGTACACCTCCCCGTTCACTTTATATTCTGTGGGATTATTTGTATTGTTGAAATTATAAAAGTGTGGAATTTGGTTTAGCCAAACTAATTGGATTGGAAAATATATAAACCCACCAATGTCCCTAGCAGCATGCCCATAAATACTCGGTAGATATCCACTTCTATAGGTATGCCAATTATTGGCCTCATCATAGGTTATTTCTGTAACATTAGAGCCATTGGTTAATTTGGTTAAATTGCCATTATCATATTCAAAATAGACTCTATCTACGTGTGAATTATCTATATTAAGACAGGTATACTTTGTAATATTGTTATTGCTGTCAATTTCAAGCGTTACTTCATAATTAGAAATATAGATTTCTGGTGGACCGCCATCGAACAATTCGTAAGTATGTGTATATCTATAATTTAAAGGGGCATCAAATTGGAAGTCGGTGTCCGAAAGAATATCTTCCCCAGTTTGATGTCTTGTAAGACCCGTCAAGGTAGTATTGGAATACTCGTAAGTTGATCTAGCCGATGGATTTCCTGTGGCATCCCTATAACGGGAATATTCGGTTAGAATCTTGTTGTTTTGATTGTAAGTAAAGTCAATGTTTGTATATCCTGTTGGGCTGGGGTCGCCTCTATAGGTTAATAAGCCCTGAGCGTTATAATTCAATATAAATTCATAATTACCCTGACTATAACTTTTAAGCCTTAAATTAGTAGTGTTATCCGAAGTGTTTGGATCATCTTCGCTGCAGGCTACCACAAATAATAGTAATGCCAATGACCATATTAAATTATAGGTTTTTGAAGTTTTCATAATTAATATGTTTTGGGGCTAAGACTTTATAAACTTTTTTGTGATGGATTTTCCCTGAAAAGAGGCATTTAAAAAATATAATCCAGAAGCTAAATCTGAAATATCCAACGTAGTATTTGACGTTGTTCTAATTAGCACACCCGTGGTAGTGTAAATTTGAATAAGTTCCGGAGTTTCTTTGGCTTTGATAATTAAAATATCTCTTGCAGGGTTAGGAAATAAATCGAAAGTTGCTAAATTTTGTTCGTCAACCCCAAGTACACATTCTTCACTAAAATTTGCTGTTGTATCTTTGCACCAACCCACCATAGGATCGCCACGGTAACACTGTCTGTTATTTGCATTTACAACATTATCAACTTTTATACATTGAAGATTTGGATTATTTTCCGCATCCATATATGGCATATTTATATTATTACCATTTTTAATATTCAAATATGTTAATTGATTATTATAACAATCTAAAGCAATTAAATTTGGGTTTTGACTGAGATCTAAATGCGTTAGGTTTGCATTACTAAAAGTTATGTATCTGAGTTTAAAATTTTGGGTCACATCTATGTTAGAAAATTGAGTATCTTTAAAACTAAGGCCTTCTAGATTTGAGTTTTGACTAACATCTAGACTGGTTAATTGTGTTGAATCACAATGTAACTTTTTAAGACTGGAGTTGTGTGTTACATCAAGAGTGGTCAATGGGTTTATAGAAACCCATAACTCTTCCAAGTTTGGGTGCTGAGTTACATCTATATTCGTTAATTCATTGTGATAACAAACAAGCAACTCCAGATTCAAGTTCTGCGATATCTCTAAATTCGTTAATTGGTTCCATGAGCAACGTAATTTTTTTAGGTTTTGGTTTTGTGAAATGTCAAGGACCGTCAATGAATTGTCGTGACAGTTTAAATCTTCAAGATTCACAAAACTTTGAATACCATTTAAGGCTTGTATTCCTTTGTGTTCAATAGTTATTATTAGAGTAGCTTCAGCTTCAGTTACTTGTATTTCTCCATCACCATTTGTATCAATTATTGGCGAATGGTTCAGTAATGCGTTTTTAAAATTCGCATCTGGAATATTCACGATTTGGGCTTGAGCAATACTGCTTATAAGGAATAGCGTAATTATGTAGTAAATCTTCATTTTGATTTTTTTTTGATTAATCTTTTAAAACCTTTTTGACTACGGTTCCTTTACTAGTTTGGATTTTTAAATAATATACTCCAGCGGAAAATGATTTAAAATCTATTTTCTCAAAATTATTATATAACGTTTTAAGTTTTTTACCAAATATGCTGAAAATGGTTAGCATTTTAATATACAATCCATTTGTAGTCTCTATGTTTATAAAGTCAATTATGGGGTTAGGATATACTGCTAAATTTAGAATTGAAAAGTTATCTTCCACCCCCATCAATTCACATTCTGTTTGCCCTTCCTCTTCTACATAAATAGTAGTTGGATCAATATCGGTCCAGTTTATCGTACTATAACTACAATCGTCAACATAAATATACGGAAGGTTTGGGCTGTTTATTACTACAAACTCTTGAATTACGGTATTATTACCATTTCTTATATCAACTTTTACCAAAGTATTATTTTGACCAAAAAGGCGAACTTCCCTCAAGTTTGGATGATTTGACAAATCTAATTCTGGAAAAGAATTTTCACCACATGTTAGATACTTCAAACCTATATTGTGGCTTAAATCTAAACTATTAATAAGATTGTTAAGACAACTAAGTTCCGTTAAATTTGTATGTTGACTAAGATCTAATGCGGTTAATTGATTATTATTGGCCGTCAATGCGCTTAGATTAACATTTGGATGCAAAGGAATATTAGAAAAATTATTATTACTTGCATCTAATGTTATTAAACTAGAAAAATTCTCTAATCCAGTAAGGTTATCAATATTTTGATATTGGATATTTAAAAAATTAACATTTGAAATATTACTAGTCAACACATAATCGTCTAGAATATCATCAAATCCTAAATCAATTAATCGTTGCTCAAAATTGTCGTCAGGCACATAAGTAGTTTGCGCATATACTGTTAATAATGGCATTAGGATAATTAGGAATACAAACTGAAGTCTCGTGATATATAAAATTTAAATTTGAAGATACTAAATTTTATATACTCCGTGGAATAAAGCTAAATGGTATTTTTTTCCATCTTTGGAAAATTGAATTGTGCGGTCCTATATCTGGATATTAGAAACAGAATTTTGTATAATTCAGATTATACCTAAAACCTGGAAAATTAATCAATTGCCAACCCTTCACTTTTTTACCTATGGTAAGTGCGTAAGCGAATATTGAAGCCTAGATATGGAAATTTCTTTTGCCGTAATTTTGTCATTATTACTGAATGATTGTTTAACGGCCTTAATGTTTTTTGGAAACAAAACCGTTATTACATTATGTTATTAAATACGCTGTAATCGATTTCGTCATTCCCAAAAACTTTTCATTATAGATTTCAGAATTGGGAAACAGTGCTTTCATTTTCTTTTTTGAAACAAGAATTATTTGCTCCGCCTGGTCTTTTGCTTCTTCAGTAGAAATTTTTGTACCTCTGGAAAGTTTCGTTTTACTCAGTACAAAAACCTTGGCTTTTTTAGGTAGAAACTGAAAATAGGGCAGTAAATAATGAGGTTCTACAAAGAAGTATTTATAGGGTGTTTGTATATAAAAATTCTTCCCCACCCGCTGCACTTCCTCTGCCATTCGAATCTGATTCTCTTGGGTGTAAAGATGTTCAATGACCGAATTAGAAAAAACGAGATCAAATTCTTTATCCTTAAATTCTGAAAGATTGCAGGCATCTCCTTTAACCGAAATCATATTGGAATAATGCGTATCGAATTTGGTAAGATTTAAAAGAGTAATCTGCACATTCGGTTTTTTATCATAGCCCCTATTTACCCAAAAAGATTCGGTACCCCCTACGTCCAGAATGGTTATGGTTTGGTTGCCTTCCAGTTTTTTTAGTTGCCCTTCAAAAAAGGCAAACCTTTTATTCCTGAAGCGGTTTGCAAGTGAATTTTTATTGTTGTAGTTGGCTAGGTTGTTTATAAAGGACATATTTTGAAGTTTAATGTGAAAGCAGTAGTAGATAAAGAAAAGGATTTTTTATAAATAATTTCAACAATTTTAAGCAAAAAAAATGGTCTTACTTTAACTTAAAAGTAGATTGCTTACCGTCTTTTATGAAATGTATTGAATTCCCATGAATAGTACAGTTTACAATGGGCGTTTTATATAAGTCTGATTGTATTTCAATTACAGTAATTAGCTTATTACCTTCTTTTCGCACTTTTACCTGTGGTATAGGCGTAAGCGAATATTGAATCCTAGATCTGGAAATTTTTTGTGTAGTAATTTTGTCATTATCGCTAAATGATTTTACGATAGCTTTAATGTTTTTTGGAAACAAAACCGTGGCACTATTCTCTGAAATGGTAACATTTAAATTCGCCTTTTCACTAAAATTAAATTGTTGGCTTATACTTTTAATGAGATTTGCATCTTTGGATTCTGCCCAATCCTCGAGCACAATAACGTTCGGTTTTATAAAATACAAATTGCGTTTTACTTCTATAGAATCATAGATATTGTGTTCGGCAGAAATTATGTCTATATCGTCACTTGTATAATATCCCGTAAGTTTTGAATATTGGCCCTCTTTACCCAATTTATAATCCGCATCGTTAATAGCAATGGAATTATGTGCAAAAACTGATGTTAAAAAGGGTCTATATGTATTTTCATATCCATAATAACCTTGATCTGTAAGAATATCAATTCCAAGTGTTTGAAAGATGAATTGTAAATCATCATTGTGTTTATGGGTCAGGGAGTAATAATTTGCAAAAAGTGCTACATAACTGCTGTCATCTGCTTGAGTGCGTAACGTAGCAATGTTGTTTTCAAAATTAACCATGGATGGCAATCTTTTGCCAGACATAACGTCTAAAATGCGTTGGTCATTACCAAAACTTTCTGCCAAATGTTGGTTTAAATACTCAATACCACTATCGCCCCAAATAGGAAAAGTAAGGTCTGGCTTAACCAATTGCAAGAGCACATCATTCTTTTTCAATAATTTAAGTTGAAAAGCAGGGTTGATATCTTTTTTTTCAATAAGGTCTATTATTTTACGGTCCAGATTGTGATTAAAGATGTGGTAAGTTGTGGCATGTTCTTTTGCCAAACCACTATCATCAATTATATAATCAATATTTTTTAATGCACGGGTAACCGTGGGTTCGTAAATAGCTTTGTATAATTGTGCGTTCGTTTTTGTAATTTTTGCAAACGTTAAAAGGCTTCTATCCATTATCAATGCATGATTGGTGGCATGATAATTATTAGGATCTAACATATATGTGGCATTGAGAGACTGGAGATCAAAAACCTTTTGAATAAAGTCGGTATCTGGATCCTCCTGTTCTAATTCATTGTACACAGTTTGTAAAAGATGTGCCGTCCTCATGCCCACTGTTCCCATTTCCCAAGTTTGATCTGAGGTTTTTTCCTCGAGAGATTTGTGTGCCGCTACATAGCTTAAAACATAGGCTTTCGCTTTTTCGTGATATTGCTTGTCGCCATAGCTGTGGTAGGTATGATTTAAAATAGATACAAAAAATAGATTTTCAAAATACGCTTGCCAAATAGCATTATTCTCTGGATTTTCTGTCCATGTAATTTTATTTAGAGGAATATATTGGGGTTTAAAGGAATGTAGAACAACTAATGAATCCTTTAAAATTAAATCTGCATATTTTTTCGTTTGGATGGAATCATAGGGCACGGTTCTGGGTATTTCATCAAAATTTATCGATTCCGAAATATCATACAAACTAAGGGCGTAGTTTTTTTTACCCAAACGGATTTCAATAGCGGTGTCTTTTAATTTTTCGGTTCTTGATTTATTACAGCTTAGAAAAAGCAGGGCAAGAAAAAGACACATTATAAATTTTCTAATTTTCATAGATGTTAATTAAGCCAAAAATTGGTTGCTATTTTTATTTCAAATCTACATAAAATTAAATCTAGAAATTTTTACGAGCATTACATTTATATATTTGTTACCGGTTATGATAAAATTTAAAAAACAGTAGCTTTGTGGCAACACTGGAAAGCGCTAAATTTTCCATAAACTTTTGCATTGAAGTCTATATATCAAATTATACTGATCGTCCTTTTTTTAACTGTTAGCACTCTTAGCTTCAGTAGTCTCATGGCATTATGCCTAGTGCTTCTTTTGGCTGGTGCATGGGTGGTCGCAAAAAAAGGAAAGCTTGAAGTACCGCACTATGTTATTATTGCGGGCTGTTTATATGTACCATTTTTAATTTTGGGTTTAATTCACCAGTATCCTAATCCTACAATAGATATTAAATTTCAGTTCTACGGCCTTATTTTTTACCTGTTCTTGGTAAATGTGAAGGACTTTAAGTTACTGCGGTTACTCTTTATTTTAAATGCCGTAGTGGCTGTGGTTTATATAATGAGCTATTTAGGCTTTGTGCCCAGTCTGTGGAATATAGATACCACAGGTAAAGGTGGCCGTGTGTATGGTCCGTCTATTATACCTATAGTGCTTATTGGGTTTTACTACTTATACAACAGAATGTCTCTTGACATGCCCCTCGCTATTTCGTGGGTAATTGCCTTGGTTTACCTGTTTCTTACTTCAAACTTACAGAACCTTGTAACTGCAGGAGTCTTGCTTTTGTTGATAATAATAAATGTGAAAAAACTTTTTAACCCAGCTTTTATAGTAGGTTTTTCGCTGATGATTGTTGTGTCTGTAGCATTCTTTAATTCGAAATATGCGCCAGAGGCAATTAAGGAAAAATTGCCCTATGTTCTAAAACCTTGGGAATATGAAAGTTTGAAAATTCGTATTCAGGATTTAAACACGGCCCTTATAACAGAAAATTTTACCTGGTCTGAAAAAATAATTGGGAAAGGTTTTGGCGTAAATACAACAGTTTATCGCGAAAACAAAATAGCGCAATATTTTAGCGGGAAATTTACATTTCTGGAAATAGACAATGGATTTTACTATATCTATCACCGAGGTGGATTTCTATTGCTATTTATATTTTTATTAGCCCATGTTTATCTGGTCTATAAAATACCTTCTATGAAGGCAAAACTCGGATTTATGGCCATAGTACTAATTACAAATCTGCTATCCATTCATTATTTTACAAACGTATTCTATTTAATTGTGCCATTTTTAATTCTTGAAACCGAGATTCGCAGCAAGCAAAGGCTCCTTAAAAACCCAGGTAATGAAGAATAGTTTATACGTTGTGCCCAATCTGAAAAAGATTTCCGGTGGACCCATTACCCGTATCAATTTGTTTAAAAACACCTTTCAGAAAAATGGAGGCAAAATAATAACGGGAGGAAACAAATTGAAATCGATATTTAAAAGTCGCAATTTGTGCTATGTTGAATCTGCCACTAATAGAATAAGCTTAATCGACGTTTTGCCACTGCTGTTTATAAAATTCAGATCAAAAAAAGTAATTGTTTTTATCCGCGATATTTATATCGAACTTTTCCCTGAAGATTATAGTGGTTTGCGTAAAAAAGTTACGTTTTATTTAAACAAACTGAGCAATTTTTACCTTACTTGGGTCTCTACTTCTATGGTGTTTCCTACTACGGAAATGGGTGAAGTATTTTTCAAGAAAAATAAAATTTTTCCAACACGTCCATTTTCCGATTTGCCGCCCGGAACCTATAATATTACAGAAAATGTGCAGCCTCCGGATTTTTCTAAAAAACTGGGGCTTTTATATTTGGGAAGTATTGATTATAAAAATTCTGGGTTTGAAGCTTTTGTTACCTTTTCAAAAAAATATGCCCAACACTACAATTTCTTTGTGTTATCTGGAGCAGTCAATATTCAGGAAATGGTAGAAGGCAGTCCGATAAAAGCTACAAAGGTTCCCAGAAATGAAATTTCGCAATTTATTCAAAATAACAATATTGCTTACGCGCTGCATACGCGGCCACGAAATATGTACGACGATCTAACGTTTCCTATAAAAGTGTTCGATTTTTTAAGTTTTCAGCTGCCATTTTTTACTGAAAAACATATTCCTTTACAGAAGCTTTTAAGCAACGATTATCCTCTTTTTGCATCTTTTGAAAATATAGATGCAATACACCAACAAATTCAAAAAATAGGAGCAGCAGAATACGAAGCCTTGCTGCAATCCCTAAAAAAAATAGCCTTTAACAACACCTATGATAAACGGTATAAAAAGTTACTGGATCAATAATTCGCCACGGCGAGTTTTTTTTGAGGCCAGCACCTATCTATTTGTCGCCACTTTACCGTTGTGGGAAAATTTGAATACAATTATATTATGGTTTTTTATTGCCTCCTCCATATTTCTGCTAAAACCAAAGGAGCGATTTCAGAATCTTAAAAAAAACAAAATTGCTTTTTACTTTTTGGTGGCCCTCTTTTTATTGTTTGTAATGGGCTGGTTTTTTTCAACGAATGTAAAAGACGCACTTCGGGATATAGAGCGTAGCTTAGGCCTTGTTTTAATTCCTTTTATAATTCTGTCGCATAAACGCGAAGACTTTAATCTAAAACGAACTTATATTTTCTTTGGAATAGGCCTATTTACCGGAATGGTAATATGCTGGGCGTATATTATTGAATCCATTTTAACCAATGCCACCCCGTGGGTACAGGCAGGATATTTTTTTAAGTGGATATACAATGGGTGGAATGCCTTAATACCTTTGGAGGCGCACCCAAGCTATTTTGCAGTAATGCTGGTAATCTTTATACTGGGAATTATACGAATGCCTGAATTTATTAATTTAAGGAAAAACAAATTGAAACTCGTGCTACTATTGGCGCCGTTCTTTCTATTTTTGATAGAAACCAGTAGCCGAATTGGAATTATTTGTTTGGTAGTAATGATTGTTATAACCATTTTTAGAAAGCTGGAAATTAAAAAGATATTCTATTTCATAGGTTTGGTAATACTTTTGGCAATTTTGTCTTTAAAGTTTGATTATTTAGGAACCAAATTCTCCGCAATTGTCGATACTCAAGGCAATGTAACCCTGGACAGATACCCAAGGTGGATTGCAATTCTCTCTGAATTCGATGACCGTGGCAACTATATTTTTGGGGTGGGCACTGGCGACTCCCAAGCGTTGTACAATTTAGCTTATAGCAAGGGCGATTTTACCATAGCTCTAAACAATAAATACAATGCCCACAACCAATATTTGGAATTTCTTGTTTCAAACGGGATTTTGGGATTGCTCATTTTTCTTATTGTTTTACTCATTTTTTATAAAAAAACTAGGCTTACAGGAGAAGCATTGAGCTTCTTTATAATTGTTGCTCTATTTTCATTTTCAGAAAGTATATTCGGAATAAGTAAAGGCGTTTTTATTTTTGCGTTTTTCTATTCCTTTTTTATTCTTTGGTATCCAAATACCAAAGAACTTAACCAAAACGAAGCAAACGAACGTCTATGTGTGGAATAATTGGTTCTATTAATAAACCGTATAATTTAGATGCGCTAAAACTAATAGCGCACCGAGGGCCCGACGCTTCAGAAATTGAAAGTTTTAAGGTTGCCCAACACGATATTAGATTGGGCCTTGTACGGCTTGCAATTGTTGAACTTTCCGATGCGGGAAGGCAACCCATGATTTCTTCCTGCGGAAAATTCGCTATTACGTTCAATGGCGAAATTTATAACCATCTGGATTTAAGGAAAAAACTAAAAGAGGTTGAGTTTAAAGGCCATTCCGATACTGAGACCATTCTTTATTACCTAAGAAAATATGGCATAGACAGCGTTAACGATTTCAATGGAATTTTTGGATTTTCATTTTTAGATATTGAAAATGAAAAATTGTATTTGACTCGCGACCATTTCGGGGTAAAGCCTGTTTATTACTTTAAAGACGATACAAGCTTTATTTTTTCCTCTGAAATTCGCCCGGTTAAAAACTTGATGGATAACGCTGCGCCAGATTTTAATAACCTGCCAACCTTACTACGTCTTCGTTATCTGCCTTCACCATTAACCCTGCACAAGGATATTCAAAAACTAAAGCCTGGCCATTATATTGAAGTAGATTTGGCTTCGAAAACTTTGCATTTTAAGGAAAAGTATTTTGTAAAGGAATATATAACACCTCAAAAAATTACAAAACAGAATACGCTGGAAGGCTATGAAACGCACATTGAAAATGCCGTAAAAAGGCAATTAATGGCCGATGTGGAAATAGGCATTTTTTTAAGCGGAGGTGTAGATTCGGCAGTTGTTGCGGCGATAGCGCAGAAACATTCCGACAAAAAACTAAAAGCCTTTACCGTAGGTTTTGAAGGCTTGCACGAGGAAGATGAAATTGATGCCGCCGCCGAAACAGCCGAAATTTTGGGCTTGGAGCATTTTTCAACCAAAATAAATTTTGATAATTTTCTTTCCATTTTTGAAGAGACTACACGAATAATTGAAGAACCCTTGGCTACAACATCGGTTATCCCAATGTATTATCTTTCCCAATTGGCTTCAAAATATGTAAAAGTTGTGCTCACTGGGCAAGGTGCAGATGAGCCTTTGGGAGGGTACCAAAGATACCAAGGCGAAGTTATTTCTGAAAAAATTCCACGGGGGCTTATTCATTCGGCAAATAAAATCATTCCCCACATTGGCGTTAAAAATGAACGCATTTTGCGCTCCGTAAATGCACTTGGTGAAAAAGATGACGTGCAGCGATTTTTAAATGTGTATTCTATTTTCACGCAGAACGACATAAAAAAATTACTGAACGTAAAAGAGGAAAAAGCATTTGGGTTGATTTCTTATTTCTATAATACGCTTAATTGTAGCCGAAAAAAAACCTCGGCAGAGCGGATGATGGCTATAGATGTACGCATGAATCTGCCAGACGATTTGCTTCTGTATACAGATAAAATTACGATGAATTTTTCTTTGGAATGCAGAGTGCCAATGCTGGACACCCATTTAGTAGGTTACATTGAAGCGTTGCCAGCAAAAGAAAGATTGGCCTTTAGACAGACAAAAATTATACATAAAGAATACGCGAAGAAAATTTTGCCGGAACGAATCATTAACCGCAAAAAATTCGCCTTTCAATCGCCAACTAAAATTTGGTTTAAAAATTATAACGATCAAATTTTGGAAAAGCTTTTGAACCCTGGTCCATTTACCGAAATATTTAATAGGGAAGCTATTAAGAACGTACTGGACGAGCATTTAAAAGGTTACAATAAGGAAAAGCAAATATTTCTATTGTTGAGTATTTATTATTGGCTGCAGGATAACAAATAAATTTAAGAAACTGAAGATGAAAATATTCCTAATTTCAAATATGTACCCTTCTTCAAAGGATTCTCTCTTTGGGGTATTTGTGAAGAATTTTAGGCTCGAACTTGAAAAAAAGGGAGTTGTTTTTTCAGCAGTATCCGTTATTAAGGGCAAAAAACCGAACAACCTTAGCAAGGCAGTTTCCTATCTAAAATATTATTGTTCCATTTGGTATAATTTTATCTTTAAGAAATACGATCTTTTGTACGTGCATTTTATGTCGCACAATGCGCCAGCCTTGGCTTTTTTGTTATTTCTTTTCAAAAAGAAAAAACCTTTGGTTATAAACGTACACGGAGATGATGTAACAAATTCAAAAGGCAAAAAAATTGATGTGTTGAATAAGTTCATTTTAAAAAAGGTGGATTTAGTGGTTACGCCTTCAACCTATTTTAAGGAAATGATGCTGGAGAACTATCCTTTTTTAACACAAAAACAAATTTTTGTTTCCCCTTCTGGAGGCGTGGACGCAACAAGGTTTTATCCAATGGAAAGAACCAGTAATGAAGTACCAATTCTTGGAATGATTTCCAGAATTGATGAAGGAAAAGGATGGGACGACTTTTTAAAGTCCTTAAAAGTTTTAAAGGAGAAAGGCGTAAATTTTAAGGCGATTATAGCCGGTCAAGGACTTCAGGAACCTATAATGAAAAGGATGATCAACGATTTCGGGCTCCAAAACAACGTAGATTTTCTTGGACTTATAAAGCAGGAGCAATTAGTTCATCTTTACAATAAAATGGATGTAATGGTGTTTCCTACAAAGCGAGAAGCAGAGAGTTTAGGGCTTGTTGGCCTTGAAGCAATGAGTTGTAAAACACCTGTTATTGGCGGCGATATTGCAGGGCTAAAGACGTATATTGAAAATAACTTAAACGGGATGTTATTCGAACCTGGGAATGTTTTAGAATTAACCATTTGCATCGAAAAATATCTTAACTTTTCAAAAGAAGAAAAAGAAAAAATGAGGCTAGAGGCTTATAAAACTGCTACAGCCTATGAAAGCGAATTTGTAATGCAAAACCTACTTGCTCAACTAAAAATAGTATGTACAAGAAATTAATATTGGCTTTTTACTATGGTGTAATTTACCATTTGCCGCATTCAAGATTTATTTCTTTTACGAGGCCTATTCGTTCTTGGTATGTTTCAAAAATATTGAAACTGATGCCTTATGGCGACAAAAGTTTTATAGAGAATAACGTATACCTATCTAATGGCGAAAACCTGAAAATTGGCTCCGGTTGCCAAATAAACGAAAATGTATTTATTCAAAGTGCCTTTATTGGCAACAATGTAATGATTGCGCCAAATGTTGCAATATTAAGTACTTCCCACAATCATTTAAGCACCGAAATTCCTATGGCAAATCAAGGGGAAACAGCACCCAATCCGCCAATTATTGAGGACGATGTTTGGTTGGGCAGAAATGTGGTGGTAATGCCAGGTATTAAAATAGGAACCGGTTCTATTATTGCGGCAGGTGGAGTAGTTACAAAAGATGTAGCACCATTTTCAGTGATGGGTGGGGTGCCGGCAAAACTAATACGTTCTAGAAAATGAAAAATTTGTGGCTCTTAATTTTTTCACTTTTATTAATGGCCTCCTGTGCAAAACCTAAAGTTATGTTTGTACTTGCCGGGCAAAGCAATGCCGTACATTTGGGAGATACACTTGCATATCATTATAAGAAGTTGACGGGCAGTGAAATTTATATAATACAATGCGCCAAAGCTGGGAGTGCGTTAAATGCAAAAGCCGAAACAAATAATTGGGGAAATTGGAGCCCTACCGGAACTTTATTGGATGCAAGTTTTGATGAAATAGATAAAAGACTTTCCTTCATTTATCCTCCTTACAATAAAGAAGATACTATAAAGGCAGTAATTTGGTCCCAAGGAGAAAACGACGGCGAAGCAATAGGAAAAAGTATTTTAACAGCTGAAGAATACAAGGCTGATTTAAAAAACTTAATTTCAGAATATAGAAAAAGATATGGTTCCACTTTGCCCTTTATCATAATTGAAACGGGAAGGCATGCCACTTGTAAGGAATGTGACGAGGGATATACCGTTGTTCGAAAAATTCAAGGAGAGGTTGCAACAGAAGATGAGTACACTTACATAGGTTATAATGAAACAAAGGACTTTATTGACCGCAAATGGCTAACGGACCCCGTACATTATAACCCAGAAGCCCTTAATGATATTGGGGAAAAATTAGCTAATTTTATGGTAGCGAACGGTATTCAGTAAATATTATTCATTACATTTATTTCTAATTAAATTTAACGTTATGAGAATTTCACCCTACTTTTTAATCATCTTTCTTTTTATAGGATGTACAAATAGCGATAATGTTACTGAGGAATCAGAAAGCCCATTAGTAATAACCAGTTTTTCTCCAGTTGAAGCATCCGTAGGAGATGAGATTGTTTTTCTAGGCGAAAATATTGATCCAGCAATTATATATAGAATTTCTTCAACGGAATTGAAAGTGAAACCACAAGCGTAACCGAAACCCAACTTATTACCACAATACCGCAAGGCGCCACTTCTGGCGAGGTGGTTATAGCTTATGAAGATTTCACACTAATGGTAGGTACCATCGAGATTGTTGAAATTATTGAGGAATTGGATAAACTATACGGATACCTACCAATTCAGGGGGGTGGATGTGATGTTTTGAAAATCTATAATCTAGATGTTAATACAGGAATGATGATAGATGAAATTGCCCAGCTGCATAATCAATCTTGTTATGAATATCATTCTTCAAATTTTTATAGAGAAGCAAATATTTTCGTACACACCTTCATTATACGTTATGGTCAAGGAATGCCATATGGTAAAGGATGTAGCATTTTAAATTTAACTACTGGGGCTAGGCCAGTGGACATTAAATGACGGCGGAGATAGAGATGGCAGCATCTTAGCTGCTATTAATAATAAAATATACTACATATATCGCTATTATGATAGTATTGATGATATTTATGAAATTAGATCGGCCAATATAAATAAAACCGATGTTTCAACACATTATGAATTTCCCACAGATTTTATTTACGACATAAAACATTCTGGATTTCTTCCATCTACAAATGAACTGCTTCTCTTCACCACAAATAATACTGGGCAACCTATTTTAATGAAATTTAATGTTGACACTTCTAGTCTTAACAGTACTAACATTTCTGATACATATACGCATATATTTATAACTGCTACTGAAAGAATTTTTGGCGTTAAATCATCGGGGGGCTCCAATCACGAAATCGTTGAATTGGATAAAGCAACTGGAAATATTGTAAGTTCAATTGCTCTTGTTTCAGCAAGGGAGGTTCAAAAAATAGATTATTCTCTTTCTTCAAATAGTATCTACGCCTTAATCAAAGAAGCAAATAATGAGCAGTACCTTTATAAATTGCATCTTGATACTGGGGCGATATCAATAGGTCTTCTAGATGAACAAAATCAACATTTAGATTTTGAAGGTATCTATTTAAACAATTAGGTCTAATAAATACTATCTTTGCTCGCAAAAAAATAATTGTGAGTAATCGCCCACGTATAAATATCCTAAACACCGCCATAGACAACCTCTCCATGCAGGAAACTCTTGCCTTGGTGCAGGAAAAAATACAAACCGGCGAACAGCTACACCATGTAGTTGTAAATGCAGGAAAAGTGGTGGCTATGCAAAAAGATGCAGAACTTCGCCAAAGTGTAAATCAAAGTCATATAATAAATGCCGACGGCCAGTCTGTAGTATGGGCCTCACGGTTTTTAGGGAAACCGCTCAAGGAACGCGTCGCTGGGATAGACTTAATGGTGGGTCTTGTGGAAATGGCACATAAAAATCACAACAAAATATTCCTTTTTGGAGCAAAGGAAGAAGTGGTGAAAAACGTAGTCGATAAATACTCTGAAATCTACAGTCCCGAAATTATTGCTGGTTACCGCAACGGTTATTTCAACCCTTCTGAAGAAGAAGAAATTGCCCAACAGATTGCAGACAGTGGAACGCAGATGCTTTTTGTTGCAATCTCATCTCCCATTAAAGAAAATTTTCTCTATAAATATCGAGATATCCTTAAAAACGTAAACCTAATTATGGGCGTTGGCGGTAGTTTTGATGTAGTTGCAGGAAAAACAAAACGCGCCCCTGCTTGGATGCAAAAGGCTGGCTTGGAATGGTTCTACCGCTTCGCCCAAGAGCCAAGACGCATGTGGAAACGATACTTGGTAGGTAATTCAAAATTTATCTTTTTAGTTTTAAAAGAGAAATTTTCAAAATAGCACCCCGCACTTTTTACATTTTTTCTGAAACAGAATTTTTCTAATACAGCTATTGACAAGAGAATATCGAAGCCCAATTCATATCTAATATCTCCTATCAAATATCTAATATCTCCTCAGAGTTTTCTATCTTCCCCTAAAATTTAGAAATTAGATTACTGAACAATGAGGATACTGCTCGCTGCCATATACCCCTATGCTTTTTTATTGCTCTATCTCATTATTCCATTTGATAATTACATCAGGGCGCTTCCTAATATCCTTTTAGCAATTTTGGTAATTGCCTTTCCATTTATTGTAAAAAAGGAGGATTTCAAAAGACTAAAATCACTTCCTATTGCAGTATTCCTGTTACTTTTTGTATACCTCTGCGTTAATTCGTTTAGCAGCGGTAGGTTGCCTGAAGATTTCAACATAATCAAAAAAGTTTTAATTGCTGTTGGGCTCGCAATTCTTTACATCCCAATTGCAGATGTTAAAAAGATTAATAGTGCAGTAATATTTTCGGCGCTAGCGGCTATTATTTTCTCGGTTTATAATTTTGTGCTGATTACGGATGCAACGGGAAGTTTCGCATTAGGTGACTCCCCACAAGTTATAGAATCGTTATTGATAGATAGACTGTATTTAGGGCTTTTAAGTACCTTCAGTATTTTAATTTCCTTTCAGGGAATTCAGAAAAAATACCACCCAAATAACAATTATTATTTAGCAAATATCTTGGTCAATGCATTATTTATCATTTTGATTGCTTCTAAAATTGCCGTTATTTCTTTATTTGTGCTAATACTAGTTAGACAATTTTACGGGCAGCGGAAAAAATGGAAAATTGGAATTGCCATAGCAACAATTGCAGCTATAATAAGTTTGTTCTTTTTAATTAAGAACGAAAAGAGTATTCAATTAAGTCAAGTAGGAAACCCACGACATACGCCGGCCTTTATAGAAAAATCGCTGACCTATGATTTGCGCGCCGTGGTTTGGAATTGCGCACAAACCATTATAAATGAGGAAGGATTTATTTTAACAGGCTTTGGTTTTGATGCCACTAAAGATGAGTTGGTATCTTGTTATGAAACCCAAATTTCCGATTTAAATAAAAGGGAAAGATTTATTTCCGAACGTTATAATACCCATAATCAGTTTGTGGATTTTTATCTAAGTGCAGGTTTTATAGCGCTGTTGCTTTTCATAATATTTATTACCGTAAGTTTTATATCAACCAGAAAACAATTTTTCCCTACGGCAATGTTGGCAATATTGCTAATGTATTGTATGGTTGAAAATTTATTTCACAGACAAATTGGAGCTTACTACGTGGGGTTCATTTTAATTGTTCTAATAACAACTGCTAAAACAGCGGAAAACAACGACCTAAAAAAGATATAAAAAGAATTGCAAATTGTACTTTTGCAATCGTTAATTTAAAAAAATACCATCACAATTTTCCCTAGTATCGCTCACTGATTAAAACTGATTAAAAGCGAAGGGTAGTTGAAGGGTAAACATAATTATGAAAATTTCAGTAATAGGAACTGGCTATGTTGGCCTTGTAACGGGAACTTGTTTAGCCGAAACAGGAAACGATGTAGTTTGTGTTGATATAGATAAAGCGAAAGTGGATAAAATGCGCAATGGCGAAGTGCCCATTTATGAGCCACATTTAGATGTTCTTTTTGAAAGAAACATAAAGGCCAATCGTTTAAAATTCACAACTTCGCTCGATGAGGGATTGGAGCACGGCGAAATTATTTTTCTGGCCCTTCCAACACCTGAGGATGAAGATGGGTCTGCAGATCTTTCATATGTTTTGAATGTTTCGGAAGAAATAGGTAAAAAAATTAAAGAATACAAAGTAATCGTAGATAAAAGCACCGTGCCAGTAGGTACTGCAGAAAAAGTACGTAGCATTATTGCGAAAAATGCCTCCTGTGAATTTGATGTTGTATCCAACCCTGAGTTTCTTCGGGAAGGATTTGCAGTAGACGATTTTTTAAAGCCGGAACGCATCGTTGTCGGTTCAAGTAGTGAAACAGCAACTGCGCAAATGAAAAAGCTTTACAGCCCGTTTGTACGCTCTGGAAATCCAATAATAATTATGGATGAAAAATCTGCTGAACTCACAAAATATGCTGCAAACTCATTCTTGGCTACCAAAATCACTTTTATGAACGAAATTGCCAACTACTGCGAAAAAGTTGGTGCCGACGTAGATATGGTTCGTGCAGGAATGGGAACCGATAGCCGTATTGGAAGACGTTTTCTTTTTCCAGGAATTGGTTATGGCGGCTCTTGCTTTCCAAAAGATGTAAAAGCGCTCAAAAAGGCTGGAAAAGATGAAGATTATGATTTCAAAATTTTGAATTCGGTAATTGAAATCAATTCAGCACAAAAAACAATTTTGTTGCCCAAAATTGATACTTATTTCAACAACAATTTAAAAGGTAAAACAATCGCTATTTGGGGATTGGCCTTTAAACCCGAAACGGACGACATTCGCGAAGCCCCTTCAATAGATATGATGGAAGGATTGCTGAAAGCAGGTGCAAAACTTCAGGTTTTCGATCCTGAGGCAATGAAAAATATTGAGAAACGTTTTGGAGATAAATTAAAATATTCTGAATCTATGTACGCTGCGTTAGAAAATGCAGATGCTTTGTTAATCTGTACCGAATGGAGTATTTTCCGTACCCCAGATTACAGCAAATTGAAGGAATTATTAAAAAATCCAGTTATTTTTGACGGAAGAAATTTATACAATGTAAATGATATGGAAGCAGAAGGAATTACCTATGTTTCTGTTGGAAGAAAGGCAGTGAATTTATGAAGAAACGCGTCCTAATTACTGGTGCTGCTGGATTTTTAGGCTCGCACCTTTGCGATAAGTTTATTGCCGAAGATTTTCATGTAATAGGGATGGACAATCTCATTACTGGCGATCTTAAAAATATAGCCCATCTTTTTAAGCTGGAAGCTTTTGAATTCTATCATCACGATGTTACTAAATTTGTACACGTTCCTGAAAAAGTAGACTATATACTTCACTTTGCATCGCCAGCAAGCCCAATTGATTACTTAAAAATACCGATCCAGACCCTAAAAGTTGGGTCATTAGGTACTCACAATCTTCTTGGTTTAGCAAGAGAAAAAAATGCTCGAATCCTTATTGCTTCAACATCTGAAGTTTACGGAGATCCCCAAGTTCATCCTCAAACGGAGGAGTACTTCGGAAACGTAAACACCATTGGCCCTCGAGGAGTTTATGATGAGGCAAAGCGATTTCAGGAATCTATTACAATGGCCTATCACAGATTTCACGGTTTAGAAACACGTATTGCGCGTATTTTTAATACTTATGGACCTCGCATGCGACTAAATGACGGTCGAGTAATACCTGCCTTTATTGGGCAAGCTTTACGTGGAGAAGATTTAACAGTTTTTGGCGATGGCTCTCAAACTCGTTCATTCTGTTATGTTGATGATGAGGTTGAAGGATTATACCGATTGCTAATGAGCGATTACCCATTGCCAGTAAATATTGGCAATCCTGAAGAAATTACCATTCTTGATTTTGCGCAAGAAATAATCAAATTAACTGGCACACAGCAAAAAATTGTTTTTAAACCATTACCTCAAGACGACCCTATGCAACGCGAGCCAGATATTTCTAAAGCGAGAGAAATATTGGGTTGGGAACCTAAAGTGTCAAGGGAAGAAGGTATGAGAAAAACATTCGAGTATTTTAAAAGTCTTTCTAAGGAAGAACTAACAAAAAGCGAACACAAAGATTTTTCAAAGCATAATAAATAATTTAAATGTTTAAAAGCGGAAGATATTCAGGATTGTTAAGGCCTATTTCATATGGAATAGACTTGTTCTTTATCCATTTTTTTGCGTTTGAGTTTTTCGATCAGCCTTTTCCTTATTTTAACTATGTAATGTTTTTAACAGTTGCATGGCTATTACTATCAACGCGTTCAGGATTTTACGAAATATATCGATTTACACATCTCGCAAAAATTATTTCGCTTATTGGAAAACAAGGAATCATTTTCGTTCTGATGGTTTTTTCCTTTTTTGGTTTTTATAATGAATTGCCAACTTCGGCCTCTACAATTTTTGAATACATTCTTTTAGTACTGATATGTGTTACAATAATGAAGTTGAGCGTTTTCTTTCTTCTCAAGAAATATCGTTTGCATCTAGGTGGTAACGTTAGAAAAGTAGTAATTATAGGTCTTAATCAAAAAACCGACTTACTGCGCAAGTTCTTTCTCGACAATCCAGTCTATGGTTATAAACTTTATAAAACCTTCGATTTAAAAGGTCCTAACAAGGTTTCTATTGAAGAGTGTATGGAATATATTATGAAGGAAAATATTGATGAGGTTTACTCTTCAGTTGCAGAAATCGGCAATAAGGACCTTATAAAATTGATTGATTTTGTAGATAATAACCTCAAAATTTTAAAATTTCTTCCAGATAATAAAGAGATATATAGTAAAAAACTTGACTTTTCATATTACGGAGTGCTGCCTATTCTCTCTATGCGAAGAATACCTATAGACGAACCTTTTAACAAGTTTTTAAAACGGAGTTTTGACATTATTCTTTCCCTTTTAATTATTGTTGGAATACTGTCCTGGCTCACACCCCTGCTCGGTTTGTTAATTAAGTTAGAGTCCAAAGGCCCCGTATTTTTTAAACAAAAAAGAAACGGATTAGACTACAAGGAGTTTTATTGCTATAAATTTCGAAGTATGATCCCCAATCCAATGGCTCACCTACACCAAATTACTAAGGGCGATGAACGTGTAACAAGGGTCGGTAGAGTTATTAGAAAAACTAGTATTGACGAATTACCGCAATTTATTAACGTACTTAAAGGTGAAATGTCTGTAGTAGGGCCACGCCCGCATATGGTTAGTCATACACATATGTATGCAGAAAGAATAGATAAATTTATGGTGCGCCATTTTATTAAGCCAGGAATTACAGGCTTAGCGCAAATAAGTGGATTTCGCGGAGAGGTAGAAGATGATAACCATATTATTAACAGAGTTAAGTTCGATATTTTTTACCTTGAAAACTGGAGCCTATTCCTCGACATAAAAATCGTTTTCCAAACTATCATCAATGCAATTAGAGGGGAAGAAAGAGCGTATTAATGTAAAAGAGAACCCGCTTGTTTCAGTAATAATGCCGGTTTATAATTCTTCAAAATTTGTTGCGGAAGCTATTGAAAGTGTACTTGCACAAAGTTATAGTCACTGGGAACTTATTATAGTAGATGACGCATCTACCGATGGCACCTCAAAAATTATTGATAAGTTATCTTTCTCACACCCCCGAATCCAATTCTTAAAATTATCAACCAACCACGGTCCTGGCTATTGTAGAAATAAAGCCACAGAAATGGCTCAAGGCGATTATATAGCATTTTTAGACTCGGATGACCTTTGGGCGCCAAATAAACTTTTAGTTCAGCTAAGCTATATGCAAGACGCGAATTGCGCCGTTTCTTTTACAAGTTATCTTCACGTAAATGAAACGGGAAATCTGCTCGATAGACGGGTTAAAGCAATGTCCGTGCTTACTTATAAAAAGCAACGCCGTAATAACTATATCGGTAACCTAACCGGCATGTACCATGCCTCCAGCATAGGAAAAATCATGTCGCCAGAAATACCCAAAAGACAAGATTGGGCGCTGTGGCTCGAAGCCATTAAAAGAAGTAAAAAACCAGCAAGGGGAATCATTCAAGATTTAGCATTTTATAGAATTAGAAAAGATTCGATGAGTGCAAATAAAATAAGTCTTTTAAAGCACAATTTTAATTTTTATAAAACTCATTTGGGGTATTCAATACCCAAATCCCTCTTTTTTATGAGCTTGTTTTTATGGGAATATTTTTTTATCCGCCCAAAATTTATTGAAAGTTTTGATGTTTCTACTCTTGACTCTTAATACATGTTCCCTATTTAAAAATGCTTAAAAAGAGAAAAACTAAATAAAATTGTAGAATGGTTTTATCGTTTTAAAAAAATCCAAGACGCAAGTGAAAACCTTACTTGAAGGTAATCCAAAATTCATATATTTGGTTTTGAAAGAATGATGTTTATAAATAATTACACCCTTTTATTCTTTAAATAATTGAATATGGATTGGTTAAAATTTATCGGTGGCCCTGGCCTTTTTTTAATATTGGCAGTTTTAGTAATTGCCGTAGTTATTTATCAAAAGCTGAAAAAACGCTAAATTCTTTGTATTTTTTACTTTGAAAATATATCGTCGTGAAAACACCTTCTGAAATCTTCAAAAACAATCCCGAATTGCTGGAAAATTCTTCTGTAAAAGAACTTGTTTCGGAATATGAAGGAGTCTGCGATGCACTTATAGATTTGCAGCAGGTTTCAGAAATGAACAAAGAAAAATACCTGAAAATTCTTTTACTCGAAATCCGTCAAAGTATTTCGATGGAGTTAAAACGCGATTTGGAAGCTGAACGCTTTGGTGAAAGTGAGCGTGTAAATTTTAAAGAAGCCATAGAAAATCTTCAAGATTACATAGCCGAATACTGCCGCGATCACAAGATTTACCTTTAATCTCTCATATCTAGTTAGCGCGTTTTCAGCCAACCTGTTATGCTCATGCGCTCCGAAGCTTTTACCACTTTTACTTCGTGTTCCAAAATTTGACTTTCAAAAATAACCACCCGCCCAGGGAGCGGTAAAATATCCAACGCCTCATTTTCCTTGTAAATCGTTAGCTCTCCTCCATTTTCGCGCGGCCAGTTGTCTTCGTTTAAATAGCAAACAATAGAAAGTTTGCGGCGGTCGTCGTTTTGAAATGTGTCTAAATGTCTTTTGTAAAAAGTCCCTTTTGGATAAACAGCGTAATGAAACTCTTGGCGAAGAATGCCCAAAAAGCAAGTTCTGTTGAGGTAATTAACCAATTCATTTATTTTTTTGAAGAATAACTGCTCTGCTTCATTGGCGTTTTTTTCATCCATCCATAGAATAAAATCGCCACGGATGGTTTTGTCAATTTCTTCGTTTGTGTGATTGCCAATAGCCGATTTTTTAAAGCGATCTGCTTCGTATTTTGCATGTAACGAATTGCGCAAAATAGCAACTTCTTCCGAAGAGAAAAAGTCGTTTACAATACAATATTGCTGTTGAAGCAAGTTGTCTATAATAGTTTCGAACAACGGATTTTCAACAAATTCTATTTGTTCAAAGAGTTCTTGGGTCATTTATTTTACTTTAAAAAAGCGGGCAAATATAGTGTAGAAATCGGTGATTTTATACAAGTGTAAAAAGAAGCATTTTTCTTCCGAAAAAATTTACATTTTTACAGATTTAACTACTGTTGCTTTCAGTCAAAACTACGCCTTATTTATTCGAGAGCTATGTGCTAATGTCTGGCCGAAGAAAATTGTATCTTTGTTGCCCAATTTCACCACATGAATAACATACGCATCACCAAGATTTTTTCTTTTGAAACAGGTCACGCACTTTATGGCTACGATGGCAAATGCAGAAATGTGCACGGCCACAGTTACAAACTATCCGTTACTGTAATTGGCACTCCAATTGCCGATAGCGACAATGTTAAGTTTGGAATGGTAATAGATTTTAGCGACCTAAAAAGGATTGTAAAAGAAGAAATTGTGGATGTATTTGATCACGCAACTGTTTTCAATAAAAATACGCCTCACGTAGAATTGGCGAAAGAATTGAGCGACCGCGGACACAGTGTGCTTTTGGTAGATTACCAGCCCACTAGCGAAATGATGGTAATAGATTTTTCAGAAAAAATAAAGAATCGTCTGCCGAAAAATATCACTCTACACTCTTTAAAACTTCAGGAAACCGACAGCAGTTATGCGCAGTGGTTTGCAGGGGATAATTAATTTTAGCTTCGCTATCTAACATTTATGAAATTCGTTGCAGAAAATATGATTAAAGATTTTAATATCGCTGTTTACGAAAAAGTGTCTAAAACGGTTAATTTAAATTTTAAAGGACAAATAAAGAACAGCGGAATTGTTTTAGAGGAATTTTATAAAATGTATGATTTGGTAAATGACAAAGAATTTTTTCTTTTGACAACAAATATTGGTGGTATACGGTTTAATACCCAACAAGAGTTTATTCAAAAATTTATTGAACTGATTAAAAAAAATTTGGTTGAACTAAACGAACAATTTGACGAGATTAAACAAAAACTAAATCAGCCGTTCCCAGATGAAGATTTTATTAATATATTAATTGAGGAAGTCGATTATAAGGGAACAAAGCAATTAACTCTATTAAAAAAGTTTCGCACATTTAGAACTGAATTGCCTAACATAAATCAATAATCGTAAATTGAACTTCCGAAAGATCTCATATGCAAATCCCGCAAGGCAAAAAAATTTACTTCTCTAGCGATAACCATCTTGGTGCGCCTACACAGGCCGAAAGCCTTCCGCGCGAAAAGATTTTTGTGAAATGGCTCGACACCATAAAACACGATGCCGAAGTAATTTTTCTGCTCGGCGATCTTTTCGATTTTTGGTTTGAATACAAAACCGTGGTTCCAAAAGGTTTTGTACGCGTTTTAGGAAAACTTGCTGAGCTTCGCGATAGCGGAATTCAAATTCACTTTTTTGTAGGAAACCACGATTTGTGGATGCACGATTATTTTGAAAAGGAACTAAACATCCCTGTTTATCACGATCCGAAAGAATTTGTTTTCAATAACAAACATTTCTTTATTGGTCACGGAGATGGAAAAGGTCCGGGAGATAAAGGCTATAAACGGATGAAGAAAGTTTTCACTAATCCATTTTCGCAGTGGCTTTTCCGCTGGTTGCATCCCGATATTGGGGTGCGCTTAGCACAACATCTTTCTGTAAAAAATAAATTGATTTCGGGAGACGAAGACAAAGAATTTTTGGGAGGAGAGAAGGAATGGTTAGCGCAGTACGCCAAACGAAAATTAGAAACTCAGCATTTTGATTATTTCATCTTCGGTCACCGCCATTTGCCTATGGAAATAAAAGTGGGTGAAAATTCAGCTTACTACAATTTAGGCGATTGGATAAATCATTATACCTACGGCGTTTTTGATGGGAAAAATTTTGAATTAAAAGAATTTAAATCACAATAAATATTTTGTTTTTGTCGTAGTAGGGTCAAGGCATGCCTTGACCCTACTACGACAAAAATGTACCAAATATTATTCCCGAATATCCTTTAACCGTAATTGCAAACTCACATTCCCTTGCCATTCGTTTTCATCGATGCAAAAGGCCGCTTTAAATGGTTTTCCGCTGCAAGCGATATCGCTTTTTTCAGCCATGCTAAAACCTATCCCAGTAAATTGATTGGAATTCCCCTGCTTCACCACAACCCGTAGATGCGTTTTATCTTCGCCCACACATTTTCCCCAACCAGTGTCCATTAAATTTTGTGTCATAAAAGTTGGCGTCATATTTCCTGGGCCGAAGGGGGCGAATTGTTTTAAAATTCTGAAGAATTTTGGAGTAATGTCTTCCAGGTTTATTTCTGTGTCTATTCTAATTTCGGGAGTAAGTAAATGAGGATCGATGGTTTCTGAAACCACGCGTTCAAATTCATTTTTAAAGTTTTCGTAATCTTTTTCGAACAACGTCAAACCCGCGGCATACATATGTCCGCCAAATTGTTCAATATGTTTGGCGCAGCTTTCCAAAGCATTATAAACATCAAACCCTTTTACGGATCGGGCGGATGCAGCAAGCTTTTCGCCACTTTTAGTGAAAACTAAAGTTGGGCGATAATAGGTTTCTGTCAAACGGGAAGCCACGATGCCAATAACCCCTTTATGCCAGTTTTCTTGATAAACCACGGTGGTCATCCGTTCTTCCTCTTTATTTGCAATTATTTGTTGAAGCGCTTCTTCGGTAATTTGTTTGTCGGCCTCGCGTCTGTCTGTATTAAAAGTTTCAATTTCCGAGGCAAAAGTTTCGGCTTTTTCAGAATCAGTTTCCGTTAATAATGTTACGGCATGATTGCCGTGTTTCATTCTTCCGGCGGCATTTATGCGTGGAGCGATGATGAAAACCACATCGGTAATTGTGAGGGTTTCCTTTTTTACTTGCTTTAAAATTGCCAAGATTCCCGTTCGCGGATTGCTGTTAATTACTTTCAATCCATAAAAAGCTAGGATTCTGTTTTCGCCGGCCATAGGAACTATATCTGCAGCAATTGCAGTTGCAACCAAATCTAAATAAAGCAGCAAATCCTCAATTTGTAAGCCTCTTTTACCAGCCAAAGCTTGGATCAATTTAAATCCAACACCACAGCCGCAAAGTTCTTTGTACGGGTATTCGCAATCTTCCCGTTTTGGATCGAGGACTGCAACGGCTTTGGGAATTTCCTTCCCCGGACGGTGGTGATCGCAGATTATAAAATCTACATTTTTTTCGGAAGCATACGATACTTTTTCAATGGCTTTTATGCCGCAATCTAAGGCAATAATAAGTGCAAAATCATTGTCCTGAGCGTAGTCAATTCCTTTATACGAAACTCCGTAACCTTCGTCATACCTGTCTGGAATGTAGGTTGAAACATTCGGATAATAACTTTTTAAATAGGAAGAAAGCAAAGCTACACTCGTGGTTCCGTCAACATCATAATCGCCGTAGATTAAGATGTTTTCTTCGTTTTCAATTGCCTTTTCAATTCGGGTGACAGCTTTATCCATGTCCTTCATTAAAAATGGATCGTGAAGATCTTCCAAACTTGGGCGGAAAAATTTTTGTGCTTCTTCAAAAGTTTCCACACCGCGCTGAATTAAAAGTGAAGCAATAATTGGTTCAACTTTTAAGGCTTTTGAAAGTGAATTCACTTTTTCGGAATCGGGTTTTGGTTTTAGGGTCCAGCGCATAAACTTCGTAAATTCCAAATTTTGGAATGGTTGTGAGTATTAAATAAAGGGAGAGCTGTAAAATTACAAAATTTCGAGAAGCGGGTGGCTATTTCTAATAATTGATAATTTACTATCTTGTACGTATAATTCTCCCCATAATCTTAAGTTTTAAAATTATGAAATCACTTTTACTTTTTTTTGCGGTATTAGCTACTACATTTGTGGGAGCCCAAGATGGTGGGATAGACACTTCTTTTGGCAACAATGGAACTGTGCAAACAGATATTGATGGCGATACAGACTTAGCTATATCAATAACCCAGCAAGCGGATGAGAAACTTTTAGTGGCGGGGCAGTTTAAAATACAGGGACAAGCTTTTCCTTCCATCGCCAGATATAATCTTAACGGTACTTTAGACACTTCTTTCGGAACTAATGGCGTATCAATTTTTAGTGGTTCAGGTTATGAGGATGAATATTATAGAAAAGTTTTAAGCCAAAGTGACGGTAAAATTGTTGCTAGCGGATTATTTTCTTCGACCGCTAATTCTGAGTTTGTAGTCAACAGGTTTTTAGCCGATGGCTCAGTAGATACTGGTTTCGGGAATAATGGTGAACTAATAGTATTTCCGGAAAACATTTATAGCGGCGAGATGGTACTTTTTAATGATGATTCGCTTCTAGCAGCGGGTAGGTTATTTGAAAATGGAATAGCTAAAATTGGTTTAAAAAAATATTTGCCCGATGGAACTTTAGACCTTTCTTTTGGAAATAATGGAGTGGTGATATCAGAAGTTGGGAATGAATCAAACAGCGCAAAGAAGGCCGTTATAACTACGGATAATAAAATAGTGGTGCTTGCAGAAAGTCAAGATAATGGCGTGTCTTCTCAAGTGTTATTGCGCTACTTGCCCAATGGTGCGCTGGATACTTCTTATGGCAGTAATGGGATAGTGAGCATAGTGAATGACCCCGATTTTTCATCAAAAAATATTGCACTTTACGATGATGGTAAAATTGCAGTTCACAGTTCCTTTTTTGATTGGCAATCGAACGTAATTACTAATCTAATTTTCAGATTCCTACCCGATGGAAGTTTTGATACATCTTTTGACAGCAATGGATATTTAAACCCGAATAGGAATAATTTAGCTATCAGTAAAATTGAAATTCAACAGAACCAACGATTATTAATTTTTGGAGAACTCACTGATTTTTTTGAGGGTGGCGGACCGTTTTTTATAAAGCGGTATTATATTGATGGTAATGTAGATACAGGTTTTAACTTCGTCATAAATTCTTCTGAGTATTTTGTAGCCGATATGTTAATTCAACAGGACGGTAAAATTACGTGTTTGGCCAATACGGCATGGTACAACGGGCAAGAAGATATAATTATGGAGCGTTACATTAATGATCCATTATCAACTCCAGAATTTGAAACTAATAAAATAGCTATTTACCCAAACCCCTCAAACGGAATTTTTACTATTGAACGTGAAATATTTTCTGAAACAACACCTTTCCAAATAACAGATATTACAGGAAAAATCATCACTTCGGGTGAATTGACTGAAAAGCAATCACAACTAAATCTTTCTGCTGTACAAAGCGGCGTTTATTTTCTGAAAACTTCAAACAGTGTGTTTCGTTTACTGAAGAATTGAGTTGAAAAGAGTTTCTTCGGAAGCATCAAAACTTGAAAATTATGAAAACACTTCTACTTTTTTTAATAGGAATAATTTCAACACTTACTTATTCGCAGGATGGCACATTGGATACATCTTTTGGGAATAATGGCTATGTTGTAACAGATTTTTTTGGAAGAGGAGACAGAGGCTCTTCAGTTGCAATTCAAGCCGATGGTAAAATTGTTGTTTATGGAATTGCAATTCATCCAAATAATTATTTTGTTTATGGTCTTGTTCGTTATACTCCGGATGGAACTTTAGATACTACTTTTGGCACAGATGGATTGGTAACTACACAAATAGGAAATAACTATCACGAGTACTTTAATTCACTACACATTCAGCCCAATCAAAAAATTATAACCTCCACCACATTTTTTGAAAACGGAGAAGTAGGTTTTCTATTAGTCCGCTATTTGCCGAATGGCGATTTGGACACTTCTTTTGGGATAGACGGAATTGTTAAAACAACTTACGCTGAAGATTATCTAAGCGCTACTGTTTTACTTCTCGACGATAAAATATTGGCTGGAGGAAGTTCTACAGATGGAGGTGACAAATCCATTTTATTAGTAAAATATTTGCCCGATGGATCACTAGACACCTCATTTGGCATTAATGGAAGTATCACACAATTTATAAATAATGACTCTTTTAAGGTTTTTGGAATTAAAGTGCAAAGCGATGGTAAAATTTTAGTCCCTTATAAAACCGAAGTGAATTTTGTAAAAAAATTCCAATTTGCCAGATTTTTACCAAATGGCGATTTGGACAATGATTTTGGTGTAGATGGCATTGTTGAAATAGAGTCGGCGAGTGAGGTATTTCATTCATCTATTACTATTCAAGACGATGGAAAAATACTAATGTCGTTGAGAACACAACCCGGAACTTCAATAAAAAGAATGCTGCCAACTGGTGAAATTGATGTTTCTTTTGGGGACAATGGTACGGTAGTTATTGACGGCGATATATTTACTGCGCTTAAAATTTTGGTCCAGCCAGATAACGCCATCATTGTTTTTGGTATCACGTTTGGCTTTGAACCCGATTTTAATCGTACCTATAGATTTAATTCTGATGGTATACTTGACACCACTTTTGGCACAAACGGCTTCACTGAAATGGGTTTCGAAGGTGCCGATATTGCTTTACAGCAGGACGGAAAACTAGTAGTGGCGGGCAACACATTTTTTTATAGCGGTAGCGAAAGTTTTGCTGTGGGAAGGCTTAACAATGGCCCTCTAAGTGTTTCTGAATTTGAAAAGGACGATTTAACTATTTACCCAAACCCCTCAAACGGTATTTTCACTGTTGAGCGCGAAATATTTTCTGATAAAACAGCATTCCAAATAACAGATATTACAGGAAAAATTATTGCTTCGGGCGAATTAACCGACAAGCAATCACAAATAAATCTTTCTTCAGCACAAAGCGGATTATATTATTTAAAAACTTCGAATAGTGTTTATAGACTGCTGAAGAATTAAAGGCTTTTTTGGAATTTGGAGATTATCTTTTGGTATTTGCCATCGGCAATTCCTATCTTCGAATAAAATATCTAAAAATTACCGATGGCTTTAGTAACACCACTTTCCCCAAACCACGACGCCGATACAAAACAATTGGCCGAATTTTTCAATGAAACACTTGGTTTTTGCCCCAACAGCGTGCTCACTATGCAGCACCGTCCGGCGATAAGCAAAGCTTTTATCAACCTCAACAAAGCCGTAATGGCGAATGAAGGCAGTGTTTCTTCAGCTTTAAAACGAATGATTGCGTGGGTAAGCAGCAACGCAACTGGTTGTCGCTACTGCCAAGCACACGCCATTCGCGCTGCTGAACGCTATGGAGCAGAGCAGGAGCAACTAGATAATATTTGGGAATACAGAACCCATTCTGCTTTTTCGGAAGCTGAGCGTGCTGCGCTCGACTTTTCTTTAGCTGCGAGCCAAGTGCCAAATGCTGTGAATGATGAAATTAAGCAACGACTTTACAAATACTGGAACGAAGGTGAAATTGTAGAAATGCTCGGTGTTATTTCGCTCTTTGGCTATCTAAACCGTTGGAACGATTCTATGGGAACTTCAATTGAAGATGGCGCAGTAGAAAGTGGCGAGCAATATCTTGGAAAGCACGGGTGGAATAAAGGGAAACACGGCGAATTTTAGATTTACGATTGTAGATTTTTGATCGCAGAAGTGCTTTAAAAAAATTTTATTTCTTCCCCGAAACAACAACAACTATCTCCCCTTTTGGCGGCTTATTTTCAAAATGTTTTAAAACTTCTTCCGCAGTGCCGCGAACGGTTTCTTCGTGTAGTTTTGTGATTTCTCGGGAAACAGAAACTTGTCTTTCGGCGCCAAAATATTGCACAAAATGGGCAAGAGTTTTCAGCAGTTTGTGTGGCGATTCGTAAAAAATAATGGTTCGGGTTTCTTCGGCTAAAAGTTCGAGGCGAGTTTGTCTGCCTTTTTTCACAGGAAGAAATCCTTCAAAAACAAATTTATCGTTCGGAAAACCGCTGTTTACCAATGCTGGAACAAAAGCGGTAGCGCCGGGAAGACAGTCAACTTCAATACCCGCTTCCACACAAGCTCGGGTTAATAAAAATCCAGGATCGCTGATGGCTGGAGTTCCTGCATCGCTTATTAGCGCAATGTTTTCACCACTTTGAATTCGTTTTACAATGCCTTCCACCGTTTTATGCTCGTTGTGCATGTGGTGCGAATGCATTTGGGTGCCGATTTCAAAATGTTTTAAGAGTTTTCCGCTATTGCGAGTGTCTTCGGCGAGTATTAAATCTACTTCTTTCAGCACTTCTACGGCGCGAAAGGTCATATCTTTTAAATTACCGATTGGAGTAGGTACTAAATAGAGTTTTCCCATAGTTTATGCGCGAACAGTTTTTCCGAAGAAATAAGAGGTAAGTAATAGTAAAATTCCTATCAAAGGGAGCGTTATTCCAGGGTCATCAATTCTGTAATGGGCAAAGCAAGCCAGAACCATATCGAAAAATAGTCCGGCATAAGCCCATTCCATTACCCATTTTGGCTTTCTAAGTAGGATAAAAACAATAGCAAAGATTTTCGCTAGTGCCATCGGAATAACCAAATAGGTGGGATATTGATAGTCTTGATAATAACCTTCAATCACCGCTGTATCGGTTAAATACATGATGGCAGAATACAGAAATAATGCGCTAAGCAGCCCTGTGGCTATCCAGTATATTGTTTTTTGAGGAGTCATACGTTGGGAATTTAGTTGAAACGTTTTTCAATAATATTCATAAACCGCTCTGAATATTCTTCTTTATTGAGCCAATAATTGTAGTCTGGTTTTACTTTTCCTTTTATAAAACTTTGCGCTTCATCAAAATTCCCCATTGTATTAATCTGTGAAAGTACGCGGGTATAATCTTCGGCTTGTCCTTCAAAAAGATGTTTTATGAATGCCAATCGATCGTTTAGCCCAATGTTTAATCCTTTGTTTATAGTGTCGTTTAACGATTTAGCGCGAGATTCACTCATCGTTTTGCTAGCCTCAGTTCCTTCAACAGATTTTGGGAAGAGTTCGGTATTTTTTCTTTCAAATTCGGGCATTTGCTGATAGTTTGAAGCAAATTCTTCCAAATCGTTTTTAATATATTTTACAGCTGCTATTTCTTCCTCCTCTTCTTCCTCTTCCTCCACTTCTTGCTCCAATTCATCTTCCACTTCAGTAGGAATAGTTTCTCTGATTTTTGGAAGCATTTCTTCCAGAAGTTCATCTATGCGCTCGCTCTCTTCAGGCATTTGCGCAACAATATCCTTTATCTTTTCCATTAAAGGCTCGATGAGGTCTTCTTTATGTTGCGGTTGTGGTACAGGTTCTGGTTCTGTAAACCAGTTTCCTTCACGGAAACTTTTGGAGTCCATAGACGCAGAAGTTGGTTCTTCGGAAGGGTCTTCTATTTGATTTTCAAGATACTCAAGAATTGCCAGTTTTTCGTGTAGCGCTCCCACCAATCCCTTTACATAAGCGGTTTTAAACGTTTTTTCTTCTTCAATTAGTTGCTTTGCAAGCACTGTTACCTGCTCGCGGAGTTTCTTTTTCATATCTTAATAAATTAAACTGAATTTCTATTTTGTTTTTATAAATTTACGCATCCTATATGTAAACGTCAACTATTTCTGTTTTCTTGTCTAAAATCATTGTTATACAAAGGTTTCAGACAATATTGAAGTTGAGCATACTGATGGATATCGTATTAGTGCCAATGTTTCGCGTAAAATTAAACTATGTTTCTTGAAAATACCGTAAATCAGAAAGAACAATTTGGTTGGATTGAAGTAATCTGCGGTTCCATGTTTTCAGGGAAAACCGAAGAGCTTATAAGAAGGCTGAAACGCGCCAAATTTGCGCGCCAAAGAGTGGAGATATTTACCCCTTCCATAGATACTCGTTATGCCGAAGACTCGGTAACGAGTCACGATAGCAATCATATTCGTTCCACACCCGTACCTGCAGCTGCCAACATTCCAATCTTGGCAGATAATTGCGATGTAGTAGGAATAGACGAAGCACAATTTTTTGATGACGAAATTGTAAAAGTTTGCAACGACCTTGCCAACCGTGGCGTTAGGGTTATTGTTGCTGGGCTTGATATGGATTATAAAGGCAATCCTTTTGGCCCCATGCCAGCTTTAATGGCAACTGCAGAATATGTTACGAAAGTACATGCCGTTTGCACTCGCACCGGAAATCTTGCCCATTTTAGTTACCGCAAAGCAAAAAGCGAAGCACTCGTTTTGCTCGGAGAAACTGAAGAATACGAACCTTTAAGCCGTGCCGCCTATTACAAAGCACAACTTCGAGATAAAGTTGTAAAACTTGAAGTGAAAGATGCTGAAGAAATAATTGATGAAAAAACTTCCCGCCACGACGGACAGGCCGAAAAAACGGGAAAACAAGCATAACATGCCCAAAGCCACTGAAACTTTATTGGAGATCGACCTAAACGCGCTCGATGCAAATTACAAATACATTACTTCAAAGTTAAAGCCCCAAACCAAAGTTCTTGCTGTAGTAAAAGCCTTTGGCTATGGAAGCGATTCTGTTGCTGTGGCAACGGAACTTGCAAATTTGGGCGTTAATTACTTTGCTGTGGCATATACTAACGAGGGCGAAACGCTTAGAAATGCTGCGATAGAAACCCCAATTTTGGTATTGCATCCGCTTCCTGTAAATTTTGAAGCAATTGTGAACCGCTGTTTGGAACCGAGTATTTATTCCCGAAAAACTTTAGAAGAATTTATCGCTTTCGCGGAAGAAAAAAAACAGACTAATTATCCTATTCATCTAAAATTCAATACTGGTTTAAATCGCTTGGGTTTTAATGAAAATGATATTTCGTTCATTGCAGAAAAGCTTTCTAAAACAAAAAGTGTAAAGGTAAAATCTGCTTTTTCGCATCTTGCGGCAAGTGAAGATTTAAAGCTAAAAGAGTTTACGCTAGGTCAAATTGTAACGTTCCAAAATATTTCAGAAGAATTAATTTCCAAAATTGGTTATAAACCATTGCTTCACTGTGCTAACACTTCTGGAATTATCAATTATCCGGAAGCGCATTTTGACATGGTACGCACTGGCATTGGGCTTTATGGTTTCGGAAACGATAAAGAAGAAAACAAACATCTAAAACCCGTAGGAACTTTAAAGACGGTTATTTCGCAAATTCATCAAATTCAAGAAAATGACAGCGTGGGTTATAATCGCGGTTTTATTGCTGAAAAACCTACGCGTTCGGCAACACTTCCTATAGGCCACGCAGACGGCATTCCACGTTCATACGGAAAAGGCAAAGGCTGGGTAACCATAAATGGAAAGAAAGCACATATTCTGGGCAATGTATGTATGGATATGATTATGGTAGATATTACAAATATAGCCTGTGAAGAGGGAGACGAAGCCATTGTTTTTGGCCCTTCAACCAGCGCGGAAGAATTATCTTCAGCTATCAACTCTATTTCATACGAATTAATTACGGCAGTTTCTCAAAGAGTGAAAAGAATTATTTGTAGGAATTAACCCTATTTGGTAAGAATTATTTAAAAAATACATTGTTTTTAAGTAAATTAGCTAACATTAACCCTTAAACGCTAACTAATATGTTAAAAGAATTCAAAGATTTTATTATGACAGGCAACGTCGTAGACCTTGCCGTTGCCGTAATTCTAGCTGGAGCCGTTGGGCTCGTTGTAACCGGATTTACTAACGACATGATTATGCCAATAGTAGGGCATTTTGCTGGCGGAATGGATTTTGCCGACCTTAAAATTGTTTTAGATGCCGCAGTAGTTGATGCTAATGGCGAGGTTGTAAAACCTGAAAACGCTATTATGTGGGGAAAATGGGTAAACTCTCTAATTAACCTTGTAATTGTTGGTTTTGTACTATTTATGATGGTAAAAGCTTACGCAAAAACCAAAAAGAAAAAAGTTGCAGCTCCTGTTGCAGATCCGGGACCATCCGAAAAAGATTTGTTGATGCAAATCCGTGATGAGCTTAGAAAAAAATAAATTTTAGCTACCGTTACATTACATATTCTAACCCTAAACCCTCGCTAGTTTTCTACTAGCGAGGGTTCTTTTTTTGTTTATATTTTGAAATATTCGCATAGCAACAACTAATTTTACCACAACCACTTTGTGCACTTTGCGAAAAACTTTGCGACCTTTGTGGTTAATTAAACGAATCCCGAAAATATGAAATTAGCCTTGGTTGGTGCCACCGGAATGGTTGGCGAAGTAATGTTGAAAGTGTTAGCGGAACGCAATTTTCCCTCTGATGAATTATTTTTAGTCGCTTCAGAAAAATCTGTTGGAAAGGAAATTTCCTTTAAAGGCAAAACATATAAAGTTATTGGTTTAAAAGAAGCAGTGGCTGCAAAACCCAATATTGCTCTTTTTTCTGCTGGCGGAAGTACTTCTTTAGAATGGGCACCAAAGTTTGCTGAGGTAGGAACTACCGTGATAGATAATTCTTCAGCTTGGCGTATGGAGCCCGACAAAAAACTCATCGTTCCTGAAATTAATGCGCACCTATTAACAAAAGACGATAAAATAATTGCCAATCCTAATTGCTCAACTATACAATTAGTGATGGCTTTGGCGCCGCTGCACAAAAAATATAAAATGAAGCGAGTTGTTGTTTCCACATATCAATCGGTTTCGGGTACGGGCTTGAAGGCGGTGCAGCAAATGGAGAATGAAATGGCTGGTATAAAAGGCGAAATGGCCTATCCGTATCCAATTCATAAAAATGCTTTACCGCATTGCGATGTTTTTGAAGAAAATGGATACACAAAAGAAGAGATGAAATTAGCTCGTGAGCCACAGAAAATATTAAATGATCGTACGTTTTCAATTACTGCCACTGCAGTGCGGATTCCTACGGCAGGCGGGCATAGCGAATCGGTAAATGTTCAGTTTGAAAATGACTTCGAATTGGGGGATATTCGCAAAATGCTGCACGAAACACCTGGTATTGTTCTACAAGACAATCCAGACACCAATACGTATCCAATGCCAATTTACGCGCACGATAAAGACGATGTTTTTGTGGGAAGAATACGCCGAGACGAAACACAACCAAATACTTTAAATATGTGGATTGTGAGTGATAACCTTCGGAAGGGAGCGGCAACCAACGCAATTCAAATTGCGGAATATTTAATAGACAACAGCTTGGTATAGTATTTTTAGAAAAAAAATAGAGATATATTTAAATTATTGTTAAAAAAACGCACTTTATTTAAAGGTGCGTTTTTTTATTTTCAGTATCTTTAAAGACTAACCATTAATACTTAGCTTATGAATTCAACTTTTACTAAAATCCTAAGAATTATTTTAGGCTTAGGATTACTTTTTTTTGGACTGAGTAAATTAATTCACTTCAACATCATGCCCACGCATATCTATACGGGTGAGGCGGCAATATTTATTGACTCGCTCAGTGATACTGGATATATTCTGAAAGTAGTTGGAGTTTTTGAAATGCTGATCGGAGTGCTTTTACTAATAAATAAATGGGTGCCGTTCGCGCTTCTTTTATTGGCTCCTATAACGGTCAACATCTTATTATTCCATTTATTCTTGGACACTCCAGGACTGGTAGCGGCAATTATCATTGTAGCTTTAAATGTTATTCTTATCTACAAACATTGGAAGATTTATAGACCTTTGTTTCTTTGAAACCCGTCAGTTATAGCAAATTAAAGGCTTCCGTTAAGGAGGCCTTTTTGTATTGCGGACTATTTTCTTTTCAGTTAAAAGCAGTACATTTACGTTTCCAAAAAATAAATTTTATGAAGTTTACAATCGTTCCTGCAATTCTTATTCTTGCCTTTGTAGGCTGTAAAGAAGAACCAAAAAAAGAAAAAATTTCTGTGACATATCCACAAACAAAAAAAGTTGATACTGTAGACACTTATTTCGATGTTGAAGTAAAAGACCCATATCGTTGGTTAGAGGATGACCGCAGTGAAGAAACTGCTGCCTGGGTTAAAGCAGAAAACGAAGTAACTTTTGGTTATTTAGAAAAAATACCATTCCGTGAAGAATTGAAAAATCGTCTTTCTGATCTTTGGAATTACGAAAAAGTAGGAGCCCCTTTCCATGAAGGAGACTATACTTATTTCTATAAAAATGACGGCCTACAGAACCAGTACGTTCTTTACCGTTATAAAACTGGAGAAGATAAAACCACTGCCGAAATATTTTTAGATCCCAATACTTTTAAGGAGGACGGAACTATTTCTTTGGGTGAAACTAGCTTTTCCAAAGATGGCAGCAAGTTAGCTTATAGTATTTCTGAAGGCGGCAGCGACTGGCGAAAAGTACTCGTTATGAGCACCGAAACAAAAGAATTAATTGGCGATACATTAAACGACATAAAATTCAGTAGTCTTTCTTGGAAAGCTGAAGAAGGTTTTTACTATTCTAGTTACGACAAGCCGAAAGGCAGCGAGCTTTCTGCAAAAACCGATCAGCATAAAGTGTATTACCATAAAATGGGAACTTCACAAAGCGAAGACAAAATAATTTTTGGAGCAACACCCGAAGAAAAACACCGATATATTGGCGCTTCTGTAACTGAAGATAACAACTATTTAATTGTAAGAGCTAGTACTTCTACTTCTGGGAACAAACTTTTTATTAAAGATCTTACTAAGCCAAATGCTGAATTTGTTGCTATTTTAACCAATACAGATACTGACACTTTTATTCTTGAAAATGTAGGTTCTAAGTTATATATAGTTACAAATATGAACGCGCCAAACAAGAAAATCGTTACAGTAGATGCTAAAAACCCTAGTCCAGAAAATTGGGTAGACTTTATTCCTGAAACAGAAAATGTGCTTTCACCGAGTACTGGAGGAGGTAATATTTTTGCAAATTATATGGTAGATGCAGTTTCAAAAGTGATGCAGTATGATTATGACGGGAAGTTAATTCGCGAAGTAAAACTTCCAGGAGTTGGTTCCGTGGGTGGTTTCGGCACTAAAAAAGAAGAAACAGAACTGTATTACTCTTTTACCAATTATGTTACTCCAGGTAGCATTTATAAATACGACATTGCTAGCGGTAATTCTGAGTTATTTATAAAGCCCGAAATAGACTTCAATCCAGAAAATTATGAAAGCCAGCAAGTTTTCTATAATTCAAAAGATGGAACAAAAATACCAATGATTATCACCCATAAAAAAGGATTGAAAATGGATGGTAAAAATCCAACGCTACTTTACGGTTACGGTGGGTTTAATATCAGTTTAACGCCAAGTTTTAGCATTGCAAATGCAGTGTGGATGGAACAAGGTGGTATTTACGCAGTACCAAACCTACGCGGTGGTGGAGAATACGGAAAAAAATGGCACGATGCAGGAACCCAAATGAAGAAACAAAATGTGTTTGATGATTTTATAGCTGCAGCCGAATATTTAATTGAAAACAATTACACTTCTAGCGATTATCTTGCAGTTCTTGGACGTTCTAATGGAGGCCTACTTGTAGGTGCCACAATGACCCAGCGTCCAGATTTAATGAAGGTTGCGTTGCCTGCAGTTGGCGTTTTAGATATGCTTCGTTATCATACTTTCACCGCAGGTGCTGGTTGGGCTTATGACTACGGAACAGCAGAAGACAGCAAAGAAATGTTTGAATATTTAAAAGGTTATTCGCCATTGCACAATGTGAAGGAAGGCGTTGAATATCCTGCAACTTTAATTACTACGGGTGACCACGATGACAGAGTAGTGCCTGCACACAGTTTCAAATTTGCCGCTGAACTTCAAGCAAAGCAAACTGGCAGTAACCCTGTTTTAATTAGAATTGAAACCGATGCCGGCCACGGTGCTGGAACTCCAGTAAGCAAAACCATTGAACAATATGCCGATATTTTCGGCTTTACATTATTCAATATGGGTTTTGAAGAATTACCAAATAATGTCAAACAAGAAACCAAATAACAAAAAAAGCCCCGTATTATTTACGGGGCTTTTTTTTAATCTAACTTTTCAGTTAGTTTTTTAAAGGTTTTCTTCGGGTCCTTATTTTCGTAAAGCACCTCGTAAACTGCATTTATTATTGGGGTCTTTGCCTTTTTCTTACCTTTTTGCTGATTTAGGTTATAGGCACTATTTGTAGCGTAATATCCTTCGGCAATCATACTCATTTCAAGTTGGGCGCTTTTTACCGTGTAGCCTTTCCCAATCATCGTTCCGAAGAGTCTATTTCGGCTAAAAACGGAATAACCAGTAACAAGTAAATCTCCTAAATAGGCGGAATCATTTATATCGCGCTTCATTTTATGTACCTTTTTCACGTACTTTTTCATCTCGCGAATAGCATTACTCATCAGTACACTTTGGAAGTTATCTCCATAACCGAGACCGTGTGCAATTCCCGCAGCTACGGCGTAAATGTTTTTAAGCATTGCAGCGTATTCTATTCCCAAAACGTCATCGCTGGTAGTACATTTTATGTAATCGCTGCTTAGCACCTCTGCAATCATTTTTGCTTTTTCATCATCAGCACTTGCAATGGTTAGATACGAGAGTCTTTCAAGGGCAACTTCCTCTGCGTGGCATGGCCCAGAAATAACCCCAATATTATTAAACGGAACTTTATAATGCGTATTAAAATGGTCACCAACAATAAGGCTAGTTTCTGGAACAATACCCTTAATTGCCGAAAAGACTATTTTGTCTTCCAATGAAACCGTCAATTTTTTTAACTCTTTATGAAGAAATGCAGAAGGCACCACAAAAATTAGTACATCTGCGTCCTTAACTGTTTCATTAATATCGTTACTGAGTTTTAATTGCTTTAAGTTAAACTCTACCGAACTAAGATAGTTGGGATTATGGCCGTGCTTTTTAAGGTGTTCTAAAGCGTAATTATTGCGCATATACCAACCTACTTCCTCGAGATTTTCGCAGAGCATTTTTACAATGGCCGTGGCCCAGCTTCCACCGCCAAAGACCGCATATTTTGGTTTATCAGACATTTGTATGGTTTAGAAATATATTTTAATGTAAGACTACTTCGTTGATTTTTAAGACCTATTCTAAAAACTTTAAGATTTAAGTCTAAAATCTAATGTAGCTAAGCTAATATCTTATTTCAAAAGTACACAATTCATGCTTAAACATTTAACAATAGCTTAATAATGGCTATGCAATGTTTACTAGTTTAAGGACGTTATTTGCATTGATTATTGAGATGGTTTATCCATCAATACGAGAGTAGTTTCAATGATTTTGGTTGGTTATTTAGTTGAGGCCGCTCCCCAAGTGTTAATTTGGTGGGGCGGTTTTTTTTATTCCTGCGAAGGCAGGCATCTCACGAACATGCAGAATCTATCTGTAAAAATTCATTTCATCCAAATAAGTCCAGACTTTAGAAGAAAGCATTGGACGAATATTTTTTCCAGTTTTAATACCCTTCCGAATAAATGTTGAAGAAAGCTCAATAATTGGAGCATCAACAGCTTTAATCTTTTTATGATTGTCGAATTGTGTTTCTACTGTTCCTTCAGAAATTCTCGGATACACATAAATTGAATAGCGCTCCAAAATAACCTCATAATTTTTCCACTTGTGAAGGCTCTTTAAATTGTCTTCACCCATAATTAAGCTGAAATTATTTTCGGGGAATTTTTCTTCCAAATGGGCTAAAGTATTCACCGTATAATTGGGTTGCTGAAGGTCGAATTCTACATTACTGGCTTGTAGTTTTGGGTAATCTTCAACAGCAATTTGTACCATCGCTAGCCTGTGATGATCCTCTAGTAACATTTTCTTTTTTTTATGCGGATTGTGTGGCGTAACCACAAACCAAACTTCATCCAAATCGCTGAACTCTACCATATGGTTGGCAATAATCAAGTGCCCAATATGTATTGGGTTGAAAGTGCCAAAATAGAGTCCTGTTTTTTTTGTCATTTGTATGCTCTTGGAGATGCTCTGCGGTTGTGGAGTGGAGACGCAATGCATTGCGTCTCTAATTTGTTTTTATGAAATTTTCAACCAGATCGTGCGCTTCGTTTAAGGCAGTTTGCAGGTCGTGGTTTTTTATAATATAATCAAATTGTGGCGCTGTAGCTAGTTCCACCGAAGCTTTTGCAATACGCATATTAATACGTTCATCGCTTTCGGTTTTACGTTTCTTTAAGCGAATTTTAAGTTCGTCAATACTTGGGGGTTTCACGAAAACAGCAAGTGTTTTGTCTGGATATTTCTTTTTAATGCGAAGTCCGCCAACTACATCAATATCAAAAATGACGTTTTTGCCGTGACTCCAAATACGTTCTACTTCACTTTTTAATGTGCCGTAAAAATTATCGCGATATACTTCTTCCCACTCCAAAAAATCATCGTTTTTGATGTGTTGCTTAAAATCTTTTAGTGAAATAAAATAATAATTTTCCCCGTGTTTTTCATCGCCACGAGCTTCGCGAGAGGTACAAGAAACTGAAAACTCTAAGTTGAGGTCTTCTTGTTTTAATAGATGCTGTACGATTGTGGTTTTTCCGCTGCCTGATGGAGCAGAGAACACAATTAATTTACCGCCTTTTTTTGAATTCATTTTAAATTATAAAAAATTTGACTTAAGACTGAAAGACATAGTACGTAGGACCATTTCTTTTTTAAATTAAATTCCTACTACCTAGTTATAGTACGTTTAGGGCTTGTTCTTTAATTTTTTCCAACTCGTCCTTCATTTGAACAACTACTTGCTGCATTGGCGCATAATTTGCTTTACTACCAATAGTATTGATTTCGCGACCTATTTCCTGCGTAATAAAACCTAGTTTTTTACCGTTGGAATCGTGCGATTTTAAAGATTCTTCAAAATATTCTAAGTGATTTTTTAGTCGAACTTTCTCTTCAGTAATGTCATATTTTTCAAGATAATAGATCAATTCCTGCTCAAAACGGTTTTCGTCTACTTTTTCTTTTAAATCTGAAACTGCTTTGCGAAGCCTTTCTTTTACCGCATCTACACGTTCCGGATCTATTGCAATTACTTCGTCTAATAAATTCGAAATGGTTTTTGAACGTCCCCAAAAGTCATTTTCCAATACCAAACCTTCGTCGGTTCTATATTTGTTGATTGCTTCCAGTGCTTTGTCAATTCCTTTTAAAATGACTTCATATTCCTTTTCGTCAATTTCTTCACGCTCAGTTTTCAATGCGTCTGGCATACGAACTGCCATTTTTAAAAGCTCCACAGGGTCACCATTTACCACGTTTGCTAATTGTTTTATATATTGTTTTACAATAGTTGCATTGAGTTGTGTTGTAACTTCCTCGCCAGTAACTTCAATATAAAGTGAAAAATCTACTTTTCCGCGTTGCAGCGATTTTGCAAGTAGATCGCGAATTTCAAGCTCCTTTTCACGATAAGCCGAAGGCACGCGCGTATTAAGGTCTAGCCCTTTGCTGTTTAACGATTTAATTTCAATAGTAATGGTTTTGGAAGGCAATTGAACAACTTCTTTGCCGTAGCCCGTCATGGATTGGATCATATTCCTAATTTTGTGAAGGCAAAGGTAGTAAAATAGTCTTTAGTCGGTAGTGGGGATACGTTAGTAAAACAACTTAGCTTATTCATTCAAAAACTGCACAGCTCGCTCTTCGCTATAATACAATTTATTGCTTTGATGAAAACCTACGTGACCGCCATATTTTGGTATTTCGAAGTGGATGTTTTTCATTTTTGAAGCTAGTTCTCTGGGATAACAATCTGCAGAAAGGAAGCTATCGTTTTCGGCATTCAAAATATAAACGGGAATTTTAATATTCGGAAGAAATTGCAGACTGCTATTCTTTTCGTAATAATCAAGCGCATCTTTAAAACCGTGCGCAGGTGCGGTGTAAACGTTGTCGAATTCTAGTAGTGACGTGATTTTTTGGTAATCTGAAGGCGTCATTTTTTCAGGAAAATCCTTCATTTTGACTTTGTATTTTTTCCGAAGATTATTAAGAAATGAATTTCTGTAAACCCAATTTGAAAACGCATTTAATGATTCTAAAGAACCTTTTAAACTCAAGGGAGTGGAAATGGCAACGGCTTTTTTTATTTCCTTCGGAAAAGATTCGCGCTCACCCAAATATTTCAAAAGTAAGTTTCCACCAAGACTGAAACCCAAAAAATGGATATCGTTGTATTGGTCTTTTTTCAAAATAAAATTAATAACCGCCTCCAAATCGTCGGTTTTCCCTGCGTTGTAAGATTGGTATGAAATATTTGCCTCGCCGCTGCAACCTCTAAAATTTATTGCTGCCACATCCCAACCATTTTGGTTTAAAATTTTTGATTGGCCTTTCATATAAGTTCGCTGCGCATTTCCCTCCAAACCGTGAAGTAAGATTGCAACTTTTTGGGAAGCCACTTTAGCAAACGACCAATCAATATCTAAAAAGTCGCCATCGGGCAATTCTATGCGCTCGCGTTGCTGAACTAGATGTGGTGTAGGACGAAGCTTGGCGGAATAAATTGTAGAAAAATGCGCGTTTCTAAAAAGTCTTGAAGGCTCAAAAGTACTGGAAATTAAAGGCATATTTATTTTAGAAATTATAAGCGATTACTTAACAATTACATCTATATCGAAGAAGATTCTGGCTTGGACTACGCATAGCCGCCAAACCTAAAAACATTTAACAGAAACTAAACACATTTACTATGCTTGCATAACAAAAGTACTTTAAATTTGTAGAAAAATTTGACGATGTACACAAAACAATTTGAAATACGCTGGAGCGATGTAGATGCAAATCGCCATTTGCGCAACAGTGCTTTTATAGATTACATGAGCCACACCCGCATGAGTTTTTTAATGGAAAGCGGAATGGATCAACGGCATTTGGCAGAGCATAATTTAGGGCCGGTGGCTTTTTATGAGCACATGTATTATTTCAAAGAATTTTTTCCTGGGAAGCCGGTTACTGTTTCACTTCAATTAAGAGGCTTGTCTGAAGACGGAACCTACTTTGAATTTCTACATAATTTCTACGACGAAAACGGGAAAAACTACGCACGTTGTGAAATGATGGGCGGTTGGATAGATTTAAAAGAACGCAAACTGGTGGGGCTTCCGAAAGAATTTTATGATAAATTCTACGCACTAGAAAAGACGGACGATTTCAGAATTCTTACTAAAGAAAATACCCGAAAGTTTAGTCAGCGTCCGAAAGATCTTTAGTCGGAATTCTTTCGCACACGTTTTATTGTAGAGAGATAAACGCCCAAAAATATTAAAGCTGCAGCGCCTATTCGCAATGCGGTAATACTGTCTGCGCCAACTATTATTGCAAAAATTACTGCAATTACTGGTTGCAGATAAATAAATGCGCCAATAGTAGAAGGGCTTAATTGTTTGAGCGCGTAAATATTCAATAGATAAGTCATTACAGTTGTGCAGACAACTACAAAGCCAAGTCTCCAAATGTCTTCGAAAGGAAGGCTGCTCCAAGCAACATCTGTAAATTCTGAAATTCCGATTGGCAGATTTATTAAAAATCCAAATAGGAAGAGAAACTTCATTAATGTAATGGAGCTATATTTTGATACTAAGGGTTTTACTAAAATTAAATAGATAGAATAGGAAGTTGCATTCACAATAAAAAGAAGGTTTCCAATTGGAATATTTGGTGCATTTGGTTGTTCTTTTAATCCAAAAAGAATTAATACCAATGCTCCGCCAAGGCCTAAAAATATACCGAGACTTTTTACCCAAGTTATTCTTTCCTTTAAAATAAAGGCAGAAAGCACCAAAAGCAAAACTGGTGAAAGTGTAATAATTACTGAACTATTGATAGGTGTGGAAAGACTCAATCCTTTAAAAAAGGCGAGCATATTTAAAACCATTCCGAAGAAAGCACAAGCTACAAACCTAATCCAATCGCGACGCGCCACTTTTTCTGAAGGAAAAAAAAGACTGAGGATCCAAAATATTACCGCTGCGCCGGAAACTCGCAAAAATATAAAACCGAATGGTTTAATAACATCTGGCATTAACCCCTTGGCAATTGTATGGTTTATACCATAGATAATGCTGACAGTGGTTGCCGCCAAAAGCGCAAAAATACGTTGTTGGGTCAATTTTTAAGAATAGATTTTTTACCAGCAGCAACAGTTTTCGGGCTGCTTCCTATAAATATTTCGTCGTTATTTACAATAACGGGACGCTTCAAGAAAGTATAATGTTCTAAGATTAGATCTTTGTAATCTTCTTCAAGCAAGTTTTCACTTTTTAAATTTCGCTCTTTGTATAGTTTTGCTCTGCGGCTAAATAATTCTTCAAAACTATCGGTAAGGTTGAAAAGCTCATCCAATTCTTCTTCGGTGATGCCTTGTACTTTTATATCCTGTTTTATAAACGACGAAGGAATTTCTATTTCGTCCATCACGCGTTTACAGGTATCACAACTTGATAAATAATATACTTTTTGCATGGTCCAAAATTAATCAATACTTAAGAAAGGTTCAGCTTCTTTTAAGCCTATTTTTAATTCAATTGGTCCATCTGCGTAACTTGCAATATCGTATTGATTGTAGATGAATATTAGGCTGTCCTGCGTAAAACCTACACTTTCGGGAAGATGAAATGTATCATTTTCAAACCAAAACTTGGTGTCGTTAATTCCTTGTTTCTCGGCTATTTTTTGTTGCTCGCGGAATTTCTTTTCAGCAAAAACGGTAAGTTCTTTTTGGTTTTTAAAAAGCTCTTTTAGCGTAAGCTCTTCGCCAGTTTTTGGATCAATATTTAAAAATGTTGTAGCACCGTAGCCGTGTGCGCCACCAGTAAAAAGATACTGGCGCATTTCAAAGGATAAAAGCTCTTTGGAAGAGTAAATTTCGTTTACTGAAATTTCAGCAAAGTATTCGCCCGCCATATCCGGAAATTGCGCTTGGTCGGCATTATAAGCTTCAATAAAACTAGTTGCGGCTTCTGCTATTGTTTTTGCTGTGGGCGTAGTGTCTTCGCCCATCATAAGCGAAGCAAATATGAAATCTTTTATCTTCTTATTTATTTTTTCTGAAACTTCACTATCTCCAAAAACTTCAATATAATTGATAGTTACTTCTGGGCATTTGCTGTTTTCGCAAATTTTAAGCTCCTTTTCAGTAAAACTCTCTGAAGAAATTTCGATGTTTTTTTCTTGGTTACATCCCACAATGATTAGGGCAAAAAGTGCCAAGATTGTAATTCTGTTATTCATGCGTAAAAAGGAATAGATGGTTAGCTATCACAAATGAAACTCTTAAATTTGCATTTCAAAAGTAATAACTTTAAAATCAGCTATTGTGAAAGTTATATTAAATCATAAAATAGTTTTGATAATGCGAATTATCACTTTAAGATAAGGGCATTCCATCTTTCATTTTATATAATATTTTATTCAGATGAAATTCAACACAAAAACAATACACGGTGGCCAGCACAATGTAGATCCAGCTTATGGATCTGTAATGCCACCAATCTATCAAACAACAACATTTTCGCAAACTACACCCGGTGGGCACAAAGGTTTTGAATATTCGCGGAGTGGAAATCCAACGCGTGCAGCTTTGGAACGAGCTTTTGCCAGTATTGAAAATGGCGAATTCGGACTCGCCTTTGGAAGCGGACTTGCGGCAATTGATACAGTAATGAAGCTTTTAAAACCTGGCGATGAAGTAATTTCAACTAACGATCTTTACGGTGGAACGTATCGTTTGTTTACCAAAATTTTTGAAGGTTTTGGAATTAAGTTCCATTTCGTCGGGATGGAAAATGCAGATAACATCGAGAATTATATAAACGATAAAACAAAACTGATTTGGGTAGAAACGCCAACCAACCCAATGATGAATATAATAGATATAAAAAAGGCAGTTTCAATTGCGAAAAAGCACAACGTTTTGCTTGCGGTAGATAACACTTTTGCAACGCCGTATTTACAACAACCGCTCGATATGGGTGCAGATATAGTAATGCATAGCGCCACAAAATATCTTGGCGGACATAGCGATGTGGTTATGGGAGCCCTAGTAGTAAGAGATAAAGAGCTTGCAGATAAACTTTATTTTATCCAAAATGCAAGTGGTGCCATTTGCGGACCGCAAGATTGTTTTCTTGTATTGCGTGGTCTAAAAACGCTTCACATCCGTATGCAACGCCATTGTGAAAATGGTAAAGCGATTGCCCAATATTTGGCGAAACATCCAAAAATTGAAAAAGTATATTGGCCAGGTTTTGAAAATCATCCAAACCACGATATTGCTAAAGAGCAGATGAAAGATTTTGGTGGAATGATTTCTTTTGTACCCAAAGGAAACAATTACGACCAAGCTATTAAAATAGTAGAGAACCTGAAAATTTTCACCTTAGCAGAAAGTCTTGGCGGCGTTGAAAGTCTCGCCGGACATCCTGCAAGTATGACGCACTCGAGCATTCCGAAAGAGGAGCGCGAAAAGACAGGCGTCGTAGATTCGTTAATTCGTCTTTCAGTTGGGATTGAAGATGTAGACGATTTAATTGAAGATTTAAAGCAAGCACTTGGATAAGATGAGATTTTAGACGAAATACAAAAAGGGTCGGGTTTTTAAAAAACCTGATCCTTTTTTAATGCTGTAAAAATTCGTTTAATTGATATAATAAATATACCCAACGTTCAGCCAATAAATCCATTCGTTGGCTTTGTTTTCAGGAACTGGGGTGGTTCCATTATTTTCAAAAGACGGTTTTAGACCATCTACCCAATCTGAAAAGTAAAAATGCCAACGGCTGTCCAGCATTAAATCGCTTAAAGGAGAAAGTTTGTATCTAATTCCAACACTTCCCACTACCGCCCAAGTGGTAGCCGGTTCTTGCTGAAAGGCGTTAAAATATTTATCTGGCGTAGTTGTGGGGCTATTTAGCCCTCCTAATGACGAGGAAACTTCAGGGTCAAAACTTACCCAGTGCGCTCCCAAACTAATAAAAGGTGCAATTTTATATTGTCCCGCTGCAAAATCACGAATGCTAAACGGGAAAAATTCAAGTTGAGAACCTACTTCAACAACAGTAGTTGAGCCACTCATTGCTCGAAGTTGGTCTGCAAATAAGGAAGTGTGGTCTGGCGCTACCCATTCACCAAAATGGTTCAAATTTGTTTTATGGTAGTCAATTTCAGTACGAATTTTAAAGTGATCATTAAAATAAACAGCCCGCGTATAACAGTTACAATCAGCACTGTACGAAAAATTGATATAGTGAATAAGACCAATTCCGATAGTGGTATTACCAGAGTTTGTGTCAAAATCATACCGCTGACCAAAGTCTGAATAAAAGACTACGGGTCCGGTAATTATACCAACTTCCTGCGAAAAGCCGTATTGGCTGAACGCTTCTTGTTTCGAAAAAAACAAAAGGAAAAATACCAATAAAAGGAATTTGGTATTCATTAAAATTTTAGATTTAAGTGTGAAACACAACAAATATATAAAAACATAATCACCATTAAAGTTTAATAGCTCTATTTAGCTAATTTGTAAAAAATTGACGCCCAGTTTTTATCATAACGCTTATATTTGTGCCGTCCTTATATAATGGTTTACTATAATCTGTTTTAGATTATAACTTTCACATTACAACGGAATTCGCTAAAAGTAAAATAAAATTTGAACCAATGAAGCAAAGTATAAGTGATTTCATTTCTGAAGTCGAAAAACTCAATCCTAATGAGCCTGAATTTCTTCAGGCGGTAACTGAGGTTGCCGAAACTGTAATCCCTTTTATTGAAAAAAACGAAAGGTATGCCAACAAAATGTTGTTGGAAAGAATGGTAGAGCCAGAGCGCACTATTCTTTTTCGTATTCCTTGGACAGATGACAATAATGCAATTCAAGTAAACAAAGGGTATAGAATAGAGTTTAACTCTGCTATCGGCCCATATAAAGGCGGTTTGCGTTTTCACCCTTCTGTAAACCTTAGTATTCTTAAGTTTTTAGGATTCGAGCAAACTTTTAAAAACAGCCTTACAACTCTTCCAATGGGAGGCGGTAAAGGTGGTGCTAATTTTGACCCAAAAGGGAAAAGTGATGCAGAAATAATGCGTTTTTGCCAAAGCTTTATGACGGAGCTTTTTCGTCATATTGGCCCAAATACTGATGTTCCTGCGGGCGATATTGGCGTTGGTGGTCGCGAAATTGGCTATATGTACGGTCAATACAAACGCATTCGTAATGAATTTACGGGAGTGCTAACTGGAAAGGGGCGTTCTTATGGCGGATCTCTTATTCGTCCAGAAGCAACGGGCTACGGAAACGTATATTTTGCAAAAGATATGCTAGCAACTAGAGGCGAAAGCTTTGAAGGCAAAACCGTAGTTGTATCTGGTTCTGGTAACGTAGCACAATATGCAGCCGAAAAAGCAATACAGTTTGGCGGTAAAGTTGTTACTTTTTCAGATTCTGCTGGATATATTTATGATTCGGAAGGTATCAACGCAGAGAAACTGGCCTTTGTAATGGAATTGAAAAACGAAAGACGCGGACGTATTTCAGAATACACTGAAAAATATACGGGTGCAAAATACGTAGAAGGAAAACGCCCTTGGGAAGTAAAATGCGATATAGCACTTCCTTGCGCAACCCAAAACGAATTGAATGGCGAAGAAGCAGAAATGCTTTTGAAAAATGGTTGTTTTTGCGTAGGCGAAGGCGCCAATATGCCTTGCACACCAGAAGCTATTGAAGCATTTCAGAAAGCGAAGATTTTGTTTTCACCAGGTAAAGCATCTAATGCTGGTGGTGTTGCAACCTCTGGTTTAGAAATGTCGCAAAACTCTTTACGTCTAAGTTGGACAGCTGAAGAGGTTGATGAAAAACTTCATAAAATTATGAACGATATTCACGCCGCATGCGTAGAATACGGAAAAGATAGCGATGGTTATGTAGATTACGTAAAAGGAGCAAACATTGCAGGCTTTGTAAAAGTTGCCGAAGCTATGTTAGCACAAGGCGTAGTTTAATAGTTAGACTTCATTTTAAGAAAGCCTTTCCAAATTATCTTTTTCATTATAAAAGATATGGAAAGGCTTTTTCAATCATATACCGCAATAAATAGTATTTTAGCGTGTTAATAAACAAAACCATATTTATGAAGCGGTGGGCACTAGCTTTACTATTACTATTTCCCTTTCTGGCGAGCGCCCAGAATTTTGAAGACCGCTGGACGGGTCATTTTTCATACGTATCTATAAAAGATATTTCGCAAGGAGACAACAAGATTTTTGTGGGAGCCGAAAATGCGGTTTTTACGTATGATCTTTCTACTCAAAAAATAAAAACCCTTTCCACCGTAAACGGACTTTCGGGAAATGCAATAACTACCATTCATTATAGCGAAGACTACAATTTACTTATTATAGGCTATGAAAATGGACTGATAGAAATAGTAAAAGAAGGAGAGATAAACGTATTAAAAGTGGTTGATATTTTAGAAAAACAAACCATTCCGCCCGATAGAAAGCGAATAAATAATTTCAACGAATACGACGGAAACCTTTACATCTCCACGCAATATGGAGTTTCAGTTTATGATGTGGCACGGCTAGAATTTGGCGATACTTATTTTATTGGCGATGGCGGTAGCCAGATTGATATTATACAAACAATTGTAAAAGAACCCTATATTTTTGCAGCGAGCTCTACCGACGGAATACGACGGGCGCTCGTAGCAGATGATAATTTAATCGATTATCAAAACTGGACTACCATTATGGGTGGCGGATATAGAGCAGCAGAAAAACTTGGGAACGAACTATACGCAGCAAACCTTTCAAACACCGTTTTGCGGTTTACGCCAACTGGAGTTACAACTACAGTGCGGAATTTTACTTCGGAAGTACTAAAATTTAGACTTGCTGACGATTTGTTGACAATTACTACCAAGAATTCTATTGAAGCTTATTCTGAAGGATTTTTTGAAGAAGCTGCAGTAAATAACGTTTTAGATTTTGATCTCGATTTACTTTCAGGCTACGGTTTTGGAGATAATTTTTACTTAGGAACAAACGAGGATGGTCTTTTAATTGTACCATTTGGAACCATGCAAGCCGATCAAGTTTTACCTAACGGCCCAAATAGAAACAGACCTTTTTCAATTGATGCCTCTCCCGGACAACTTTGGGTAAATTTTGGTGAAATAGATAAAGATTACAACCCATACCCACTTTCACGTTTCGGAATAAGTGTTTTAAAAGATACACTGTGGACGAATATTTCATACGAAGATCTAAGTGCGGCAGTGGGCGCAGAACCTACAGATTTGGTGAATATTACCATTAATCCAAAACTGCCGAATGAGGTTTATATGAGTTCATTTCAACAAGGTCTTTTAAAAATTGTTGATGATACACCAACCATTCTTTATGACGACACCAATAGCCCGTTAGACAGGGTTCTCATTCCATTACCCGGTGGCGGCAACGCAGATGCCGGACTTAGAATTTATGGTTCTGATTTTGACCCACAAGGCAATTTGTGGTTTGCACAGACAAAAGCAGATGAGGGTTTAATAAAACTAACCCCTGGCGGACAATTTCAAAAAATCGACTTGTCCGATATAATTATTCCTACAAGTGAATTGGCCTTGACACAACTAGCAATAAGTCGTGAAAACTATGTATTCATGGGTAGTTACAGTAATGGTTTAATAGGGTATAATCCCACTACAAATAGGCTTAATAAAATTGGTTTTGGTCCAGGCAATGGAAATCTACCTTCGGCTGTAGTAAGAACAATTGCATTCGATTCTCAGAATAGATTATGGATTGGAACCCTTAAGGGATTGCGCGTACTTTTTAGTCCTGGCAGTTTTTTCGAAGATGGAACTACACCAGAATCACAGGCCATAATTATACTTGAAGATGGTGTGCCGCAAGAACTTTTGTACGAACAAACCATTACAGATATTGAAGTAGACGGCTCTAATAACAAATGGATAGCGACCACCTCTTCGGGGGTTTTCTATCTTTCGCCAAACGGTCAGGAGACTTTGCTTCGTTTTACAAAAGATAATTCTCCTTTGCCTTCAAACACAGTTCAAGACATTTCTATTGATCCATTTACGGGAGTGGTTTATTTTGCTACCACCCAAGGACTCGTAGCTTATAAAGGAACTGCTACTGCACCGAGTGATAATTTAGAGAATGTTCACGCTTTTCCCAATCCTGTGCGACCAGGATTTTCTGGAAATGTAACAATAGATGGTCTCACTGCGCAAGCCAATGTAAAAATAACTGACATAACAGGAAACCTTGTTTTTGAGGAAACTTCTGAAGGAGGAAGTATACTTTGGGATACAACCGCTTTTGGTAGATATAAAGTGCGCTCTGGGGTATATTTAGTGCTTGTTACCACAGAAGATAACCTAGAAACCAAAGTTTCTAAAATAATGATTATTCGCTAATGGTAGTTGCTACCAAAGCCATCGTTTTTTCCGCAATCAAATACTCAGAAGCAGATTTAATAGTAAGTTGTTATACCGAAATTGCAGGCGTAAAAAGCTATTTACTTCGCAGTATTCTGAAATCGAAAAAAGGTAAATTAAAAGCATCTTATTTTCAGCCGCTCACCCAATTAGAACTTATTGCAGATCATAAAAACAAAGGCACTTTAGAATATATTAAAGAAGCTAAAGTCTTTCTGCCGTACCAATCATTACATACCGATATTGTAAAATCTGGTCTTGTTATGTTCTTATCTGAAATGCTTAAAAACTGTATCCGCGAAGAAGAACCAAATGAGGAACTTTTCCACTTTTTGGAACGCTCTTTTCAATGGCTTGATGAAAATGATGAGATTGCTAATTTTCACATTTTCTTTTTAATGCAGCTTAGTTTGTACTTAGGCTTTTTCCCAGATGCATCAAATATTGAAGATAGCTATTTCAATATTATGGAAGGAAATTTTCAAGCGAAGAACACTTCTAACTATTGTATTGAAGGCGAACAAATAGAAAATTTTAAACTGTTTTTCGGATTGAATTTCGACACCTTAAAAACAGTGAAACTCTCGAAAAAACAACGCAAAGATTTGTTGGAATTAATTTTGGCTTACTACAGTTTTCACGTGCAAGGCTATCAAAAACCGAAATCGCTGGACGTGCTCAATCAATTATATTCGTAGTAAATCAGACTTTTATTTAAGTAAAATTCAACTTACAAATCAAGTTGTAAATGTTCGTAAATACCATCACCAAGCTGCTTTTTCCCTACACTTTTAAACCCAAGTGATAAATATAATTTTTTGGCATGAGGGTTTTCAAAATCTACCAATAGTCCAATTTTTTTATGACCTTCAGATGTAGCTTGAGTTATTGCTGCAGCCAATAATTGTTTTCCTATTCCTTTTCCTTGATGGTTTGGAGAAACGCTTACGGTATCTATATAAACTTCTTCAGAATTGGTTTCGTCTTCAATCACTAAATTTTTCACTTGGTATTTTTCTGCGATATATTCTAAAAAAGGTTTGCGGTATTCTGGTAACAACTTTCCTTCATAAAAAATTATTGACCCCATGATTTCGGCTCCTTCCGAATATACTAAAGTATGCTCAAAACTATACTGATTTGCAGTTTGCTGAAAGAAGTATTCAAACAATGGATACGAGTTTTCGGGAAGATCTGTGTTGGCAAATGTACACGCCAAATCTTCCATAGCTTGAACTATTAATCGCGCTACCTGTTTGTAATCTTCGGGGCGAGCGGGGCGGATGTTCGGATGTGAGCTAGTATTCATTCGAACAAAAATAGGCTATTGATTGCCCATTTTAAAAGACTTTATAAAATTGTTTCCAATTGCGATGGCTCGGTTTCACTTTTATAAAGCGGATAAAAGTCCATAACATTTCTAACGCCATCTAGCGAACATAAATACGCAACCGCGGCACAAAGGCCTTTAAAAGTGATTTCTTTGGAAGTTGGGTTTTTGGGCTTAGCATTTCTATAATCTAAAGGAAGTTTATAACCGCAACCTTTTAAGAATGCTGTTTCAATATTTAGGAGTTCCAAAGGCGAATACCCGTGAAATTTGCGCCCTAATTTTTCGTGCACGTGCCCAACATAGTTTAATTGTAGCGAGCCGTGATCGTCGCTGAGGTGCTTCCAGCTATCGGTATTATTACAAATATTCCCCACCGCACAATGCTTGCAGCACTCCGGATTTAGAGTGTTGTTATGAAAAGCGGTGTAAAGTTTTTCTAAGGCTGCGTCCAGTCTTTTTGTAGTTTTCATAAGCGCTGTTCTTTGTACCTATGAAATTAATAAATAATGAAAAGAAAACCGTTTGTTTTATAATTTTTTTGGAAGGAGGGAAATTGTTGGGATGCGAATGCAGGAATGTCTATTCTTTGTGGATGAACTATTTCTTATTTATATTAGCACGACAATATTCTATAAAAGGCGTGTCACGTTCTTCACAATTAATTAAATAATATAAGTATATATGATAATACTATCAACGATTGGTCCTTGGCAGATTATTTTAATCTTAGTCTTTTTATTTCTTATACTTCTGCCTATAATAGCTTTAATTAACATTCTTCAGAATGAATTTACTGGCTCTAATAAACTAATTTGGGTATTGGTGGTTTTATTACTTCCATTTTTTGGTTCAGTTCTATATTTCCTTATTGGAAAAAGTCAAAGATTGAAAAAGTGATTAGTAAACTATTTCACTTTCAAAAACTCCAAATCCTGAAAATCATAACTGAAATCAGTTAATGGGGAAATGGCGCTGATTGTAAAACCATTCGCTTTGCCTTCGGTATCTAAACTGAAATTTACAAATGCATCAGCTTTTAACGAAGCATCATCCCAACGCACTACGTAAGTAGTTCCCTTGTAGAAAATAATTTTTCCTTTTAAGTCTAATGCTTTTTCGGCTTTAAAATAAAGACTTCCGTTTTGGTCGCTGATGTTTACTTTGCCAAACCACGGATCTTGGTAGGTACCAACTACGTTTGCTGTGTTCGGCTTTGGCGATTTGTTTTTCAGCAAGGCTTTTATATCTGCTTCTACTTTCTTGGTAATACTGTCTTCTTTACGTTCACCAGCCAAACGGCGCTCGTTGTATTGCTTAATTCTGTCTTCACCTTTTATGTTGAAATAACCGTCTTTAATTGAATTGGTGATTGCAGTAAAAGCCGCACCACTTTGTTGGTTTGTGAGTACGATAATTCCCAAATCTAACTCAGGAATTAAAGTTACTTGACTTACAATTCCCAATAATCCTCCCGTATGTGTTACTTGAAAATAGCCACTTACATCGCTTAAAAACCAGCCCAATCCATAAGCTGAAAAGTGAGTGTTGTACGGCCCGCTACCACTTTTTATAAGCGTTTGCGGAGTCCACATTTCGCGATGTACTTTTTTGCTGAAAAGACTATCGGTTAATTTTTCGCCATATTTTCCGTCATTTAACTGCGCTTGCACCCAGGTGCTCATATCGGTTATTGAGGCATAAATGCCGCCAGCTGGCGTTGCGAGTTGGGTAAAAGTATTGCCCGTTACTTCTAGTTTTCCATTTACGGGAGCGTGTCCATCAATGCGGTTTTTATCTGCTTCAATGGCTGGAATAGAAAGCAAAGAGCGATTCATCTCTAAAGGTTGAAAGAAATGATTTGTAATATAATCGTCAAAATTTTCACCTGAAACTCGCGCCACAACTTCTCCAGCTACAATATAAAGTAGGTTGTCATAATCAAACTTTGAGCGGAAAGAAGACACAGGTTTTAGATAGCGAAGGTTGTGGATCATTTCGGCTTTGGTAGTTGTATTATTTGCCGGAAAAATCATCAAATCGCCAGCTCCCAACCCTAATCCACTACGGTGGGTTACTAAATCGCGAACGGTAAATTCGCTAGTTACATAGGCGTCGTTTAATTTAAATTCAGGGATTACGTCGGTTACTTTGGTGTCCCAAGCTAACTTACCTGCATCTACAAGTTGAGCGAGTGCTGAGGTTGTAAACGCCTTCGTGTTTGAAGCCACGCCAAAAAGTGTGTTTTCGTTTACTTCGGCATTCGTTTTTAAAGAGCGAACGCCATAAGTGTTTTTATGATAAATATTTCCATCTTTTAAAATCGCAACCGCCATCCCCGGCACGTCGAAAGTATTCATGGTTTTCTGCACCAAACTGTCAATTTGAGTGCTACTTAAAACTTGCGCTTTTCCGTGTAAATTGAAAAAGAAAATAGTAAAAAGGAGGGCAATTGTTTTGAGTGAAAGAGTTTTCATAATAATAATTTGAATTGTAGAAATATCAGCTTTTATAGAGCGGAACAAGTTATAACTTTTTGTAATGTGAATTGAAAAGCAATCATAAATTCGTCCCATACTTTTGTTAAAGCAGTTAGAATTTGTGCAGCGCAAAAGCGAAGTTTCAAAAAGCAAGGAATTGTATTTAATTGTGAATTGCGATAACTTTCGTAATTTACAACTACGCATAAAAATTTCAAAAAACCATGAAATCATAAATATATGATAGCAGCAGTAACCTTATTTTTAGTTGTAGCCCTTTCAGCATTAATTACAAAAATTGCGACCATTGCTTTAATGCACACTGGTCTATCTACACAGAGCGCGAGGTTTCAGGCTCGTTCGGCATACACTGGTGCTGGCTTTACCACCTCAGAATCTGAAAATATAATGAATCACCCCGTACGTCGGAAAATAGTGTTTAACCTAATGCTAATTGGAAACGCGGGGATTGTTACGGTAATGTCGTCGTTGATTTTAACCTTTGTGTTGCCAAATACATTATCTTCTAAATTATACGGCTTTGGTATTGTGGTTGTTGGCTTGAGTTTGGTTTATTGGGCGGTAAAAAGTGAGTGGGTAGACAAGGCTTTATCTAAACTTATAAATAGAATGCTAAAAAAATACACAGACCTTGAAATTCTGGATTATGCAGCGGTTCTTCACTTAAAAGATGACTATAAAATTAGCGAGAAAAAAGTGGAAGAAGATAACTGGATGGCGAACAAAACATTAAAAGATCTGGATTTGCGTCACGAAGGAATTACCATTTTAGGGATAGATCGTGTAGGTTGCGACTATATTGGTTCGCCCACGGGAAGTATTTATATTCTTCCAAAAGATGTAATTACGGTATATGGAAAGGCAGATGTAATTAAAAGTTTATTTTCCCGTAAACAGAATTTTGTGGCTACTATGGCGCATAATCGCTATGTTGAAAAGGAGAATGAAAGAATTGAAAAACAAGAAGCGAATCGGGATGAAAATAAAGAACAATAATTAGATTGGGAAAATTTACTTTTGCATTTCTGAAATAACTCAATGACTCCCAAACTCACGAATCCCGTTTTATATTTAATGAGTATTTCTGCTGGTCTAATAGTAGCAAATCTCTACTACAACCAGCCTTTGCTCCATCAAATTGCAGTTACCTATGGCGTAACAGAATCTGCCGTTAGTAACGTGGCGCTCAGCACCCAATTGGGCTATGCTTTTGGATTGCTTTTTATTATTCCACTGGGCGACAAGATTTCTAACCATCGTATTTTAAAGTTTGACTTTTTATTAATGGTGCTTTCGCTGATTGCCGCAGCAACTGCTAATAGTTTGCTATTACTAATCATCAGTAGTTTTTTTATTGGTGTTACCTCTGCCATTCCACAGCTATTTGTGCCCATGGCGGCGCAGCTTAGCGACGAAAAAGGTAGAGGACGCGCTATTGGAATTGTTATGAGTGGTCTTTTAATTGGTATTTTAGGAAGCCGAGTTATTAGTGGTTTTGTAGGCGAACAATTTGGCTGGCGAGTTATTTATTATGCCGCAGCAGTTTTAATGGTGCTGTTATTTTTTATTCTGCAGGCAAAATTACCTAGATTAAATCCACACTTTCCCGGAAGCTACGGCAGTTTATTAAAATCTATTTTTCACTATTTTATAACAGAACCAGCTTTGCGTCTTGCCGCGCTTCGAGGGGCATTGGCTTTTGCAGGTTTGAGTGCGTTTTGGACAACTTTAGTTTTTTTAATGGAAGACAGTTTTGGCTATGGCAGTACTATTACTGGGCTTTTTGGCCTTTTGGGAATTGTCGGCGCGCTGGGGGCAACAGTAGTGGGGAAATTAAGCGATAAGTTCAACAAAGACAAAATCATTATTTTCTCTTCGCTTTTACTGATTGTTTCTTGGATTATTTTTCTGGTTTCGGGAAACTCTATTTTTGGTTTAATAGTTGGCGTAGTACTAGTAGATTTAGGATTGCAAGCGCTTCACATAACGAATCAGAATATCATTTTTTCAAAAAATCCGGAAGGTAGAAATAGAGTAAATACCGTTTATATGGTTTCATTTTTCATTGGAGGCGCTTTGGGTACCACTTTGGGAGCATTAGCTTGGCAAGAATACGCGTGGATTGGTGTTTCTGTACTTGGAATATCTCTTTCATTATTCATTCTTGCAGCGCACTTATTGTTTCGTAAATAGTGAAAGCTTTTATAATTTCTTCAAAAAAGGGGCTTTACTAAAATTGTGGCTCACTTCGTGCAAAACGGCTAAAGCGTTATTAAAACCTTCACTTTAATTTAGCTTTTCACTAAGATTAATTTTGAAATATTAAGCTTAGTTTGCTGAGTGTATGTTTTAATGATTTCGAAAAAAGACACTTTAAATTTAAATATAAGAAATATAAAATGATGAATTTCAATCTTTTTGCAGCTGCGCTTGCGGCAATTTCACTTTACGGCTGTGGAATTACTCAGAATAAGGAAATCAATGATAACAATGAAATGGACAAAGTAACCATTACCGAAACTCAATGGATTTTAGAAACTTTAGATGGTCAAAAAATTGACGCTCCACAGGACAGAGAGGAAATTGGTTTTACCTTAAATTCCAATGAAAATAGTATTTCTGGTTATTCTGGCTGCAATCGTTTTTTTGGAACTTATTCGCTCGAAACTGGGAACCGAATTAAATTTTCGGCAATGGGAGCTACAAAAATGGCCTGCCCAGACAGTGCTTTTAGTGAATCGGAATTTTTAGAAATCTTTAGTTTGGCTGATAATTATAACATTACGGGCGACAAACTTGGGTTAAATGTGGGAAAAAGAGCGCCACTTGCAGTATTCAAAAATGCTAAAGTTGTTTCAGAACCCATAACCCAAAAATATTGGAAACTTAAAACTTTGGAAGGTCAGGAAGTAAAAATGGAAGATAATCAAGCTAAAGAAATATACTTTATGCTGAAAACCGATGAAAATCGGGTTACTGGTTTTGCCGGTTGTAACGGCATTATGGGTGCCTATACTTTGGAAGCTGGAAACAGAATTCATTTTTCACAAATGGCTACAACGATGATGGCTTGTCCAGATTTAAAATTTAATGAATCTGAATTTCTAAAGGTTTTTGAATTGGCAGACAATTACACAATAAATGGCGATACCTTATCACTTAATGTAGGCCGTAGAGCGCCCTTAGCGGTATTTGAAGCGGTCTATTTTAATTGAAAAAATTTATAATTTCAACCTTTAAATCAGTAAGTATGAAAAAATATATTTTGTTATTATTATTGATAATGTGTTTTCAGATGAACGCACAAGATTGGAAAACCCCAACAATTGAAGGCTATGGAAAGATTGTTGATTACGAAAATGTTGCAATTAAACCAGACCCAAAATTAGAATACAAAGTGCTTTTTGCTATTACAACAGATGAAGAGCGCGAAGGCGTAAACGTTTCTCTTTGGAAAATAGCCCGACTTATAAACCTGTTAGAAAACGATGGAGTGCCTAAGGAGAATATTCATATCGCTGCTGTTATAAGCGGTTCCGCAACTAACGTAACTCTTTCAGATAAAGTTTATTCGAAAAAAATGGCTAAGAGCAACCCTAATCTTGAGTTAATGGAAAAACTTACTGATTATGGCGTCCAAATTCATTTATGCGGTCAAGCAGCTGCAGCACACAAAATAAATCCAGATACAGATTTGAACCCTTTTACAAAACTAACCTTATCTGCAATTATCGATATTCCTACATTTTCAATGCAAGGATATGTGGTCATGTTTTAAGTATATTAGCATCACCTGAACCGAACGAATTAAAATTTTACAAATGAACTACTTTCTATTTATACTTTACTTTCTTATTGTAAGTCCACCCAATGATACCAATACACTAACTATCAATGTTACGAATATTGAAAATATTGAAGGAACTTTAGAAATTGCAATTTTTAATTCCAACCAGCGCTTTTTAGAAGAAGGTCAAGCGCTTAAAACTATTTCGGTGAAAGTCGAGGCTAAATCTCACACTGTAGCCTTTAAAGATCTTCCAAAGGGTAGCTACGCAATTTCTATGTATCACGATGAAAATGATGATGGAGAATGCAATCGTAATTTTATGGGTATTCCCAAGGAGCCCTATGGGTTTTCCAACAATTTTCATCCTAAGTTTTCTGCGCCTACATTCAAAGATTGTGAGTTTTATTTGGATTCAAACAAAACTTTAAAAATTGAATTGAGAGGATAATCGCTTTTATGAAGTACGGTTTTTTAACGCCTTACTTTTTTTCATTTAAAATCTACTATCAAGTTTTGGCAAACTTAGCGCTAACATATAATTTGCCTTGTTTCAATTTTTCCCAATAAATATTCATGTCTGTATTTATCTCTGAAGATAGAATGTATAATCCTATAATATTTGGAAATGACATTGCTAAAATCATCATATCGGCAAAACTAAGTACGGCGCCTAGGCTTACTGAAGCTCCTAAAACTACAAAGCACAAGTACAATATTTTATAGAGTAATTCTCCTTTCTTGCTTCTCCCAAACAAATAGGTCCAAGAGCGCATACCGTAATAAGACCAAGAAACCATAGTAGAGAATGCAAACAAAAACACGGCAATTGCCAATACAACGGGGAACCACGAAATTACACTTCCAAACGCGGCAGAAGTAAGTTCTACGCCTCCCATTCCTCCACCTACATCGTGCTTTCCGGTAAAGATTAATACTAAAGCGGTCATAGTACAAACCAACATAGTATCGATAAAAGGTTCTACTAAAGAAGTAAATCCGTCTGCAATAGGATTATTAGTTTTGGAGGCACTATGTGCAATTGCTGCCGACCCAACGCCGGCTTCACTAGAAAAAGCTGCACGTTGTAAACCAATTATTAACACACCAATAAATCCACCTTTTAAAGCATCTGCAGAAAAAGCGCCGTCATAAATGGCAGTAAAAGCGCTTCCAATGCTTCCAAAATTAAATCCAATTACTACCAAGCAACCCAATACATACAAAATTGCCATAATTGGTACAACTCGTTCAGTAACCTTAGCGATACTTTTTATACCGCCAATTATTACTACTCCCACAAGAATTGCGAAACCAATTCCAAACCAAAAACCTTGTCCTTGCAGAATCGGTATTTGTTCAGACACTATTTTAAATGCTTGATTAGACTGCAGCATATTTCCACCTCCAAAAGAAGCTCCTATTCCTAAAATCGCAAAAAATGCAGCTAGAAATTTTCCTAATCGTTTCAGATTTCGTTTTTCAAGTCCGTAGCGTAAATAATTCATGGGACCACCAAAAATGCGGCCATCGCTATCAATAAATCGATATTTCACACCCATGCTACATTCAGCAAATTTTAAAGACATTCCGAAAAAACCAGCTAAAAACATCCAAAATGTTGCCCCTGCACCACCCAAAGAAATTGCTACTGCAACTCCGGCAATATTACCTAATCCCACTGTTGCAGATACAGCTGTTGCCATCGCTTGAAAGTGGGTGATACTTCCCGGTGCATTAGGATCGTCATATTTTCCTCTTGCCAAATCAATTGAGTGTCTAAACCCACGAATATTGACAAACTTTAAACGAATAGTGAAGAAGATGCTACCTAAAATTAACCAAATAACGATAAACGGGATTGTACTTGTAACCTCATCTCCATTTGGGTGTAATAATGCTTGTGGGCTATCGAATTTAATGCTTCCGAGCAACACCTCATCATCTGCTTTGGCTCCGCCTGAAGTTGTTACAACAGGAGTGCCTTCTTCAATAATATGCTGAAGTTTTCCATCGTTTTTCGAATATACTATTGTTTGCCCCTTATCATTTTCTAAGAGCAAAATTTCTTGATCTTTTTTCACCAATGCTCCATCGGGAGAAAGCCATTCCTTCAGTCGGTATTGTTCTTCAGCTTTACTGGATTGTGGGAGTGTAATATCTTCCTGTGAAATATAAACTACTGGATCGTAAATACCAGAGGTAGCAAAAGGATCCCAAAATAAAATAGCACCTAAATAATCCACGGCTGGTTGTACATTGCTATTAAAAATCTCGACAATTGATTCTGCAGGAATTGTAAATGTTCGTGAAACAGTATTCTTGTTAGCATCGGTTATAATAACCGAATGCTCCATTCCTTCTATTAAACCTTTTGCTCGGCTGGAATTTAATGAAGTGCTTGGATTGGTCCATTTATATTTATAGGGAGGTTTTCCTCCTTCAACCTGAACTTGCGCAGTTCCATTGTTGATTTCAGTTGAAGGGTTATTCAATGTAATACTAATCGATAATTCATCCGTAGATTCAGTTGGTGTTTGAGCATTGACGCTGGTTACCAATAAGAAAGGAAGTATAAAGAATAGGATGGTCTTTACCATTAATCTGTTTATTTTAAAAATTTTTTGTGGAAAATTACAATTTAAGGATAAGAATAAAGCCTTCCTAGATATTTCGATAGTTTCTCGGCTTGGAGGGTTTTATGTAATGATAACTTTATTGCTTTTCTAAGTGTATTAGTCCATTATATTCAAATTAATTAGTGCGGCATTTGTCCGCATTAATAAACAGTTTAGCGCAGTCGCAGAAATAAAAGACTTAAATTTGTGCACTCAATTATTGCCTCAACGATTGCTAAATAATACCTTTTTATAAATGGGAAAAATTTTTGAAAATAAATGGTTCCTGCTTTTAATCATTGGGCTTACTTGGGGTAGTTCCTTCATTTTAATAAAGAAATCACTCCTTGTTTTTACGCCTTATCAAATTGGAGCTTTTCGCGTTGGAATTTCAGGTTTATTACTAGCTTATATTGGTTTTCCTGCGCTTAGGAAAATGAATAAAAACACATTGATGTGGGTAACTTTGACGGGTTTTTTCGGGAATTTTCTGCCCATGTATCTTTTTCCTATTGCACAGACGCGTGTAAGTAGTTCGATGGCTGGAATTTTAGATTCGTTGGTGCCCATGTTCGTATTGGTTTTAGGCTTTTTCCTTTTTGGAATAAAGAGTAAATGGCTGCAAGTTTTTGGAGCAATAATTGGTTTCTCTGGCGCTGCATTGCTCATGTATTTTTCTGAAACTAAATCCGAAGAATCGAAACTTGGGTACGCACTTTTGGTGGTTTTAGCAACGGCTTGTTATGCAGTTGCTGGATTAATTATAAAAGAAAAACTTCAGCATATTCCATCCGTAAAACTTTCGGGAGCAGTTTTTTCTGTCTGGATGTTGCCTTCTTTACTTATATTGGTTCTTTCAGGTTTTTTCAAAGATTTTACTGCCAATCCCCAAACTTGGGAAGCACTGGGTTATCTAAGTATTTTAACCATTTTAGGAACCGCAATTGCCATAATTTTATATTATAAATTAATACAGAAAACGTCGGCAGTTTTTGCAAGTACTGTTACTTATTTACTGCCACTAGTCGCCGTAATTTGGGGTTTATTGGATGGCGAAAAATTTAGTTTGTGGTATGTAATTGGTGGATTACTTATATTATGGGGTATTTATTTAATACGCGAAAAAAAGAATAAAAGTGAAATTGTGCATCGCTAAATATTTATAATTAGTAGCTTGAACATTAAAGATATGGATACTATAATGAGTTTTTTTGAAGAATATAAGTCCGATGTTATTTATGCATTAGTTGTAATTAGTTCCGTAATAATTTTACATTTTATTACCAACCTGATTCACAAATGGTGGATAATTCAAGAGAACAAAAAATACCCTGGCGAAAAGCCCAGAGCAATTCATTTGGTAAAACGAATTCTAAATGCTCTTTGGGTGGTTTTGGGTGTTATAGCTTTAAGCGTCCTTTTTGTAAATGAAGAAAAATATAGTGTGCTTCAGCATAATTTTAATCTCATTCTTTATTTAGGAACCGTTGCAGTAGCTACCATTGTTGGTGCTGCTTCTTCGAACCTTTGGTTTAAGATGAGTATTCAAAGAAAAACGCAAAATCTTGAAGATCCTACAAGTTTTAAATTCCTTAAATATATTGCTGTTATCGGCATTTATACTACTGGAGTACTCTTTGCGCTCCTGGCATTTCCTTCTTTAAAAGGAGTAGCGCAAACTGCCCTTGGAGGCGCAGGAGTAATAGCTCTTATCGCTGGGGTTGCCTCACAAGAAGCCCTTGCAAACTTAGTGGGTGGTGTGTTTATTATTTCATTTAAACCTTTTAAGATCGGCGATATAATTAAAGTAACCGATAATATGGTTGGGACCGTTGTAGATATTACGCTGCGGCATACTGTAATTCGCAATTTTGAAAATAAAATGATCGTTATTCCAAACGCAATAATCAATAAAGAGAAACTTATTAATTATGATTTGGGTGAAATGAAAATATGCGAACGAATCGAGTTTCAAATTTCATACGAAAGCGATTTAGATTTAGCTAAAAAAATAATGCGCGAAGCATGTGAAAAACATCCACTGATTATTGATAATCGTTCGGCAACAGATGTTTTAGACGGAAAACCGAAGGTGCGTACGGCACTTATTTCACTCAATGAATCTACAATAACTGTTCGTGCTTGGACGTGGGCAAAAAACTATGACGACGCATTTAATATGCGATGCGATTTGCTGGAAATTATTAAAAAACGTTTCGAAGCTGAAGGAATAGATCTCGCCTATCCGCATAGAACGCTTGTTTTTAAAAATGAAAATGTATTCAAAAGTAAAAAACAAGAAAGTTGAAAATTTGTGGTTTGAAATATTTTAGAAATTAAACACACATTACAATGAAAAATAGCGACAGCGATAAAAGTACTATTATAAAAATAGTATTTATAGTCGTAATGGTGCTTTGTATATCGGGCTATATAAGCAGTCCAGTAGCTTTAGTGGGCGGATTTTTATTTTCCTATTTTTTAGGTCATCCATTTATAAATCTAAATAGCAAAGCGGTAAACTGGTTGCTTAAAATTGCAGTTGTAGGCTTGGGTTTTGGAATGAATCTAAAAGAAACACTTGCCGCTGGAAAAGACGGTTTTTTACTCACAGTTTTTTCAATTTCTGCTACTTTAATTCTCGGTTATTTTTTGGGAAGGCTCTTAAAAATGAATCGAAAAAGCAGTCATCTCATTTCTTCGGGAACGGCTATTTGTGGTGGTAGCGCAATTGCCGCAATTTCTCCTGTAATTAATGCTTCAGAAAAAGATATTTCAATTTCGCTGGGTGTAATCTTTTTACTGAATTCTATCGCGCTAATTGTTTTTCCACCTGTGGGTCATCTCTTAGATTTGACCCAACATCAGTTTGGGCTTTGGTGTGCCATTGCCATTCACGATACTAGTTCTGTGGTTGGTGCGGCTTATACTTTTGGTGAAGAAGCTTTAAAAGTGGCTACAACCGTAAAACTCGCAAGAGCGCTCTGGATAATTCCACTTTCAATACTTTCTGTATTTTTATTTAAAGGAAAAGGTAAAAGTGTGAAAATTCCATATTTCATCTTCCTTTTTATATTGGCAATTATTTTGAATAGCTATTTGCCAATTCCTCAATTTTTAACCAGCGGAATTACAAGTGTTTCGAAATCATTGTTGGTGCTTACACTCTTCTTAATAGGCGCCGGACTTTCTGTGGATAAAATAAAATCGGCAGGCTGGAAACCTATGATTCTAGGTTTTTCTTTGTGGATTTTTATTTCTGTGAGTGCTATTTTAGTGATTCTGGCGCTGTAATAACTTTCAGTATTATTAAATCAACTTCAACTGATTTACAATTTCCTGTAAAGAAACCTTCGCATCGCCAAAAAGAATACTGCAATTATCCAACCCAAAAAGGTCGTTTTGAACACCAGCGTAGCCTTTACCCATACTGCGTTTCATAACGATTACCTGTTTACTTTCATAGGTGCGAATTATGGGCATTCCATAAACAGGGCTGTCAGGATTATTTTCGGCAGCAGGGTTTACAACATCGTTAGCTCCAATTACCAAAACCACATCGTACTGCTCCATGTTTTCGTTGCCTTCGTCCATTTCTTTTAAGCGCGAATAGTCTACGTTTGCTTCGGCAAGAAGTACGTTCATGTGCCCAGGCATACGGCCAGCGACTGGATGAATTATGTAATCTACTTCGGTGTTTCGTTTTTCTAGCAATTGCTGAAGTTGTCCACAAATGTGTTGAGCTTGGGCGACTGCAAGTCCGTAACCCGGAACAATAGCCACTTTCTGCGCAAAGGAAAGAGACATCGCTGTTTCAGAAATACTAATTTCTTTTATTTCCTGCTCTTCTTCAACTGCTCCGTTTTTACTCTTTTTAAATGTTCCAGCAAGTACTTTAAACAGCGAACGGTTCATTGCTTTACACATTAAAAGCGTGAGCAAGATTCCTGCTGCGCCCACAAAAATACCACCGGCAATCATCGCTTTGTTTCCGTACACAAATCCTGCTAATGCGGTTGCAATACCAGTAATACTATTTAAAAGTGAAATTACAACGGGCATATCTGCGCCGCCAATAGGAAGCACGAAAAGCACCCCATAAATCATTGCTATTGCTGCCAAAGCATACATAAAGCCTGTAAAACTAATTGGGATTATTCCGAAGAAATATAGCGTTGGTAATAATACCATCAATACTAAAAGTATTCTTGCCGAAAAAATAACTGTTTTGCTCCGTCTGTCTTTTACTTTTCCGGCTAATTTTCGCTCGGCGATAATACTACCTGTTAAGGCAACGGCACCTGTTATTAAACCTGCAATAAGTAAAATTTTATTCCCCAGAATTGCGGTCGTAATATCCATCTGATTGGCTTCCATCAATCCTAAAAGCATGGCGCATCCACCACCAGTTGCGTTAAATAACGAAACCAATTGCGGCATTCCCGTCATTTCTACTTTGTCTGAAAGTCGTTTGCCAATTACAGTGCCAACGGCAATTGCCAAAAGCATAATTATTAAATTAGTATAAGGCACGGTTGCTGTTACAGCGGCTACAAAGGTTAATACTACAGCAAGCACCATTCCCATTGCTGCTATTAAATTTCCTGTTTTTGCATTTTTAGGGGAACTCATAAATTTTAATCCTCCCAAAAAGGAAAGAGTTGCAATTAAATAACCTACTTCGATGATTGCGTACATGGTTGTTTTATTCTGAAGTTGTGTTTTTATTGGAAATTGAAATATCTAAAAAGACTAAAAACAAAAGACACTAATTTTTGTGAGGCGTCTTATGTTTTTAAATCTTTCAGAATTGAATCAATAAGCTGAGGAATTATTTTTTTGGACTGAACATTTTAAGCATTCTTCCCGTAACAAAAAATCCTCCCGATATATTAAGGGTGCCTAGAAATACCGCAATTCCACCAAAAGTGAGGTTGAGGTAATCGTCTGCTGGTACTCGAAGCATAACAATAATTGCACCTACTAAAATAACGCCGCTAATAGCATTCGCGCCACTCATTAGCGGCGTGTGCAAAATAGCAGGAACATTGGCAATTACTTCTATACCAATGAAGACACAGAAAATAACAAAGTAAATTTCTTGAATATGTTGATTTATAAAATCCATAATTAAGCTGGTTGTAGTTGTTTTGTAAAATGTGGATGCGTCCATTCGCCATCTTTCATAATTTGCGAAGCAGATAATAATGGATCGTTTTCATCGCTTTCTGCTTTCTGTTTATATTTCAGAAACGAGAAATAATTATTTGAAAGTAATTTTGAAGCTGCAGCAGGTATTTCCGCTGAAAGACTTGAGTTTCCTAAAATGGTAACTCCGTTGTGTTTTATGATCTCTTTGTTTATTGAAAGTTCGCAGTTTCCGCCTTGTTCGGCTGCTAAGTCAATAATTACACTTCCGGGCTGCATCGCCTCCACCGAGCGTGTTTCAATTAATAGTGGTGCTTTTCTACCTGGAATATTTGCTGTACTAATTACAATATTGGCAGAGCGTATGTGGTTGTGAATTAACTCTTTTTGCTTTTTTTGATATTCTTCACTTTGCTCCACAGCATAACCTCCAGCATTTGAAGATTCTGTATAACCTTCTACTTCAATAAAAGTTGCACCGAGGCTTCGCACTTCTTCTCCGGCAGATTTACGTACGTCGAAAGCTTCTACTACTGCGCCTAAACGACGAGCAGTGGCAATAGCTTGCAAACCTGCAACTCCGGCTCCGAGAACTAAAATCCTTACGGGTGTTAACGTTCCGGCTGCTGTTGTAAACATTGGGAAAACGCCGTTATAAATTTCTGAAGATTTTATTACCGCTCTATAACCAGCTAATGAAGCCATAGATGAAAGCACATCCATAGATTGCGCTAAAGTGGTTCGCGGTAGAAGATCTAAACTGTAAACAGTAGCGCCATATTCTTTGTAAATAGCGAATTTAGAATCATGAAAGAGGGGATTGAAAATACCAATGAAGCAACAACCCCCCTTCATTTCCACTTCGCTAAAAGTATGACTTATGGATACAATGGTATCCGAATTTTTAAAAATTGATTCACGAGATTGGCAAGTGGCGCCTGCCAGTACGTATTCTTCGTCTTCAATTTCTAGCGAACTGCCGAACCCTGGCTCAAAAAGAACATTGAGCATTAACTCCCCGGTAAGTCTTTTAACTTCTTTGGGCAACAAACAAACCCGCGGATCGTCTGGGGTTTTAAGGATTCCTATTGTCTTGGGCTGCGGCTGCTCGCTCATAAATTTTTATTGAAATTGTTTTCCTTTTATTATTTACTTAATACAGCGAAGTATGCTTCCTTAACTTTTCTGTATCTCTTTAAATGCGCCGAATATGTTTTTCTAAATTTCTCGTGTTCAGCTACGTAAAACATATCGCAAGCAACATCTTCACATTCTGCGGCTTTCGGCAAGCTTAGTTTATATTTTAAAAAAGCGTCTATAGCAGCAGCGTTTACTTCTTTTTCACGATCCAGTTTATCGAGTATGCTCTGAGAATTAAAGACATTCGATAGTTCTTTTCTTCCAAGATTCAACAGATTGATTATTTCTTTTTCGATATAATTAAGATGCTCAATCCAATTTTCCAATTCAATGTAATTGTTCTTAAAGGCTATTGCTTCTGGGGAATCGTGATTATAAATTTGCATGATGTTGAATAAATATTTTTAATGATAAATACTACAAGAGTACGTCTATATCAATAGGTCTTTCAGCTTGATTAACGCTGATTATTTTTAGTTCTTTGGTGCCGTTCGGAAAATTCCATGTTACGGCATCGCCTTCGGCATAGCCCATTACGGCCGAACCCATTGGGGCTAATATTGAAATTTTATTTGCGGCAATATCGCGTTCAGTTGGAATGACCAACTGAAACTCTGTTTGCCATGTTCCAGATTCTACTGTAACCCTGCTGTTAAAGCGAATTACATCTGCGGGCATTTCTTCGTGGTCATAAATGATTGCACTAGTTAGCTCCCCGCTTAATTTTTTAAGAGAAACTTTGGTGTTTTCGTCTTTATAATAGCCAGTTACATTCAGTAATCGCTTTAAAAAAACGTACTCTTTTTTCTCTAATATCAAATTTCCATATTTCATGGTTTCTATTTCATTATTATTAAAGATGGAACACCCTTTCAACTGAAGGAATTGTGGAAGGATGTTCCATCTTTACGGGTTCTAATTAATTATGGGAAAATACCTCTTAGGATATAAGCTTTTTCAATGCGCTCTATAGCAATGCTGAAAGCTGCCGTACGCATATCCACGTCATTTTCTTCGGAATAAGCGGTAACCTTTTTGAAGGTTGTTCGTAGCTTTTTCTCTAGTTTCTCTAATATTTCATCAAGTTGCCAAAGCTCTCCGTTACGGTTTTGAAGCCATTCAAAATAACTTCCTATTACGCCACCCGAGTTGCACATAATGTCTGGAATAATTGTTATTCCGCGCTCCATCAATATTTTTTCACCTTCAACATCTGTTGGACCATTGGCGCCTTCAGCAACTAAAGAAGCTTTTATTGAGTGTGCATTATTTTTTGTAATCTGGTTGCCCAATGCTGCAGGAATACAGATATCGCAATCCAAGGCAAAAAACTCTTTGCCGTCCATAGCAGTAGCTTCTGGAAAACCAACAATGCTACCTTTATTTGCAATTCCATAGTTGAAAAGATCTTCAACTTTAATTCCTTCTTTATTTTGAACACTTCCGAAGGCATCCTGTACACCCACAAGTTTTGCACCTTCAAGCTCAAGGAAATGTGCAGCCCAATAGCCCACATTGCCAAAACCTTGAACGATAAACGTTTTTCCGTCAAGACTCTCGTTATTTTTTTCTGACCAGAATTTAATGGTCAAAAACACTCCGTAACCAGTGGCACGGTCACGACCTTCTAACCCACCGCTACCTACAGGTTTTCCTGTAACTACGTGTTGGTTTTTAGAACGCTCGCTAGTGCTTTTTGTACTCATATAAGTATCTGCAATCCAAGCCATTGTTTGGTCGTTGGTATTTACATCTGGAGCGGGAATATCGTGCTCTGGGCCAATATTTTCACCTAAAGCATAAGTGAATCTACGTGTAATACGTTCCAATTCATTTTTTGAATATTTTGAAGGGTCAATCTGGATGCCTCCTTTAGCACCTCCGTAAGGCAAACCTGCTAAAGATGTTTTCCAAGTCATCCACATGGCCAACGCACGTGCTGCATCAATATCTACAGTTGGGTGGTAACGAAGCCCACCTTTGTATGGTCCAAGTGCATTGTTATGTTGCACACGGTAACCTGTAAATATTTCAACATCGCCATTGTCCATTCGAACTGGGAAGTGAATAATAATTTCAGTGTTTGTGATGCTAAGAATTTTGCGAACGTTTGGGTTCAAATTTATTTTGTCGGCAGCGTGGTTGAATTGCTCCAACACATTGTCTAACATTCCTCTTTTTACAGGTTGCGGTTTCTCCACGGTTTGTGTATTTGTCATTTTAATATTATTTTAAATAGTTGCCAATACTTGTTCTCTTTGTCTAATTTTCATAAGCGGTTTGGGAATTTGTTGTTGCAATTCCTCAAATTCGCTACAAGAAAATACCATGTCATGATTGTGAGTTAACACGCAATAGGAAGCGTGTGCACATTCACGACATGGGTTTATAGGATTTGCAGTCATAGGTACTTATTGTTTGGCTTTCCTAATGGCAAGGGATGTGCCATCAAAGCCAAATTATTTGTAAACATTATTAATTAACTGAAAGTCAGTAGATTAATAATGTTTAGCGAATTTTTTGAAGATGAAGTAGTTGGGGAGTTTTTTCCGCCATGGGGAGAAATTACCCACATTTAAGAAATCGAAATCGAAATCGAAATCGAAATCGACGTTGAAGTTGATAGGTTTTTTGAAAAGACTAGTTCTTAATCCTTAATTTTTCCACGGAGGGTTTTTCGGTCTATATTGAGGATTTCTGCGGCTTTGGTTTGGTTATTAGCCGTTGCGGCGAGTACTTTTTCAATATATTTTTTCTCCATTGCTTTTAAGGGAAGTAAGCCGTCGTCTGGAAAATCTATTTGGTATTTTAGTGTTTCAGGAAGATCATTAACACCTATGGTGCGGTCGCACATAATTACTGCGCGCTGAATTACATTTTCTAACTCGCGAATGTTTCCGGGCCAATCGTAACGCTGCAAAAGCGACTGTGCCTCAGGATCCATAGTTATATAGCGGTCTTTGTATTCGTTGCCATATTTAAAGAGAAATTTATCTGCCAGTAATGGAATGTCCTCTTTTCTATCGCGTAGAGGGGGCACGTTTATTTCTACAACGGTTAAGCGATAATATAAATCCTCGCGAAAGGATTCCTTTGCAATCATTTCTTTTAAATTGCTATTTGTTGCAGCAATTACGCGGACGTCTATTTTTTCCGTTTTGCGATCACCAACTTTCATTACCTCTTTTTCTTGCAAAACTCGCAATAGTCTGGATTGCACTGCCAGAGAAGCATTTCCTATTTCATCTAAAAAAATAGTTCCACCATCGGCAGCCTGAAAGAAGCCTTCGCGATTATCGTTGGCTCCAGTAAAAGCGCCTTTTACGTAACCAAATAACTCCGACTCCAAAAGGTTTTCGGGAATGCCGCCACAGTTTACCGCAATAAATGGTGCGCGAGAAAACTTACCGTTATAATGAATAGAGCGAGCCACAAGTTCTTTACCCGTTCCGCTTTCGCCACTAATAAAAATGGTGGCTTTGTTATCTTTAACGCGTTCAATTATTTGGGTTACCTCTTTAATAGCGTCGCTTTCGCCAATAATTTCGTTGTATTTTTTTGCTTCGGCCTGCCCACCGTGAAGCGAAGTTTCAGCTAAAGTCTTTTTCTTAGATCTTGTTGAAAGCGATTTCAGCACGCCCTGTTTTAATTCTTCTTTGGTAAACGGTTTCACTAAATAATCTACCGCGCCAGATTTTATTGCTGAAAGTGCATCTTGTACAGAAGGATAGCCTGTAACCACCAATTTGGGCATATTTGGGTAATGTTCTGAAGCAAATTGGATTAGTTGAAAACCATCCACTTCGGGCATTTTTAGGTCGGTAATTAATAAATCTATTTCTGTGTCGCGTAAAATAGCGACAGCCTCTTTCACGGAAACTGCTTTATAGGTGTGATAATCTAATGAATGGAGATGGCGCTGAATCAACTCTAAAATGTTGATGTCGTCATCTACTATTAATATGTTTTCCTTTTGCAGCATCTGTTTTATTGTTTCGGAAAAGTAATAATAAAAATGGCACCTGTGGGATTGTTGGGCAGATAATCAATCGTGCCGCGATGGCTGCGAATAATGCCGTGCACTACGCTAAGTCCCAGCCCGGAGCCATCTCCCACGGTTTTTGTTGTGAAAAAAGGTTGAAATATTTTCTGAACGTTTTCAGCCGAAATACCCGGGCCTTCGTCAGAAATCTTCAGGATTACGTTTTTCTTTGTTTCTTCTAAATTAATCTCAATGAGACCATTTTTAGGTGAAAAGTAAATGGCATTCAGCACTAAATTGAAAATTACTTGCGTTAGCTGAATGGTGTCGGCTTTTAGCAGAACGGAATCTTGTGGCAGCTTAAGTTTATATTTTACTTCGTTCTTTTTAAAGGTTGGATCCAGCAAGTTTAGCGCATCGTTTATTACGGGTACAATGTCTGTTTGCCCCAAGTTCTGCGGCATTTCGCAGGCAAAAAACATTAACTTTTTCACTACTTCGCGTGAGAAAATGGCGCTGTTTATAATTTTATCAAGGTCTTGATTTGTTTGGCTATTTTCAGATTCTTTAATCTTTAGGAGCTCGGCGAATCCTAGAATATTTGCCAAAGGTGTGTTTAACTCGTGTGCTATTCCCGCAGTAATTTCACCCAATATACTTAAACGGTCTGCATGCTCCATTTTTCGTTTTATGACGGCTTCATTTTCACGAATTGAAACACGTTCTAATAAATCGCCCACATTAATGGCCACGTTTTTAAGTAATTTTTTTTCTTCGGTTAAGAAATCTTTTTTAGTGAATTTATCTGCTGGATAATGAATTTTGATAAAGCCTTTTGGCTCGTTAAAAACATTAATATCATTTTCAATCGACACCGTTTTTTTTGAGATTGTAGAAGAAATAAGATGGAAGGGTTCTGCGCTAATTTCAACAGATGCAAATTTACTGTATTGCAAAGATTTGCGAAGGCTGAGGGTTATTGAATACAGTGTTTTGTCGAGTTCTCTAAAATCGTTATTTACGATAATGGACGAAACTTCGTATAAACATGTAAGCTCTTTTATGCGTTCTTTTAGGTTTTTCTCCAGTGTCATTTTTCCTGCAATCTTTTTTCAAAGGTATCAAATAAAATTTCGAGAAAATCTACTCATTTTCGTTTTTGCCATTTAGCTTATAATCTGATTATCAAATACAAAATCTTTAATATTTGTTAAATTTACGTGGCACCACGTACGTATTATTAAATTTTTTGTAATAACTTGCAGTAATAACAATTTTTAACACTGCTTTTCGGATTTAATTAACTAAAATCTCTTTTTCAAATAAGATTTCAGTTAAAACCAAATAATCAAATTATGAAAGAAACTACTTCGCGAAGACTCTTTATGCGCAATACATCCATTGCCGTTACTGGACTCGCAATATTAACTCCGGCAATATCAAGCGCTTTTGCAACTTCTGATAATCCTTATGCAGGATATAATCCATACGCCGAATCGACACGTGATTTAAGAACTGGAATTTTCAACACAAACACAATTGCAGTTAAAGGAACCATTTATCAAAAAGATGGGGTTACTCCTTTAAAAGATGCTTTGGTTGAAGTGTGGCACCTTTCGCCAAATTCTTCCAAATATAGACATCGTGCAAAACTTCGAACAGATGATGAAGGTCGTTATGAGTTTCTAACTGATTTCCCCAATAAAGAAGAAGGGAAAGCCACACGAATTTATTTTAAAGTTTCGAGTTTAGAAGATACAACTTTTACCGAACTATTGTTTAGCAGTTCTGGAGCTCATATAACTGGGGAACACTGGGAAAGAAATCAAAAATTAGGAGCTAAACTTTTTCCTAAGAAAACTGAGTTTTTAAACAATACTACAATTCAATTTAATCTATCAATTTAAACTAACTAAATATTTTTAATATGGAACCATTTATAGGACAAATTCAGGCATTCGGATTTAATTTTGCGCCCCGCGGTTGGGCGTTTTGTAATGGACAATTGTTGGCCATTTCACAAAATACTGCACTCTTCTCATTATTAGGCACAACATACGGTGGCGATGGCAGAACGACTTTTGCTTTACCTGATCTTAGAGGAAGAACTGGGTTACAGTTCGGCTCAGGACCTGGACTGAGTAACATTACCCTAGGGGAAAGAGGTGGAGCAGAAAATCACACGCTCACGACTCCTCAATTGCCATCTCACAATCACATTGTTGCACCTGGCGGAAAGGAAGAAGGAAATTCTGACGATCCTACCGGAGCTTATGTTGCAGGAGATGGAACCACTGCCTTTGGAAGCACTTCCGATATTACTATGGGAGCTTCACAGAGTGGAAACACTGGCGGTAATCAACCATTCGGAATTAGAGACCCGTATTTAGGAATAAACTTTTGTATAGCCTTAGTAGGTATTTTTCCATCTAGAAACTAGAATAAATCTGTTAAAAAGATGCTGTTGCTCCCCAAATTCATCATTAAATTTTGAAATCATGAAAAAAATTACCCTCATAGTACTCCTGTTGTTAACCGCAATATATGGTTACGGACAAACAACCTTAACTGTTGGCGATATTGCCTTTGTTGGTAGTAATTCAGACGGTGCAACCAATGCCGATGATACAGTAGCCTTTGTTCTTTTAAAAGATATAGACGCTGCAACCACCATTATTTTCACCGATATGGGTTGGAATGATGGCACCGGTTTTTACGCCACGGCGGGTGATGGAGAGTTTACTTGGACTTCTGGAGCTGCGATGACCGCAGGAACTGTTGTTACTATAAATATGGCGCCATTGTTACCAGCATCATATAGTATTATTGGTGATCAGCTTTTTGCGCTTCAAGGATCCACTGCCGCACCACAATTTATTGCAGGGCTGCAATTTAACGATGCCCCGGGCAATGATGCCAACTGGGATGGAGCTGCAACTACTAATTCTACATCGGCCTTACCCGATGCTTTAGTTACTGGTGTTACAGCTGTACGTTTAGTACCCGAACAAGACAATTGGCAGTTTAGCTGTGTTACGGCAGGAGGGAGCCCTATTACAGGCACTGCAAATGATATTCGTTTAATAGTAAATAACCGAGTAAACTGGGTAAGCGATAATGACAACCCATATGTTCCCGCACTGGAAGCTGGATGTACCTTTACGGTTACTGCGGGCGGAGATACTACGCCACCCGATATTACGTGTGCGCCAACACCTGCTGACATTACCGCAGGTAATGATGGATTGGCAGCCATCCCAGATTTGGTTACAGGAACAACGGCTACCGATGCTAGTTCTCCACCTGGAATTATTACAATTACACAATCGCCTACCGCGGGTACAATGTACAATGCGGGGGTATATCCTGTTATTTTAACAGCTACGGATGAATCAGGAAATAGCGCCACCTGTACAATTAATGTTACAATAAAGGAACCACCTTTTACAACATTAGTCGCTGGAGATATAGCTTTTGTAGGTTTTAATTTAGATGGTAACGACGGTTTCGCATTTATACTTTTGAAAGATATAATTGCAGGAACACATATACGATTTACAGATTGCGGAGTAACTAACCCCAATACAATTAGTTGTGTTGGAGCAGGAGACGACCATACTACATGGTATGCATCTGCTGCAATGACGGCAGGAGATATTGTTACTTTGCCCGGAAGTTTTATGTCTGCTAGTATTTTAGCATCCATTGGCGACCAATTATTTGCTTATCAAGGCACTGCAGCTGCACCCACTTTTATTGCGGGAATACATAGCAATGTAGATGTAGGCGTAACAACAGATGCTGATTGGGATGGAGCAAATACCACAAATTCAACTTCGGCTTTGCCAGACCAATTAACTAATGGTGTAAATGCTATTAGACTTTATGCTGCTGGCCCTCCAGAAATGGAAGTGGACAACTGGCAATTTGACTGTAGTTTAGTGCCAGGAGGATCTCCAATCTCGGGGACTCCTGCAGAACTTGCTGCTATTATTAATGATATTCAATATTGGATTAGCAATGATACTGCAGAGTATGTGCCTACCGTTCCCGATCCAGCTACGTGCAGTTATACTGTACTTCCTCCAGTTGATGACACCAATGTAACGCTGGTTGCAGGTGTTTTAACGATTGAAGATACTGTTGATAAAGATGATGATTTAACCATTAGTTATGCAGGTGGTGTTTATACCATTACAGACAATAATGGCGGACTTATAACATGCACCATTCCTGGCGCTACAGGAAATGGTACAAACATGGTAACAGTACCAAATACTGGAGTAACTAGTGTTCTGGCAAAAACTTTGGGCGGCGATGACATGTTTACCGTAGATTTCTCCGGAGACGATTTTCCAGTTGCTGTAAATTATGAAGGGGGCGCTCAGGCCACTGGAGATGCTTTAACTTTAACTGGTGGCGGACCTTTTACAGATATTACCCACGAATTTGCAAACGATAATGATGGAAGTGTAGACATTACTGGAAATGCTTTAATAACTTACACGGGTCTTGAACCAATATTCGACAACCTTTCTGCAACAAACCGTGTTTTTAACTTTACGGGTGGGGCTGAAACTATCACATTAAGTGATGATATTAATATAGGAAATAATATATCTTTTATTGATAGTGATTTAGGGGAAAGTGTATCTTTTGTAAACCCTACTGCAAGCCTAACAATTAATACAGAGGCAAGCGGTGGTTCTGGTGCAGATATACTAAATGTAGAAGGTTTTGATAGTCTATTTGATGCCAATTTTACCATATTTGGCGGCACCGATGATGATGTTTTCTTCCAAAATAACCCAACCGATGCTGGAAGTGGCCATATTGTTATTTTAAGTCAGACGATTACCGTAATGGACGATATAACAACCACAGCAAATGGAACGATTGTTCTAACTGCAAGTAGAAATATCTTGGTGAATACCGCCTCAATTATTTCTTCAGTAGACGGAGATATTACATTAAATGGGAACGCCATGGGAACTTTGGCAGGTGTAGATACAGATGCCATTCTAATTAATGGAGCATCAAACATTACAACTTCTGGTGCAGGAAATATAAAATTCACAGGAATAGGTGTAAGTACTGGTGGAACAAACTTCAATTTTGGAGTACAAGTAGCGGGAGGTACAAGTATCATCACCACTGGTTCTGGCTCAATTACTATAGAGGGTACTGGTGGTAATGGTTTTAATATAAACCATGGGGTGCGTATTGATAGTGCTGGAACTTTAGTACAATCTAATGGAGGAGGAATAAATATTACAGGAGTTGGAGGAGATGGAACAGGAATAGATAACATTGGCGTTCTATTGTTAAATGGTCCTGTTATTCAAGATATTTCTGCTACAGGTACAATTTCCATAACAGGAAATGGAGGTACAGGAACTAACGATAATCGTGGAGTACAAATATTTGGTATCGACACTTCAGTTATTGCGAATGGTGGAGATATTTCTATAAATGGTACAGGAGGGAATGCTCCAGGGAACAGTAATTTTGGAGTCTTCATTGCTGCAGAAGCCAAAGTGCAAAATAATGCAAGTGGAAACATAATGCTTGATGGTACTGGTGGTAATGGATTAGATAGTAATACGGGAGTTAATATAAATAGCGGGACTATTACCAGCACTACTGGAGCTATTACAATAACCGGAAATGGAGATGGTTCAGGAGATCATAATAATGGTATATATTTTAATGGAAGTTCAAATGTTAATTCAACAACGGGAGATATAACTTTTACAGGAAATGGAACTACCTCAGGAACCGGAGCATTTCATTTTGGTATTCGTGTAGACAACCCTACAAACATACAAACTGTAGATGGCGTCATTTCATTAAATGGAACTGGCGGTGATGGAGATGGTATTTTCAATTCTGGTATAGCGGTACTTTTTGGTGCTTCGGTAAAAGCTACCGGTACAGGGTCAATAGATATTATCGCTACGGGAGGGACCGCAAATGATCAACCTTTTGGATTTTACATACAAGATACTTCAATCATTGAAACCAATGGTGGAGGTGTAATAATTGACGCCATTGCAGGAACTTCAACAGGAAATGGTGCTACTGGATTTGTTTCAAGTAATCCTGGAACTATTATTCGTGACATTAATAATGGGAATATAACTATTACAGGTACTGGAGGAGATGGAATAAATGGAAGTCAAGGTATAGGTATCTTCAATGATTTAAGCCTTACAACCAACAATGGCGATATTGCTTTAAACGGTATTGCAACAGATAATACAGGTATAAATAATGAAGCAATTTTTATACAGAATACCCCGCAAATAGCCACTACAAATGGCGCCGTTACAATTAATGGTACAAGTGCGGGAGCAACTTACCCTGCCATAGATATAGTATCCTTAGGAAGTCCTATTACCGCTGGTGGAAATATAACAGCAACAGCCAACGTAGGTGAACTTAACACCCCAGTCGGAATACCAGGATATTCGGTATTCAATGCAGCAAATTTAATAATTAATGGAATCCTTGCGCCAGGACAATCGCCGGGACAAGTAACAGTAAACGGAAACTTTGCCGTTAGCGCTGGTGATACAGTTGAAATAGAAGTTGACGATATCAATACCCCAGGTACAGAGTACGACCAAATAGTTGTAAACGGGACAGTAGACATAACTGATGCAACATTAACTTTAGTAGATAATTTTGCAGGAACAATGCCTTCGGGTAGCTTTTTAACAATCATTGATAACGATGGCGCAGACCCTGTGGTTGGAACATTTAATGGCCTTCCAAACAGCACTGCTTTTACTTTCAATGGGCAAAGTATAATTATAAAATATGATGGCGGCGATGGTAATGATGTTGTTTTAGTGGCAGATTCGCCACCAACAGCTGTTTGCCAAGATATTACAGTACAATTAGATGGTACTGGTAATGTATCTATTGTTGCTTCACAAGTAGATGGTGGTTCTAGCGATCCTGATGGACCGGTAACCTTATCTATTGACATATCATCTTTTGACTGCTCAAACATAGGTCCAAATACTGTAACACTTACTGTAACCGATAATACTGGAAATACAGCTACGTGTACAGCTACAGTTACTGTTGAAGACAATATTGCCCCGGTAATCACTTGTAAGGCCAATGCAACTCGCAATACCGATCCAACCTTATGTCAGTACACCGTACTAGGCACTGAGTTTGACGCCACATTTACAGATAATTGTACTGGCGGAACAATCACTAACAATTACAATGGAACGGCTACATTAGCTGGAGCAGTACTTCCAAAAGGAGTAACTTCAGTTATTTGGACAGCTAATGACGGCAATGGCCAAACAGCTACTTGTACCACTGTAATTACAGTGGAAGATAACGAAGCTCCGGTTATTACTTGTGTGCCGAATGCAACAAGAGATACCGATCCGGGCGTATGTGATTACACTGTAATAGGAATCGAATTTGACGCAACTTTTACAGATAACTGTCCTGATGGAATAATAGGTAATAACTATAACGGACTTGCAACTCTTGCGGGCGCAGTTTTCCCTATAGGAAGCACCTCCGTAGTTTGGGCTGTATTTGATGGAAATGGTCAATTGGCTTTTTGTACTACCATAATTACAATTGAAGACAACGAAGCTCCGGTTATTACTTGTAAGCCGAATGCAACAAAGGACACAGATCCAGGAGTATGCCAGTACACAGTTATAGGTACCGAGTTTGATGCCACATTTACAGATAATTGTACTAGTGGGTCAATTTCTAATGATTTCAACGGAACGGCTACTATGGCGGGCGCAATACTTCCAAAAGGAGTTAACACCGTAGTTTGGACAGTAAATGATGGTCACGGCCAAACTGCTACTTGTACTACCATAATTACAGTTGAAGACAATGAAGCTCCGGTTATTACTTGTATGCCCAATGCAACACGAGATACCGATCCGGGATTATGTCAATACACTGTAATAGGAATTGAATTTGACGCAAACTTTACAGACAACTGTCCCGACGGCAGCATCACAAACGATTTCAACGGAACAGCTACTATGGCGGGCGCAATACTTCCAAAAGGAGTTACTACCGTAGTTTGGACAGTAAATGATGGCAATGGACAAATTGTAACTTGTACTACAGTAATTACAGTTGAAGACAATGAAGCTCCGGTTATTACTTGTGTGCCAAATGCAACAAGAGATACCGATCCGGGATTATGTCAATACACTGTAATAGGAAACGAGTTTGACGCAACCTTTACAGACAACTGTCCCGATGGAAGCATCACAAACGATTTCAACGGAACAGCTACTATGGCGGGCGCAATACTTCCAAAAGGAGTTACTACCGTAGTTTGGACAGTAAATGATGGTAATGGACAAATTGTTACTTGTACTACTGTAATTACAGTTGAAGACAATGAAGATCCGGTTATTACTTGTATGCCAAATGCAACACGAGATACCGATCCGGGATTATGTCAATACACTGTAATAGGAAACGAGTTTGACGCAACCTTTACAGACAACTGTCCCGATGGAAGCATCACAAACGATTTCAACGGAACAGCTACTATGGCGGGCGCAATACTTCCAAAAGGAGTTACTACCGTAGTTTGGACAGTAAATGATGGCAATGGACAAATTGTTACTTGTACTACTGTAATTACAGTTGAAGACAATGAAGCTCCGGTTATTACTTGTATGCCAAATGCAACACGAGATACCGATCCGGGATTATGTCAATACACTGTAATAGGAAACGAGTTTGACGCAACCTTTACAGACAACTGTCCCGATGGAAGCATCACAAACGATTTCAACGGAACAGCTACTATGGCGGGCGCAATACTTCCAAAAGGAGTTACTACCGTAGTTTGGACAGTAAATGATGGCAATGGACAAATTGTTACTTGTACTACTGTAATTACAGTTGAAGACAATGAAGCTCCGGTTATTACTTGTATTCCCAATGCAACACGAGATACTGATCCGGGATTATGTCAATACACTGTAATAGGAATTGAATTTGACGCAACCTTTACAGACAACTGTCCCGACGGCAGCATCACAAATGATTTCAACGGAACAGCTACTATGGCGGGCGCAATACTTCCAAAAGGAGTTACTACCGTAGTTTGGACAGTAAATGATGGCAATGGACAAATTGTAACTTGTACTACAGTAATTACAGTTGAAGACAATGAAGCTCCAGTTATTACTTGTATGCCAAATGCAACACGAGATACCGATCCGGGATTATGTCAATACACTGTAATAGGAATTGAATTTGACGCAACCTTTACAGACAACTGTCCTGATGGCAGCATCACAAATGATTTCAATGGAACAGCTACTATGGCTGGAGCAGTACTTCCAAAAGGAGTTACTACCGTAGTTTGGACAGTAAATGATGGCAATGGACAAATTGTTACTTGTACTACTGTAATTACAGTTGAAGACAATGAAGCTCCGGTTATTACTTGTATGCCCAATGCAACACGAGATACCGATCCGGGATTATGTCAATACACTGTAATAGGAATTGAATTTGACGCCACCTTTACAGACAATTGTCCTGACGGAAGCATCACAAACGATTACAACGGAACAACAACAATGGATGGAGAAATTCTTCCAACTGGTGTTACCACCGTAGTTTGGACTGTTAATGATGGTAATGGACAAATTGTTACTTGTACTACAATTATTACAATTGAAGACAATGAAGTACCAACCATTATTTGCCCAGCAGATATTACTGCCAACACAGATCCGGGAGATTGTTTTGCTACGGTAACCTTTGTAACCCCAGTAGCTTTTGACAATTGTGGCATTGCTACTATTATTCAAACAATGGGCGATCCAAGCGGAAGTGGTTTCCCAGTAGGTGTAAATACTATTGAATTTACTGCAACCGACGTTAATGGAAATACAAGCACTTGCAGTTTCAATATTACAGTGACCGATAATGAAGCTCCGGTAGCTGTTTGTCAGAATATTACCATCCAACTTGATGCAGCTGGTAACGCAACGATTGTTGCAGCAGATGTTGACGGTGGAAGCACAGACCAATGTGGTGTGGCGAGTATTGCGATAGATATTAATACTTTTGACTGTAGCGATGTTGGAGACAACAACGTGATATTAACGGTAACTGATGTTAACGGAAATACCTCAACCTGCACGGCTGTAGTAACTGTTGAAGATGTAACGGCGCCAGTAGTGGTTTGCCAAGACATTACAGTAGTTCTCGATGCTTCGGGTACAGTAACCATCGCAGGAATAGACGTTGACGGCGGTAGTACCGATGCCTGTGGCATTGCAAGCTACGATCTTGATATGGATACTTTCGATTGTTCAAACGTTGGAGCAAACACGGTAATATTAACCGTAACCGATGTAAACGGAAACACGTCAACTTGTACTGCTACAGTAACGGTTGAAGATAATACTAGCCCAGTACTTGTTTGTCAAGACTTCACTTTAGAACTTGGTGCAGATGGTACTGCTATCCTTGACCCAAGTAATGTGATAGCCTCTAACGATGATGCTTGTGGCATCTTTGCTTCGGCAGTAGATATTACAGCTTTCGATTGTTCAGATATTGGCGCGCCAATTACGGTTCAGGTATTTACAATAGATGTAAATGGCAACCTTGCAACTTGTACTGCAGAAGTAACAGTTGTAGATCTATTAGCACCAGTAATTACTTGTCCAGCAGATCAAACTGTTGATCCAGGACCTGGAAATATTTTCTATATTCTTCCAGATTACTTTGGAACTGGTGAAGCTACAGCTATCGACAACTGTACAGATCCTGTAACAGTAACTACACAGAGCCCAGCTGCAGGAACACCACTTTCTGATGGAACGTATACAATCACGCTAACAGCGACAGACGAATACGGCAACACTAGCACTTGCGACTTTGAGCTAATAGTTGAAAGTGTATTAGGAGTAGGCGATAATAACCAAAACCTTGGAAGCATTAAAATGTATCCAGTACCTGCCAAGAATATTTTAAACATCAGCAATCCGCAGAGTTTAGAATTGGAAAGACTGGAGATTTACGATCTAAGAGGTAGATTGGTTCAAAGCGCAGACCTTCGTGGAATGGGTAATGTAAAAACCCTAAACATCGATCAACTTGCCGCTGCTTCTTACTATGTTAAGATTAAAGGCGCCAATGGCGAAATAACTAAACGACTTATAAAAGAGTAGTTCGTTAAATTGTTGATTGTTAAATATAAATCGCCCGGATGTTTTCCGGGCGATTTTCTTTTTTTATATCCTATAACTTAATTCAGAGTAAACTTCGCATGTCTTTGCGTGATTATAAATGAGAAGAAAAACTGTGTATTATAACTGATAATATTCTACCTACTTAAGATCCTTTTTTACTAAAAGATAAAAGTCATTGTCTAGTGGAAGATAGCCTTGATCGTATAAGTAGAAATAGGTGGAGCCCGATTTGGTAGTATAAATTCCCGTGAAATGCTCAAAACTGAAACCCATCCGCAGTAGTCTGTCTTTGGTAGTTTTCGTTTTCTCGTCGGTATTTAGCGTTTCTAGAATGCGATAATTTTTCCGAAGGAGGTTATTGATATTTCGAACCAAGTTTTTATTGTCCTTGTTCAATGAGTTATTGTGTGCATTGCGGCAAGCGTCGCTACAAAACTTTTTGTCTGCACGCCCAATAATCTTATCTCCACATTCTGGGCAATTTCTTTCCATAACCTAAAGATAGAAATTTTTTATTGGAATTTAATTTGAATTGGACTCTCCGGTTTCAGATTTATTGCCAATATGAAATCTGTAAATAGCTTCAAATTTAAAAAAAACACCTCCATTAAGTGAAGGATTTAATTGGGTGCGGTCGTCACCAAAACTGAAAGCAGAAACACCTAAATTCATCTTTTCACCTTCGGCATACATTTCATAATTATTACTAGAATAGCCCAGTTTCGCACGTAATAAAACACTTTCTTCTAAGGCATTGAACTGTAAGTAGCTCGCAAACTCCAAAGAGCTTAGGTCCGCATAAAGCGTTGGCGAATTTTCATAATTCACATTATAGCTGCGGCCAATGCCGAAATAATCCACCCCAACGGTTGTTGTTCCTAATTTATAACTCACATCTGCCGAAATAGGCAAGCTCATATCCATTTCAAACCGCTTATTCGGGCTTAAATAGTACCAACCAATAATTGGAGTGGTAAAAAGTCCGAAAGCTTCCTGCGAAGCATATACGCCAAAACGATATTTAAGATTTTCATTTTTCTTTAATTTCAATAAAGCGAACCCACCGAGGTAAAAATCATCACTCGAAATATTTTTGTAATCTGAAGCGATCTTCGGAAGTAAAACAATTGTGGTGCTCCATTTTTCAGACCACGTAGAAGCAAGCCCTAGTTTTATATTTGTGCTGTAAAGACTCGTAAATTCGGCTTCGGGAAAAAGTTGAAGATTATTGCTGCTGAAATCTGCTCCAGTAATAAAAGCGTGATTTTCATTTAGAACCACTGGAAATGTTAAACTTGCTTCAAAAGATTTCACAGATGTACTACTGTCAGTTCCTTCAAAATTATTGTTGAATGTTTGCCCATAACCTATTCGGAAAAGATCCACGTATTCTTGGGCAGAAACGAAGCAGGGTAAAAGTAGCGTGAGAAATAAAAGTTTTTTCAAATTTGTAGGGCTAACTCGTGGCAATTATATTTTTATCGTTTTAAAGATAAAATAAATAATCGCTAGAAAGTGAACCAATGATCCATTTTATTAGCAGTAACCTCCTGCTTATGAAAAAACTCGTTACTCTTAGGATTGTAATTATACTCTTTACTCCATTCTGAAAAATTTTCAGTCAATTGCGTAATTGCATCGCATACATATTCAACTTCCGCATCGGTAGTTGTTGGGTGCATAGACATCCGGATCCAGCCTGGTTTGTGGGTTAAATCTCCGCCATCAATTTCGCAAGTAATACTGTTTGATGTTTCTTGATCTACGTGAAGCAAGTAGTGGCCGTACGTTCCAGCGCACGAACATCCGCCGCGAGTTTGAATGCCGAAACGGTCGTTAAGTAATTTCACTCCTAAATTAAAATGCAGACCTTCAATATAAAAACTTATAACCGCTAGTCTTTCTTTAGTTTGGGGTGCCAGAAGTTTTAGATTTGGCACATCGCAGAGTTTGTCGAAAATAATAGCTAAAAGCTCGTGTTCGCGCTCTAAAATATTATCGACCCCCATTTTTTCTTTCAATTTAATAGAAAGGGCGGTGCGGATAGTTTGAAGAAATCCGGGTGTTCCACCATCTTCACGAGTTTCAATATCGTCAATGTATTTGTGGTTTCCCCAAGGATTAGTCCACGAAACGGTTCCGCCTCCGGGATTATCAGGAATAGTATTTTTGTAAAGATTATTGTTGAATACAAGCACGCCACTAGAACCTGGTCCACCTAAAAATTTATGAGGTGAAAAGAAAATAGCATCTAGGTGTGCACCTTCTTCCTCTGGATGCATATCTATGGAAACATAAGGAGCAGAACAAGCAAAATCCACAAAACACAAGCCGTCATTTATATGCATCAACTTTGCAATTTCATGATACGGAGTTCGAATTCCCGTTACGTTTGAGCAACTTGTGACAGCCGCAATTTTTATAGGATGGTCTTTATATTTTTCAAGCGTTTTGGCGAAAGTTTTCATACAAACCAAAACTTCGTCGTTTGGCGGAATTACCACCACGGTGCCAATAGTTTCCAACCAAGAGGTTTGATTACTGTGGTGTTCCATATGTGTAACAAAAATTACCGGTCGTATCTCGTCAGGAATCTTTGTATATGGTTTTATATTTTCAGGAATTTTCAATCCTAAAATACGCTGGAACTTGTTGATGGCACCCGTCATGCCGCTTTCGCAGGTAATGAGTACATCATGGTCGTTGGCGTTTACGTGTTTTTTTATAATGTTTCGCGCTTCGTGATATGCCTTGGTCATCGCCGTGCCAGTAACCGAAGTTTCGGTATGGGTGTTTGCGACAAACGGGCCGAAATCTTTCAGCATTTTTTCTTCAATAGTTGTATAAAGTCGGCCACTGGCAGTCCAATCAGTATAGATAATTTTTTTCCTTCCGAAAGGAGAATCAAATTCTTGATTGATGCCTACGATATTATTTCGAAAAGGTTCAAAATACTTTTCGAGTGAAGTTGTTATTTCATTTTCTTCCGAAATATTTTTAGCCTCGATCATTGTACCTTTATTTAACTACTATTCAAAATTAATCAATGCCTCTCAAAATGAGTGGCTTAGATGCTTTTATTATTTAAATGCTGCTGTTCCTTTTTTAAGCCAATTGTAATATTCTTCAACATCGGGAGTATAGCCCACCGGAACAATAAGATTTTCTTCGTCGTGGCCCATCAAAACATAAAAAGGTTGCGAATTGGTTTTATACTTTATGGTTTGCAACTCGCTCCATTTTTGACCAATATACTTCAGTTTTTTCCCTGGTTTTAATTCCGAATCTACCACTTCATCATCATCCAACTTTCGTTTGTCATCCACATACAACGAGATTAGAACCACATCGTTTTTTAAAATCTCAAGTACATTCGGCTTTACCCAAACGTTCTGTTCCATCTTTCTGCAATTTACACAGGCTTTTCCTGTAAAATCAATCATTACTGGTTTGCCTACTTCTTTTGCATAAGCTAATCCCTTGTCGTAATCATTAAAAGCAATAATATCGTGTGGTGCTAATAAATGAGCGCCATCGGGAACCTCGACTTGGGCGCTACCGCCTCCGCCAAGTTTTGAGAAACCAACGCCATAAGGCGATTCGCTATAATGTTGTGGTGGCGGGAACGCACTAATTAAATTAAGTGGCGCGCCCCAGAGCCCTGGAATCATATAGATTGTAAAGGTTAATACTATTAGTCCTAAACTTAAACGCCCAACTGAAATATGCGTTAATGGCGAATCGTGTGGCAATTGTATTTTTCCGAAAAGGTATAATGCTAAGGTTCCAAATATGGCAATCCAAATTGCAATAAATACTTCGCGCTCAAATAAATGTAAATCTAGAACCATATCGGCATTCGATAAAAATTTAAATGCTAAGGCTAATTCTAAAAAGCCCAATACTACTTTAACGGTGTTTAACCAACCTCCCGATTTTGGGAGTGAATTCATCCATCCCGGGAAAGCAGCAAATAATGCGAAAGGCAATGCTATAGCCATAGAAAACCCAAGCATACCAACAATAGGTCCTATTTGACTACCTCCTGCAGCTGCTTGAACTAATAGTGTGCCTACAATTGGCCCAGTACATGAAAACGAAACAATAGCTAACGCAAGTGCCATAAAGAAAATGCCTACTAGGCCTCCTCTATCTGCTTGCGAGTCTACTTTATTTGCCCATGAATTAGGCAGCATAATTTCGAAAGCACCTAAAAATGATACTGCAAATACAATTAATAACACAAAGAAAATTATATTAAACCAAACATTGGTTGATAAGGCATTTAGCGCATCGGCTCCAAATATTAAACTTACTAGAATACCCAGTAAAACATAAATAATAATTATTGAAGCACCATAAATAATAGCGTTTTTGATACCCTTTGCTTTGGTTTTACTTTGTTTCGTAAAGAAGCTTACCGTCATTGGTATCATTGGGAATACACAAGGTGTAAGTAATGCGGCAAAACCTGAAATAAAAGCGATAAAGAAGATAGCCCAAAGCCCTTTTTGGTCTTGTTTTTTTGTTGCGTCGACTGCTGCTTCAGAGGTTTCGGAATATTGGATATTTTCTTTTACAATTTCTGTAGTGTCAGTGGCAATTGTGTCTTCTAGATCTTCGGACTGAACTTCTGTGATTTCAGAATTGTCTGTAGATGCAGGAATTACTGCAGTTTCAGCGCCTTTCTTCGGAGCGGGAATTTTAAAAACTAATTCTACATAGTTGGGTGGTAAACAACGTGTGTCATCACACACCATAAATTCTACTTCTCCTATAATTGTGGTGCCTTCACTGCCTGTTAACGCAATACGTTTGGTAAATGTGGCGGTATGCGAAAAGAAGGTAATAACCATATCAAACACCGGATCGTGTTCAGTAATACCTTTACTTTCTTTTACTTTACCTACAGATTTGTATGCGCTATTTTCTTCAAAAGTGAAAACTGTTGGCAACGGGCCATCCGCTGGAACTACTTGCGAATATAAATGCCAATTATTTTCTATAGTTGCTTTAGCAACAAGATCGTATTCTGTTTCCGAAATTTTCTTAATGCTTGTAGACCACGATACTGGATCAAGAATTTGGGATTGAACAGATGTAAATGAAATTGTAGCAAGGAGTAGGAAAAGATATAATTTTTTCATCAGTGGACTAATTTGTATTCGCAAAATGGATGTCAAATGTGGGATAAAAAATGTAGTAATCAAAATAAAGATGCTGTTTTAGATTAAAACTTTCAAAAAAACAAACAAAAATATAAATATACTTAGAGAGTAAGTAATTGAAATGGATTGGAAATGTAATTTTGAAGAATTTAAATTCTGCTTTTTTGCGAAGTCATTTTTTAATTCTTATAAAATTTAAAATTCAACATAAAAACATAATAAATAACCCAATTAGATGTTTGTATTGGAAATGGTGTTATATTCGCCGAAAATTTAAAAAAACGCTAACATTATGAAATTCAAAAAATTAATCTTCCTTTTTGTCCTTTCTCTTGCAGTTATTAGCTGTAGTAGTGATGATGACAACAATCCAGAGCCTTATACGCTTTCTACAACAAATTTTGTTGACACTTTCAAATTAAAATTCTTGGAGCTTAGAGAAGTTGAAACAATCACTTTTACTAACGGAACAACTTCTACATCATCTGCAGTAACTGTAGGTAGTGTTTTTCAAAATGTAAACTTTGTGTTCAACTCAGACAATACCTACACAGCTAGTGGATTGTTTAACACAGTAACTACGGTAACTAATGCAGATGGTAGTACTACAGTTGGCGATACTGTTATTGTAAATTTAGATGAGGCTGGAACCTACACTTTAAGTGTTGGGAATAGTACTTTAATAGTTACAGACAGTGACGGAGAAGTAACATCTTTAGAAATTAGAGACTACACAGAAACTGGAATGACAATCTATTCTGAAGAAACAACTGTTTCTAATAATAGTACGATTGTTACTACTTTAGAATACAGATTTTCTAGATAGAACTCTTGATTAAATAATAATAGAAGACGCCACTTTTTTAAGTGGCGTTTTTTATTAATAAATTCTGTGAAATCACTAAGGCTTAAGAAATCAATTAATTCTTCAAAAAACCTTACTTTTGCACACTTTATTGCAATACCCACATTATGAGCAAGAATTTTAAAGAATACAAAGGGCTTGACCTCCCTAAAATGGCAGAAGAAATACTCAATTTCTGGAAAGAAGAAAATATTTTTGAAAAGAGTATTTCCATTCGCGAGGGTGCGGAGCCGTTTGTGTTTTTTGAAGGCCCTCCATCTGCAAACGGGCTTCCTGGTATTCACCACGTAATGGCGCGCGCCATTAAAGATATTTTCTGTCGTTACAAAACCCAAAAAGGTTTTAAAGTGGATAGAAAAGCAGGATGGGATACGCACGGTTTACCTATTGAACTTGGTGTCGAAAAAGAGTTGGGCATTACCAAAGAAGACATCGGCAAAAAGATTTCTGTTGAAGAATACAATGCGGCTTGTAAAAAAGCGGTAATGCGCTACACAGATGTATGGAACAAAGTTACTGAAAGCTACGGCTATTGGGTAGATATGAGCGATCCTTACATTACCTACGAGCCAAAATATATGGAAACCGTATGGTGGCTGCTTAAAGAGATATACAATAAAAATTTAATTTATAAAGGATATACAATTCAGCCATATTCTCCGAAAGCGGGAACAGGCTTGAGTTCGCACGAGCTTAACCAGCCGGGAACCTATCAAGATGTTACAGATACAACTGTAGTTGCGCAGTTTAAAGCAATGGCAGAAACATTGCCAGATTTCTTAGCAGAAGAATCAAACAATATTTGGTTCCTTGCTTGGACCACTACGCCTTGGACGCTTCCTAGCAACACAGCCTTAACGGTTGGCGCTAAGATTGATTATGTTTTGGTGAAAACTTTTAACCAATATACTTTTCAGCCCATAAATGTTGTGTTGGCGAAAAACTTGGTTGCGAGTCAATTTGCAAGTAAATACGAAGAAAAACCAAATGAGGAATCTTTAGAAGCTTTTACACAAGGCGACAAAATGATTCCATATTTTATTGCGAAGGAATTTAAAGGTGCCGATTTATTAGGCATTCGTTATGAACAGCTGCTAGATTATGCAAAACCTCATGACAATCCTGAAAATGCTTTCAGAATAATTGCTGGCGATTTTGTTACTATTGAAGATGGAACAGGAATAGTTCACACCGCGCCAACTTTTGGTGCAGATGATGCCAAAGTTGCGAAGGAAGCAGTGCCGGAAATACCGCCATTGCTAGTAAAAGACGAAAATGACAACTTAGTTCCGCTTGTGGATTTACAAGGAAAGTTCCGTCCAGAAATGAAGGAACTTGCTGGTAAATACGTAAAAAACGAATACTACGAAGATTCCGAAGTTCCAGAAAAATCTGTAGATGTTGAACTCGCAATAAAAATGAAGACTGAAAACAAAGCCTTCAAAGTAGAAAAATACGTTCACAGCTACCCAAATTGCTGGCGTACAGATAAGCCAATTTTATATTATCCAATGGATTCGTGGTTTATAAAAGTTACTGAATTCCGCGATAGAATGTTCGAGCTTAACAAAGGAATTAACTGGAAGCCGAAAGCAACTGGTGAAGGTCGTTTTGGAAACTGGCTTGCAAATGCTAACGATTGGAATCTTTCGCGTTCGCGCTATTGGGGTATTCCGTTGCCAATTTGGAGAACCGAAGACGGAAAAGAAGAAATAATCGTTGGTTCTATTGAAGAATTAAAAGCCGAAATGCAGAAAGCTATTTCAGCTGGATTGATGGAGAAAGATATTTTTGAAAGTTTTAAACCTGGCGATTTTTCAGATAAAAACTATGCAACGGTCGATCTTCACAAAAATATAGTAGATGGAATAACACTTATTTCAGCAAGCGGAAAACCAATGAAGCGAGAAGCAGATTTGATAGATGTTTGGTTTGACAGTGGAAGTATGCCGTATGCACAGTGGCATTACCCTTTTGAAAACAAAGAAAAGGTTGAAGATACTTGGAGAAAAGCAGATTTTATTGCCGAAGGTGTAGATCAAACGCGAGGTTGGTTTTATACACTGCACGCAATTGCAACCATGATTTTTGACGATGTTGCTTATAAAAACGTAGTTTCAAATGGACTTGTTTTAGATAAAAACGGTCAGAAAATGAGCAAGCGTCTAGGCAATGCTGTAGATCCTTTTGAAACCTTAGATGTTTATGGCCCGGATGCAACGAGATGGTATATGATAAGCAATGCCAATCCTTGGGACAATTTAAAATTTGATCAAGATGGTATTTCTGAAGTGCGTAATAAATTCTTCGGAACTCTTTATAATACATATAGCTTTTTCAGTCTTTATGCCAATCTCGATAATTTTCAGTATCTTGAAAAAGATCTTCCGTTGGAACAACGTCCAGAGATCGACCGTTGGATACTTTCAGAATTACACTCCCTTATCCAAAAAGTAGATGAATATTACGCAGACTATGAGCCTACGAAGGCAACGCGTGCTATTTCGGAATTTGTTCAGGAAAATTTAAGCAACTGGTTTGTTCGCTTAAGCAGAAGAAGATATTGGAAAGGAAGTTATAACGACGATAAAATTTCGGCTTACCAAACACTATACACTTGTTTGGAAACCGTTGCAAAATTAGGCGCTCCCGTGGCTCCGTTCTTTATGGATAGACTCTATAAAGATTTAACGATAGCAACGAAAACAGGCGGAAAGGAATCAGTGCATTTAACAGATTTCCCAAAAGCAGACAGTTCTTTCATCAACAAAAAGTTAGAGCATAAAATGCAGAAAGCACAGACCATTTCATCGTTAGTGCTTTCGTTACGTCAAAGAGAGAAAATAAAAGTGCGTCAACCGCTTCAAAAAATAATGATTCCAGTTTTGGAAGATGCTGCAAAAGAAGAAATTTTAGCGGTTTCAGATTTAATAAAAAGCGAAGTAAACGTAAAGGAAATAGAATTGATAGATGAAGGGTCTGGAATGCTGGTAAAACAAATAAAACCAGATTTTAAAGCTTTAGGACCACGTTTTGGAAAAGACATGAAAGCAGTGGCAGCAGCCATTTCAGACTTTGATCAACAACAAATAGCAACTTTAGAAAAAGACGGGGAAATATCAGTTTTTATTAATCAAAAAAGTACTACTTTGGCGCTTGCAGACGTTATCATAAGTTCTCAGGATATTGAGGGTTGGTTGGTTGCAAACGCTAACGGAGTTACAGTGGCACTAGATGTTACAATAACTCCGGAATTAAGAAATGAAGGGATTGCCCGAGAGTTGGTAAATAGAATTCAAAATCTGCGTAAAGACAGCGGTTTTGAAGTCACAAACCGAATTGAAGTAACAATTCAAAATAACGATGCACTAGAGGTAGCGGTTAGCCAAAACCTACAGTACATAAAAGAAGAAACATTAACCGAGGTTTTACAGTTTCAGTCAAATATTGAACAAGGAACAGAAATTGCATTTGATGATATTGTAACACTGCTAAGCATTAAAAAACACTAGATCATGACAGAAACAGAAAGAACCAGATATTCAGATGCCGAGTTGGAAGAATTTAAAGCACTTTTAAACGAAAAAATAAAAAAGGCAACAGAGCAATTGGAGTTGATCCAAAGTTCGTATAAAAACGACAGTAATAACGGTACAGACGATACTTCGCCTACTTTTAAAGCTTTTGATGAAGGCAGCGAAGTAATGAGCAAAGAAGCAAATTCGCAACTTGCCATTCGTCAAGAAAAATTTATCCGCGACCTTAAAAATGCCTTGGTTCGAATAGAAAACAAAACCTATGGTGTTTGCCGCGTAACTGGTAAATTAATCAATAAGGAGCGTTTAAAATTAGTGCCTCACGCCACTTTAAGTATTGAGGCTAAGAATTTACAGAAGTAATACCCAGCATAACTTCCCGCAACGGGAAACGATGGATATGGAATTAAAAGCCTCGAAATTTTTCGGGGCTTTTTTATTGAATATTCTGGCTATTTTGCGAATGCCGATAGCTTTACACTTGTGATTATAACTATGCGCTATTTCTTTTTCATATTAACTTTTTTGTTCTTCGGAAACCTTTGCTGCGTGGCCCAAAAAGTTATTGAAAAGGAATTTTCTGCCGCAGGACTTCATTCACTTTTTATTGAAGATGACGCTATTTTCAATATAAAAATTACAGCTACTGAAAGAGAATCTATCAAGTTGAAGGTTCATATTTCTGGGGAAAATTCTGAAGCTATTATTATAGAAGAAAATTTTACAGAAGGGAAACTTTCATTGAAAACAGGATTGCTGCCTTTTTTTTCTTTTCAGAATGATAAACTAGCTGCGCATAAAATAATAGCTGTTGAAATGGAAATACTTGTTCCGAATACAATTTCAATTGAAGTTAAATCAAAACTTGCATCTTTAGAAACTATCGGGCCATTGGCCAACCTCGCTGTTTTTCTATACAACGGAAACTGTGCTTCTAAAAATTTTAGGGGAAATGCTCATATAAAAACAGTGAATGGTAACATTATGGTTCAAGCTGCTACTAATGTTTTAGGTACTGCCATTTCGGAAAATGGAAAGGTTGAAAATCTACTTAAAAACAGCGGTAAATTTATCGTGAAAGCAGAAAGTATCAATGGCAATATTATGCTGCTGCAAACCAAATAATATTGCTATTTTTGCAGCGCTCTTAAAAGCCTCGGCGAAGGAGAGCCTCACACTCCGAAGCTTAAGTGAAGGAGTATCTTCTCTTTTCAAAATAGTATTTGTAGAGGAGAAAAGTATATAAAAATATGAGCCTAAAAAAAGCTTCCATCATTATTGTGCTGATTCTATTAATAGATCAGATTTCAAAATTTTATATTAAAACACACTTCGCTTTAGGCGACGAAATACCTGTGTTTAGTTGGTTTCGAATCCTTTTTGTTGAAAATGAAGGGATGGCTTGGGGCGCAAAAATTCCGGGTGAATACGGCAAACTTTTCTTAACACTTTTTAGAATTGTGGCAATTGGCGGTATTGGATATTGGCTGTGGGATTCGGTTCGAAAAAACATGCCTGGAATCCTGATTTTTTGCGTAGCATTGATTTTTGCAGGCGCTTTAGGAAATATTATCGACTCTGTTTTTTACAGTATCATATTTAATGATAGCCATCATCAAGTTGCTACTTTATTTCCAGAAGCTGGTGGATACGGCACCTTGTTTCATGGAAAAGTAGTAGATATGCTTTACTTTCCGCTATACGGTGGGACATTGCCAAACTGGGTTCCTTTTTGGGGTGGGGAGTATTTTACCTTCTTCGATCCAGTTTTCAACATTGCAGATTCTTCTATCAGTGTTGGTGTTATTTTATTACTTCTTTTCAATAAAAAAGCATTTCCGAAGAAAGAAATTTCAGAATAGTTTTAGCTTGTAGGAGCAAGTAAGTTGAAAGGATAAAAAGGCAAGTTTCTAAGTACCCAATAAAGAATCGCTAATCCGAAATACCCGAAAATAAACAGTTTGCTGTAAAAAAGCATAAATCTGTAGCTGGTGCCAAAGATCCAATTGGTAATCGTTATTCCCAATCCATAAAGTAAAATTGGCAAGGTTAGTACCATTAATGGATTGAACCTAAAAGCTCCAATTACGTTCCCATGCAACAATAAATGAATAGCCCGTTGTGAGCCGCAGCCTGGGCAGTAAAAGCCAGTTACATAATAAAGAGGGCACGGAATAAATAAGTTTGTAGACGGATTGAAAAAATAATAAACGATTATAAAGCCTACAGCCAAAGAAGCTATTAGTGCTATTTTATAGAGTTTACCCATCCATCAAAGTTGCGAAGGCACCCATTGCGAATAATATTATTACGGGAATTACGATTAAAACGAACGCGCCTACAGCTCCCCAAATAGTTAGTTTTTTAGCGTCTTCCGAAGCTTTCTGAGCTCCGGCCACATCGCCTAAGGCCCACAATTCTCTTACTTTCGTGGCTTTTATAATGGCAAAGATTCCAACTGGCCAGCAGCAAAATATAGTCATCATAATTGCAAAAATGAGATAGTTTTCTGGAGGATTGCCCAGTGGTTGATTATTTGAAGATTCCATGGTTTATTGTTCTTTTATTGGCTGTTTTGATCGCTAAAGATAACTTCTTATTTTTTAAAATCGATGATCGCATTCGGTGTAACACAAAAATCCAAAGGAACATCATTTGAATCACTAAAAATTGTTGGCTCTGCGTCAAAGAATGAAAGTCCAACAAATAATGTTTTGGAAGTGCATTTTGCTAAAAATCGGTCGTAAAATCCTTTTCCATAACCCACACGATGCCCTTTTACATCATAAGCAAGTAATGGAACGAAGACAACTTCAATTATTTCTGGGGCGATTTCAATTCCAGAAACTGGCTCGGGAATGCCATACGATGAGGTTTTTATAATTGTGTTTTCTTGCAATAAAATATTTTGCATTTCGCCAGACTTAAAATCTGCTTTTGAAACAACAATACTCTTATCTTTTCCTTGTAGAATGTGCATTAAATACTCGGTATTCACTTCTTTTTTATCAGAAATAGGAAGAAAAATATGGTAGTAGGTTTGTTGCCAAATAGGAAGCTTTAAAGCCTGATTTGCAATCTGCAGGCTCATTTCTTCTATAGCATCTTCCGAAATATTTTCACGAAGTTTTTTATATTTTTTACGTAAAGTAGCTTTGTTCGCCATAGTTTTTAGAAAGACCTACAAGGAGATTGCTTCGTGCCTCGCAATGACACCTTGCAGGAAAATAATTGAATTTATAATTCCCCCTTTGGGGGCTAGGGGGCGTCAATCTTCCATTTCTTCATCATCCGTATTCACGGTATTTATAGTGGAAATATGAAAAATAGCGTCACCTTGATTTACAATGGGCGATTGGTTTACATTAATAATGTAGCCTTCATTTGGTGAAGTAACCTTGAAGCGCATTTTACCGTATGGATCTGTAATTGTAGCTAAAAACTCGCCTTTTTCTACGTGTTTGTTACACTCTATTTTTACGTGTAGCAAACCGCTTCGGTAAGCGCGTATCCATTTACTTTTTTCAATAATTACAGTTTTCGCATTTGGTTCTGGAGCAACAATTCTTTTACCCAACATATCCAAATGTTCTAGAAAACGCAAAATACCATCAACGCCTTCTTTTGCAATATGTTTGTTGCTTTCACGACTTTTTCCGCCTTCAAAAAGAAGTGTTGGAATGCCCATTTTATAACAGGTATTTCTATATGATTTTTCAAGTGTGTTTGAATACACAGTAAACGGAGCATTAAAAGCCTTCGCCAACTCGAGAAGTCTGTCATCACCAGGTTTTATCCGAATTTGCGCAGCGTTAAAACGGCTGGCTCCACCTGTGTGAAAATCCAAACAATAATCTGCATGCGGCAATACTTTTTTAGTAAAATGATACGCTACTCGGCTCGCTAATGAACCCGATTTAGTGCCCGGAAAAACTCTATTGAGGTCGCGCCCATCCGGAAAGGAACGGTCGCCATTTAAAAATCCGAATACGTTGAGAATCGGGATACATATAATGGTGCCGCGTTTTGGTTTGTTTAGTTTTCGAGCTATTAGCTGACGTACAATTTCAACGCCGTTTATTTCGTCGCCGTGAATGGCGGCGGTAATTAAAACCGTTGGCCCTGGTATTTTGGAACGCTCAATAATAATTGGAATTTCAACTTTCGTTGAAGTGTAAAGCTTAGCAATGCTGAAATCAATTGTTTTGCTTTCGCCAAGTGCTACGTGCTCGTTTAATATTACTATATCGCGTTCGTCCTTTTTCGCCATTTTTATACGTTCCGTTCAATGTATTTTATAATGGAGTTTGCAATGTCTTTTCCGGTAGCCTGTTCAATTCCTTCCAAACCTGGAGAAGAATTTACTTCTAAAATAAGTGGTCCACGTGCAGATTGAAGCATATCGACTCCAGCAATTCCAAGCCCCATTGCTTTTGCAGCTTTAAGTGCTGCGGTTTCTTCTTCATCGGTAAGTTTTATTACTGAAGCCGTTCCTCCGCGGTGCAAATTACTTCTAAATTCACCTTCTTTTCCTTGTCGCTTCATTGCGCCAACAACCTGTCCATCCACTATAAATGCACGAATATCTGCGCCTCCAGCTTCTTTTATAAATTCCTGAACAATAACACGAGCCTGCAAATTGTTGAAAGCTTCAATAACCGATTCTGCCGCTTTTCTACTTTCAACTAAAATTACGCCGATGCCTTGAGTACCTTCTAACAATTTAATAATTACAGGCGCGCCACCAGCTTGGTCTACAATTTCCTTTACGTTTTTAGAATAATTGGTGAAAACGGTTTTCGGTAATCCTAAACCAGCGCGAGAAAGAATCTGTAAACTTCTTAATTTGTCGCGCGAACGTACTAATGCTTGCGATTCTGTAGTTGTAAAAACGCGCAACATTTCAAACTGTCGCACTACGGCCGTACCATAAAATGTTACAGATGCTCCAATTCTTGGAATAATTGCATCTGTGTGGTCTAACCTTTGACCTTTATATATTATTACCGGATTTTTCTTCTCAATTACAATATCACACTTGGCGTGGTTAATTATCTCCACGTCGTGTTTTCTTGCTTTTGCCGCCTCAACAAGACGTTGAGTGGAGTATAGGTTTGCATTCGCCGATAATATTCTAATTTTCATTTTTTGGTTTTTAGTTTAAAGGAAAGGTTGGTTTTGTTAATATCTACTATATATTTCTTACTTAAAAAATTTCGTCCTAAAAGTACAGGAAAACGCATTTCTTCTCGGTCGCTCAATGTTAAATAAATAGGTTGCAACTTTCCAAAAAGCAGTATTTCAGTTTTAATTCTGTATCTGGTTTCAGATTGGCCGTTGCTACTTTTAACTACCTTAACATCATATTCGTCAAATACGATTTCTTTTTCGTGATAACTTGGGTGTTCTTCATCTAAAAAATTGCATTTCAGATAACTATCTTCAACTTTCATGTTTTTGCAATGAATTGAAGAAGTATAGGCGCCCGTATCAATTTTTACTTCAATATCGAACAAATTTAGAGATGGAAAATCTGCTTTGTCTATTCTGCCAATGTTTCTAATCAATGTAATGGGGATTTTATTAATGCAAGATAATTAATAAAAATTCCAAAAGACAAATTTCTAAAAACAAATAAATTCAATTGGGAGGGTACGCAATATAATATGGATACGCGATGCATCGCGTAGCTACTTGTTGCGTTCGATGAATCCAATTACACTTTTTGAAACATTTTTTCCAGAAGTATTTTCAATACCTTCCAAGCCTGGTGTGCTGTTAATTTCTAAAACTAATGGCCCATTTTTAGATTGCAGAATATCTACGCCACAAAATCCGAGACCCATTGCTTTTGCAGCTTTTATAGCTATTTTTTCCTCTGCGGAAGAAAGTTCTATTATTTCTGAAGAACCGCCGCGATGCAAATTACTGCGGAAATCTCCAATTTTACATTTGCGTTTCATTGCCGCAACCACAACGCCATCAACTACAATTGCACGTACATCTGCGCCATTTGCTTCTTCAATATATTCCTGAAGAATAAATTTTACACCCGCTGCATTCAAAGTTTCAATCGTTGCCAAGGCATTCTGCGGACTTTCGGAAAGAATCACTCCTTCGCCGTGCGTGCCTTCCAAAAGCTTTATTATTATTGGTTTGCCGTTGAAGGTTTTTAGCTGCTCTTCAAATTCAAAAAATGAAGCATACATCGTACGTGGCACTGGAATTTGGTGTTTCGCTAATATTTGGAACGACATCCATTTATCGCGACTATTTATAATTCCTTCAGAAGTAACCACAGTAAAAACGCCCATCGCCTCAAAATGACGCACAACATTGCTTCCAAAATAGGTGTTTGAAGCGCCAATTCTTGGAATAATTGCGTGAATATCTTCTACTTTTTCATTTTGAAAATAGAGCGCCGCTTTTCCATTTTCTACGGCAAGATTGCAATAGGAAGGGTCTAAAACTTCCATAGTATGGTTGCGCGCTTCGCCAGCACTTAAAAGACTTTTTGTGGAATATAATGCTTCCCCACGGGAAAGAATGGCAATGTTCATAGATGATTATTGATGGTGCAATTTAACTAAAAAGAGAAAGAGGCATTGAAGCACTTAAAAACTTTAATCCATTATTAACATATAGCTTCGAAAAACCCTTCATATAAAATTTTCAAACAAGTATCTTTGAGGCTATGGCCAATGCTTCGGTAACTCTTCAAATTTCAACACTTCCCGATTCGCCCGGTGTTTATCAATACTACGATAAAGATGGGAAATTGCTGTATGTGGGCAAGGCAAAAAATCTAAAAAAAAGGGTAGCGTCTTACTTCAACAAAACGCAGGAGAATGGCAAAACCCGCATGCTCGTAAAAAAAATTGAAACCATAAAGCACATCGTAGTAAAAACCGAAACCGATGCACTTTTGTTGGAAAACAATTTGATAAAAAACTATCAGCCACGCTATAATGTGCTGCTGAAAGACGATAAAACGTATCCGTGGATTTGCATTAAAAACGAACGATTTCCACGTGTTTTCCCAACACGGCGAATGATAAAAGACGGAAGCGAATATTACGGGCCGTACACGAGTATGAAAACCGTGCACACGCTGCTCGATTTAATAAAAGGGCTTTATCCGCTGCGTACTTGCAACTACGATCTTTGCGAAGAAAAAATTAGGACAGATAGATATAAAGTGTGTTTGGAGTTCCATTTGGGAAACTGTTTGGGCCCTTGCGAAGGCTTTTATTCTGAAAAAGAATATCACGAAAATATTGAAGCCATCCGTAATATTGTAAAAGGAAATTTTAAGGATTCGCTTTATAAATTCAAAAGTCAGATGAAGGAATTGGCGGCCGATTTAAAATTTGAAGAGGCGCAGCGCGTAAAGGAAAAGATTGATGTTTTGGAGAATTATCAGTCAAAATCTACGGTTGTAAACCCGAAGATTAATAATGTAGATGTGTTCACCATAATTTCAGATGAGAGTTATGGGTATGTAAATTTTCTTCAGCTTTCGCACGGCGCGATTATTAGGTCGCATACTTTGGAAATAAAAAAGAAGCTTGATGAAACCGACGAAGAGTTGCTTCAGCTTGCCATTATAGAATTGCGACAACGTTTCAATTCACTTTCAAATGAAATTTATGTACCTTTTGAAGTAGAACTGGGTGAAGACATGAAAGTACACGTGCCAAAGCTGGGTGATAAAAAAGCAATCCTCGACCTTTCTGAACGGAATGCAAAATACTTCAGAATGGATCGTTTTAAGCAGGCTAAAATTGTAGATCCGGACCGTCACGAAAAGCGCATTATGGCGCAGATGAAAAAAGATTTAAGGTTAAGCGAAGAACCACGACATATAGAGTGTTTTGATAATAGTAATATTCAGGGTACAAATCCCGTTGCTGCTTGTGTGGTTTTTAAAAATGGAAAACCGAGTAAAAAGGATTATCGTAAATTCAATATAAAAACGGTTGTAGGGGCAGATGATTTTGCTTCGATGGAAGAAGTTGTATATCGCCGTTATAAAAGATTGCTGGAAGAGGAGCAACCATTGCCGCAACTAATCATCATTGATGGAGGGAAGGGGCAGCTTTCTTCTTCTTTAAAAAGTTTAGACAAGTTGGGTTTACGCGGAAAAATTGCCATAGTTGGAATTGCAAAACGCTTGGAAGAATTGTTTTACCCCGACGATCCCATTCCGCTATATTTAGACAAAAAGAGTGAAACTTTAAAAATAATACAGCAATTGCGAAACGAGGCGCACCGTTTTGGAATTACCTTTCACAGAAGTAAGCGCAGCAAACAGGCACTGAATACGGAGTTAGAAACCATTCCCGGCATTGGCGAAAAAACAGTAGTGGAGTTGTTGAAACATTTTAAAAGCACAAAACGAATTGCTGAAGCCAATTTTGAAGAGCTTTCAAAAGTTGTGGGCGCCAGCAGAGCAAATAAGTTGCTGGAACATTTTAATAATGAATAATGAAGCTTTTTAATAATCCAAGATTCAAAGAAGTACAATAGATGAAACAAATACTTTATATAGTATTAATTTTAATTTCAACCTTTTCTTTTTCGCAAGAAAATCAGAAGGATTTAAAAGTAGGTCTTGTACTGAGTGGTGGTGGCGCTAAAGGTTTGGCACACATTGGAGCATTGAAAGTTATAGAGGAATCGGGAGTACGCATAGATTACATTGGCGGTACAAGTATGGGCGCAATTATAGGGGCACTATATGCGGCTGGATATTCTGCAAACCAGTTAGACAGTATTTTTAGGCAAACGAATTTTAGCCAATTAATACAGGACAATATTCCGCGAAGCGCAAAAACTTTTTACGAAAAAAAAGAGTCTGAAAAATATGCATTGGTGCTTCCTTTTGATGGTTTTAAAATTGGTTTTCCGTCTGGACTTTCCAAGGGGCAGAATGTATATAATTTGCTGTCAAAATTAACCAGTCATGTAAGTACTGTTTCAGATTTCAGCGAGTTGCCAATTCCGTTTTTCTGTGTTGCCACTAATGTTGAAACAGGGAAAGAAGTAATTTTAGATCGAGGCTATCTGCCGCGTGCAGTTATTGCCAGTGGCGCATTACCATCCCTTTTTAGTCCGGTAATTATAGATGGAAAAGTGCTAATAGATGGCGGAGTTGTGAATAACTATCCTGTAAACGAAGTACGTGCCAAGGGAATGGATATCATTATTGGCATAGATGTGCAGGACAGTCTAAAAGCACGCCAAAAATTAAAATCTGCTTTTGATGTTTTGGTGCAGATAAATAATTTTCGCACAATTAACGATATGATTGACAAACGTGGAAAAACCGACGTTTACATTCATCCAAATATTAAGGATTTTTCGGTGGTTTCTTTTAACGAAGGACAAAAAATTGTTGAGTCGGGCGTAACTGCTGCAAATTCGTACCGAGAAGAACTTAGCCAAATTGCCGCACAACAACTTCCATTCAAAAAAAGCGAAATGAAGTTTGAAACTCAAGATTCGGTTTTTATAAAAGAAGTGAGAATTGAAGGAAATGAAAAATATAGCCGAAGTTATGTTTTGGGTAAACTTAAGCTTCGTACCCCAGATAAGGTTAGTTTTAAAGATTTTGGCGAAGGCATAAATAACTTATCTGCCACCGGAAATTTTCAAGATATTAATTACAGATTCTTTGAAGACGATAATAACCAAAACACCCTATTATTACAATTACGTGAAAGTAACTCGTCCCTGATGCTGCGTTTTGGAGCGCATTATGACGATTTATTTAAAACGTCTGCTTTGGTTAATATTACCCGAAAACGACTATTTACCAATAACGATATTGCTTCGTTAGATTTAATTGCGGGCGACAATTTGCGCTATAATTTTGAGTATTATATAGACAAAGGTTTTTATTGGAGCGTGGGTTTCAATTCTAAATATCACTTTGTTGAAACGGATGTGCCACTCAGTTTTATTGATGCAGATTTGAACGATGACTTAACCATACCAATTAACAAACTTTCTATAAAGTATAGTGATTTTACTAATCAGCTTTATTTTGAAACGCTCTTCCGCAGAACTTTTACTTTTGGTTTAGGAGGAGAGCATAAATACCTTCGTTATCTATCTGAAACAATCGGGACAGACGATCAGAATTTGCCGCGCACCGTTTTTGAGAGCACCAATTATTACAGTGCTTTAGGGTATTTGAAGTACGATACGTACGACAATAGTTTCTTTCCAAAATCTGGCGCCTATTTTTCGGGCGATTTTCATTGGTATCTTTTGGCGCAAGGCCGCAATAAAGAGTTTCAGCCTTTCTCTGTAGCGAAGGCAAAAATAGGATATGCTCATACCTTTTTCAATGCATTTTCGGCACATATAACTGGCGAGGGAGGTTTTAAATTGGGTGGTCCCGAAACCACAACGCTCGATTTTGCTTTGGGAGGTTACGGTTTTAAAGAAATGAATAACATTATTCCTTTTATGGGTTACGAAGCTATTTCGCTACGAGGGAATACTTATCTTAAATCTACTCTGACTTTTGATTATGAAATAGTTAGAAAAAATCACATCAATATTTCTGCGAACATTGCCAATATTGGCAACGACCTTTTTGAAACTGGTGAATGGATTAACGGGGTAGATTATTCGGGTTATTCTTTGGGCTACGGTTTAGAAACAATCTTGGGGCCAATGGAAGTTAAATATTCCTATTCGCCAGAATTGGATCGCAGCGAGTGGTATGTTGCGTTGGGGTATCGGTTTTAGTATTTATAAGAAAGCTTGAAGATTATCGTTCTTGGCTGAATAAATATTTGGGTGTCAGTTATAATAAACTTGCTGAAAGTATTTTCATTCTTTAATTTTACATCAAATAGATTGGTTGCTTCAACTTCAAAGCCCCAAGGGCTATCTTCTCTGTTATAAAATAATGAGGCATTTCCTAATTGAAAATTATTTTTTGTAGTATTGGTTCTGTTTTTATACTGTGAAAAAGAGTAATCTGTTTTTAGAATAAACCCATCTAAAAAGTCATATTCTAGATTTAAATAGGGGTCAGTTTGAATAAAGTTACTTTCTATTGTTGCCGAAGAAAAATTACTGAATCCTTGACGTAAACCAACCTCTATATTTGGGAATTCCTTAAAATAGGACTCTGCTTTTATAGTATAATTATAGTTACTGCTTTTATATTTTGTTAGTGAATTATTTACGTTTCTAGAGTAGTCCGAAAACGAAGCATTAGCTGCAAACGTATATTTAATTTTCTTAATTTTTTTTGAAAAGGAGGCATTCACTACAAATCTATTTTCGGGCAAATCTGAATAAAATGTAGTATTTATTTGGTCGATTCCATCTAAGATCGTTGTGTTTTGGATAGTTTTTACTTTTTTGGTATAATTAATATTTGCATTCATAAAAAGACCACGGAGCAGACTGAATTTATAATAGGACAACGAAACACGATGCGCCAATTCATTTTCAATATTGGTATTTCCTTTGTAAAGTGTATTAAAATCCTGCATGCGTAATCTGTTTGAAAAAAATGAAACATCATTGAAGCGGGAATCTAAATTGTATTTAAAGTTTACCTTTTCACTGCTTTTAAGCTCCCAATCTATTTTCATTTCTGGCAATAGTTGTGTTTTATATTTTGATACTTGGGGAATTGAGTCTTGATAAACTTTCCAATAATAATAATGATACACCAATCCGGGTTTAAAAATAAAATCTCCTGTTTTAAATTTATATTGAAACCCAATATAAGAATCGTTTAGCAGAAGTTCTGTTTCATTGTTGAAACCGGAATTTGCAAAACTATATGTTCCTTCACTAATTAATTGCTCATCTCTTGTATCGTATTTCTGTTTTGAAAAATTGTAGCCGACTATTGGATATATGTGGTTAAAATTGTTGAGCACCCAATAATGCTTAATGGCGAAAGAAGCATCATAAATTCTGGAGTCTATTTTTTGTGATAGTAAAAAAGGTCTTTCGCCTTGCAATGGAACAATTCCATTAAATATTGTGTCTGAAAACTGCCAAACTGTACTATTTTTATTTGAAGAAACGTTTAAATTTGCGTTTAAGGTTGTGGTATGATTATATGAAAATCGTTTACTATACCCTAAATTTTGGTTCAATTCAAAAGAAGTAGGATTTAATCTGGATACTACAAAATTACTATCTAAGAAACTGAAAGATTTCAAACGCTCATTTGTTGTACCGTCCGTACTTTTTATAACCAACTCATAAGTTAAGTCTTCATCAGTATTAGGAACATATTTAGTAGTGATTTTACTTAGTGTAAATAAATTGTCTGTCTTTGTTTTAATACTCCTACCTTCAATATTTGTAACTATATTTTCCAACAAATAAGTATTGTTGTTTTTAACTTCAGTCTCAGTATTGCTAGCATTAATAATACTATAGGCATTTACTGAAGTTGTTGCAGATATTTGTTGTGAAAGTGAAAACGCACCAAAAGTATTTCGGTTATGTACAAAATCGTTATTTGAGAGGTATTTTGTAAAATTGCTGCTCAATAAATTTTGATAGCCTGTGGGATTATCTATTAATTTTGTAAATCCGCCTTGGAAATTGATGTAATCGTTAAGGGTGAAACTTTTTTTGCCAGTGTTATTGATATCTCCAATAAAATTTATATTGGTTTTTGGACTGTAATAAAAGAGGCTTGGGTGCAATAGATATTTTTCTTCAACACCGCCTCCGATCTCTATGTCGCCAAAGATAAATTTTTTCTTCCCCGCTTTTAATTTTATGTTCATAGCCATTACATCGCTGTCGCTTAAATCTTTTAAAAATGCAATTTCACTGTAATTTTCTAATACCTCAACTTCATCAACAGCATCTGCAGGGATGTTGTTTACACCTAGTTTAGTATCGCCTGTAAAAAATGGTTTACCCTCTACTAAAAACTTATCCACCTTTTTTCCGTTTACTTTTACATTGCCATCACGATCCACCTCAACCCCTGGTAGTTTCTTTAGTATTTCCCGCAGTTTCCGCTCTTCGCCCGTGACAAACACATCAGTCCGATACGTTATGGTGTCTTTTCTTGCATTAACAGCCAGTCGTTGTTTTAAAATTACTTCTTCGAGGTTTTCATTGCTTGGCTGCAGCACAAAATCTCTCGTGGTGTTTTCGATTAGGGTTATGTCTGAACTGATTTTTTGAAAACCTAAATAACTTATTTCTATTGTATATAAGATGTTTTTTTTAAGATACAACTTGTAATGGCCTTTGTTGTCGCTAATAGAAAAAACAATATTTTCTTTAGGACTCTTGGGTATAGCAAGCACATTAGCATATTCTAAAGGCTTTTGCAGGCTATCATGTAGTTTGCCTTGTAAAGAAACTTCCTGAGCCTGTAACGAAAAAAATCCTGTTAAAAACAGGACTAAAAAAACAATATTTGAATTTTCAAAATTAATTTTTTCTAGATGCTTCCATTTCAGTTGCAGTAGCATCAACAAGTGTATTAAATTTTTCAAGAGTAATTTTTTTCCCCGTTGTAGGCTTGAGAACCCATACATTTGCATCTTCCATAATTGAATCTGCAGTATATATTATTTTATTATTTTGGACAAGTTGCAATATTAATCCCGGCAAACCATGATAGCCTTTTGGTCCAAATTGGAAGGGTAACTTGGGAGCATACCAAGCTACAACCTTTAATGATTTACCATGTTCTGTAGATATGTATTCTGCTTTTAAACATTCAAAGCCCAAAATTTGTTTTTTTTCATTTTTTAATGTCCATTGTATTTGATTAGAGGGAGCTGTTATAAGAAATTCATCCCCTTGAAATTCTTTTTGGTTAATATACTCGCCAGCATCGATGTAAAAACGCTCATTTTTTTCAACTGCGGCAACATAGTTTTCTCTTTTGCCTGGGGCATTTAGTTTGTTAATCATAGAAAACTCACTCTTGGTCCCATCTACGCGTAGCTCATACTCCATGCTTTCAATATCCTTTTTCAATTGTTCAGCAAAATACAATGCTTGCGAGCTTGGCTTGTTTTCTGCATTTATGTTCTCAGAATTCCAAGATGATGTAGTAGAATAATGAACAACAAATTTATTATTTGATTGTGCGTAAGTAGTAAGAGTAAATATTAAAAAAGTAAAGTATAGTAAATTCTTCATGTTAAAATTGTTATTCCCTAAATCTTAAAATAAGATTTAGGGAAATTTAAAGTTTAATAATTATTACCGAAAGCACATTGCTCAAATACTCTTCTAGCAATCTCTAATGCTGTTTCAGTAGAAAAACCAGCTTCAAGAGCACCGTTATATGCAGCGGTCCATTCACCAAAACAATTAACAATTAGTGAACTTTCGTCTATGTTGCCAGTTAAGTTTGTTGAAGCATTAGCGGATACTGCCATAAATAAGCAAATAGACGCCGTTAAAAATAATTTTTTCATAAAAATATGGTTTTACGGTTAATAGTTTATCAAAGACAAAAAAAAAAAAACGACATTGCCAAAACTTTAACATTTTCATCTTTCATTTTATGAAATACGTTATTGATTATCAGGTCAATAATCAATATTTCGTTTTCATTAATAAATTTTTAAATTTTCAATAATAGTTGAAACAGGTTTTTGTTTTTTCTTATTAAACTAAATAGTATATTTTTCCGATATTTGTAGAGAAGAGTTATTAAGTGGTTTGGTTGCTAAGATATTAGGAAAAACTTTAATCACAAATTCATATTTTGCGATAAATTAATGAACACAATAACTCAATAACCCATTAACTTAAAAAGATGCCTTTCTATCACAAACTGGGCAAAATACCGCCTAAACGCCATACCCAATTTCGGAAACCTGATGGGAGCCTTTATTCCGAACAGCTTTTCGGGACTGTAGGTTTCGATGGCATGTACAGCAATATTTATCATGAATATCGCCCTACACAAGTAAAGGAAATTAAGAAACAATACAACGTTGCCCCTAAGATTGCGCGCACCAATAATATGGAATCGCTTCGGTTAAAGGGTTTCGACATAAAACCTGAAAAAGATTATCTCAACAGCCGTAAAACGGTACTCACCAATAGCGATTGCAGCATAATACTTGCCGCGCCGCAAGAATCGCAAAAAGATTATTTTTATAAAAACACCGATGCTGATGAATTGATTTTCATCCACAAAGGCAGCGGAAAACTGCGAACTTTTTTAGGCAATCTCGATTTTAAATACGGCGATTATTTAATTATTCCCCGCGGAATTATCTATCAAATAGATTTTGATACGGAAGACAATCGATTATTTATCGTGGAATCTCGACGTCCCATTTACACTCCAAAACGATATAGAAACTGGTTTGGGCAGCTTTTAGAGCATTCACCTTATTGCGAGCGAGACATTCGCAGACCACAAGAACTTGAGCACCATAACGAAAAAGGGGAGTTTCTAGTAAAAGTGAAAAAGCAGGATGATATTTTTGAAATGGTTTACGCTACACATCCTTTTGATGTAGTAGGTTATGACGGTTATAATTTTCCGTATGCTTTATCAATTCACGATTTTGAACCAATTACAGGCCGCATTCACCAACCACCGCCAGTGCACCAAACTTTTGAAACAGATGCGTTTGTAGTATGTAGTTTTGTGCCACGTCTCTATGATTATCACCCGCTAAGTATTCCTGCGCCGTATAATCATAGCAATATTGATAGTGATGAGGTGTTGTATTATGTAGATGGTGATTTTATGAGTAGGAATGATATTGAAGCTGGACAAATAACGCTTCACCCGGCGGGAATTCCACACGGGCCGCACCCAGGAGCCGCAGAGCGAAGTATTGGAAAAACGAAAACAGAAGAACTTGCCGTTATGGTAGATACATTTAAACCGTTACAGGTAACTGAGGATGGTTTGAAACTTTCAGATGGAACGTATTACCAAAGTTGGTTAGAACATTAAAATTTTAAAGATTTAATTATGAGCAAAGAAATAAAATCGGTCGATTACGGACTGGAGAAAATATTTGAAGGAGCAGAAGATTTTCTGCCATTATTGGGAACAGACTACGTAGAATTCTACGTTGGAAACGCAAAACAATCTGCACATTTTTATAAAACAGCTTTTGGCTTTCAGTCTCATGCTTATAAAGGTTTAGAAACTGGTTCGCGCGATTCTGTGAGCTATGTTTTAACACAGGATAAAATAAAACTTGTGCTTACCACACCATTAACCAGTAAATCTCCTATTAACGATCATATTGTAAAGCATGGCGACGGCGTAAAAGTTATTGCCCTTTGGGTAGATGACGCTACAAGTGCTTTTGAAGAAACTACAAAACGCGGTGCAAAACCCTTTATGGAGCCCACCGTTGAAAAAGACGAACACGGTGAAGTTGTGCGAAGCGGAATTTACACCTACGGCGAAACAGTGCATATGTTCGTGGAACGCAAAAACTACAACGGTGCATTTTTACCAGGTTTCCGTGAATGGAAAAGCGATTACAATCCAACTCCAACTGGTTTAAAATATATAGATCATATGGTTGGCAACGTAGGTTGGGGTCAAATGAATAAATGGGTAAAGTGGTACGAAGACGTTATGGGCTTTGTAAATTTCCTTTCGTTTGACGATAAGCAGATTCACACCGAATATTCGGCGTTGATGAGTAAAGTGATGAGCAATGGTAACGGACGTATAAAATTTCCTATTAATGAACCGGCCAAAGGCATAAAGAAATCGCAGATTGAAGAATATCTAGATTTTTATGAAGATTCGGGAGTGCAGCATTTAGCTGTTGCAACAGATGATATTATTAAAACTGTAAGTCAATTGAAAGATCGCGGAATTGAATTTTTACCCCCGCCACCGCAATCGTATTATGATGATATTCCACGCAGATTGGGTGACCATATGAAAATGATGAAGGAAGACATCAACGAGCTAAAAAGACTTTCAATTATGATAGATGCCGACGAAGATGGATACTTACTTCAAATTTTCACAAAACCTTTGGAGGACCGACCAACATTGTTTTTCGAAATAATTCAGCGAATGGGTGCAAAAGGTTTTGGAGCTGGAAACTTTAAAGCGCTTTTTGAATCTATAGAACGCGAGCAAGAACAACGAGGAACGCTATAGTTATGTAACATTATTGAAACCCCATCGTCTTATTCAAGGTGGGGTTTTATTTTTTTTGGAATGGTAGTTGTAATTCCTAGAATCATTAAAAACCCCCTTAAGTTATATCTATGAAAAAGCTGTTCGCGGTTTTAATTCTTTTAGGCAATTTCGTTTCTTTATCTGCACAAGAAAGATCTTATGGCGATGGAGAATATTTTAAATTCCGCGTACATTATGGCTTTGTAACCGCAGGTTATGCAACGCTCAAGGTGAATAATTCTACAATTAAAGGAAAGGAAGTTTTTCACGTTAAGGGCTATGGTGAAACAGTAGGCGTGTCAAAGTGGTTTTTTAAAGTAAAGGACGATTACCAATCGTATATAGACAAGCAAAAGGATATTCCATATCGTTTTATTCGCAAAATTGATGAAGGTGGTTACACCAAAGATATTGAGATAGATTTTAATCATTCTACAAAAAAAGCTACAGTAAACGACAAAAAGAGCAATGAAACTAGTGTATTTTCGTTTCCCGAAGATACCCAAGACATGATCTCGGCTTTTTATTATCTTCGGAACCATTTAGACACCGAAAACATAAAAAAAGGAGACGTGATTGAGATGAATATGTTTTTTGATCAAGAAAATTTCAAATTCAGGTTAAAATTCCTTGGAAAAGAAATTTTAGACACTAATTTTGGGCGTGTCCAAACGCTTATTTTTAGACCATACGTTCAGTCTGGTCGCGTTTTTAAGGAAAAGGAAAGTCTAACTGTTTGGGTTAGTGATGATAAAAACAAAATACCGTTGCTTATAAAAGCAGATTTGGCGGTTGGTTCCTTAAAAGCAACTTTAACCGAATTCAAAGGATTGCAACACTCCTTTAAAATAATTGCAGATTAAGAATAAATAATACAGAAAACACCCCAACATTGAAGAAATTAATTTTAGCTGTACTAACCCTTATCCTACTTACTACCGCTTGTGAAAAAACAAAAGATGACGATGCCGATCCTAATGAAATTGCACAAGAAGCAACAATAGAGCAATACGGTTATATTTTAAACGATTTTAATGTTGTAAGAGACACTATTCGTAAAGGCGATACCTTTGGCGATATACTTTTTGCAAACGGTGTTCCACAAGATAAAATAATGGAGGTAGCTACCAAATTCCGCGATAGCTTTGATGTTCGTAGAATTATAGTTGGTAAACCTTATGTGCTGCTCAACTCCAAAGACTCCTTAAACCGTACCCAAGTTTTTATATACGAATCTAATAAAGTGGATTATGCGGTTGTAGATTTTAGAAACAACTTAAGTATTTATAATAGCCAAAAACCGGTTCGTTATGAAGAAAGAGAAGCTTCAGGTATAATTACTAGTTCGCTTTCGGCAACTATGGAGGAACAGAATTTGAGTCCTTATATGTCTGATCAGTTAGCGAACATTTATGCTTGGACTATCAACTTTTTTAAACTACAACCTGGAGATCGTTTTAAAGTAGTTTATACCGAAAAATTTATAGACGATACCATTCCCGGTGGGCTTAAGGAAATAAAGGCTGCTTACTTTGAGCATGGTGGCAAAAAGCTTTATGCCTTTAAGTTTTCTTCAGATTCTTTGGGGAAAATAACTGGCTATTACGATGAAAAAGCAAATAACTTAAAACGTGCATTTCTAAAGGCACCGGTTCAATTTAGCAGAATATCTTCGCGATATAACCTTACACGACGTATAAAATATTACGGTTTCAAATTACGTCCGCACCGTGGTACAGATTTCGCAGCGGCCATCGGAACCCCAATATTAGCTACTGCAGACGGAGTTATTACAAAATCTGAAAGAAAGGGTGGAAATGGCAACTATGTAAAAATACGGCATAACGGCACCTATGAAACCCAGTACTTACATATGAAAGCTCGTAATGTAAAAGTAGGCCAGCACGTAAGCCAAGGAGATGTGATTGGTTGGATTGGTATGACGGGAAATACCGGTGGTCCTCATGTTTGCTATCGTTTCTGGAAAAATGGAAAAGAAGTAGATCCTTTTAAAGAAGATACTCCTTTTTCGCAACCACTTGCTAAGAATCTACACGAGCAATATTTCGCAAATCTGCGTCCGCTGAAGGAAAAATTAGACTGTATTGTTTTTTAAATTTGTCATAACCTTAACATGTTAATAACGTTGTTATTAATTAACTCTCGATAATTCAACCTTTTATCCTTTAAATTTTATCTTTAAACTAAAGTATTTTTCTTAATGATATCTTAATGACTTTTGTTGGCGAGAAATTAGATAAGATTGTATTTTTGCCGAAATTTTTAAACCTAAAATTTAAATTCATGAGAAAACTTTTACTTCTTGTTTTTTTACTAGGCGGTTTTGCCGCTTTTTCACAAACTACGGTTACTGGAACAGTAATCGATTCTGAATCTAACAGTCCATTGGCAGGAGCCAATGTGGTTGAAACTGGCACAACAAATGGTGCCATTACCGATTTTGACGGAAACTTTACATTACAAACTTCTGCTAAAACGGGTACACTTACCATTTCATACATTGGGTATACCATTGAAAAAGTTCCTTTTAAAGCTGTAGGTACAACTGCTGTAATTGGCAACATTAAAATTACAGTAGATGCAGATGCTCTTGAAGAAGTAGTAATTGTAGGTAGAGGAATTATTGACTTAGCAAAAGACCGTCAAACTCCAATCGCGGTTTCTACAATCTCTGCAGCTGAAATTCAGGCAAAAGCAGTTGGAAACGTAGAATTTCCAGAGGCAATAAAAAGTACTCCTAGTGTGTACGTTTCTAACCAAGCTGGTGGTTTTGGAGATTCACAAATGTTTTTACGTGGTTTCGATCAAACAAACACAGCATTCCTTTTAAACGGGCAACCAATTAACGGAATGGAAGATGGTAGAATGTACTGGTCTAACTGGTCTGGTATATCAGACGTTGCAAATGCAATTCAAGTTCAACGTGGTTTGGGCTCATCAAAACTGGCTATTTCATCAGTAGGTGGAACAGTAAACATTGTATCTCGCGCTGCGGGTAGAAAAGAAGGTGGTTTTGCACGTTTTATGACTGGTAACGATAGTTACTTTAAAGGAACTATAAGCTACGACTCTGGTTTAAAAGGAAAATGGGCTTACTCATTTTTACTTGACCACTGGCAAGCACATAATAAATATTCATTGGGTACAGCTGGACAAGGTCAAAATTATTTTATTGGAGTGGGTTATGTGCCAAGTGATAAGCATTCCTTCAACTTCTTGTTAACAGGTGCTCCACAATGGCACGATCAGAACTTCTCAAAATCTTTGGAAGATTATGATCAATACGGAAAACGCTACAACAGCAACTCTGGATTTTTAGATGGTGAGAGATATACTATTAGAAGAAATTACTATCACAAGCCAATCGTTAACCTTAACTGGGATTGGACTATAAGTGAGAAAACTAACTTGTCTTCTGTTGCTTACGCTTCTTTTGGTCGCGGTGGTGGAACAGGACCTGCAGGTAGCTCAAGAAACATTATTCGCGATAATAATGGCGAAATAGATTTCAACGCTATTATAGACAGTAACATTGAAGGCGCTGACAACGGAATTGGAGGCTTTGGCTCAGGTTCGCTTGCAAGAAGAATGTCTGTTAACAATCATAACTGGTTCGGTTTCCTTACAAATCTTGAAAGTGCAGTAAGCGATAACTTTACATTAAACGTTGGTCTTGATTCACGTTTGTACAAAGGAAGCCACTGGTACCAAATGAACAACCTTTTAGGTCTTCAAGGGTATGCAGATAACTTTGGTTACGGTGATTCTAGAGATAGTGATTACGTAATAAGCGAAACATTTGAAGCTGATCCTTGGGCTGCATTATTTAACTCTGCAGACGAAGGACAACGTTTCAATTATGACTATTCAGAATACATCAACTACATAGGTGGTTTCAGTCAAGCTGAATATAAAACAGATAACTTTTCAGCCTTTGTTCAAGGAGCAGTTTCTACACAAAGCTACCAAAGAGAAGGTCGTGCTGAAGGTTCAGAAGTAGAAGGCGTTAATGGTCTTGGAAAATCTGAAAAAGTAAATAAAATTGGCTACAATGTTAAAGGGGGTATGGGCTACACAATTGTAGAAAACAGCACTCTTTTCGCAAATGCAGGTTACTACTCAAGACAACCTTTCTTAGATAACATTTTCACAGACATCAGAAATTCAAACTATATTCTTGAAGGTGAAAACGAAATTGACAACGAGGAAATTTTAGGCCTTGAAGTTGGTTATAGAATTCGTGCTGGTAAATTTAGCTTAGATTTAAACGGATATTACACCACTTGGGGTAACCGTTTCCTTTCTGGAGGATTTATTGAAGCAGATCCAACATCTTCTAACCCAGTTGAACAAAAAGATCGTTACCAAAGATTTACTGATATTACTCAAGTTCACAAAGGTTTTGAATTTGAAGGTAAATACCGTTACTCAAGCGATTTTATGTTTAGAGCTTTTGGTAGTATTGGTAACTGGAAATATGACGGAGAAACACCATTCCAAACAAGAGAAGACAATACGAATGCATTGTTAGAATCTGGAACAGTAGATTTAACTGGAACTAAAATCGGTAATGCACCACAAACCTCTTTCGGTTTTGGTTTCAAATACAATATTATTGGTGGTCTTTCTATAGATGCTGATTATAACATTTATGCAGATTTATACGGTTTCGTAGATGCAGAAGATGTAGTTGATGCTTCAATTGCTGGCGATGTTTATCAAGCAGAGCGTTTACCTGCATACAGCGTACTTGATGCTGGTATTACTTACAAATTTGCCTTTGGAGGTAACGACTTTACATTTAGAGCAAACGTTTACAACGCAACAAACGAGATGTATTTAGGTCAAAAAGATTCATTCGGTTACTATTACGGTAACGGAAGAACTTGGAATGCTAGCTTGCGTTACGACTTCTAAAAAACATTTGACTGTTTACTAAAAATGCCCCAAACTTTTGGGGCATTTTTTTTGTTTATAAACCTTATATTTGAAGCACTACAAAATCAATCTACTATGTACACAACTTTTCAATTTATTCATTCTTACTGGGCTTATTTAGTACTTCTTGTTCTGCTACTTGCAGCTTTTAATGCACTCGTAGGTTTTTTCTCTAAAAGGGAATATGCGGCTAAAGATTTCAGAATTTCACTATTTGCACTTATTGTAACACACATTCAACTGCTTATAGGTTTAATCATCTATTTTATTTCTCCTTTGGGACTGCAGAATATTATCAATTCTGGTATGGGTGAAGTAATGAAGAATTCCGAATACAGACTCTATGCGGTAGAGCATCCATTTGTAATGATTTTAACCGTTATTTTCATAACAATTGGATATTCTAAACATAAAAAGAAATTACTCTCGCACGGCAAGTTTAAAACCCTAGCGATATTTTATACTATCGCTCTAGTTTTAATGCTCAGCAGAATTCCGTGGAACCAATGGTTTTAATGGAAATATTTTTATAATTAATATGTAAGCGCGCGATTAATCGTGCGCTTACGTATTTTAATTGGTAGCCTTTTTTTCTTTTATCAAATAGATAAATACAGGAAAGTGATCGCTATACCCACCTGTAAAACCATTCACAAAACTTCTGAAAGGATAGCCTTTGTATTGCCCACGTGGGGTTACCAAATAATTTTTGTTGAAGATTCCGGCTTTATAAAAACGATAGCTCGAATAGTCTTTTTTCGCAAATTCTGTAGAAATAATAATTTGGTCAAAAAGATTCCAGCTGTCGCGATATGCTAAGGTGCCCAATCCGTTTTTGAAGAGTTCGGCCATAGGATTGTACAATTCTTTAATTTCCATGTTTTCGCGGTCGCTTTTAGCTTTTAATACGTCTTTAACGCTGGGGCTAGTTGGGTCGTCATTTAGATCGCCCATGGTAATAATTTTTGCATAGGGGTTTTCACTGAATAACGAGTCCAATATTCTCTTATTGAGTTCTGCTGCTTTAATACGTTTTGGTCTGCTACGTGCTTCTCCGCCACTTCGCGAAGGCCAATGATTTACAATTATGTGTATTTTTTCGCCATCCAACATACCGCTCACCAATAACTGATCTCTGGTGTAAATGCGTTTACTGCTGTCTTGATCGTCATAGATTACAAGTTCGTAGGCTTTGTAATTAGTGGGGGTAAAAAGCCGTTTTTGGTATAATAGCGCCACATCAATACCGCGACGATCTGGGCTGTCAAAATGAACAATGCCGTAATCTTTTTCAACTAATGACTTTTGGTTTAGTAAATCTTCGAGTACACGTCGATTTTCTATTTCACTAACCCCAATTAGTGCTGGTGAAGTGCCCGTTATATCTTCTCCAATTTCAGAAATAACTTTCGCCATGTTGGCCAGTTTTGCTTCGTATATTTCCTGTGTCCAACGATCTTTCCCTTCTGGGGTACGGTCATCGTCGAACGTGATAGGATCGTCTTCGTAATCAAATAAATTCTCGAGATTATAGAAAGCAATCGTATTTACTTTATAATCTTTCTCAGATTGGGAAAATGAAATTGAATTATAAAGAAAACAAAGTAACAATAGCAATTTAATTAGCTTCATATAATAAGTGTAAATGTTTATAAATGAAAAAGTTAACTATAATATTTCGTAAATATTTAAATTTTTTATTAATTTTATAAACTATCCTTAAATTTCTCCCCAATACTTCTCCCCTCTAAAATTCATTTTAAAGATGAAACGATTCATTTTTATAGGGTGCATATTATTTTTTGGTGGATTAACTACATTCGCTCAAGATGCTATTATAATGGGTAGAATTGTGGATACCAATTCTAGCGAACCTATTTCAGAAGTTCAAATTAATATTTTAAATAGTAAGTATTCTACCTCTACGAATGCCCAGGGGACTTTTATTTTTTCACAGCAAGGTCTTCCCAAGGGTGAACAGATTTTAGAAATATCCAAATCTGGGTACGTCACTTTGAGAATACCTATAAAAATCCAAGATAACGCTCGCATTACTTTGGAATCAATCTTAATGGAAGTTGATTTGTCTGCCATAGAAGCACAAATTGGCGTAATCAGTCTATCAGACAACGAATTGGATGATGATGACGGTACATCCTATAATATTTCTGGACTGTTACAAGCTTCAAAAGACGTTTTCCTGAATGCAGCATCGTATGATTTTAGTACAACATTCTTCCGGCCAAGAGGCTATGATTCTAGTGATGGAAAAATTCTTATAAATGGTTTAGAAATGAATAAATTATATGACGCGCGACCGCAATGGTCCAACTGGGGCGGGTTAAATGATGTGCAACGAAATCAAATGTTTTCTATGGGTATTTCTGCAAATGAATATTCGTTTGGAGCTCTAGCAGGAACTACAAATATAATAATGAGAGCCTCTCAATATCGACAAGGAGGACGAATTTCGTACGCCACGAGCAACAGAAGTTATCGCGGAAGAGTTATGGGGTCCTATAACAGTGGCTTACTATCAAGTGGCTGGGCATATTCTGTATTAATAGCAAGACGCTTTGCCGATGAAGGCTTTAATGATGGTACTTTGTATGATGCCAATTCATTTTTTGCTTCTGTGGAAAGAAGATTAAATGAAACCAACAGTCTGAACTTTACAGCTTTTTATACCCCAAATAGAAGAGGAAAATCTTCGCCAAACACTCAGGAAGTATACGATCTTAAAGGCACGCGGTATAATGCATATTGGGGTGAACAAGATGGTGAAATTCGCAACTCGCGAATTAAGAATGTGGAAGAGCCCATAATTATGTTAAACCATTTCTGGGATATTTCAGAAAACACGCAGTTAAATACCAATTTAGGATATCAGTTTGGAAAAACTGGAAACAGCCGTTTGGGTTATGATAATGCGCCAAATCCAGATCCTAGTTATTATCAAAAAATGCCTAGTTACTTTTTCGCAGATCCTAATGGAATAAATTATGAAGGTGCTTATCAAGCATATTCAAATTTTGTAAATGATGGACAAATAGACTGGCAGGAAATGTATGAAACCAATATTTTTTATGGCGGCACATCGCGTTACTACTTGTACGAAGATAGAAACGATGACACCCAACTTTCAGCAAATACTATCCTGAATTCAAAATTAACGGACAATTTAACTTTAACGGCTTCTTTGAATTATAGAAATTTAAATTCAGTCAATTTCGCTAATATGATAGATTTGCTCGGTGGAAATGGTTATTTAGATGTAGATACCTTTAATTCTGGAGATGAATCGCAAAGTGATTTAAACAACCCAAACCGTGTTGTGGGCGAGGGCGACAAAATTAAATACAATTTCGAACTCGATGCAACCGATTATAATGGTTTTGTACAGGGTCAATTTTCCTATTCAAAAATGGATTTTTACTTGGCTGGTAAGTTTGGAAAAACTAGCTACCAAAGAAAAGGTCTTTATCGCAACGGAAATTTCCCTGAAAACTCTTTCGGCGAAAGTGAAAAACTAGATTTTACAACATTCGGCGGTAAAGCTGGAATTACCTTTAAAATTTCTGGCAGACATATTTTGGAAGCAAACGGCGCTTATTTTACCGATGCGCCAACACTTCGAAATTCATTTTCTAATTCACGCCAAAACAATGCAACGGTTATAAATTTAACCGAAGAGAAAAATTTACATATTGATGGTGGTTACATTTTCCGCACGCCGATTGTAAAAGCACGTTTAACGGGCTATTATACCTTAATGCAGGATGCTTCGGAAATTTCTTTTTATTACGCCGACGGTATTTCGGTGCCCGGTAGAAGTGCCTCCACCGCTTTTGTGCAGGAAGTGTTGACGGCGATAGATAAGAAAAATGTGGGTGGCGAATTTGGAATTGAAGCGCAAATAACTCCAACAATCAAGTTGAAAGGGGCTGCGGCTTATGGACAAAACACCTATAATAACAATCCGCAACTTTACTTAACATCTGATGATTTTACTGATGTTCCTGGAGGAGTTGTAAATTACGGAGAGTCTTCTTTAAAAAATTACAAAGTGGCTGGCGGTCCTCAGCAAGCGTATCAAATTGGTTTTGAATATCGCGATCCAGACTTTTGGTGGTTTGGCGTAACGACAAATTATTTTTCTAATGCGTATGTAGATGTTTCACCACTCACAAGAACGGCGAATTTTTATTTAGATACCGATGGAATTCCTTTCAATGATTACGATCCAGAAATTGCTCGCGAGCTTTTAAAACAGGAAAAGTTTGACGATTATATTTTGGTAAACGTAATTGGCGGAAAATCGTGGAAAATTAAAAGCTATTATCTTGGCTTCTTTGCCAGTATCAGTAACATTTTAGACCAAGAATATAAAACTGGTGGTTTTGAACAAGGCCGAAGTGCAAACTACAGAACGCTTTCAGAAGATACTGCAAACGACACTCGTGTATTCGGGCCTAAATACTGGTACGGCTACGGAACAACTTACTATGTTAACTTTTACGTCCGATTTTAATTGATGCAAAAAGCATTTAAATATTATAAAGATGAAAAATTCAATAACCATAAAACTGTTAAGCATCCTAATTTTATTAGGAGCGATTGCGACCTCCTGTGTGCATGACGATGATTACAGCATACCCGAAATAAATGTTGAAGAACCCATTGTAGATGTAAATGAAAACATCGTTTCCGTGAAAGCTCGATACCGAGGCTATGAACCAAAAATTATTGAGGCGGGAGAAGGGTCAAGTAGGGCCCTTTATATTGAAGCTTATGTAATTTCAAGTGATGAAACAGGTAATTTTTATAAAACATTGGTTATACAGGATAGCCCAGAAAATCCAACTGCTGGGGTTGCTATTTCTACCAATGCGACAGATCTTTATACAAAATTTGAACCCGGTCGTAAAATCTATTTCCGCGTAGATGGGCTGTATATTGGGCAGTATGCTGATCTTCCTACAATTGGTACACAAGATGGAGATGAAATTGGAAGAATAAATATCGATGACTTTGAAGAACGCATATTGCGCTCCACCGTAACAGATTCGCTTGTTCCACAATTGGTAACTATTGCTGAAGCAGGAGATAATGATAACAATGCGGCACTTTTAAATACGTTGGTAAAATTTGAAAACGTGCAGTTTCCCGATGGACTTGCAGGGGTAGCGCATTATGCGAATCCTGATAATACCTTCGGTGTAAACAGAGATGTTCAGAACTGTGAAGACGAATTAATTTCCCTCAGAACAAGTGGTTTTGCAGATTTCAAAGGTATTTTGCTGCCCGAAGGCAATGGGACTTTAACCGTTGTACTAAGCCGCTTTAATAATGATGTGCAATTATTTATACGCGATATTGATGACGTGCAAATGGACGGTACCCGTTGCGACGAAGGCGGTGGTGGAACAGGAGGTGCTTTACCCTTGCCATTTTCAGAAGATTTTGAAGGTCAACCAGCCGATGTTGCCGTAACTATTGATGGATGGACAAACATAAATGTAAACGGAGGCGCAAAACTATATAGTGTACAAGAATTTAATTCGAACAAATATGCGCAGATGTCTGCGTATAATTCAAACGAAAATCCTTGCGAGGTTTGGTTGGTTACGCCAGGATTAATTTTGCCGAGCGGCTCTTCGCCAATATTAACTTTTGAAACAAATGATGGTTTTTATGATGGCGCTGGGCTATACGTGAAAATTTCAACAGATTTTGATGGAGACGTTTTAACTGCTACTTGGGCAGATTTAAACGCCGTTATTTCCAGTGGACACACCAGTAGTTATGGTACCGAATTTACACCTTCGGGCAATGTTGATCTCTCTGCCTACGAAGGGCAAGTGGTTTATATTGCATACCAATATCTAGGAGCGTCAAACGGTGTTTCTACAACCTATCAAATAGATAATATTTCGGTGGTTGAATAGCTTCTGAAATATTATTACTTGTGAAAAGACCGTTTTTGGATAGGACGGTCTTTTCTATTTTTTCATTTAAAATAAATTTGAAGGTATTACTTTTATGAAAATTCTGAACAATATGAATTCCAATAGATTAATTTTCACCCACTACATCGAAGCAGATTTTGATGACTATTTTGAATTGGTAAGCAACGCCGATGTTATGAAAATGATAACTGGCAGACCTCTCACCAAAGATGAAACTCGTGAACGATTTGATAAGATGTTGCAAATAAATCTTGAGCACCGTGAAATAGGTCACTTTAAAGTTGCGCTAAAAACTGATAATGACTTTGTGGGGCATTCAAAACTGGTGATGACTGAAAATAACGAAGCAGAAATTGGTTACGTTCTCTCACCGCAATATTGGAGAAAAGGGTTCGGAAACGAAATAGCCGAAACATTAATTAATTTAGGAAAAGAAGTTAAAACAATTCATAATTTAATAGCCATTATTGACCCTGAAAACACAGCTTCCAAAAGGATTTTGGAAAATCAAGGCTTTCAATGGGATTATGATGGCGACTACATAGGGCTACCGGCGGCTTATTTTAAAATGAAACTATAAAAAAAACCCTCACAATATTTGATTGCTCAAATATGCAAGGGTCATTTTCTGGTTGGTTACCAGGTTTTGATTTTAGATGCTTATTTCTTCACAACAATAAAATCTGAACGTCTGTTCTTTTGGTGTTGTGCTTCGGTGCAGTTTGCGCCACAATCCACGGCTGGTTTGCTTTCGCCAAAACCTTTTCCGCTAATTCTATCTTTAGCAATTCCTTTTGAAATTACGTACTGAACTGTACTTTTCGCACGTCTATCAGATAGGTTCAAGTTGTATGCATCCGAACCGCGATTATCAGTATGACCTTCAACTTTAATTACCATTTCTGGGTTTTTCTTCATCAATTGTACAAGCTTATCTAGCTCAAAAGCCGCTTGTGGTTTGATGTTGTGTTTGTCATAATCAAAAAGAATTGGATTCAATTTTACTAAATCGCCTTCAATAATATCGTCTATTGGGCGAAGCGCTATTCGAATGTTTTTCTCTCCTTCTTTTGAAGATGGAACCGTTTCAGCATTACTTTCATAACCAGCTTTAAACGCTTGCACCACGTGATCTTGATCGCAGGCTGCAGTTATTTTGCCTATTCCATTTGTTTCCGTAGTTTGGCTTTTCAGTTTATTTTCAAGATTGTCAAACAGGTCTAATTGTGCGCCAGCTATTGGTTGGTCTGTGGTGGCATCAACTACCATAACATTCAGGATTACATCACAAAATTCTAACTTTTTAATTTTGTAAATATCATCACTTCCCATTCCGCCAGCTCTATTAGAAGAAACATAACCTTCTTCCGTAGCTGGATCGTAAGAATAAGCAAAATCATCTTCGCTACTGTTAACACCAAGTCCAAGGTTTTTAACTTCCCCGAAAGCAGCACCATTTGCATTTGCTGCAAAAACATCTAATCCGCCCATTCCTAAATGTCCATCACTAGCGAAATAAAGCGTGCCATTTGCATCTACAAATGGGAAGCCTTCTTTGCCTTCGGTGTTAATATTGTCGCCCAAATTTATTGGTGCTCCAAAAGTACCGTCAGCAGCAACTGCTACTTTATAAAGATCTGCCTTGCCTTTTCCACCGGGACGATCGCTAGTAAAATAAAGCGTATTTCCGTCTGGGCTTAATGCAGGATGACTGGTAGAATAATCGTGGCTGTTAAAAGGTGCAGTTTGTACATCTTTCCATTGGCCATCAACGTTTTCGGCATAATAAATATTTAATTGATTTATACCTGCCTCGTTCTTTTTGTATTTTCCGTTGTGGTAATCGTTTCTATCAAAATACAGGCGTTTGCCGTCAGCAGTAATAGTTACGGTGCTTTCGTGGTATTTTGTGTTTACGTCGCCTTTAAGCAATACTTCATTCTTTTCAACACCACCAATATTAGTGGCTTTGTAAATATCTAAAAAGGGTTCTTCGTTCCATCCGTACTTTTTGCGAGTTGTATTTCTGGCAGAAGTAAAATAGAAATCTTTCCCAATAGCTAATCCTCCAAAATCTGAATATTTTGAATTTAAAGCTTCAAGATTTGTTGCGGCATATTTCTTCGTGCTTTCGTCAACAATTTTAGGAAGATAATCTGGATTCTTCATAAATGCGATAGCGCGAGAATCGTTCGGTTTCACTTCAGCAAATTGCTTCATATAGGTGTTGTAATCTGCGAATTTACCGTTTGCCTTCAGTGCTTGCGCATAGTTATAAACCGTTTCAGGATCTACATCTTTTCTTTTAACCACTCTTTTATAATAGGTTTCTGCCTTATCGGTATTGTTAATAAAGAAGTAGCTATTTCCCAGTCGTTCAAAAACGTAGGTACTGCCTTCGCCTTTTTTCAGCAGTTTTCCATAGGCTTCGGCGGCATCGGTATATTGCAGTCGGTCGTAATATTGATCGGCTTTTTTTGTTTTACTATTTTGCGCGGTAACCATAGAGGAACTTACCGCAATGAGTAAAAGGATTGTATATATTTTATTCATCTTAAATGAAGTTTTTTTAGTTATTAGAAGAATCTTGGTGAACGTAAAATACGTGGCTTAAAGAACAGATCGAATGTTAGCACCACTTCGTGCGATGCTGGCCCTACTGTTTTAATATCCGAGGTTACGTGGTCGTAAGCGTAGCCTATGCGAATGTTTGGATTAATTTGAAACCCAACCAAACCGCTAAACGAATCGTCCAGTCTGTACGATGCTCCAAGTTCAAACCTATCATAAAACAATGCGTTTAGGTTTCCGTCGTAAGAAACTGGTGCGTCGAAAGCCGATTTAACCATTACGGAAGGCTTCAACTTTAAGTTTTCTGAAACCTGAAAAACATATCCCGCTGTTGCGAAATAATGATTTGTTTCAGAACCGTACTTAATACCGTTTTCATCTAAGTGAACAGATTTCAGCATATTTGGAACCGATAAGCCTACGTAAAATTTATCGCCATAAAGAAATGCACCTGCACCAACGTTTGGATAAGTATTGTTTATGTCTTCATTAAAAAATGGATCGTTAGGATCTTGCAGCTCTAAACTTGAAAGGCCTACATCGTGAAAAGTAACTCCAGCCTTCAAACCCAAAGCAAGTTTTACCGAACTGGCAACTTGTAAAGTGTATGAGAAATCTGCGTAAACGTTTGTTTCACTCACGGGGCCTAATTCATCTTTAATGGCTGAAAGACCGAGTCCTATTTTGTCGCTAATTGGCGTATGTGCCGCAAAGGTGAAGGTTACAGGATTATCGTCCATTCCGGACCATTGGTTTCGGTAAAGTGCGGTGAGGGAAAGACTTTCCTTAGAACCAGCATAGGCAGGGTTCACCACGTTCATATTGTACATGTATTGGGTGTATTGAGGATCTTGTTGCGCTTGTGTTTCCTGAAAGAGCAACCCTGCCATCAATACAATTAGGATATATATATGTTTTTTCATCTGTATAAAATATTTTATAAAGTGGAAGATGGAATGCCCATTCCGATTGTGATCGGAAAATATTCGTTTGTTGTGCGAATTGATAATGGGCATTTCATATTTATCTTTTTGGTAGTTAGAAAGTATTTAATGGTTGTTAGTTAGCTTTTTGGTTAAGATAAATCCAACCTGTGGCTTGTGGGCCATATACAGCATCGTTACCTTCAAGATCAATTACATAGAAATATGTTCCAGTAGAAAGGTCGTTGCTATTTTTATCTTGGCCTCTCCATTGGTTCGTGTAATTGTTCTGTTCAAAAACCAGCGCTCCTAATCTGTTGAAAATTTGAAGCTTTCTAATTCCAGTTCTATCGTTTAAAAAGGTAAGGTCCAATGTGTCGTTGAAACCATCTCCGTTTGGAGAAATTCCTTGTGAAATTGTACAGTTACCAATAGGATAAAGTGTAACATCTACCGAATCTGTAGCAGTACAATCGCCAACACTAATTTCTACACTATATGTCTGTGCGCCCATTAGTCCACCATCCAAAGAAATTTCTAAGGTGCTGTTGGTTTCATTTGAAATTGGTGTTCCATTTAGAAACCATTGATAGGTTGCGCCTTCTTCTGTCGTGGTAGCCGTTAACACCTGAAGTTCATTCGGACAAGTGTTGAAATCTTCATTAACTACTACTTCAAGATCCTCTCTATAAGAAACTAGCACGCTATCTGTAGCAGAACAGCTGCCAACAAATACCGTTACGGTATACGTTCCAACTTCACTAATTATTAAGGTGGAATTAGTTTCTCCTGCTATAATAGTTCCTTCAAAGCCCCACTCGTATATGGCATCAGGATTTTGTACAGTCAGGTTAGCTTGCAATTCTACTTCAGATTCAAAACAAGTTAAGAAATCATCATTTAGAACTACTTCTATATTTTCCAAACCAACTACTACACTGTCTGTTCCCGTGCACGAATCTGCTGTAACAGTTACCGAATATGTTCCGACTTGTGTAATAATAAGTGTTTGGTTGGTTTCGCCAGTTAATAACGTTCCATCTAAAAACCATTCGTAAGTTGCGTTTTGCGGATCGCCTTCTACTGTAGCAGTAAGCGTAGTTTCCGTGTCAAAACAGCTTAAGAAATCTTCGCCTAAATCTACAATAACAGGTTCTGAAATAATAATATCAATACTATCTGATACTACACAAGGTCCAACGGTTATTTCTAAAGTATAGGTTCCGCTTTCGCTTACCGTAATAGTTGGCGTGGTTTCACCCGTGCTCCATAAATACGTTATATCTGTCGTGTTTCCGGTAATTACTGGCACAATTTCAAAAGAAGAGCCGTTGCAAAGTATCTCATCCGGACCTAAATCTAATACAGGCGGATCGTTTACAATTACATCTACTATAAAAGTTTCTTCGCTACAAGGAGGATACGTTACAGTTACACTGTAAGTGTCGCCAGAAGTAGGCGTAAAAGTTGCATCAGTAGAAACCGTTGTGCCGCTTCCGTCCATCCAGTTGTAAGTAACTAAAGTTAAATCTACATCAGGATTTATAGGGGTGGCATCCAGTAATGGAAACGCGTCGCCCAAACATAATACTACTTCTGTTGGCAAGTTTCCGCCAAGATCTTCAGGTTCGCTTAAAAGAAGCTGGAATAGAACAGTACTAAAACAAGACGGTTCTGAAGCTTTTTCTACGCGTACATAAATAATTTCAGGAATCGAAGTGTTATCGTAAGCTCCCGGAGTTGCGATAGCATTTTGATTTGATTCAGCATCAAACTGCGATAAGTGGAAAGAAACATTAAACAATGCAGGATCTTGCCCATTTAAAATCGTCGGGATTTGATCTTCCAAATTGAAAGTTTCTACTCCGTTGCCGTCACCATCGCACTCAGTTAAGTCTGGTGGGGTTACAATTTGTGGTTCTAAGTTTTGTAGGTTTAACGTAATATCGTCAATAGCCAAATCATTTCCGCAGCCACCAATAGAGTTATTAATAAGTACCAGCTGAACATCTGTATTGTTTGCAGTATTGAAAACAATAGCGAACTCTTGCCAATTAGGCTCAGCTTCGTTTTCTATATCGCCAGTATTTGTTTCGGCGATTAGGTTTCCGGCTGGATCTTCAATTCTAAAAATTACGTTTGAAGGAATTCCAGTTCCACCACAAATACCAGTATCTGTATCGTAAACCGTAGTTATCCAAGCGTTGAATGTATATTCTATGTTTTGGTTTAGTGTGATTGTTCTTCTGTAAAATTCATCTGGTGCGAAGGAAGCATTTACAAAAAGCATACGTCCATCAACATCGCCTACGGTATGGTCTTCCATATCTGTAAACCAACCAGTATTTAATCCTGCCGAAGTATTGGAGATTGTATATTCTCCATCATCTACTTGCGTAGTACCGTTAAAAGTATAATTGGTAAAAGGTGTAGAGACCCTTCCTGTTCCTGTGCCGAAGTTTTCTTCAAAATCAACACCTGCACAAACAGATTGAACAGTACAACCACCCCCAAATAGAAGTGTAATGTTTACACTGTCGCTAGCAGGGACAGTACAATTTACGCCATTGGCAATAACTTCATAATTTCCAGTTTCGGTTACAGTAAGATTTTCGCTGATTTGTCCTGGAATTATTGCACCATCTTTATACCACTCATAACTTTCGATTGGTCCTGTAAAAGTGGTTGTAATTTCAAAACTTGGCACATCGCAAAGAATTTGATCTTCTTCATTGATTGTTACGGCGCAGTCAAAAACAATGTTACAATCTGTACTACCGTTACCACCCGTTTGTCCAAGTTTAATATAACCTGGGCTCTCGTCGTAGTTGGTTATTACCAATACATAAATCTCTCCCGCTTGAGCATTGGGGATAGTGAAATTTTCGATTGGATCTATGGAGAAGCTACATGCAATCTGGTTGATAGGTTGTAGCTGAGTATAATCGCATAGGTCATCGCCAATTGCGAATGGACCCCAAGCTATAAAATCTACATCTAGTCCTGTTCCTGTTGGGTTTCCGTTAACGTCGAAAGCTGTATTTTGAATTATTTCAAAATCAAGTGTTCCACCTTGGTCTATTTGTAAATAAAACCACGCGGGATAAGGTTGAGAGCCTAAACAACCATAATCTGGGCCAGGTTCAGCATCGGGCGTACAGCTAGGATCTTGATCATTACAGTTTGCGAAAATAAGAGAACCGTTTCCTGCGCAAAATGGTTGAATGTCTGCACATGTTCCACCTCCACCTCCTTGAGCAAACAATGGCCCAGAGGTAGCGAATAACAGTAAAAGTGTAATTAGAGGAATGAGTGCTTTAAAGTTGATCGTAAAAGTAGAATGGCAACTTTGTGAATAGAGGAGTAATTTTTTATTCATAGTTTAAATTGGTGATTAGTATATCTTTAAATCGTTAACTAAATTTTAACAGCGAAATATAAGTATTTTTGAAGTATTTCATAACCATAATGCACAATTAAAAATGTTTCAAAAAGTCAAATGAAATAGAGTCGAAGGTTTAATTTCGGCTATAACCTGCTTCATACACGCTTTAGCGAGTATTATAATTTTTAAAAAGGCTGTTAATAAAATTTTCATCAATTAAAAGGTTCACCTTTTTTACGTTTTTTGATAATAATCGACGAAATGATGTTAATTGCTTGTAAAGTAGAAAATAGTGTTGCTAACTGTTTTGTACATTTGTCTTATAAACACTTTTATGATAGAACAAGCGGACATTTCATACGAAAAAGCAATATTAATCGGACTGGTTACAAAATTTCAGGACGAAGTAAAATCTGAAGAATATCTTGATGAACTTGAATTTTTGGCTTACACAGCTGGAGGCGAAGTACTAAAACGCTTTACTCAAAAAATGGACGTTCCTAATCCAAAGACTTTTATAGGTACTGGAAAACTTGAGGAGGTACGAATATTCGTAGAGGAGCATGAAATAGGGGTTGCCATTTTTGATGACGAGCTTTCGCCAGCTCAACAAAAAAATATTGAAAAGATTCTTGATTGCAAAATAATTGATCGTACCCATTTAATTCTCGACATTTTTGCGCAGCGTGCCCAAACTAGTTATGCTCGCACGCAAGTAGAATTGGCGCAGTACCAATATTTATTACCTCGATTAACAGGTATGTGGACTCACTTAGAGCGGCAGCGTGGTGGTATTGGAATGCGTGGTCCTGGAGAAACAGAGATTGAAACAGATAGACGTATAGTACGCGACAGGATTGCATTACTAAAAGAAAAGTTGAAGAAAATTGACCGTCAAATGGAGGTTCAACGTGGTAATCGTGGATCTTTAGTTCGTGTGGCGTTAATTGGTTATACAAACGTGGGGAAATCTACGGTTATGAATGCAATCAGTAAAAGTGAGGTTTTTGCCGAAAACAAACTGTTTGCAACTTTAGATACAACGGTTCGTAAAGTAGTAATTGGCAACCTCCCATTTTTGCTTACAGATACGGTTGGTTTTATTAGAAAATTGCCAACGCAATTAGTGGAGTCTTTTAAGGGTACGTTAGACGAAGTACGCGAGGCAGATTTACTGCTTCATATTGTAGATATTAGCCACCCTTCTTTTGAACATCATATTGATTCCGTAGATAAAATTTTAGAGGAAATAGGAAGTGCAGACAAACCAACAGTTATGGTTTTCAATAAAATTGATGCTTATAATCCCGAGGAAATTGAAGAAGATGATTTAATAACTGAAAAGACCAAAGCCCATTATACTTTGGAAGAATGGAAACAAACTTGGATGGCAAAACTAAACGGGGACGCTATCTTTATTTCGGCATTGAACAAAGAAAATTTTAAAGAATTCAGAAAGTTAGTTTACGAAGAAGTAAAGGAAATTCACACCACTCGCTTTCCGTACAACAGTTTTTTATATGACGAATACAAAGAAGAAGAGTAATCTATACACTACAAAACACCTGTTTTATTGTAGTTAAATAATCAAAAAAAGCTGTCAAGATTCAACTCCTGACAGCTTTTTTTATTTTCGTCTCACGTCTCACGTCTCACGTCTCACGTCTCACGTCTCACGTCTCAATACTAGAATCCGTAAGATAATCCCACGCCCAAAGTTTCTCTAATCTGAAAACCTTGAACGGCATTATCATCGTAAATAGCTTGGAAAGTTATATTTGAAGAAATGTATTTATTTACCTTCATTACAAGGTTGAAAGTATAATCTACATCTACGTTTTGTGGATCTTCAAGATAATTTGAATACAGATTCAAAATGTTTTCTGCGGAAATATTAGCCATCACATTAAATTTAGCATAAGCCGAAACTGAAGCGCCAAACTCGAAGCGGCTGCTTTCATTAGCATCTACTCCGAAATATTTGTTTGCGTTATAAGCATCCAACGCGCCAGGCACGGCTTCATTTACAGCAGTGAAATCTTTGTCTACAAGTATAAATTTTGCTGTTGCTGGAGAAATATTTACGTACAGATTGTCGCTTTTTTTCCAAAGCATACCTGGGCCAAACTGAATGTAAGCAGGCGATAAAATATGTGTAGTTTCAGTACGGTATCCTTCGTCTTCTGGGTTTAGATTGCTGTTAAATTCATAACCTTTGGCGAATTGCGTTTTAAAGTTGAAAAACAATGAATAGTACCAATTGCTTTCTTTTACCTGTCTTCCCAGAATTGAATTCAACTCCAAACGATCGTTGGTTTTGCGAGAATACTTATCGTCTTTATTTTTGGTTATTCCATATTCACCAGTCAAACGATTGTTCCAAGAAATTTTGTTGTACTTATAGTTGAAATCATAAGTAAGGGAAAGGTTTCCGGAATAATTGGAAGTTCCACCGCCAGTCCATTCGGCATTAAAAGCGGCTTGGTTAAATAATAGTGAAAGATTTCCTGCACGTGTCCAACCATTTGGAACAGTATCTTTTGCGGTTTCTTCTTGGGCGATTAAGACCATTGGTGCAGTAAAAAGTACTGCAAGAAGTAAAAGTTTTTTCATTGAAATGAGATTTTTGGTTTTTGCAAAAATACTCACACTTTTGAGGATTTATCAAAAAATTAAGTTAATTCGACCTTCTCATTAAGAATTCAAAAGGGAAAAGAATAATCTACTTCTTTCTTTTAAAAAGCGGAACCGAAGAGCAGGCTTCACCGTACATAATGCTTTTTGCAACTGATTGAAGTTTTTGAGCCAAAAGCACATACGCATTCTGCGGAATTGGTTTATGAGCACAACCCTTAATAATTACGGCTCTGTCTGCATATTCTGAAACATCTAGATTTTGAAGTATTTCAGCAAAAAGAATGCTTTCCAATTCTTCTAAACTTCCAACAGTAACTTTTTTAGCAAAAGGAGCCAAATGAAGCGATAATAGTAAATAAGCCCAACCGGGAACAATAGCATCTGTACTGCAAAAAAGCGCTACATATTTATTTTCGTATTGGGACCAATCGTGAGTTGCTGCTTTTTCACGAAAATCACTTTCGCGAAGCACAATGCCTTCCAGCAACCACTGCGAAATATCAAAAGCAATCCTTTCGCCTTTTGGATATAAATCCTCAAGATTAAAAGTTACAAGCTTACTGTTCGCTACGCGATTTATAATTTCTTCAGACATTATATTGATACTATTGATTCTCTGGCTATGATTATGTTAATTACGAATAAGGATAACTGGCAACTACCACTGAATACTGAACAGTGAACACGCTTTTAAAGCATTCCCAATTCTAGCCTAGCTTCTTCGCTCATTAATTCTTGGGTCCAAGGCGGATCGAAAGTTATTTCTACTTCGGCGTCTTTTATCATTTTCATCGATTTTATTTTATCTTCCACTTCCTTTGGTAGGCTTTCTGCCACCGGACAGTTGGGAGTTGTAAGGGTCATCAATATTTTTACTTCGTAATCTTCATTTATGAAAACGTCGTAAATAAGTCCGAGTTCATATATATCAACTGGAATTTCTGGATCGTAAATAGTTTTTATAACGGCGATTATTTTTTCGCCCAATTCGGCCATGTCTATTTTTGTATCTGTTTCCATTTGTCTATTTATTTACTTGTGTTTGATATGCCAACGCATACATTTTCATTTGTTTTATCATTGAAACCAAACCATTTGCGCGAGTAGGCGAAAGGTGTTCTTTGAGGCCGATTTCATCAATAAAATCTGTATTTGCATCTAGTATTGCCTGTGGTTTTTGATCTGAAAAAACACGTACTAAAATTGCAATTATTCCTTTGGTAATAATGGCATCGCTATCTGCAGTGAAAATGATTTTATCATCTTTCATTTCAGAATTGAGCCATACTTTGCTCTGGCAGCCTTTTATTAGTTTATCGTCGTTCTTTAAATTTTCGTCAATCAGCGGAAGCGATTTACCGAGATCTATCATATATTCATAACGCTGCATCCAGTCGTCGAACATTGAAAACTCATCGATTAATTCTTCCTGTATTTTTTCAATCGTCATAAATCTCTTTTAATTATTTCCGTCTTTTTTTGCGCTTAGCAAAACACCTCTGTCTGTTTTGGAATATAATGTAAGTATGCCATTCTCTATTGCGTACGAACCTGTATTATTAAGCGCCTCCAAAAAGTCACGCTCTGTTTTCATAATATCTTTTTCGGTACACATTTTTTCACTTACGGCAAGATCGCTAAAATCTATAGCATACAAATTCAGGGTATAATTCCCAAAAACTGAATTACAACCAGTTGTCCCTCGGAACGAATTGTCTAAAGCAGACATTGTAAATGTTGGGTTTGTAGTATTGGTAAGTTTCTTTCCGTTAATTGCAGAAACAGTGTAACTACCCGTTAGTTGCACGCTTCCAGCAACGTCAATTACTCTTTTAGTTTCATCGCAACTAGTAAAAAGAACTGTAAAAATCAAAATGGATAATGTGGCAAGTGTTTTCATTATGGTGTGATTTAGAGTTAAACAGTCAAAGTTCAGCTTTTAAGCATTAGTTAATATTCAACTTAACATCATTTTAGCCTTTTTTACAGCATTTACTAATGCATCTACTTCTTCTAAAGTATTGTAAAATGCAAAAGAGGCACGAACGGTTCCGGGAATTTTATAAAAATCCATAATAGGTTGTGCGCAATGATGCCCCGTGCGCACTGCAATACCTAGTTTGTCTACAATAGTCCCAATGTCGTACGGATGTATTCCTTCAATGTTGAATGAAACTACCGAGGTTTTATCTGGGCCAGTACCATAAATTTTTAAACCTTCAATTTCTAAAAGTTTCTCTGTGGCGTATTTTAAAAGTTCGTTTTCGTGCTTTTCAATGGCCTCAAAACCAATGGTATTAAGATAATCTATGGCTGCACCAAATGCAATTCCGCCACAAATATTGGGCGTTCCGGCTTCAAATTTATGTGGGAGTCCAGCATAGGTTGTTTTTTCGAAAGTAACTTCGGCTATCATCTCGCCACCACCTTGGTAAGGCGGAAGTTTATTACCCCATTCTTCTTTCATATAAAGAATGCCGATTCCCGTTGGTCCGCACATTTTGTGAGCCGAGGTTACGTAAAAATCTACATCTAATTTCTGAAGATCGGGTTTAATATGCGAACAAGATTGTGCGCCGTCAATAAGTACAGCGGCTCCAACTTGATGCGCCTTTTCAATTATTTTTTCAATTGGGTTTATGGTTCCCAATGCGTTTGAAATATGATTTACAAACACAAGTTTTGTCTTTTCGGAAAGTAGTTTTTCGTATTCTGAAAAAATTAAACCACCTTCTTCATTCATCGGAATTACCTTCAAAATGGCTCCAGTTTTCTCACAAAGCATTTGCCACGGCACTATATTGCTGTGATGCTCCAGTGCGGAAACAATTATTTCGTCGCCTTTCTTCAAAATTTCAGAAAAACCACTAGCAACTAGATTTATTCCGTGGGTTGTGCCTGCGGTGAAAATAATTTCGTAAGCTTCCTTCGCATTAAAGTGCTTTTGAATTTTTTGGCGCGCAGTTTCATAAGCGTCCGTAGCTTCCTGCGAAAGCGTGTGCACGCCACGATGGATGTTTGCGTTGTAGTTGCTGTAATAATCTACAATACTATCAATAACCTGCTGCGGTTTCTGTGATGTTGCAGCATTGTCCAGATATACCAATGGATAGCCGTTAACCTTTCGGGAAAGGATTGGGAAATCGCTACGTATTTTTTGGATGTTGAAGGACATTAAAGATTATATATTTTGTAATTAAGAGTTGAAGTTTTGCCGCCAATTCACGAACAATGAATTTTTAAAATCGAAATTGTGAATTCGCGGCAACCTTTATAAACTATAGCTGAAAGCCTAAACTCACTCCAATTTTATTGGCAATAAGTTTGTTGATTCGAACTTTCAATTCCGGAATTTGTACACTTTCCAAAACGGTGTTTGCAAATGCGTACATCAGCAAAGCACGAGCTTCTTTTAAACCAATTCCACGGCTACGGAGGTAGAATAAAGCATCTTCGTCAAACTGGCCAATTGTGCAACCGTGCGAACATTTAACGTCGTCGGCAAAAATTTCCAACTGTGGTTTGGCGTTTATGGTAGCTTTATCGTCAATTAAAATATTGTTATTCTGCTGAAAAGCGTCAGTCTTCTGAGCATCTTTTTCAACAACAATTTTTCCGTTAAAAACACCAATAGATGATTCTGCAAAAAGACCTTTATAATCTTGGTGACTTTCACAATTTGGTGCAATATGGTGTACCAAAGTGTTGTGGTCTACGTGTTGTTTCTTTTCAAGAATTGTAATTCCTTTTAGCGTAGAATCGCAATGCTCACCGTATTGATAAAAGTTGAGATTGTTGCGAACTAATTTTCCGCCAAACGAAAAAGTATGCACGCGGCAAACCGTATCGCGTTGTTGCGAAATATATGTATTGTCTATTAATGAAGCAGTGGCTTCATCGTTTTGAATTTTATAGTAGTCAACATAAGCGCGCTTTTCGGCAAAAATTTCCGTTACCGAATTTGTCAAAACCTCATTACCTGAAAGGCTCTGGTGACGCTCAATAATTTGAACATGTGCGTTTTCACCAACAACAATTAAATTTCGTGGTTGAAGAAACATTGCAGCTTCATTTCCGGTAGAGAAATTGATGATTTCAATAGGCTTTTCAACCTCTTTGTGCGCGGGAATATGAATGTAAGCACCTTCTTTTGTGAAAGCTGTATTCAGCGAAGTTAAACTATCGCTTTTGGCTACTTTGTTGAAATAGGCTTCAATAACAGGTTTGTACTTGCTTTTATTTAAAGCTGCAGACATTAAACAAACATCCAGTGTGTCGTGTGTTGTTTCCGAGAGAAACGAATTATAAACCCCGTCTACAAATACAAGTTTGTACGTATCTATTTCGTGAAGAAAATACTTGCGAACATTCTTAAGTTCAACGTTTCTTTCTTTATCTGAATAGATGCTGAAATCTGTCTTTAACAACGAATTTAATGAAGTGTATTTCCAGGCTTCATCCTTTTTAGTAGGAAACCCTTTTTCCTCGAATATTTTAATGGCGTTGTTTCGCACATCGTGCAAAGGCGAATCAAACTCTAAGTGATCCTCGAGCCCAATATATGATGATAATAATTTGTCTTTAAAACTCATTTCTTTTAATTCAGAATTCATAATACGCAATTCAGTATTCAAGATAACCTTGAACTTTGAATCTCGAACTTTGAATTATTAAACCAATTCTTCCTTAATCCAGTCGTATCCTCTTTCTTCTAGCTCGTAAGCAAGTTCTTTGGTGCCGGATTTTACTATTTTTCCATTCATAAGTACGTGTACGTAATCTGGAACTATATAATCCAATAGACGCTGATAATGCGTAATTAAAAGCACTGCGTTGTCTTTGCTTCTCAACTTGTTTACACCGTTGGCAACAACCTTTAACGCATCAATATCCAAACCTGAGTCGGTTTCGTCAAGAATAGCCAGTTTTGGTTCTAACATTGCCATTTGGAAAACTTCGTTTCTTTTCTTTTCACCTCCAGAAAAACCTTCGTTTAAAGAACGCGAAAGAAACTTACGATCTATCTCTAGCATGTCTGCTTTTTCCTTTATTTTTTTCAGCATTTCAGAAGCTGGCATATCTGCTTGACCTTGAGATTTGCGTGTTTCGTTAATTGCTGTTTTTATAAAGTTGGTTACTGAAACACCAGGAATTTCCACAGGATATTGAAACGAAAGAAAGATACCTTTGTGTGCTCTTTCCTCTGGATCTAATTCTGAAATATCCTCGTTTTCAAAAGTTATATAACCTCTTGTAACCTCAAACTCATCTTTGCCCGCAACAACTGAAGCTAACGTACTTTTTCCTGAACCATTCGGGCCCATTATTGCGTGCACTTCACCTGCTTTCACTTCTAAATTTATACCTTGCAGTATATCTTTTCCTTCTAGTCCGGCGTGTAAATCTTTTATTTTTAACATGTTAATTTTTCTTTGCTGTTTCTTCAAATTTTATATCTGCTTCTGAAGGTTTATCGCTCACCCTCATAATTTCATTAATTGTAATTACTTCTTCCCATTCGCTGTCGGCATCTGTATTTTTAGATACAATACCTTTTACAACTACATTCACCATATCAAACTCATTCTTCTTAACGGCAGAAATTTGCTTAGAAAGTTGGTCTGAAACTTCATTACGTTTTACACCGTAAATAAAGTTTGTACCCATTAATACCAAAGCGCCGTTAGAATCTATATAATCACCTTTGTAGGCTTTAGTCCCCTCTGCGTCGGTTGTATTTTCTGTCGTGATTTCATCAGCATCCTTATTTTTTTCTTCGGAATTTTTACAAGAAAAAACGGCTGCCGAAAGCATTAGCATCAAAATGAATTTTTTCATAATCAAGAGTTGTTTTTTAGAAAATTATTTAAATTTTAGAAAAAACTGTTATCCAACAGATCCTTCAAGACTTATTTCCAAAAGTTTTTGTGCTTCCACGGCAAATTCCATTGGGAGCTTGTTTAAAACTTCTTTACTAAAACCATTTACTATAAGTGCAATCGCTTTTTCGGTATTAATACCTCGCTGGTTGCAATAGAAAATTTGGTCTTCACCAATTTTACTTGTTGTTGCCTCGTGTTCTATTTGGGCGGTTTTGTTTTTAACTTCAATGTATGGGAAGGTGTGTGCGCCACAACTATTACCCATTAAAAGTGAATCACATTGCGAAAAATTTCGCGCATTGTCTGCATTCGGTAAAATTTTCACCAAACCACGATAGCTGTTCTGCGATTTCCCGGCAGAAATACCTTTTGAAATAATGGTACTTCTTGTGTTTTTACCAATGTGAATCATCTTTGTGCCAGTATCGGCTTGCTGAAAATTGTTAGTTACAGCAATAGAATAAAACTCACCAATAGAATTATCACCTTTTAAAATACAGCTAGGATATTTCCAAGTTACTGCACTTCCTGTTTCAACTTGTGTCCACGAGATTTTAGCGTTTTTCTCGCAAATTCCGCGCTTCGTCACAAAATTGAAAACCCCACCTTTTCCTTCTTTATTTCCTGGAAACCAGTTTTGCACAGTTGAATATTTTATTTCGGCATCATCTAATGCTATCAATTCAACCACTGCTGCGTGTAATTGGTTTTCGTCGCGGCTTGGAGCCGTACAACCTTCCAAATAACTAACGTAACTTCCTTCATCAGCAATTACGAGGGTTCTTTCAAACTGTCCTGTATTTGCTTGATTTATTCTGAAATATGTAGAAAGCTCCATTGGGCAACGAACGCCTTTCGGGATGTAGCAAAAAGAGCCATCACTAAACACTGCGCTATTTAAGGCAGCGTAAAAGTTATCGCGCTGCGGAACAACAGTACCCAAATATTTTTTTACTAATTCTGGATGCTCTTTAATTGCTTCAGACATAGAACAAAAAATAATGCCCTTTTCTCCCAAAGTTTTTTTGAAAGTTGTTGCAACAGAAACTGAATCCATTACTATATCTACGGCAACGCCAGCAAGTTTCTTTTGCTCGTCTAAAGAAATTCCGAGTCTTTTGAATGTATCCAAAAGTTCGGGATCTACTTCGTCAATGCTATCGTACTTTGGTTTGTTGTTTGGCGCAGAATAGTAAGAAATTGCTTGAAAGTCGGGTTTTTTGTAATGTACATTTGCCCATTCTGGTTCAACCATTTCTTGCCAATAACGAAAAGATTCTAATCGCCATTCGGTCATCCATTCGGGCTCTTCTTTCTTTTTTGAAATAGCACGAACCACATCTTCATTCAATCCAACAGGGAAAGTGTCAGATTGTATATCTGTATAGAAACCGTATTCGTATTCTTTGGTTTCTAATTCTTTTTTTAAATCATCTTCAGTATACTTACTCATCTTCAATTAATGTTTTAAAGTGAAAAAGACTCTCCGCAGCCACAGGTGCGGTTTGCATTCGGATTATTGAATACGAATCCTTTTCCGTTAAGGCCGCCACTGTACTCCAGGGTGGTGCCAACTAGATATAAAAAGCTTTTTTTGTCTACAGCTATTTTTACTTGATCTTCTTCAAAAAGTTTATCGTTTTCACCTAAACTATGATCAAACTTCAATTCATAGCTCAAACCAGAACAGCCGCCGCTTTTTACACCTACGCGCACAAAATCATCTGCAATATTGAAGCCTTCTTCAGCCATCAATTGTGCGATTTTTGATTTGGCGTTTATACTTATCTTAATCATATGTAGATTAATTCTAAATTAGACGGCAAATATACATCAAATGGAACTTTTAACCATAGAGAAGCGGGAAATTAAACCTATGGTGCGATAGTTTTAAACAATAATTAACACCTTGGTTTTTATTGCTTAGTTGAAGAAGGAAAAAGGGCTGAAATTAATTGGGATCGTGAAAATTTGGGTTGTTGATAAAGGAGGGGTCTGAAAGTGAAAGAAGGAACGCTTTTAAGTCTGCTTTGTCGAGCTCAGTTAACTGAACTCCGCCTCGAGAAACGGCTTTCATTAACGGATCTATAGTTCTGGAATAGACAAGACCTTCGCTATAATGATTTATTACTTCATCTAAAGTTTCAAAGCGACCGTCGTGCATATAAGGCGCAGTGTAAGCCAAGTTGCGAAGTGATGGCGATTTAAAAAGCCCGTCGTCGTAGGGATCGCCGGTTACATTACCCAATCCTTTGTCCGAAATAATAGCATCCAAACCGTTGTTGTGGAAAATATTGTCGCTCCAAAGCGGACTGTTTTCATTACCGTGACAGTGAAAGCAGTCTCCGCGAGATTCGTCCATAAATATTTGGAAACCGTTCAATTCCTGCGGTGTTAGTTCACTTTCGCCTAAAAGATGTTTATCAAAAGGTGAATTTGCCGAAATAAGTGTTCTCTCAAACTGTGCAATGGCTTTTGCTGTAAGCTCTTTGGTAATAGTGGTGGTGCCGAAAGCTTTATTAAAAAGTTCAGGATACTGGCCGTTGTTCTGTAAACTACCCACGGCATTCTCCCAAGTATTGTGCATTTCAATAGGATTGGTAACGGGTTCTAAGGCTTGTAATTCAATGCTCATGGCACGTCCATCCCAGAAAAATTTGTTGTCTCTATTCCAAGCCATGTTAAAGATTGGCATGGAATTCCGTGTACCTTCTACACCGTCTATCCCAACACTGAAACGATTATCGTCAGTAAAAGATTTGGCGGGATTGTGGCAAGAGGCACATGCTTGTGTTCCATCCCCCGAAAGAATTGGGTCAAAGAATAGTTTTCTTCCTAACGCAATACCTTCTACAGTTTGTGGATTGTCTGCTGGAATAAAAGGCGGCGGAAGTAATCGTTCAAGAATGGGCGGAACCGTCAATGCTTTTGGAGTGGGGGTGTACTCATCGATAGGTTCCTCTAAAGCTGAATCATTCGAAGAACACGATAAAACAAGGCACAATGCTGTTATCCCAAATACTAATTGATAAATTTTCACAGGGCCTATTTTCATCTTTATTGTGTTACTTCTCCAATACTGAATACGGAAGCACCGTTTCTTTGCATATCTTTTTGAGCAAGATAATTCATCATAAGATCTGTACTGCGATCTTCTAAATTCCACGTCAATGGATTTTTGTACCATTCTGAGATATCCATTTTTATTTCGATAGTAGTATCATCAGTAATTGTAAAGTTTTTATCAAAATTTAACGCTATAAAATTCTGCTCAAAAACACCATCACTTACGCGAGCAGTACCATTGTGAAAATTATAAGGTTGAGGTGCACCCGCTGCGTCATCAAAAGTGCCTTCCATTTGCATGAAATGATATCCGCCTCCTGCCATAGAAGGCCAATTCCAATTCGCATCATTTAAATCTGGGTAAGCACCGCTAACATTGTCTGCTTCATTAAACCCGTATATAAAAGCGATTCCAGTATAATCTCCAGTTATTACAGGTATTGCTGGTGAAAACGATAGCGTGTTACGGTCTGAAAGATCTATTAAATTGTATTCGTCAAAATTGATTGTAGCACCATCAGCTTTTATTAGTACGATTCTTGAAATTAAATAGCGAAGTTTAGTAATCTTAATTAAATTTCCTGCTTCATTTAGAAATTCTGTAGCGTTAAAATCTGCCTCTGTTACTGGGTTTCCCGCCCAGTTTTGTGTAAAAAGAATAGTTGCACTTTTTTCGTATGTGCAGGAGCCATCGTCTGTATTTGCCGCGGGATTGTAATTAAGTGAACTAAGATCCATACATCCCAGGACTTCAGTCTGTGGCTCGTCGCTACTGCTACAGCCAATAGCCACAAAAGTCATGATAAGTAAAAAAGCGAGTGTTTTCATAATTTCAAAAACGTGTATTAGATAATATTAGTTCAGTATAATCAATAAAAAATCTTTTGATCCCTTGTTTAAAGGAATGTCCAAATCATTACTTTCACTATTGCCAACGGCCACAATTTTGTTGTCTGTAGTTTCAATTGCTTCGGAAGCAAAATCGATACTCGAGCCGCCAATGCTCTTTTGAAATTTTAAATTTCCGGTTGCATCAACCACAAATACCCAAACGTCGTTTAGACCATTATTATTTTGTAAATCGCCATCTGCGCTTCGGCTGTGTCCACTTAAAATATAATCTCCGTTGTTGCGCTGTACGATACTATGAGCGGTATCGAACTGTAAACCACCAAAAGATTTTTGCCAGATTTTGTTGCCATTGTCATCAAATTTTACCATCCAAGCATCCGCATTACCCCGCGGATTAGTTACGTCTTGGTCTGCACTTCGCGAGTCGCCAACCATTATATAATTGCCGTCATCGGTTTTAATTGAAGCGTACGAATTATCTATTTCTTCGCCTCCAAAAGACTTTGTCCACAGCAAATCGCCAGTTGCTGTTAAGCGAACGGCCCAATAATCATAACTTCCTTTAAAGTCTGTTTTGTCATAATCTTCACTTTCAGAAGTGCCGGTCATTAAAAAACCGCCGTCTGCTGTTTCTAGGGCGTCATAACTTCTATCGTTATTGCTTCCGCCAAAATACCGTCTCCATTGAGTGGTACCGTCGGATTTCAGCTTAATGCCCCAATATTCGCCTACACCGTGCATGGCGCCTTTATTAAAATCATTACCAGCGCCGCCACTTGCCGAAACATCAAAATAGCCAGTTATAAAATAACCACCATCTGAAGTTTGAAAAGCCTTAGAGGCCTGATCGCTGCCTGAAAATCCAAAATTTTTCTCCCAAATAATACCACCGGATGCATTTATCTTTACGACCCAATAATCTTGAAAACCTGCATTTTGGTTAACATCGCCATCGTTGCTGGTAGTATATCCAGATAGCAGAAAACCACCATCATTAGTTTTGGTAATTCGCGAAGCATTTTCATCATCGCTGCCGCCATAGGTTTTGCTCCAAATAATATCTCCAGTTTTCGAAAGTTTCAACAGCCAGAAATCGCTGTCGTTACCAGCGCGATCTGTGATATCGCCGTCTGAGCTTCGGGTAGTCCCCAAAACCAGATAGTTGCCATCTGCTGCTTCAACCACCGAGACCGCTTCATCAATTCCGCTTCCACCGTAGGTTTTCACGAGTTCAACTTCACCGTTAATTTCAGGCTCAGGTTCGTTACCGTCATCTTTTCCGCAAGAAAAAAGAAGGAATGAAAATGATAGTAGAAAAAGAAGTGCTTTAAATCTATAAATTTTAATAATTAGCATAAAAGGAATGCTTGTTTTTTAGTCTATTAATAAACGTTTTGTTGTAGTTGAATTTATTTTCATCACATACATTCCCGATTGTAATTTCGAAATATTTAAACTTTCTGAAAGACTATTTGTAAAGCTCTGTTCCATTACTTTTTGACCAAGAACATTGTAAATTTCAATTTTGTTTATCGGTTCTACTTTAGAAGAAACTGTAACTATCTCCTTCGCTGGGTTGGGTGCAATTGCAAAATTTGTAACAGCATTATCATTAACTCCCAACAATGGATCTCTAACTATAAATAGACCTCTGTCAATATCGCTAATAACAATATTACCACTCGCAAAATATGGATACACACTCCAAGCTCCGTCAAAACGAGCTGAATTGCTTGAAGGGTAAGTGTCGAAAAATTTAGTTTCTACCATATTTTGGTTTTCAATATCACTAATATCTAAAACTCTTAAGCCTGCACGGTAGCTAGAAAGGTAGAATTCATCTCCTTTTACATATCCGTTATGGTCTATTGCTGCCACATCTGCTTCGTACTCAAAATGAACAACTGGATTGTCTAAGTCCGATACATCAAAAACGATGGTTCTAGTATTAAAACCGAAGTTGGCTTCGTCTAATTCGTCTCCAATAATAAAGAAACGCTTATCCTCTGTTAACCAACCTTGGTGTGTGTAATCTACACTTCCATAAAAACCTACTGAAATGCCTACAGGATTATTTTTGTTTGTTACATCTACAATTGAAATTCTGTCTTCATTACTTCCAAAAAGAATTTCGCGACCTGCGTAATCTGCATCTGGGCCATCATACATTACTACTTGGGCATCATGACTATAGTTGTCTCCAGTAAATTGTCCCTCTTGAATTGGGTTTAAAGGATCCTGAATATTTATAAAAATAGGACCTCCATTATTTCCGTCAGATCCTACCGCATAGGCATAACCTGTTTCTTCATTAATTACTATGTTATGACAGTTTCCAAAACCGCTGAAATGCGCATCCTCAGTAAAAGTCTCTGGAGCATTTGTTACATTACGAAGGCGAGTAAGATCGAAAATTTGCATTCCGTGACTGCCAGAATTTACATCGCTTACTATAAATGCATAATTATTATATACTTTAATATCTCTCCAACTGCTTGAACCAGTGTGAGTAGGTAGTTTTCCAAGATATACAGGATTTACGGGATCTGTAATATCTACAAATGCAGCCCCATTCCCAAGGCCCATTATAACGTATTCTTTTCCATCTTGTGGGTCTGTCCATCCCCAAGAATCGTTTCCTCTATCTGAGCCAAAAACATTAAGGCCAATATTTGATTGTAAATCTAGGCCATTACAGGGATACTGCCCTGCCATGCCATTTACACAGGGTGTTTGTGCTACAGTAATTATACTAATTAATAGTGCTAAAAGGGGTAGTGCTTTTTTCATTGGTTTGTATGCTAAATTTATATGAGGGGCTAAATGTACTCATATTTTAAGCCTCTTTACAAGCGTAAGAGGTTAAATATTAATGTCATGCTATAATATTTTTTATAAGAAGGGTTATAAATATAAAATACCATTATTTATGATTAGCTTTTTTATTGCTATTTGAAACTGTATTTTTGCAGAAAATTGCAATAAATCTATTTTATGTTTGAGAATAAAGATAATTCCGCAACCAGTATTGGAAATTTGGGCGAGTTTGGACTAATTGAGCACCTCACGAAAAATTTCAAAATAAAACAAAAATCGACTGTCAAAGGGATTGGAGACGATGCCGCTGTGATTTCCTGCAATGCTAAAAATGAAATTGTAGTTACTACAGATTTATTGGTGGAAGGAGTTCATTTTGACTTAAGCTATATGCCCTTAAAGCATTTAGGATACAAGGCTGTGGTGGTAAATATTTCAGATGTTTTCGCTATGAATGCCGAACCTACGCAGATTACGGTAAGCATTGCAGCTTCAAATAGATTTCCGGTGGAAGCATTGGAAGAACTTTACGCAGGAATTACAGCCGCGGCAAAAGTGTATAATGTAGATGTAATAGGTGGCGACACAACTTCTTCAACTACAGGTTTGTTGATAAGCATAACCGCTTTAGGTACAGTAAATAAAGGAGAAGCTATTTATAGAGACGGCGCGAAAGAAAATGATTTGCTGGTAGTTACTGGCGATCTTGGCGCAGCTTATATGGGCTTGCAAATTTTAGAACGCGAAAAGGAAGTTTTTAAAGTGAATCCTAACTCGCAACCAGATTTGGAACCTTATTCCTATTTGGTGGAGCGCCAATTGAAACCCGAAGCACGAAAAGACATTTCTGGTTTGTTGAAAGAACTAGACGTGAAACCTACTGCAATGATTGATATTAGCGACGGACTTTCTTCAGAAATACTTCATATCTGTAAAAGCTCTAAAGTAGGTTGTAATGTATACGAAGATAAAATTCCACTAGATCCGCAAGTTATTTCTACTTGTGAAGAATTTAATCTTGATAGTACAACTATAGCTTTAAGCGGTGGCGAGGATTACGAATTGCTCTTTACAGTTAAACAGGAAGATTTCCCGAAAATAAAAGCTAATCCGCACTTCTCTATTATTGGTCATATTACGAATGAAAAAGAAGGCGTGCATTTAATTAGCCGCGCAGGAACAAAAATACCATTGATTGCAAGGGGTTGGAATGCGTTGAATAATGACGACTAAATTTCGGAAAGGCGCGTAAGGGGATAATTCCTAAGTAAGAAATTCTATTATTTTGAAAGTTGTAAGTAGCATTTTAGCGTATTAATCGCTTTCTCCTTTTTCTGAAAAAACGCAATAGCTTCTCATTCAGTTTGCGACGTTTTTGAGTAAGCTTTTCAAGTTTACCAAAACGATTGTTCGAAACCTCCTTTCCGCAACAAGCACATTCATATTCGAAAATTTGATTGTTGATTTTGCGGATTACAATGTAATCGTGGCCAAATGCAATACATATTAGGCTTAAGATTGGAGGTCGTCTTTGGGGCACGACATTTTCCATCTTTAAGAAATTATTTTGGGGTTAACATACCAAAATTAATAATTTTTCAGATAAAACGCAACTTTTAACCGATTAAGTGCAGGTTATTCGCAACGGCATCTTTATTTTCAATTACGCTCATATGTCCTCCTTTAATAATTGCTGTTGTGGCTCCACAATGCTCAGCAAGTTTTATTGCCTCCAATAGTGGTAAAATAGGGTCTTCTTCAGAAAAAATAAGATGTTTTTCTTTTGCGAAGTTTTTCAGTATTTCTGTGCGGTCCTTTCGGTCGCGCATTCCTCTAATGGCTGCCTTTATACCTTCAACGGGGAAAGTATATGCTTCATCTTTTAAAGCTTCAATTTCCGAATTGAATTTTTCGCGGGACGATTCAGCAAATAAATTTCCAATAGCCATACTAATAAATGCTTTTGGATTTTTATCAATAACTTTAATAGCTCGATTTCGATTTTTCTTTCTTTCTTCGGAATCTGCCGCAGGAGATGAATTAAGAAGAACTAATTTATCAACCTTTTCAGGAAATAATTCGGCGAAAGCCAAAGCAACATAACCGCCCATTGAATGCCCAATGAATGTAGCTGAGGTTATTTGTAAATGTTGTACTATTTCATCAACCACTTCTGCCATTAATTCCATAGTGTGGATTTCAGAAATAACATCACTTTTTCCGTGGCCGGGAAAATCTATTGTAACGACAGTATTGTTTTCAGTCAGCTGTGGCAACAATGGTTTCCACATTGTAGCGCTCTCTAAAAAACCATGAAGCAATATTATTGCAGGCCCTTTTCCAAGGGTTTCGTAATGGATTGGAATGTTTTTGTAGTTAAAAATCATATGCTTAAAAAAAGACCCACAAGGTTTAGTAAACTTTGCAGGTCTTTATTCTTTAATATTTATTCTGTACTCTATTTGTTCATGATATCTTCAATCTCTTCTGCATCAATAGGAATGTTGCGCATTAGATTGAAAGGCTCGCCGTTTTTCTGAATAACTACATCGTCTTCCAAACGAACTCCGAAACCTTCTTCAGGAATATAGATTCCTGGTTCAACAGTGAAAACCATATTTTCATCCATTTTTTCCCAAAGCACACCATAATCGTGAGTGTCTAGACCAATGTGGTGGCTGGTGCCGTGCATAAAGTATTTTTTATAAGCAGGCCATTTTGGGTCTTCGTTTTTTACATCTGCTTTGTCCAAAAGTTTTAAACCGAGAAGTTCCTTAGTCATCAATTTGCCAACTTCTTCGTGAAATTCTTTCCAGTAAGCTCCAGGAACGAGCATTTTTGTAGCGTCGTCTTTTACGCGTTTTACTGCATCATAAACTTCGCGTTGACGCTTGCTGAATTTTCCGCTTACGGGAACGGTTCTAGTCATATCGCTAGAATAGTTTGCGTATTCTGCGCCCACATCAAGCAATATTAAATCGCCTGCTTTACATTGTTGATTATTTACAACATAGTGAAGCACATTTGCGTTGTTTCCGCTTCCAATTATAGGAGTATATGCGAAACCACGCGAGCGATTTCTTAAAAATTCGTGCATATATTCGGCTTCAATCTCGTACTCCCAAACGCCAGGTTTTACGAAATCTAAGATTCTGCGATGTCCTTTCTCAGTGATATCGCACGCTTTCTGCATTATATCTAATTCTATTTGATCTTTCACAGAACGCAATGCTTGCAAAATAGGATTGCTGCGTTCCCAACTGTGTGCAGGAAATTTTGCTTTTGTAGTGTTTATAAAACGATCTTCGCGAGTTTGGGTTTCAACACTTTGACGGTAGTGCTCGTTGGTGTTGAAATAAATGCGCTCTGCTTGCGTCATTACTTCATAGAAAATCTTATCGAATTCTTTTAACCAGAAAATAGACTCAATTCCACTTACTTCAGTACCTTTTTCTTTGGTTAGTTTTTCACCTTCCCAAACTGCAATATGGTCGTTTGTTTCGCGAACAAAAAGCATTTCGCGGTGCTCTTTATTTGGTGCGTCTGGAAAAAGAACTAATATAGTTTCCTCTTGATCTGCGCCCGATAAATAGAAAATATCTCGTGCCTGCTGAAAAGGCATAGTGCTATCTGAGCTAATTGGATAAATATCGTTACTGTTAAAAACTGCAACACTTTTCGGCTTCATCTGCGCCATAAAGTTTTTGCGGTTTTTTACAAAGAGTTTGCTGGGTATTTGATCGTACTTCATCTGAATGTTTTATGAATTTCTTCAAAATTAATTATTTCAAAGTTATTGTAGCGGAGTAGAGGGTTAAAAGTGTATTAATTGTTTTTATGAATTCTTTTCTTCTTCCTGTAAATCAACAACAACTGAATTAGCCACAAAATCGTGAATGGCTTTTTTCTTATTATTGCCACTTATCGTTAAAAAAGATAGCCATCCTAAAAGTGATTTAAATACAAAACGAAGCAGTGCCATGGGGAATGATATTTTTCTATTGGTACTATCATCTCTTCTAACCCCGATTCCGTTATACGAATGTCCAATTGTTCCACCAAATAGACTTGTAAACAAAGGGTCGTAGAACAGAAATACAAAGAGGAAAACAATAACCCTAAAATAATTTGGAACACTTTCAAAAAGCCCGAAAATTTCGCTGGCGGCATACATTATTCCTATTATAATAATAGAATCTATAAAGACGGCTTTTATGCGGCTTAAAAGTGTGGAGTATAATAAAGTCATAGGGTTTTGAATGGTTTATGCTAGATTCTTACTCTACTTTATAAATAGTTTGGGTGGCAACAAAGTCTATTCCGTCTATTTTGGCTTCGAAGGTGTAATTGTCATCTTCAGTCGAAATAATTTTTACTTTCAGTACATTGTCTTTATAAAACTCCACTCGCTCTGGGCGACCTTTAATCATTTGTAGCGTGTATTCGCAAGGATTTGTCCATTCCACTTTGTAAGTGAATTGCTCGCCAGTACCTTCAACTGTTTCAATTTGAATGGAATCATTTCGGGTGATGGTACAGGCAAAATCCAATTCGGGATTGCTAATTTTAAACGTTCCGTTTTTAAATTTTTCGCAATCGTTTTGGGCGGAAATCGTAAAGAATGAAGCAAGTAGGGCGAGAAGTAAAAGTTGTTTCATAAGTTTTGGTGTTTGAAAAGTTTGAAATTAAAAGAGGCTAATATTTAAAATTTATTTCGAAAAAATTATTCCTCTAACCAGGCATCAAAGGCCGAAAGTTTTTCCTCATTTTCTTCTAGCCATGCTTCGGCCTTTTCATTTCCGCTTTGCGAAATATACATGCAATAGGTTTCTAAGTGGACGCTCTTGGTTAAATCATAAAAGAAAGGGACATAAAAATTCCAATAGAGACCTTTTGACTTGTCCTTTTTCAATTCGCCCAAAACCTGAAAAAACGATTCGGTATTGTCAACAAAAAGTTCTTCGGAAGTTTTATTAGCATTTTCGGGCAACATATTCGATGCACCCAAAAGACCCAGCATAAATGACGCGGTAGAAAAGGGATCATCGTCGTCGCTCATAGAAATATTTATAGTAATTGCATTGTCTTTGTCTTGAGTTACGTTGCCGCCAAAATTTTCGCGAAGCAATGTATAAGCTTCTGTAGAGCGAGAAGAATTTGGTTCTAAAAAAAGAAAATAATAATTAGCCAACAACGATTGAACGGTATTTCCTTTGGCAGATTCAATGTTTGCAAGCATCCAGTGGCTACTGCCGTGGCTTGAGTTATTTTCAATGGCTTTAATTACATTTTCAAGTGCTTCGTCCATTTGGTTCAGTTTATAATGATTCAGTGCCAAATTATAATAGAGTAAGTAATCCGTTGGAAATTTCCGAATAGCTTTTTCAAAAAGTTTGATAGATTCCTTTACTTTTCCCAACATGTCCAAAGCTGAACCTTTAATAAGATAGGCATTGACCAGATTGTCACCTTTTTTATCTATTATCATATCGGCGCGAGCAATCGAATTTTTATAATCCTTTTTCTTAAAATAGCTCAAGGCCATTTCATAGTTTACTACGGTAGATTGCGGGTCTAGTATTAAGGCTTTGTTGTAGGCCTCCAAGGCCTTGTCATAATCTCCTTGGTCGTGATACGCTATACCTTCTTCTATATAGATATTTATATTGTTTTGGGAATGAAGCGTTGTAAAGCAAAGGATAATTGTGAGGAGTAGTATTTGTTTCATATATCTGTTTATCAATTTGTTGTATTCTATTTTAGTTGTTTTTGAATGCCATTTTATTGTGAAAAATTGTTCCGTTTTTTAATCCGCTTGTTACTAAATTCGGTTAAGACTCTTCTTATTAAATGTAAAAAACTTAAAATTCCGAGCGTATAACATATAATTACCCAAATCAACTTTGCTTAGTCAAGTCCTTCTTTAATCTGTAAGCCTAGAATAATAATGTCACAAATTAATAAAGAAATGTGTTGTTTTTTACCTCAGTTCTTTGTTACCTGTAGTTTTTCAATCGTTCGTTGAACCATTCTATTACTAAATCATTCAATTCATTTTTCTTTTCAGTAAAATAATGGTCTGTATCGAATTTCCTTAATTCAAAATCATATTCCACTATTTTTAACTTGTCAGCAATTTTGTCTGCTTGTTCAGGATTTACTCTTTTGTCATTAGTACCACACAAAATTAAAAGACTGCTACTTTTGTTTAATTCGTTTGCCCAATAAATTGCTGAACGTTTTTTTAATTCTGATTCTTTATTTTGATAATAATTTGGAACACATTCCGCAATAACATTAGATTCCATTTTAGGTCTTTCAGAAATTATTCCAAACAAATCAGTTGGACCATTTCCAATAATAGCAGTTTTTATTTTATCGGATTTTTGAAGTGCCAAATATGTCATCATTCCTCCTCGCGACCAACCAAACATTCCTATAGAATTAGAATCGGCTTTTTCAATTTCTTTTACGGTTTCGGTCAAATTAAGAACGTCATTTATTTCTAAACCTCCGAATTCGTCGTTTTCTCGATAGTTACTTCCGATTATTACATAACCTTGTTCGGCTAATTTTGAAGTATACATTATTAAATTTTCAATAGTCAATTCGCCAAAATCTCTATTTCCTCCTCGATTAAAAATTACAACTGGAAATTTTCCTTCTTTTTTTGGCTCAACAATTATTCCTCGAACTTTTAAGCTGTCACTTTGATAAGTAATAAAATAAAAATCCAACTTTTTTAAATGCTCAAAATCTGTATGTAATTGGTTGTCTTGAGAAATCCTTTCCCAAATCGGTGTTTGGGAAATATTCACTAATTCTTTTGACAGTATTTTTCCATTTTGTGCAAATCCCAAACTTGTAAAAAGTAAGAAAAATATTGAAGTTAAAAATCTGTTCATAGGTTTTCTTCAAATTACAGGTAACGTGTTTGTGTATGATTAGTTGCGTGGTTAAGCGAGAGAGTTAACAAATATACACGACATAGAAAATCCGCGAGAATTTTCGTAAGTAGGCTAAAACCAAGCAATTATACACGGTGTTGTAGCACGTTTTTAATTAATTATTATTTCAACATTCAATTCTTGCCCATTTCCAAGTTTTGGAATTAGAGCGTGATATGTCAAATTAGGGGCTACAGTTGTTTCATTTTGATTGAAAGTAACAATTAGATTTTCGTTCCCAGTCTCACAATTTTCAATTAATTCGTAGTCAATAGAAGTATTCCCATTCGCAAGTCCTTTCTTTCCAATAATCAAATCATAAACTGTAAAATCAATCGTAGGTTGGCAACTTCCTGATACAAATTCAGCAAAATCAAGTTGATTTTTAATAATCATAAAATTTTCAGATAATTCTATATCCATTTGATATTTAGTATTCGTACAGCCATATTCAATTTCAAGACTTGTCGTGTTTAAAATTGTATTAGTACAATCGTCATCATTGTTACAAGAAAATAGTCCAATAAATAAAACTGAGATAAATAAAATTCGATATTTCATAATTTACTTTTTTATAAGATGTTATTTTCAGAATGGTTGCGTCAAATGTGCTACAATGTCTAGGCTATGAGTAGTTGCGTGGATTAGCACTTAATTTTGCAAGTATGCACCAAACTGAAAATCTGCAAGGATTTTCGTAAGTAAGCACGAACAAAGCAATTAATTATACACGGTGTTGCCTCACGTTTTTTTTATTCAGTTAATATTTCGTTCATTATAAAATTCAAATTTTTTATACCAACTTCGCTTAATCTTCCATATTTCATATTCGGTGTGAATGGTTTAGATTCTGTCATTTTAGAACTATCTAAAGAAAACCAAACCTTTCCGATTTCTTTATTTTCTTTATTGTAAAATCTAAAAATATATTCCGATTCAGACAAACTCCAAGTAGTCTCTGACCAATCGAAGTTGCTTGGATTATTGAAAAATATATCTAAATCAGCTTTATTCAATTCCGAAACTGTTTTGGAAGTTAGGCGACTCGTTAAAAAGCTATTCTTGAACAATTTTATTTTTGCAACGTGTTCTCTAGGGAATTTATATTTTCCAAATCCGAAGTGTACTTTATAAACATTTCTATGGTCTTGATATTCGTCATAATGGTCTTTCCATTCAAATACATTTTTTTCGTCAGTCGGAAGGTTTTCGGAATAGAATTGTCCTCTGTCGGAAAAATCGAAAATTATTCCAATTCCAACTATGGTTAAAATTCCAATTCCATATAATATTTTTTTCAGAATGTTCAATTCGTGACGATTTTTTTTTAAATGTGTGGCAACGGTTTGTATATGAAACGTAGTGCAGAAAATAAGCAACTACTTAACGGATAAACACAAGCCGAATTTTTAAATATTTCAATTATTTTATTTTTGGCAATTCGTCAAATTTAAAAATTTGGCGACTTCCCAAAAATGCACGAACCTTTGTGTTAGCAACGACTCGCACTATGTTTTATATACGTTGTTGGCAACTGTTATTTCTTCGCGAGTGCCAATTTTATTCCTAAGGCTATGAATATTCCGCCCGTTATTTTGTCCAACCACATTTTGATTTTATAGTTTTTTCTTATTCTGTCTGATAATTTGGCTGAAAATAATGCTAATGCCAAGCACCAAATTGTTCCTGTCGCAATAAATGTCAATCCTAGGATTATGAACGGTAATGAATTCGTTGCATAATTCGGGTCAATAAATTGTGGTAAGAATGCCAAAAAGAATAATGCCACTTTTGGGTTCAAAATATTAGTTAAAATTCCCGAAACAAATATTTTCCGATTGCTCGTTTTCTTTTTTTCCAGTTGTTCAACTTCAAATTCGTTTCGTGATTTTGTCAAAAATGCTTTTACACCCAAATAAATTAAATAAGCAGCTCCTAAATATTTAATCGTGCTAAAAGCGATTGCGGACTTAGCGATAATTATTGAAAGTCCGAAGGCTGCAACAATACAATGAACTAATGAACCAGTTGAAATTCCGATAGCTGACAATATTCCAGCTTTTTTTCCTTGCGAAATACTTCTCCCAAGAATGTACATTGTGTCTGCTCCAGGAGTTAAATTCAAGAGTATTGCTGCAATTAGAAAAGTTTCAAAATTCGTTATTCCAAACATATTAATTAGGTTTTTTATAATGTTCGTTAAGGCACATAGTTTACAAAGTTAAAGTCACATGCTTTACACTAGATTCTGACTTAGTCTAATTGATACTTGTTTATCTCTTATGCTATTTTCATTAAAGTACCCTAAAAATAC